>SVQU01000015.1 GCA_015065165.1 Oscillospiraceae bacterium | reverse complement strand
TTTGCTTGCCTGCCTTAAAGGTCTTGCAGCTCAAGGCTGTAACGGTCCTGTGTCAGAGGCTATTGACAAAATCGAAAAACACATTAACAAAAAGGCTCACGAACAAAAATAAGGAGGTTATACTATGGCACTTTTAACACCTAATGCTACTTACAACGCTAACGGCGTTACAGTCAATGAGAAAATCATTCCTGACGGTACACGCTGGAAAAGTGCAACAAAAGCCGTAAACGCTGGCTTTTCTGCAAATGCGTTGTATAAGAAAGAGAGAAAACTTACCAACAACACAGGTAAGCCCGGCTCTCTTACTATCCATAACACAGACGATCTTGACAATGTACATGATGACGGCGAACAGTACAGCCGTGCTACCTATAATGAAAATATGGGTAGTGTGCGTGTACATTTCTACGTTGATGATGTATGTGCATGGCAGAATATGAAAGCCGGTACAGGCGCTTGTAAGAACGATCCTAAAGGCTCTGCTGAGGTAACTTGGCACGCTGGGGACGGCTCTACTGCTGACGGCGGTAACATGACCTCGCTCTCTATGGAAATCATTATGAATGACAACAAGGAGCATGACGAAAAAGCAAAAGACAACGGCGCACGTCTTGCTGCTTACTTGCTTTGGGTACACGGCTTAACTGTTGACAACATGGTAACTCACACCTATTGGGTAAACAAGGCTGCCGGTAAGTCCTTCAGTGATATTGATAAGCAGTGTACTAATCCTATCAGCGGTAAGAAGTGGTGTCCTGCTTATATCTTTAACAGCTCTAATAGTGCAACTGCCTATAAGAACTGGAAAGCGTTTAAGGCTTTGGTACAGAGCTACCTTGATAAGCTCAACGGCTCTGCTGAGAAAAAGCCTGAAACTACAACGCCTGCTGCAACAGGCACTCTGTACCGTGTACAGGCAGGTGCATATAAGAATAAAGCTAATGCTGAAGCTCAGCTCAAGAAGGTTAAGGCTAAAGGCTTTGACGCTTGCATTGTTGAGGCTGACGGCTACTACAAAATTCAGGTTGGTGCTTACAGCGTGAGAGCAAACGCTGACGCTCAGCTCAAGAAGGTAAAAGCGGCTGGATTTACAGCAATTATTACCACTGTAGCTAATAAGACTGCAACTACTCAGCAGGCTCAGACAACCGATACCGCTAAAACTATTTGGGACTTCCTCACAGGTAAGGGCTTAAATGCTTTTGCGGTTGCCGGTATCATGGGTAACTTGAACGCAGAGAGCGCATTGAATCCTAAAAACTTACAGCAGACTTATGAAAAGAAGCTCGGTTATACTGACGCTTCTTATACTGAGGCTGTTGACAAGGGTACATACGGAAACTTTGTAAAAGACTCTGCCGGTTATGGTCTTGCACAGTGGACGTATTGGTCCCGTAAGCAGGCTCTGCTTGAATACGCACAGAGCGTTAAAAAGTCTATCGGTGACTTAGGTATGCAGCTTGAGTTTTTGTGGAAAGAGTTGCAGGGCTACAAGACGGTTATGTCCGTTTTGAAATCCGCAACCTCTGTAAAACAGGCTTCTGATATTATCCTCACAGGATATGAAAAGCCTGCAAATCAGGGTGACAGTGTAAAGGCCACAAGGGCTAAGTACGGACAGGCTTACTATGATAAGTATGCAGGTAAGACAAGCACTGCTCCTGCTGAAAAGGTAGAAGCCTTTAAGGCTTATACCGTAAAGGTAACTGCCTCTGCTTTGAATATCCGCAAAGGTCCGGGTACGAACTACGGCACTAACGGTGTTATCAGAGATAAGGGTGTTTACACCATTGTTGATGAAGCTACCGGCACAGGTGCTACTAAGTGGGGCAAGCTCAAGAGTGGTGCAGGCTGGATCAGCCTTGACTACGCAAAGAAATTATAATTGATAAGGAGATAATCAAATGAAAACAAAAGTTATTAACTGGCTCAAAGCCGCTGGTATTCGTGCGGCAAAAACTGTTGCTCAGACTGCTGTTGCAACTATTGGTACTACCGCAGTTATGTCTGCTGTAGATTGGCGTGTTGTAGTATCTGCATCCTTGCTTGCAGGTATTTTGTCCTTGCTTACTTCGGTTGCAGGTTTGCCTGAATTGAAAGAGGACGGTACTACAGAATAAGCCGTTACAAAGTAATGTAACAAAAGTTGTTACAGGCTCAAAAGTGTTACGCCTAAGGGGTAACAATGTAACGTTGTTGTTACCCCTTTTGTTACAACCGAAAAACCGCATAAAATCAAGGCTTTTTCGTGTTTTGTAACATTGTAACACTATTTTGCTAATAAACCCTAAAATTAAAGAAGTTATGGAGTATTTTACGCCATAGCGTCCATACATACGTATATTTATAGAAAAATCCCCCGAAAGTGTTACAATCGCACTTTTGGGGGATTTTTTTGTTTCAATTTTCTTCAGGGCTACACAAAAGCCCCTAAAAAATAATTAGGGGGGGCTATCCGATCTGCGTACCGTCCGGGAAAACAAAAGAGGCTTTGTATTCTGCATTGAGGATTGTCGCAATCCTCTCCAACTCTTCAGATGTAAACTTATCTGTTTTCATACGTTGATTAAACGCAGAGGGTGTGCTGTCAAGCTCTCTTGCAAGCTGCGCCTCACTCATACCTTTATAGGCAAGAGCCATTTTAATACGCTGAGCGTTCGTCATAGGTTTGTTACCTCCTGTTTCAGTATTGCAAGCATAATTATATAGGAAAATCTGTATATTGTCAAGATATTTAGAAAAATATTTAGAAAAACATTTATAAAACCCTTGACATCATTTAGGAAATCCTGTATAATATATAGTGTCAAGAGGAAATCTTGATAATAAAAAAAAGTCCCCACTGCTGGCACAGTGAGAACTTTAGAAAGGAGCAAGCCCTTATGGAAGAAGGATTTACCCCGGATGGTTATTACACTGCTTGCGTATGCGGCTCTTGGATAACTTTCGTATCTTACGAAGAATACCTTGAGTACATTGCAGAGTAATACCTAAGCGCCTGAAGCACGGACGGTGTTGAGCCGTCCGTGTGAACGGCACTTAATATTATACTGCTTTTTACTCAAATTTTCAATACATTATAGAAAAATTGGAGGATTAGCAATGAAACATTTTGACGTATTGGTTACGGTGCATGGAGCTACACCGCCAAGAGGAAAAGCTGTTACCGGCATTGGCTATATTATTAAAACTGATAGCCCGGAGGACGCAAAACAAAAAGCACTTGATTGTGCAAAGCTCACACAGTTGCAACACCCACGAAAATATAAAAATGCAACTTTCTCTGTAGATGATAAAAATGTTAAGGAGTTTAAGTTTTAATGGCAAAGAAAAGAGTACAGGGTGCAGAGAAATCTGCCTTTGCTAAAAAGTTACTCGATCTTTCTACTCGATACCACACGTGGGAGGTATGGAGTGATTTTATCGTCATGTTTGCCTGTGCAATTTCTAACTCAGTGGATAAAAGACACGCTGAGGAGCGTGAGGCAATGTATATGAAAATCATTGAGAAATACAACGAAAAAGAGCGTATGGTTTTTCCTGAGCTTGTTTGGGAGGTCGCAAGCGCCATTGACAAAGAGCCTGAGCAGGACTTTCTCGGCAGCGTTTATATGGAGCTTGAGTTAGGTAATCACTGGATAGGTCAGTTTTTCACGCCGTATGACGTGTGCCGTTGTATGGCAGAAATCACAACGGGTAATGTTGTGGGACAAATAGAACAGCATGGATATGTTGAGATAAATGATTGTGCCTGCGGTGCAGGTGCAACCCTCATAGCCGGTGTTCATTCTATCCGTCACGCATTAGAAAAAGCAGGTAGTCCTTTGAATTGGCAAAACCACGTGCTTGTAGCAGCTCAGGATATAGACTTTACCACAGGTATGATGTGTTACATTCAGCTATCACTTTTAGGCTGTGCCGGATTTATCAAAATAGGTAATACGCTCACCGATCCTATGAGAGGCGGTGACGATTCCTCAAAGTATTGGTACACACCTATGTACTTTTCTGATGTTTGGCACTACAGGAGATTATTCAAAAGTATAGACACACTTTTTAGCAGGAGGACTGAAGAATGAGAGAAACAACTATTGTTATGAAAAAGCATATTACCATTGAGGCGGTCAAGCGTGTGGTAGAAATTGAAAAGCAAATCTCAGAGGCTGTACAACTCTTTGGGTACAACCTTGAGAAACACAGGCTCACAATAAAGCCCTGCGTGTTTCAGAGGTACAAGGTGTACATGAACGGTAGGTACTTCGGTCTGTGGGATATTCGCAGAAAAACTTTTGTTGATTGACAAAGCTACACAAAGGAGGTGAATACATTGAGAGTGTATGTTCCGTATGTCAACTCAGAATTTAGATACCCTGAAGATATGAGAAAAATACTTGCTTACCTTAATGAACACGGTAGCCTTCAAATACAGCCTAATACAGTTGAAGAGCTGTACGGTGATTTTTCAGAGAGTAAGTATTGTGCCGGTTGGCTCGGTGTGAGTGATGATATACTTGAGGAGTTCGCAGACTGGCTGAGTGAGTATGAAATATAAAAAAATACCGCAGAGGGTTTTCACCTCTGCGGTATTTCTATGTTGATCGCAAATACGCCCTTGTACCATGTTATACAGAGTTCGTATGCGTTTGTTATGGTGGAGGCGAGGGGAATCGAACCCCTGTCCGAAAACCTATCCGCGGTGCTTTCTCCGAGCGCAGCCTTTCTTTAGGATTCCCCACCTTGTATGCCGAAAGGCAGGCTTACAAGGCCGGTAGCTTCATTAGTTCATGGAAGGGCTCAAAGCTTTGCCCAACACACGTTCACCGCTAAGTGACGCCGTATCCGAATCCGCGGTACTACTCGGTACGACGGTAGCTGCGGTTAGGCAGCTACTGCTAATTTGTTATTGTTAGCGTTTAATTTTAAAGTTGCACATTTTAAGGAAGTTATGCGCTTCCGCTCGCTTACTCCGTTTCAAAATCCCCGTCGAAACCTTTACGCCCCCACGAGGCAGTGTTATTAACACTGCTATTTATTATTTAAAACAAATTGGCTTATTTCATCAACCATTTTATCGATTAATTCATCCGTATATTCTTCGGGATGGGTGAAAAATTCGCATTTTGGGTCTGTTTTAGGGTTAGAATAAAGCTCTATAGCGTTTTGAACCCTGTTGTAAATATCGGTCTTTCCAAAATAATCAAGATATGAATTCTCAAAAGGCTTTACCTCTTTAAGCAAAGCAAATGGGCGGTAATTTGGGTTGTTGGCAATAAAACGAAAATCGATTTCATACCAACCCTTGCGGATGCCTAAAATATTTTCCCGCCAAAAGGGCTTGCCCATTTTGTCGATATAGGGGTGAATTATATCTCGCACGTAGATAGTATCGGTAAGAATATGTAAATAATATCCCAAAAACAGCGATTTTTTAAACAAATCGGGTTCATCAAGATAATATTTAACGTAAAATTCGCGGTTATCAAGAAAACGTTGGTCATAGCTGACCTCATCCCGCTTCCAATGGGAGGTATCCTTCGGGGGGATATAGGTGAATTCACCCACCATTGTACCGCTGTCGGGGGCGATTGAACCCACGTAATACGCCTTTTCGTCGATATCCTTAAAAAATTCGGCTAAAGCCGTTTGGTTTAACAGCTTTTCCGCCACGCGGAGGTGCATTATCCAGGTTGCCATTAATAATTACCCTTGTCTGCCCGTTCCATTTCGCGCTTTGCGGTTTTTTCGGCTTCGGTGGCGCGTTTGTCATAAAGCTTTTTGCCCTTGCAAAGCCCAAGTTCCATTTTCGCCCAGCGTCCGCTGAAATAAATAGAAAGGGGAATTAAAGAATAACCCTTTTGTCCAACTGCGCCGAAAAGTCTGTCAATCTCCTTGCGGTGCATCAAAAGTTTGCGCGGTCTGTATGGGTCGCGGTTAAAAATATTGCCCTGCTCGTAAGGGCTTATATGCATACCGTAAACCATAAGCTCGCCCTTGTCGATACGGCAAAAAGAATCCTTTAAATTAACTCTGCCGCCGCGAAGTGATTTAACCTCGGTACCGAAAAGCTCAATGCCGGCTTCGAACTTTTCGATAACAAAATATTCGTGATAAGCGGCGCGGTTACTTGCAACGTCCCGTCTCATATCCGACAAAGAACCTCCTTAAAATAAAGTCATACCAAAGTCTTATGTATTTTAACACAGAGAAAACCAAAAATCAACCGCTAATTTTACCCAAGGTGATTTTTGCTTCGAAGCAGGGTTTATCTGCTGTAGAATTATATGCGCTTATGGCGAAACCGCCCTCTTTTTCGCAAAGCGAGAGATTTAAGGTTTCGTCAATTCTTGCCTCTTGTCTAAAGATAATTACAACCTCTTTAACAAAATCCTCTTTTCTGTTATAGGGGATTATATCCATAGAAATGTCAGAATATACACAGTTGTTCAAATGGTCGTTTTCGTCCAAATCCGAAAGTCTGACAACTCGCTGACCCGCCTCGGTACAACCCGTACAATCGATATTTCGGGGCAGGGGAATGTGGTTACATTCCTTTTCCAGAGAGTTTATTCCAAAGGGGAAATCCCTTGGGCGCACAATTTGGCGGGTGTCATATTTAACCACCACCCATTGGGTTGTGGCGTGAATAATCTCCTCGCCGTTGCGGTAAAATTCAAATTCACGTTCCCAGGTAATGCCCGAAACGCGGTTTTGATAGGTTTTTACGGTTAAAACGTCATAGGCAGACACAGGCTTTTCAACAGAAATGCCCAATTTAGTCATAACGAAAACCATATTTATGTCCCGCATAACTTTATATGTATATCCCATCTGGTCGCAATCCTCCCGCGCCAGCTGTTGCATATAATGCTGAAGCGCCGAGGGTTTAATTGTGCTGTTGGGGTAAACGTCAAAGCTTGCAACAGCGATTGTCTTTTCTATCATTTGTTTTCTCCATATATAACGAACTATTTTTTAATTTTCGCAAGAGGATTCATTTCTGCCGCCTCTTCCATCTTTTTGTTTGAAAGGTGGGTGTAAATTTGGGTGGTGGTAAGCTGTTGATGTCCCAAAATGTTTTGCAGTGTTAAAATATCAACACCCTCGCCGTCGCCGTACATTAACGTAGCGGCGGTGTGGCGCAGTTTGTGAACAGAAAGACCTCTGCCCCCAAGACCTGCCTTGTCAAGGTATTCGTAAATAAGGGTTTGAACCATCTGGTTAGAAATTCTTTTCCTGCGCGAGCTTAAAAACAGCGCGTTTTTATCAATAATCGGCTGACCGAATTTTGTGGCGTTTTGCTCTCTCACCGAAAGATAATCTCTTAAAGCCGCCTTGCACGCGCCATTAAGATAAACCACGCGCATTTTGTTGCCCTTACCGGTAACAACAAGCTTGGATAAATCACTTTCGATGTCCGCAAGGTTAATGCCCACCAACTCCGAAAGACGCATTCCGCAGTTTAAAAACAATGTTAAAATGCAATAATCTCTTTGATAATTGGGATTGTCCTTGGGTACGCTTTCCAACAAAGCAATGCTTTCCTCCAAGGACAAATATTTCGGCAACGCGGGTTTAACCGTGGGGCTGTCGATATCCTTTGCGGGGTTTTCGGCAATCCTACGGGATTTAACCGTGTGATATTTATAAAACGCCTTTATCGCCGAAAGACGGCGGGCACGAATCCTAACCCCGTTTTCTCTCCCTTGGGCGAGATAAAGCATATATCCGTAAATCTCGTCGGTTCTTACCGAACCCGCCAAATCATAATCCAATGACGCAAGGGAAACGGTTTTCATATCGATTTTTTCGGGGTTCTTGCCGCTTCTTGCGGTTATTATATATCTAAAGAACAAAACCAAATCGTTTATATATTCGCTAACGGTAAGCTTCGAGCAGTTTTGTATAGAGGTTTTATAACCTGCAAAGGTAATTAAAGGCTCAGGCAGATTGGTTAACATTAAATTCACCGTCCTTGAAATTTCGTACAAAGGGATTATACTCCAACTTATCGTCAAAAACAAGGGGACAAGGTGTATGTTTACAAAAATTTTATACAATTCGATTGTTTCATCTCCTTCTTGACAAAAGGGAAAGGATGTAATAAAATAAAGGAAGAAAATATCCAAAAAACGGAGGATTTATTTATGGAATACCTTGTTCGTGTGGAACAGGAAATCGATTTTTCCCGTGCCGAAAAGGCAATGATTTCAAATTATAAATGGACAGAGGGTTATACCCCCGAGGCTTACGGTCAGTTAATTTACGTCGAGGGCAAAGGCTTTGCTTTGCGTATGACCGCTGTAGAATCCAATCCCAAGGCGGAATATACCGCAAGATTTAACGACCCTGTTTATAAAGACAGCTGTCTTGAATTTTTCGTAAACTTCGATAACGGCGATAAATATATGAACTTCGAAATGAACTCCAACGGCTCTTTCCTTGCCGCAGTTCGTTCCGACCGCGCAAACAAAACTCCTATAAATATGCTTGCCCCCCTTCCCAGAGTTAAAGCTACCAAAGAGGAAGATAAATGGAGCGTTGAGGTTTTCTTCTCTAACGACCTTATCGGTAAGCTTTTCGGTAAATTCAGCTTTGGCAGAGGCGAAAGCTTTAAGGGTAATTTTTATAAATGCGGTGATGAAACCGAAATTCCCCACTTTGGTATGTGGGCGCCTATCGATAACCCCACCCCCGATTTCCACCGTCCCGAATTCTTCGGTACTTTTAAAATCGAAGATTAATTTTAAATATAACAAAAAACGCTTCCTTTGTGGGAAGCGTTTTGTTTTTTGGGGTAATTGCAGGGCGAAAACCAAAGGATTCCGCCCCGCGAAAAAATTATGCACATCACAAGGCGAACGGTTCGCCTTAAAGGTAATTTCTTTCTATTGCGGTTTAGCCGCAGCAGCAAAGAATAATGATAGCGATAAGAATGATGATCCAGCAGCAATTATTGTTGCCGAAGAACGAATCAAAACAGCCCATTGCAATGCCTCCCTTCACTACTTAAAGATTATGAGAGTCATAGAGATTTTGCTACATAACGGACAGTCGAGGACGCCTGTCCCTACAAATACAAGATTTTTAGGGGAACTCATTTTCCTCGACTGCTCGCCACATATCACACAAAATCACGTTAAATCGGATTATTCCTTTGTGCGTGGAACAAATATTGTTGGGCGATTCCCGCATATTTTCCAAGGGTTTTTGGGTCTAAACCGTTGGGGTAATGCTCGGATATAACACGCTTAACCCAAACGTCAATGGGGAACGCCTCGTAATATCCAAAGCCGAAAAGCAAAACACAGTTTGCCACCTTGTCCCCAACGCCCTTAATAAGCTTAAGCTCGGTTAATGCGGATTCATAACCGCAAACCGCCACACGGTCTAAAGAAACCTCGCCGGAAATAACCTTGCTTGCGGCATCGAAAATATATTTCGCCCGAAAACCGCTTTTTATAGGGGCAAGGCCCTCAACCCCCGCTTGGTAGATTTGTGAGGGGGTGGGAAAGGTGTAAATCCCGTTTTTCTCCTCACCAAGAAGCTGACAAAGGGAATTAATAATCTTTTTAATACGGGGAATGTTGTTGTTTTGGGAAATGATAAAGGAAATTAAGGTTTCCCAAGGGTCTTGGCGGAAAATTCGTATACCGCCCCCAACCGTGGCGGCTTTTGAAATAGGCTCGTCAAAGGCAAAGCTTTTTATAATTTCGCCGTAATCTCTATCTAAATCAAAATAGGGCACAAAGCTTTCCAAAAATTCGGCTTCTGTCATATCCTTAAACAGCCAGCCGTCCTTGTGGCGGGAGATTATAAGGTTGCGGTGGCAAGCCACAAGGCTATATTCGTCCTCGCTTATTTTCTCAAAACGAAAGCATTGACCGCATTCGCAGGAAATAAAGGGGTCGAAATTATTTGTTTCGCAAAGCAAAAGGTCGTTTCCTATGCCGTATAATTTCATAATTGTTATTTTCCTTGTAATTCTGTTGAATTTATGTTAGAATATAGAAAAGGAGTTGATATTTTGAAAGAACATATATATACAATACCCGTTACCGAGGCATTCGCCGAAAACAAGCATAAATGTCCTTTTTGCGCTATGTTCGAAAAATTAGAGCAAAACGAGCTTGAGCTAATTTTGGGCGCATCTATGATGGAGCCTGAAATTCGTCAGCTTACCAACGAAAAAGGCTTTTGCTCTGCCCATTATGCAAGAATGTTCGAAATGAAAAACCGCCTTGGCTTGGGGCTTATTTTGGAAAGCCATTTGGAATCATTAAAAAAGGAAATAAAGCTGGGCAATATCTTTTCCCGCGATATCGGGGCGAAAAGTACAGAGCGTATCGAAAGGTTAGAGCACAGCTGTTACGTCTGCGACAGAATCGAGGAAAAATATGCCAAATATTTCACCACAGCGGCGCATTTGTTCGATGAAGAAAAGGATTTCCGCAATTCCTTTGGTGAGGTGCGTTATTTCTGTCTGCCCCATTACCGCCGTTTTGTTCTTGCCGCCAAAAAGGTTTTGGGCAAGGAAAATTATGCCGATTTGGTACGCGCCGCCAACGAAAAGGTTTGCGCTTATCTGGACAGCCTAAAGGATGACGTATCCCTTTTCTGCAAGAAGTTCGATTACCGTTTCGATTCTCTCCCTTGGGGGGAATCCAAGGATTCGGTAGAGCGAAGCCTTAAGTTCTTAAACGGCGAGGATACCGTTAAATAACCCAATAAATCAAACAACAAATACACCCGAAAACCAACCGTTTTCAGGGTGTATTTTTTATATAAAAATTTGCCCGAAAAAGCTGTCCTTTGCAATTGTGTAAATTGACAAATCAGACGGCGTTTTTATATTCCCAAAAAAGGTGTATATTCACCAAAATATACAGGCTTCAAGTTGACATAATCAGGTTGCGTAATTGCGTTATGGAATATAGTTTTCCACTTTATCCACCGAGTTTTCCACCAACGAATGTCGAATTTTCCTTGATTTTTCGTGAAAAGATGTGGACAAGTATGAGTTTTCCACCGATTTATCCACTTTTTCCACACAACATTATGTAATATACATTACACCCAAGGTGTTTATGCACCGAACCGAAAAAGGGTAGAAAATGCAAATTTTTTTGGCGAAATTTTTGTTAATTTCGCAGAATTTTAAAACCGTTAAAACCACAAAATCACCGTGATTTTGATGGTGGCAAAAGGGTATAAATTTCACCCCGAAATTCGGGGTGAAAACAGGGGTAAAATCAAACCGATTTTGTGGCGTAGGCGTTAAGGTCTGTGCCGCCGCGGACACCATCTAAAAATTCGAAATAACCTTGGGATGCGATCATCGCCGCGTTGTCCCCGCAAAGCTTAAGAGGGGGCAAATAAAGCTTCGCGCCGTATTTTTCGGCGGTTTCGCCCACAGCCTTGCGCAAATGGGAATTTGCCGCAACCCCGCCTGCAAGAACAATGTTACAACCGCCCTCGCGTTGGAAAAGAAGCTCAAGACGGGTGGTGATGGTTTTAATAAGCGTACTTGTAAAGGATGCCGCAACGTCGGCTTTAAATTCCTCATCCATAACTCTACCGCGCTGGGTTTCGCTGTGAACTAGGTTTATAACCGAGGTTTTCAACCCCGAAAAGCTAAAATCAAATTCCGCGCCGTCAACGTTGCCCGCGGTGAATTTATATTTTTTGCTGTCCCCAAGACCTGCCAATTTATCCATTGCCGCGCCGCCGGGATAGGGCAAACCTAAAACACGGGCGCATTTATCAAATGCTTCTCCCGCCGCATCGTCCCTGGCACAGCCGATAAGTGAATAATCGGTGTAATCGTTAACACGCATAAGCGAGGTATGGCCACCCGAAACAACCAAAGCCACAAAAGGCGGTTTAAGTTCTTCGTGGACAAGATAGTTTGCCGCCACGTGGCCGCGAATGTGGTGTACGGGCACAAGAGGCTTTCCTGTGGAAAATGCCAAGCCCTTGGCAAAGGAAACGCCCGTAAGCAACGCGCCGATAAGTCCGGGCGCGTTGGTAACGGAAATTGCATCGATATCGTTAATCGTTACCTCTGCTTGCTCCAGCGCGCTGTTAACCACACCGCAAATTGCTTCGGTGTGTGCGCGGGAGGCGATTTCGGGAACAACACCGCCGTAAACCGCGTGGATATCGATTTGTGATGCAACAACCGATGATAAAACCTTTCGTCCGTCCTCAACAACCGCCGCCGCGGTTTCGTCGCAGGAGGATTCTATACCTAAAATTTTCATAAACAAACTTCCAAAATTTTTATTACATTTAATTCTAAAGTGATTTTTCCATTATAATTGCCGCAATATCGCCGTAAAATCCGTTTCTTTTGCCCACCGCCGAAAAACCGCATTTTTCATAAAGCTTAATTGCGCCAATATTGTTTTCGGCAACCTCAAGGGTTATAAAACAGCAATTCTTTTCCTTTGCTTGGGTTAATAATTCGCTCATCAACCCAAAGGCGATACCCTTTCGGCGAAAATTATCCGAAACCGCCAAATTCATGATCTGAACCTCGTCGGCAACGAAATATGCCGAAAGAACACCGCAAAGGGTGTTTTCACAAAACGCACCCATATAAAATGCCTGTTGGGGCAGATTTTTAATTTGGTCCTCTGTCCAAGCGGTGTCCAAGCATTCCTTTTCGAGCGCTGCGGCAGATTTTGCATCTGCTTGCTCTATATTGCGATAGACTGTTTCGCTCATTCGCCCACCATTCTAACAACAATGTCGCGAGGGCAATAAACGGTTTTGTTTATCGAGCTGTCTCTTAAGAAATATCTGCCGTTATATCCGAAAAAGGAAATTAAATAATAAAGTCCGGGATAGTCCTGCGAAAGCAGACGGATGTAATAAAGGTCCTCTAATTCCTCTGCCTTTGCGGGAACAGAAACGTTTTCACCCTCGGTGATATATTCCGCAACCATTTGGCAAAGCCAGGTGTCCTCGGTGGGGTTGTGCTCCTTAAGCTCGTCGGGGAGATATTCGTTGTCGGCATAAAATGATGCAAGGAAGTTAAGGTTGGAAGAACCGTAAATAGAAGCGGCAATAGGGTTAAACTCTAAAACCGAAGGCTCTTCAATATCCTTGTTTCTTGCCAAGAAATAATAACCGCTGTCTTCATAGCAGATAAATTTCAAGGGGTCCTCGAAATCTACGGTGTAAAAAACGGTTTTCGTGCCGTCATCGTAGTTAATGGTAAGATATTCTTCCTCACCGTGGTTAACGGGATAAAGCTTCATAGGGGTGCAATAAGCATATTCTGTTTTGGTGTTAGGGTCGTAAAACCCTGCTTCGGTGTCCTTACCCCTAAAATGGCAACCCGAAAAAACAAAGGAGGATGCCAAAAGGGTAAGAACAAGAAGAAATGTAATAAATCGTTTCATATATAAAGAATTCCTAAAATTAATAACCGATTTGACCAAGGCTGTCGTCATTTTCAATCCAATCGTTAACGTTATAAACCGAATATTCGTCCTTGGTATCTCTAACAATAACCTTTTCGATTCCTGCGTTTATAACCATTCTCTTGCACATCTGACAACAGGTTGTACCGCCAACAAGCTCGCCTGTTTTTGCATCGATACAAGCGAGATAAAGGGTACTGCCCAACATTCTTTCTCTGGGGGCAGAGATAATTGCGTTTGCTTCGGCATGAACCGAACGGCAAAGCTCATATCTTTCACCGCGGGGGATAGCCATTTTCTCTCTAAGACAGAACTTCATATCACAGCAATTCTTTCTGCCTCTGGGCGCACCCGCATAGCCTGTGGAAATAATAACGTCGTCCTTAACGATTATTGCGCCGAACTTACGGCGAAGGCAGGTGCCTCGTTCGGTAACCGTTTGGGCAATATCCAAATAATAGTTAATTTTGCTTCTTCTTTCGTCCATTTTTGATAACACTCCTTAATTTATGTTATATTTTATAAAACGCAAACAAAGGTCATAGGGCTTCCGCCGTCCTTTAAAAGACCTCTGCCCGTTTTGGTGTGCTGAAATCCGTTTTTCTGCAAAACACGTTGCAACGCTATATTTTTAGAGGAAACCTCAGCATAAATCCTTGTCATGCCCATTTCTTCCTTGGCGTATTTTTTCGCAAGGGCAACCGTTTCTGTCCCCAACCCCTTGTTTCTGTGGGATTTGGTGGCAATAAGAAGGTCGATATCGCAACGCTTTTCCGAAAAAACTATATGCGAAAACGTAATTTCACCGATAACCTCGTCGCTTTTTGTGAATATTCCCGCTGTTCTTTGCCAATCTTCTTTTTCCGAATCCCGTTGGAATTTCAAATCCACGGCTTCTTCGTTATAGGTGTAAACCCCCGTTTCGGGTTCGTATTTGCGCCAAAGTGCGCGGTATTCCTTTTGTGTCATTGTGCGAAGATTAAGGGTTTTTCCCGTTGCTTCAATCATAATTAAAAACTCCAATCAAAGAGATTTTGTAATATATATGGAAATTACAATTTGCAAAATAATTATAAAGGGAACTCCGAATTTAAAAATCGGGGTTTTTGTTTTGTGGCGGAAAATCTGCATTGCCGCAAAACCGCCCAAGCTTCCCCCAAGGGCGGAAAACCCAAAAAGTACGCTTTCGCGAATTCTCCATTTTTTCTTTATTGCTTTTCTTTTATCGATGAAAAACAACAAAAAGGTTATAAGGTTTATTATAAGAAGGTATGTAATGATTAATTTCATTGGTATTTATTTTTCAATTCAAGCTCAATACCGATAACACCGTATTTTTTCTGTTCTTCTAACGGATAATACTGCTCCATATCGGTGTACCTTGCATTTTCAACGTTTTCTTTTGTATATCCGCATTTTAAAAGGGGCAGGGTTTTATAAAGTTCTTCGAAATTGTCAAAAGTATGTAAATTCACAACCGTTGTATTAAGTGTTTCCCCTGTGGCAATGTTGGTGAAAATAATTTCGTCCCCAACCTTGATTTCCCGCCGTTTTTCATCCAGCAAACGCAGTTCAATGGTCTTTTGCCCGCTTTTTATCATTTCAAAGGGGTGGGGTTTAAGCTTCATCTCCATAACTTTTATGCCCGTTCTAAAAGAACAACTGATTCAACGTGGTCAGTATAAGGGAACATATCCACAGGCTGAATCCTCTTAACCTTATATCCGCCCTTGCGGAGAGTATACAAATCCCTTGCCAGAGTTTCGGGGTTGCAGGAAATATAAACTACTTTCTTGGGGGAGAGGGAAATAAGGCTGTTTAAAAATTTACCGCTACACCCTGCGCGGGGAGGGTCGGTTATAACAACGTCGGCTTTTTCGCCGTTTTTGCGTAAATCGTCCATAAAATCTCCCGCGTCGGCGGCGAAGAAACGGATATTTTCGATATTATTTATTTCTGCGTTCTTTTTAGCATCTCTAACGGCATCCTTGTTTATTTCCACCCCAAAAACCTCTTTGGAATGTTTTGCCATTATCAAACCGATAGTACCCGTACCGCAATAGGCGTCAATAAGCCTTTCCTTGCCCGAAAGGTTGGCAAACTCGATGGCTTTTTTATATAAAACCTCGGTTTGAACAGGGTTTACCTGAAAGAATGATTTAGGGCTTATTCTGAAATCAAGCCCCAAAAGGGTTTCGGTTATATATCCGTCGCCAAAAAGAATTTCGCTCTTTTCTCCAAGGAAAAGTCCTTTGTCGCTGTCGTTAATATTGCGGACAATGGTGGTTATTTCAGGGTGCGCCTTTAAAAGCTCGTTTATAAAAGCGTTGCAGGAACGAAATTCCCCCTTGTTGGTAACCAAAACAACCATAATTCCCTTGCCGAAAAATGCGTTTCGCACCAAAACGTGGTGTAAAAAGCCCTTTCCGCTTCGAAGGTCAACGGGGAAAATCTTAAATTTTTCGCAAAGTCTTCTAACGGTAACGATAATTTCGTCCGCTTTTTCGTTGTCCAAAAAGCAACTGTCGGTGGGTACAACCGCGCGGCGCGCCGATTGGTAAACCCCCGAAACGGTTTTGCCCCTTAAAGGGGTAAACGCCATTTGCACCTTGTTGCGGTAGTGCAAAGGGTTTTCCATACCGATAATTTCATCGATATGGCAAAAACGCCCCAAAAGCTTAACAACCTTTGCTTGCTTAAAGGAAAGCTGTTCTTCGTATTCCATATTTTGCAGCTGACAACCGCTGCACTTTTTGTAAAGCTGACAAATCATTATAAACTAAATCCGTTCGATTATATTTTATTTGCTTGGAATTTCGATTTGACAAAATTCCAAAACAAAATTAAAACTATACATCCCGCTAAGGTAAGAACAAAGGAAACTGTCCAATGTAACATATGGTTTCTTACAACGGGGATGAAGTAATAAAATTCGGTGGTGAAATCTCGCATAAAATAGTTGAAGGCTACTATTAGCAAGGTATTGCTGCCTAACCATTTCAAAAACACGTTTACAGGGTTGTTAAATTTCGAAACCAATCTGCAAAGTATTAAAAGAGCCAGGGAAAGACACACCGCCGCGATTAAAAACAAAATCGGATTCCCGTATGTATTCTCGTTCATACCCACGTTGGTTTTGTTTAAATATGAAGCAATAAAGCCTACGATAAACAAAAGTATTAACCAGCTGTGCTTCAATAGGTCATAACGCTTTATTAAATATCCCACGTACATCAAAAATACCGCCGCGCCCGTGGGGGCGAGGTTAAGGGGAAGTCGAAAATCAACAAAGAAGTAAAGCAGAAAGCTTACACACAAAAGCAGGGTTGCCCATATAGGGCGGGTTTTATATGAGAATTTCATAATTGCCCAAAATATCATCCCGCCGATGAAAAGTGTCATCAAAAACCAAATGGGCGAGCAGTTGGGCATATATCGTATATCCGCGTAACAATAAAGCGTTCCAAAAACGTAGGTTTTTATGGCGGCAAAGGTGATGGGTGTATGCCTGAAAACAAGGTTAAACCCAAGGGCTAAAACCAAATTGATTCCTGCAAATATGTAATAAGGAATCAGATAACGCTTTGCTCGCTGGGCAAGCATTTTAGAAAGCTTAAAGCCGTTATATTTATTTTCGTTATAAACGTAACCCGAAATGATAAAGAACAAGGGCATATGGAAGGAATAAATCGTGTGGTACAATAAGTGAGGTAGGCTAAATGTATGCCCCAATACAACAAGAATTATGCCGATGCCTTTGGCGATATCAAGAAAAGATGCACGGGATGATTTTAAATTTAAATCACTGGTCATAACGGCTCCTTGTTTTTGAAATACTTTATTGAAAAAGCTCATTTAAACTCTACGTCGTCCATTTCGTTAAAGCAAATGTAGGTTTTACCGCGGTTAATGGCAAGCTCGTTGCCCTCCATATCAAAGAACTTCATATAGCTTTGTTCGCTGTCTTTTTCCCAATAAATCTGCTGTTTAACGCCGTTGGAGATATAATAAGCCTCGCAATCCTTACCGCCCTTCCAATCGATAAGACGGTGCTTGCGGTTTCTTGCAGGGTCATAAACCGCGCTGTCATCAAGGGCATAATCGTTGTGAAGAACTATAAGGTTTTTAAATTCAAACTGCTTTCCGCTTTTGCCGTCGCATTGAGGAAGCAGACCGTTTTCGTTTTTGTCCCAATAGGTTTTAAAATAGGTTTTGGTTTCTTCGTTATATTTAAAGCCTGCCTCGCAGCTGCCGAAGTCTACAAAAACGTCAACACAAGCTTCGCCGTTGGGGGTAATTTCTTCACCCATGGGGGCAAACTTAAAAGCGGTGCCGGTTTTGTCTTCGGAAAGGTTCATATCAACCCCGTCCTTTTCGAGAATTTCGGGGAAACGGGGTGCATCGAAATAAAGGGTGTGCTCTACGGCATATCCTGCGTTAAGGCGTTCCTGGTCGCGAACGAAAATGCCGTTCTTGTCTTTGCCGCCGTCATATTGTGTAATACCGAGAGAATTAACGTAATCGTTAATAGCCTTGTTTTGTCCGCAGTTTACGTAAACTGCATCAAAGCCTAAAGCAATTGCAGGGAAATATTTACGGCAGGAACGAACCGAGCATACCTGAGGAATCTTGGTATAGTCGGCAAAAATGCACATAAGTCGGGTTTGATAACCCTCGACGGGAATTTCAAAAACCACGTCGGCTTTGTCAATACCGTATTGGGGCATTGCGGCGGGAATATTGTTAACCATAATTGCAACGGGGCGTTTGCCAATTCCTTCTTCCGAAAGGTCCGCAAGGCCTGTTAAAAGATTCTGGTTAGCGGGGGCGTCGGGCTCGGTAGAGGGTTCATCCTCGGCAATAGAGCTTTCCGCGCTTTCATCCTCGGAGGTTTCCTCGGAAACATTGCTTTCTGTCGATTCTTCGTTAGACGCCTCGGCGCTTACCTCTGCCATTGCGGATTGGTCGGCTTCGGGCATAGAGGATTCCTCGCCCCCCGAGCATGCCGCCAACAGCATAGATAGGATAAGTGCTAAACCAAGAATTTTTGTTTTCATTGCAATTTCCTCCGTTTTATGGAAAATTTATTGTTTGTGTTATTTACGTCCCAAAGGGACATATCCCATCGAAGATATATCGCGCGCAAATTGTGTATATCGCAAATTCCGACAGGAATTTATATCGCCGAATCCGTCCGTTCCAAAAGAACAACAGTTTCAACGTGCCCAGTTCTGGGGAACAAATCAAAGGGGGTTGCTTCGGTGGCGGTATAACCAAATTGGAAGAAAATACCGCAATCACGGGCAAGGGTTGCAGGGTCGCAAGAGATATAAACTACCTGCTTAACCTCTGATTTCGCAACCGTTTCGATAACCGCTTTATCAAGCCCTTTTCGAGGTGGGTCAACGATTATAACGTCTGGCTTGCCGAAGGTTTTTTTACATTCCTCCACGCCCAGCGATGCATCCCCGCAGACAAAAAGCGTGTTTTCTTGGCTTCTGCCGTTTAAAAGCGCGTTTTTCTTTGCGTTTTCAACGGCATCGGCAATTATTTCCACACCGCAAAGCTTGTCTTTATCACTTGCGATGCAAAGACCGATAGTACCCGTACCGCAATATAAATCCAAAATAACCTTGCCTTCCTTTTCGGTGTGTATTAAGGATTTGGCGTGGTTATAAAGCTGTTCTGCCATTTCGGCATTAACCTGATAGAACGCGCGGGGAGAGATTTCGAAAATTTTTCCGCAAAGGGTGTCCGTAAGTGTTTCACTACCAAGGATACAAAAGGTTTCGTCCCCGAAAATAACGTTGTCCTTGCGTTTGTTAAGGTTTATATGTATGCCAACGATTTGAGGAAATTCTTTTTTTATTTCCTCGGCAAGTATAGAAAGCTTTTTGTGGTTTTCGAAAACCACAAAGCAAACCGAAATTTCGCCCTTTCGGTTTTTACGCATAACTATGTGTCTGAGAACACCTCTCGCGCTTTCCTCGTCATACGCCTTTATAAACAGCCTTTCGGCGGTTTTCGATACAAATGATGCAATTTCGGTAAAAACCGAATCCTGCAAAAGACAGCTTTCGTGCTGAACAATTCTGTGAGAATTACGGGCGTAATAACCGAAAATACATTTTTGGCTATCTCCGCGCCCGAAAGGGTATTGAACCTTGTTTCTATAAGCTTCGGATTTATCAAAACGGGTTTCGTTAACCTTAATATCCATTCCGCCTATTCTGGCGAAAGCCTGCTTAACAAAATTTTGCTTCAGCTTTAATTCCGCCTCGTAGGATATATGCGAAAAACAACAGCCGCCGCATTTTGCCGAGACGGGACATTTAGAATCTATCCTACAGGGAGAGGGGGTTAGAATTTCTAAAACCTTGCCGAAGGAATGGCTTTTGGTTTCTTTAAGTATCTTTGCCGTAATTATATCGCCCACGGCGGTGTCGGCAACAAAAACAACCTTGCCGTTATTTCTGCCCACGCCGAAGCCTTCGGGGGTGATATCGGTTATTTCAATTTGAATAATGTCATTTTTCATTGGATTTTACTGCCTTTTTGTCGGCTTTTTTAGAAAGTCTTGGCTTGGTAACCATTTCGATAAAGGGTGAAACGGCGTTTAAAGCAAGAAGAATTATATAACCGCATTCCACACCGCCAAAGGCTTTGCGGAAAGCAAAAATCAAGCAACCCAAAAGTACACACGTTATAATTCTGCCCGAGTTTGTAATGGGCATTGTGTGTTTTTCGTTAACGCCAAAGGTGGAAATAAAAACTATTGCGCCCGAAAGGATAATGCTGTATGCATAATAGTTGCTTTCGGCATCCTCCGAGGGGAACGCCAAGGAAAGAAGCAAAATAGGGAAGATGACCGCTATTGTGGAATAAAGGTTTGCCTCCTTGCGGAATGCAAGATAAATAACGCCCAACAAAATTGCAGCAACGGCAATTTCGCCCATATTTCCCGATGCAAAGCCGTAAAGCTGGGCAAACACGCCGTCCTCATAAACGCTGCCGTCCGCCATATATTGCAAGGGGGAAATAACGCGGTAATATTCCATAAGCTCCTTGTCGATAACAAAATCAAACGCCGAAAAATAGGCGAAAGGTCTTGTAAACGCCGTCATCATTTTGGGGAATGCCAAATTCATAACCCCTGCAGAGAAAATAAAGGGGTTAAAAAGCCTTTTACCCTTAAAAAGCTTTAGGTTTTTAGCAATAACCACCAATGCCGAGGAAACAACGGGGGTAAAAAGGGGAACCGTAACAGGCATTGTAAACACAGCAAGAATCCCGTAAATGCCCGACATAAAGTCGAAGCAAAGCCAGCCCGATTGCTTAAGGATAAAACGGCGAACGGGATAATCCAACCCTATGGCGAAGACAACTCCGATAATCGAAAGCATCGCCACACGTCCGCCGAACATAAACATACTCCAGATTAAAACCGGCAAAAGGGCAATTGCCCAATCGGCAACACGCTCGTTACCCGTGCGCCTTGTGTGGATATAGGGGGCGGTAGAAATATTATTCATTGTCCGTCGCCTCCTTGTTTTTAATCAGCTTTAAAAGGGGTATACCCGCAGGGCAGATATATTCACAAGCGCCGCAGGAAATACAGGTGCTTGAAATGTGTGGGTTGATATCGTTTAAAATTTCCGCGGGGAACAATCTTACGGGGCAAACGCTTGCACATTTACCGCAAGAGATACAGTCGGTCTGCTTCTTTTCGAATTTTTCGGCGGTTATAAGGGAAATAACGTTATCCGAAAGGGCGCCGCTTGCAGGGCAACCCGAAAGCAAAGAATTTTCTATAACCGTTTGTTCCTCGCCCAATTCGCAAAGCTGACAAATATCGTGAAGGGTTATTCCGCGGGGGACCTTGAAATTACCGCCTTTTTCTGCGCCCTTGCCGCAAACCGAAATATATCGGCTTGTTTGGGGGTTACCGCTGACCATAGCATCATAAAGGTCGATTGCCGATTCAATGCCGATAATAAGCACCTTTTCGTCCACGGGGGTTTTGCCCTTTTCAAGGGTTTTAACGTAAATGCCCTCCATCAATCCGCTGTCGCCGTAGGGATATTTTTCCTCCAGCGTTGCCACGGCAAATAGCTGTTTGTCGGGGGTGGCGGTTTCTAAAGCGTCAATGGCGGTTTTCTTGGTGTATTCAATAGCGAAAACACATTTAATCGCGGAAACGGCGTGTAAAATAACCTTTGCGCCGCCGATTAAGGATTTTGTTTTTTCAATACACAATCTGTGGTTGATTGCGCTGTGGGCAAAGCTGTCGGTACAATCCACAACAAGACGGGTGCATCCCTTTGCTTCGGAAATCAATTTCCAAAGAGGTCTGCCGCTTCTTGCATCTATAACGGCAAACTGCCTTGCCGATGCGATAATGTCCTCGCGGGTGAGGGTTAAAAGCGGTCTGGTTTCGGGTTGAAAGGGGGTTACAACACCCTCCTCGCCGTCGTTGATGACCGCAAAGTAATAATCCTCTTCAAGCTGAACCACGCCATTGAATATACCTGCGATGGGCGAATAAACGGGGGTATCCTGCCAATAACCCAAAAGGCTTCCGCAAAGGACGGCGCTGCCAACCTCTGCCGAAATTTTGGCATCCGCCCCTGCTTTTATGCAAACCGCCGAGCAGCCGTCGATATTTATTATTTCGCTGTCAGTGAAAAATCGGGGAGAATCGATTTTTACACTGCCGTGAAAGTTAAGAATCATAAAATCGCCTCATTATATAATCATACATAATAAGTATAACATATTAATAGATTTTTTCAAGAGGAATATAACTATTTAATGCGTATCACTTGTTAAAAAATATTGAAAATTGTGTCAAAATAGATTATAATATAACACCTGACATAAAATTTTATCAAAGCGGGTGATATTTTGAAGCTGGAAAATCCAATAGATGTCAAGGTTTTTATACTTTTTTTGCTAAATAACGTGGGCGAAGCGCTTGATTACGATACTGTTCACGATATCGTGGTTCAGGACGAATTCGTTAACCATTTCGATTTTGCCATTTGCTTTTCCGACCTTTTAGAGCTTGGTCAGATTGTGGAAAGCGGCGAGGAGGGCGACCGCCGTTATTCGGTTTCGGATATAGGCAAGGAAACTCTCGAAAGCTACGAAAGCTCTATTTTGTCGGTGATAAAGGAACGCGCCCTTAGAAGCGCTTTGCGCCTTATTGCCTTTAACCGCAGCGGAAACCGCATTACAAGCTCTATAGAAGAAACCGAAAAGGGAAACACACTTCGCTGTTCTATTGTTGACAAGGAAAAAACCATTATGTCCGTGGAGGTTTTTCTAACCGAAAAGCCTTATGCCGAAAGGCTTAAAGCCAATTTTGACGAACGCGCGGAGATTATTTACCGCGGTATTTTAACCCTTCTTTCGGGGGACGTTAACTTTATTTTTGAGGAATAATGAAAAACAAAGCGAACAATATTATTGCTGTTTTAGAGGAAATTTATCCCAACCCCAAATGCGGCTTGGATTGGGGCGACGACCCTTACAAACTTCTTATAATGGCGATACTTTCGGCACAATGTACCGATGCGAGAGTTAATTTGGTTTCGAAAACCCTGTTTCAGAGGTTTCCAAAAGCAGAAGATATGGCAAAGGCAGAGCTTTCGGAAATCGAAAGAGAAATACATTCGGTGGGGCTTTATCGCTCTAAGGCAAAGGCATTAAAGGATTGCTGTGCCCGTATTTGCGAGGTGTACGGCGGGGAAGTACCCTGCGAGATGAATGACCTTTTAACCCTTCGCGGTGTGGGGCGCAAGGTGGCAAACCTGCTTCGCGGGGATATTTTTGGGCTGGGCGGTATTGTTGCCGACACCCATTGTATTCGTATTTCGGGCAGACTTGGCTTTTCCGACGGAAAGGACCCTTTAAAAACCGAAAAGGCGTTGTCCAAGCTGATTCCCCTTGAAAAGCAAAGCGATTTTTGCCACAGAATAGTGCTTTTCGGCAGAGAGGTTTGCATATCCCGAGCACCGAAATGCAAAGAATGTAAATTGAAAGAATATTGCGAGTATTGTAAATTATGATTGATTCCAAAGCGTTGCAAAAGCTTATGTCCTATACAAGGCGGGCTATCGAGGAATATAATATGATTTCCGACGGCGACAGAATTGCCGTTGGGGTTTCGGGCGGTAAGGACAGCCTTGCCTTGCTTTGCGCTTTGCAGGGGTTGGCAAGGTTTTATCCTAAAAAATTCACGGTGGTTCCCGTTAATCTTCGAATGGGATTTCCCGAGGAAACCGATGAGGTGTCCCGCGCCCTTTGCGAGGAATTGGGTTTAGAGCTTCAAAGCTTCGACAGCGATATATATTCGGTGGTTTTCGAGGTTCGAAAAGAAAAAAATCCCTGTTCTCTTTGC
The DNA here is from genome assembly GCA_015065165.1 of Oscillospiraceae bacterium. Lineage (GTDB taxonomy): Bacteria > Bacillota > Clostridia > Oscillospirales > CAG-382 > Coliplasma. Next base: position 15,767 of record SVQU01000015.1, on the reverse strand, counting down.
GCGAATATGCGCCGAGGCGCGTTGCACGGCGCGGCAAAGGAATTGGGATGTAATAAGCTTGCCCTGGGGCACCATTTCGACGATGCTGTGGAAACCATAATGATGAATTTGTTTATTGAGGGCAGGTTTGATTGCTTCCGCCCTGTTACTTATTTAAGCCGAAGCGACATCACGGTTATACGCCCTTTGCTTTACGTGCCCGAAAAGGAAATAACCCATTTCGTGCGGGTTAGCGATATAACCCCCGTGGCGAAAAAATGCCCTGCCGACGGTATAACCCGACGTGAGGACACAAAACGCGCCCTTGCGGAAATGGAAAGAAACGACCGCGGAATAAAACAGCGCATTTTTAACGCTTGGGAGCAAAGCCCCGTAAACCGCGACAGACCGCAGGAAAATAAAGAATAAAACAAAAATCAAGCTTCGAAACAAAATGAAGCTTGATTTTTTTCGTTACAGAGTATTTTTTATACAGTGGGAACGCTTTGAGAATTCGGCGGATTTCCGCCAAACTGCGGGGGAGTGTTGCCGTCGAATTGGGGCATACTGCCGTCAAAGGGTGGCATACTGCCATCAAAGGGCGGAACACTTCCGTCAAAAGGCGGCATACTGCCATCAAAGGGCGGAACACTTCCGTCAAAGGGTGGCATACTGCCGTCGAATTGGGGCATATCTTCCCAATTGCTGCCGTTGGGCATTTCGGGAATTTGCCCGCCGTTGGGGAATTGTTCACCGTTGGGGAATTGTTCGCCGTTAGGAAATTGACCGCCGTTGGGTTTTTCGGGTCTTTGTCCTCCCTCGGGGAATTGACCTCCCTCGGGACGTTGACCGTTGTCGGGACGTTGACCGTTGTCGGGGCGTTGACCTCCTCCTCCGCCGAAACCGCCCGAGCCGTAGATTAACGATTCTAATTTGATTTCGGTAAGCGTTGTGCCGTCTTTATGAGTTGCGTTTTCTCCAAACCCATTTTCATCAAGACCTTCTGCCGTACCGCCTGTAACAAGGGTATAGGTTTCGCCCAAACCCAAATCGGGGCAGGAAACCACCGCGGTGTTATAGTTTTTTGGTGGCGCGAAGGTTAAAATGGCTTTGCTCTCGCTGTTTAACACCGAAAAGGGTGTGTTTGCGCTTTGGGTACCGAAGGAATATAAAACCGAGCCTTGGTTTTCGGCTTGGGAAAAGTTCATCGCCATTTCCGACGTGCCCAATCCAACGAAAATGCCACCGGTTACGTCGGCGCGTCCGTCATAGTCCAAAGAACTGTCTGCGCCGCCGGAGGCGCTGTTTACAACGGTTGTACCGCCCGAAACAAGGATTTTTCCGTTGGAATCCACTCCGTCGCCCTTGGAGTTTATATAAAGATAACCGCCGGAAATATAAATTTCGCCAATGCCGTTGCTAAAGCCTCCCTTGCCGGGGCGGTTGCCTGTCGCAGATTGGTCATTACCACCTGCGGCGTTAATTCCGTCGTCCGAGGCGGTAAGCGAAATTTCGCCGTCGGCAACCCAAACTGTGGATGCCTCTAAACCCTCATAGCATTTGGAAATATTAAATTCGCCATCGATTATGGCAAGTTGGTTATCGGCGTGAATACCGTCATCCCCCGAGGAAAGAACGAAATCCCCGTTATAAATAACCGCGGTGCGGTTGGAATGAATGGCGTCGTCCTTGGAGTTTACGTTAAAATCTCCGCCATTGATAATTATATCTCCCGCAGATTTAATTCCCTTGTAGGATTCCTCGCTGTCAGAAAGTGTCTGTTCGCTTCCTCCGCCCGACACAATAGAAATATCTCCGCTTTTGATATTAACGAGCTTTTCGGCTTGGATACCGTCATTGCCCGAAGTTATGCTTATTTTTCCGCCGTCGATATACACGAATCCGCGGTTTTCATCCTCTGCGTTATCGGATTTTATACCGTCGCTTCCCGCGTTTAGGGTTATGTCTGCGTCAAGAATCTTAACACAGTCCTTGCCGTTAAGTGCGGCTTTCTGCGAAAAAACCGAAAGCTTTTGGTTAGCAATAACAAGGTCGTCCTTGCTTACAATACCGTGCTTGTTGTTTCCTTTAACAGTGAGCGTTCCCTTGCCGTTAAGGGTAAGGTCGGCACGGCTGAAAATTGCGCCGTCGATGTTGGAACTGCCGTCGGTTATTTCATAATTTTCGCCGTCGGAAATAAGATTTTCGCTGTTGTCGGCGGCGGTAATAAACACCTTGTCGGCTTGCTGTATATAAATCGCATAGCCCTTGGAGTTGGTTATATTTACGTTATCCAAAACGATTTGGATTTTATCCTCCTCGCCTGCAGCAACGATAATGGGCTTGTCGGTGATTTCTCCTGTGAAAACGTATGTGCCCGCCGAGGAAATTGCAAAGCTGTCCCCTGCGTTTTGGGGTGCTTTAACCTCGCTTTGGTCATATCCGTTTTGTCTGTCCCGCTTGGAAAAATCCAAATCGAAAACGGAGGTGTCATTAAGCTGTAAATCTGCCTCGGTCAAGGGGGTTAAGGCTTGGGAATTAAAATCGCTCGGCTGTTTTTGGGGTTGGGAGGTTTCTTGTGATGATACCGCCGAGGAATTTTCGGTGGGTATGGCTTGACAACCCGATAGGGCGAGCGTTCCTATAACCAAAATGGCAGAAAGATATTTCTTAAACACGGCTGTTCGGCTCCTTTTTTGAAAACTGCAATTATGTTTCGACCTTATTTGCAAGGGGATAACGATATACTGTGCTTTAAGTATAAACAGAAAACTTAAATTTACCTAAAATTTTCGTTTTTAAATTCCTCAAGACTGTTTTTTATGCTTTCGGGGGAGATAATCTCTATTTCCTTGCCAAAGCTTAACACCCAACCCCAAAAAACAGGACCGGGGATAACGTTAACGGTGATTCTGAAGGTTTCGCCGTCGTTAAGAATAACGGTATTGCTGCCGAAACGGTCAAGCATAACGTTGGCAAGCCTTTTGGCGCACCTTAGGGTTACCTTTTCCATTTTTCCGCCGAACATTCCGAAAACCGCGTCGGAATAGGATTGAATGTCGAATTTTTCAAACTGCTCTTTACCGCTTCGTTTTGTTTCGGTGTAGGCGATATCCGTCATTTTGTCAACGCGAAAATGGCGGATTTCACCCTTTTCGGTGTCAAATCCGATTAAATAATAGTTGTTGTCGTCCCAAACCAGCGACCAAGGGCTAACGTTGTAAAAGGCGCCGTTTCGGCGAAATTCCTTTTCTTTTCTTACCGTCCAGCCGAAATATCTGAACCTTACGTCGGTGTCCTTTTCGATGGATTCGTGAAGCACGTCTATGGTTGCGAAAAGGTCGTTTTCCAAGGAAAGATTTTTGTTGGAAACGAAAACCTGACGGTTTAAAGAGGGTCTGTCGTAAACCCCCGCCAAGTTGGTAAGCTTTTTAATAAGCTCGTTTCCGTTTTTGCGGGGTATGAATTTAGATGCCGTAACCGCATCCACCAAAAGCTTAAGCTCGGAAAGCTCAAAATCGCGGTTTGCCACGTAATATCCCGTGGTTTTGCGCTTTACACATCTAACGTCGGTGCCCAAAACCCGCAGTGCCTCCAAATCGTCGTAAAGACTTTTGCGCTCGGCGGAAATGCCCTTTGCGTTAAGCTGCTTTATAATCTCTTTCATTGTTATGGGGTGGTTTTCGTCGGTGTATTCCAAAAGAAGCTCTTTTAAATAAATCAACTTTCGTTTTTGGTTGGAAAGACGGGACATAGGCTTAATCTCACTTTCATTTTCCACCACAATATGTTGTGGTAATGCGGTTTGATAAAATTGCTGCCGAAAAACGCTTCTTTTATTATATATAAATCAATTTAAAAAGTCAAACCCAAGAAAATTCGCCTCCAATTGTAAATTTTTATAGAGAAATTTGAAAAAATATCTTGACAACGGCAAAAAAACGTGCTATAGTTGTAAACTGCATTATAATGCGGATGATATGCCATTTATGTGAAAAGCCTTGTTAATCAATAGTTTTCGGGGCAGTACAAAATGTGCGATTTTCCGCACCGGAGAACGAAACCCTTGGCATTTCCCGTCCAGCGTGGCGGAGGATTATGAATGGAGTGATTAGTTTAGTATGGTGAAAGAGCAACTCCTCGGAAGAACATTAAGAATGTCTTTTTCCAAGAACGATGAGGTACTCGAAATTCCCAATCTTATCGAAGTGCAGAAAAAATCGTTTAAAGATTTTGTAGAGCACGACATCGGCGACGTTTTGAGAGATATTTCTCCCATGGCGGATTATTCCGGCAATCTCATTATCGAGTTTGTGGATTATTCTCTCGATGAAACTCCCAAATATACGATTGCGGAATGTAAGGACAGAGACCTTAACTACGCTACCCCTTTTAAGGTAACCGTTCGTTTGACGAACAAGATTACCAGCGAGGTTAAGGAACAAGAAATTTACATGGGCGATTTCCCGCTTATGACCGACAGCGGTACATTTATTATAAACGGCGCAGAAAGAGTTGTCGTTTCTCAGGTTGTACGCTCACCCGGAATTTATTATGAAGCAATCGATAACAAGTCCGGCAGAAACCTTCTTGCCGCTACCGTTATCCCTTATCGCGGCGCATGGTTGGAATATGAAACCGACAACTCGGACGTTTTCTACGTGCGTATCGATAAAAACCGTAAAATTCCGATTACCGTTCTTCTTCGTGCCTTCGGCTTGGGTACAAACGAAGAAATTCTCGAAAAGTTCGGTGATGAACCACTCCTTAAAGCTACCTTTGAAAAGGATACTATGCTTCAGGAGGTTGACCGCGTTGTTCAAACAGGCGGTATGACCAACCCCGTTGACGAAGCACTTAAAGAAATTTACCGTAAATTGCGCCCCGGCGATCCGCCTATCGTTGAAAGCGCACAGATACTTATTAATAATCTTTTCTTTGATGAAAAGAGATACGACATTTCTCCGGTCGGCAGATATAAATTTAATAACAAGCTTGCCTTGGCAAGACGTGTAACAGGTCAGACTCTTGCCCGTGATGCGGTTTCTCCCATCACCGGTGAGGTTATATATGAAGCAGGCAGAAAGCTTTCCCGTTCCGAGGCAGAAGCATTGGAACGCGCAGGCGTTTGCGAGGTTTATCTCGTTGCTAACGACGTTGAGGACGGAAGCGAGGTTAAGGTATTCACCAACCGTATGGTTGATGCAAGTGCGGTTACCGGCATTTCCAACGAAATTCTCGGTCTTGAAGAATACGTTGCCATCGATCCTCTTTTGCGCATTATCGGCGAAGTTGGCATCAGCGATGCAGAGGCTTTCAAAAAGGCTTGCGACAAGGCACACGATGAGCTTATTCCCAAGCACATCACCATCGATGATATTCTTGCATCCGTAAACTATATCATCTGCCTCTATCACGGAATCGGCAAGACCGACGATATCGACCACCTCGGCAACCGTCGCTTGCGTTCTGTTGGTGAGCTTTTGCTTAACCAGCTCCGTATCGGCTTCTCCAGAATGGACAAGATCGTTAAGGAAAAGATGACAACTCAGGATATCGATACAGTTACTCCTCAGTCGCTTATCAACATCCGTCCTATTGTTTCGGCTATCCGTGATTTCTTCGGCTCCAGCCCTCTTTCTCAGTTTATGGACCAGGCAAACCCCCTTGCCGAGCTTACTCATAAGAGAAGACTTTCGGCTCTCGGTCCCGGCGGTCTTTCCAGAGACAGAGCATCCTTCGAGGTTCGAGACGTTCACTACACCCATTACGGCAGAATGTGTCCTATCGAAACCCCTGAAGGTCCTAACATCGGTCTTATTTCCTCCCTTGCTACTTATGCAAAGGTTAATAAATTCGGCTTTATCGAAGCACCCTACCGCGTTGTAAAGAACGGCGTTGTTACCAAGGACGTTGTATATCTTTCTGCGGATGCAGAGGATGAATTCGTGGTTGCTACCGCAAACGAGCCTATCGACGAAAACGGCCACTTCCTTAACCGTAAAATCGTTGCCCGCCACAGAGATGAAATTCTCGAATTCGAGGCAAACAAGATTGACCTTATGGACGTTTCGCCCAAGATGGTGGTTTCGGTTGCTACTGCAATGATCCCCTTCCTTGAAAACGACGATAACACCCGTGCGCTCATGGGTTCCAACATGCAGAAGCAGGCGGTTCCCTTGATGATTACCGAAGCGCCTGTTATCGGTACGGGTATGGAGCACAAGGCGGCTTACGACAGCGGCGTTCTCGTGCTTGCTAAAAACGACGGTATCGTAGAAAGCGTTTCTGCTGCTTGCGTTGTTGTTCGTAACGACCAGGGCGGTACCGACGTATACAATCTTATTAAATTCAAACGCTCTAACCAGGGCACCTGCGTAAACCAGCGTCCTGTTGTTAAGAAGGGCGAAAGAATTCATAAAGGCGATATCATTGCCGACGGTCCCGCTACCGATAACGGCGAAATCGCTTTGGGTAAAAACGTTCTCATCGGCTTTATGACCTGGGAAGGTTATAACTACGAGGACGCGGTACTTCTTAACGAACGCTTGGTTCGTGATGACGTTTATACCTCTATCCACATTGAAGAATATTATTGCGAATCCAGAGATACCAAGCTCGGACCGGAAGAAATCACCAGAGAACTTCCCAACGTTGGCGAGGACGCATTGCGCGATCTCGATGCCGACGGTATTATCCGTATCGGTGCCGAGGTTCACTCCGGCGATATCCTTGTAGGTAAGGTTACGCCCAAGGGCGAAACCGAGCTTACCGCCGAAGAAAAATTGCTTCGTGCAATATTCGGCGAAAAGGCGCGTGAGGTTAGAGATACTTCTCTTAAGCTTCCTCACGGCGAAACCGGTATCGTTGTTGACGTTCAGGTATTCTCCCGCGACGATTGCGATATCCTTCCTCCCGGTGTTATCAAGGTTGCACGTGTTTATATCGCTCAGAAGCGTAAGATTTCTGTGGGCGATAAGATGGCGGGCCGCCACGGTAACAAGGGTGTAATTTCCCGCATACTTCCCAGCGAAGATATGCCCTTCCTCCCCGACGGTACTCCTCTTGACATCGTTCTTAACCCGTTGGGCGTTCCTTCCCGTATGAACATCGGTCAGGTTCTCGAGGTCCATCTCGGTAGAGCAGCAAGAGCTCTCGGTTGGAAGGTTATGACCCCCGTATTCGACGGTGCAAACGAAAAAGACATTGAAGAATGCCTTAACAGCGCGGGTCTCTACCGCGACCTCCGTTATGATGAAAATCCCGACGGTAAGGCACTTTATAAAGAAATCGTCGATGCAGAAACAGGTGAAAAGACCACAGAAAAGCTCACCCGTGAATGGATCGCCGAAAATAAGGAAGAATTCGAAGAATTGCGTAAAGCAAACCTTGTTAAGGTTGTTGACGGTAAGACCGTTCTTTATGACGGACGTACAGGTCAGCCCTTCGATAACCCCGTAACCGTTGGTTATATGTACTTCCTTAAGCTCCACCACCTTGTTGACGATAAGATTCACGCACGTTCTACCGGTCCTTACTCTCTCGTAACCCAGCAGCCCTTGGGCGGTAAAGCTCAGTTCGGCGGCCAGCGTTTCGGTGAAATGGAAGTTTGGGCGCTTGAAGCATACGGCGCGGCTTACACCTTGCAGGAAATCCTCACCGTTAAGTCCGACGATATCAAGGGTAGAGTTAAGGCATACGAGGCTATCGTTAAGGGTCAGAATATTCCTACCCCCGGTGTTCCCGCATCCTTCAAGGTTCTTGCAAAGGAACTTCAGTCCTTGGCGCTTGACGTTCGCGTTCTTGATAAGAACGACAACGAAATTCCTCTTAAGGATTATTCGGATGACGATGACGGACCCGATGAAAGAAAGTTCAGCGAGGAAGAGCTCGGTAAGAGCGTCCTCGAAAATTCCGATGATATCATGTACGATGACGAAATGTCCTCTCTTGTTGACGAGCCCGAGGACAACAGCGATTACTTCGCCGAAGAAGAAATATTCGTATATGACGAAAATGACAATGATTAAGTAAAGGAGATGCGATAAATGGAAAACAACATTGAATTTGAATCCATACAAATAGGTCTAGCCTCTCCCGATATGATTAGAGAATGGTCCTACGGCGAAGTTAAAAAGCCCGAAACCATTAACTACAGAACCCTTAAGCCCGAGCGCGACGGTCTTTTCTGCGAAAAAATCTTTGGTCCGACCAAGGACTGGGAATGTCATTGCGGAAAATACAAGAGAGGCGCCCGTTATAAGGGTAAGGTCTGCGAAAAGTGCGGTGTTGAAATAACCACCAGCCGTGTTCGCCGTGAAAGAATGGGCCACGTAGAGCTTGCAGCTCCCGTTTCTCATATTTGGTATTTCAGAGCAATCCCCTCTAAAATGGGTCTTTTGCTCAACCTTTCTCCCAAACTTTTGGAAAAGGTACTTTATTTCGCTCAGTATATCGTTATCGATCCCGGCGAAACTCCCTTGGCTAAGTATCAGTTACTTACCGAACAGCAATATAGAGAATACCGCGAAAAGTACGAGGATGATTTCGAAGCAGGTATGGGTGCAGAGGCTATTAAAAAGCTTCTTGCCGAAATCGACCTTAAGGCAGAATCGGACAGACTTAAAAAGGAACTTCTTACCGCGCAGGGTCAGCGTAAGGTACGCGACATCAAGCGCTTGGAGGTTGTGGAATCCTTCCGTCTTTCCAAAAACAAGCCCGAATGGATGATTTTGGACGTTCTTCCCGTTATTCCTCCCGAAATCCGTCCTATGGTACAGTTGGACGGCGGTAGATTTGCTACCTCCGATATCAACGACCTTTACAGACGTGTTATCAACCGTAACAACCGTCTTATGAAGCTTATGGAGCTTCAGGCGCCCGATATCATTATCCGCAACGAAAAGCGTATGCTTCAGGAGGCTGTTGACGCTCTGTTCGACAACGGACGCCGCGGCAGACCTGTTACAGGTCCCAACAACCGTCCCCTTAAATCTCTTTCCGAAATGCTCCGCGGTAAGCAGGGCCGTTTCAGACAGAACCTTTTGGGTAAGCGTGTTGACTATTCCGGCCGTTCGGTTATCGTTGTAGGTCCCGAGCTTAAGATTTTCCAGTGCGGCTTGCCTAAGGAAATGGCGCTTGAATTGTTCAAGCCCTTCGTTATGAAGCAGTTGGTTGCTACCGGCAAATCCTCTAATATCAAGGATGCGAAGAAGCGTGTTGAACGCGCTACCTCCGAGGTTTGGGATGCATTGGAAGTGGTTATTAAGGAACATCCCGTTCTTCTTAACCGTGCGCCTACTCTTCACAGACTTTCTATTCAGGCGTTCGAGCCTATCCTCGTTGAAGGCAGAGCTATTAAGCTTCATCCTCTCGTATGTTCCGCGTTTAACGCAGACTTCGACGGCGACCAGATGCCTGTTCACGTTCCTCTTTCCGCAGAAGCTCAGGCAGAAGCAAGATTCCTTATGCTTTCGCCCAATAACCTTCTTAAGCCTGTTAACGGCCACGCTGTTACCGTTCCTTCTCAGGATATGGTGCTTGGTTCCTTCTATCTCACTCTTGATAAAGAGGGCGAGCCCGGCGAAGGCAAATACTTCGGCAGCAAAGACGAAGCTATTATGGCTTACGAAAACGGCGAGCTTGGACTTCATGCAAAAATCAAGGTGCGCGTAACCAAGGTTATCGACGGTGTTGAACGCACCGGCATGACCGAAACCACCTTGGGTAGACTTATCTTCAACGATCCTATTCCTCAGGACCTTGGCTTCGTTGACAGAAGCAAACCCGAAAACGCATTTAAGCTTGAAGTAGACTTCGTTACTACCTCCAGCGAGCTTTCCACCATCGTTGACCGTTGTATCAAATACCACGGCAACGCTGTTACCTGCGAAGTGTTGGATAAGATGAAGGCTCAGGGCTTTAAATATTCCACAAGAGGTTCTATCACCATTTCGGTTTACGATATGACCATTCCTCCCGAAAAGGCAGGCTTGCTTGACGCGGCGGAACAAAAGGTTGATATCATCACCGACTTCTATCGCAAGGGTCTTCTTTCCGACGAAGAAAGAAGCCAGAGAGTTGTTTCGGTTTGGGACGAATGTACCAAGGACGTTGCAACCGCACTTCAGAAGAACCTTGATAAATACAACCCCATCAACATGATGGCGGTTTCCGGTGCGAGAGGTTCGATTAAGCAGATCCGTCAGCTTGCGGGTATGCGTGGTCTTATGGCATCCGCAACCGGTAAAACCATTGAAATGCCTATTAAAGCGAACTTCCGCGAAGGCATGAAAATTCTCGAATACTTCACCGCTGCCCGTGGTGCGCGTAAAGGTCTTGCCGATACCGCGCTTCGTACTGCGGACTCGGGTTACCTTACCCGCCGTCTTGTTGACGTTTCTCAGGACGTTATCATCCGCGAGGTTGACTGCGGAACCGACGAAGGCTTGTGGGTAAGCCGTATTGTGGACGTTCTTCCCGGCGGTAAGGAAGCGGTTATCGAACCCTTCGAAGACCGTCTTGTGGGCAGATTTACTATCGGCGACGTGGTAAATCCCGCTACCGGCGAGGTTATCGTTGGCGATAACTGCATAATCGAAGAACAGCACGTTAAGGAAATCGTTAACGCAGGCATTGACAGAGTTCATATCCGTTCTATCATTAACTGCCGCGCTAAGCATGGCGTATGCTCGCACTGCTACGGCGCAGATATGACAAGCGGCAAGGCTGTTAATATCGGCGAAGCGGTTGGTATTATCGCGGCTCAGTCTATCGGTGAACCCGGTACACAGCTTACCATGCGTACATTCCACTCGGGTGGTGTTGCAGGTGGCGATATTACCCAGGGTCTTCCCCGTGTTGAAGAAATCTTCGAAGCAAGAAAACCCAAGAAAACCGCCGTACTTGCAGAATTCGACGGTACTTTCCGCATAGAAGAAAGCAAGAAGACCAAACAGCTTATCGTTCGTAACGAAGAAACCGGCGAAGAAAAGGCAACCAGCGTTCCTTTGCTTACCAAGGTTACCGTTGAGGACGGCGCAAAGGTTACCAGATGTCAGAAGCTTACCGACGGTACCGAATGCCCCGCAGATATCCTTCGTATCAACGGTTTGGATGCTGTTTACGACTATATCATTAAAGAAATCCAGCGTGTATACCGTTTGCAGGCGGTTGAAATTGCCGATAAGCATATCGAGGTTATCGCACGCCAGATGACACGTAAGATTAAAATCGACTCCTGCGGCGATACCAATCTTTTGGTTGGTGCGTTGGTTGACGTTTCGGAATTCTATGCGGCAAACAAGGCTGTTGAAGCTTACAATGCCGAGCATCCCGAAGCAACACCCAAGATTCCCGCAGAGGGTACAAACCAGCTTCTCGGTATTACCAAGGCATCTCTTTCTACCGACTCCTTCCTTTCTGCTGCGTCCTTCCAGGAAACCACAAAGGTTCTTGCCGAAGCGGCTATCAAGGGCAAAAAGGACCCCTTGCTCGGCTTGAAGGAAAATGTTCTTATCGGTAAGCTTATCCCCGCAGGTACAGGTATGAAGATGTACCGCGAGGTAGAAATCGACACCGGCGATGCACCTGCAGAGGGTGTATACGGTACCGATACCGCAGAATAATTTTATCAGCTTTTTAGGTTGCCGAGCCCGTGGAAACGTGCTCGGCAATCAAAATATTTGAAAGGTAAAAATAAAATGGATAAAACCGACGTCCGAAAACGTGTGGCGGGCTATAACCAGTTTTTAAAGCTTGTTCGCCGCGGAAAGGCCGTGAAGGTTTACTTGGCAAGCGATGCCGATACCTTCTTTAAAATAGGGGTAAAGAGCGAATTGTCGGGTAAACAAAACCTTAAATTGGACGAACATTATACCGCCAAGCAGCTTGCCGAAATGGCGGGAGTAGAGGTGCCCACCGCCGTAATAACCGAAATAAACGGCTGATTTGGGCAAAATTTATAAAAATAATTGGCAAATAAGGCTAAAAATCGCTGGAAAACTATTGACAATCGGTGGTTTTTTGGGATATAATCAAACTGTTGCGATTTGCAAAATTCACAAGAAAGGAGAAAACGATGCCTACATTTAACCAATTGGTAAGACATGGCAGACAGGACAAGACTTATAAGTCTAAGTCTCCGGCACTCCAGAAGGGCACCAACTCGATCAAAAACGTTGCGATCGATCTTTCCAGCCCTCAGAAGAGAGGCGTTTGCACTAAGGTTGCTATTAAGACACCTAAGAAGCCTAACTCCGCACAGAGAAAGATTGCCAGAGTAAGACTTACCAACGGTCTTGAAGTTACTGCTTACATCCCCGGTATAGGTCATAACCTTCAGGAACACTCTGTTGTTCTTATCAGGGGCGGTAGAGTAAAAGACCTTCCCGGTGTACGTTACCACATTATCCGCGGTAAGCTCGATACACAGGGTGTTGCCAACAGAAACCAGAGCCGTTCTAAATACGGTGCAAAGAGACCTAAGAAATAATCTTTCTTAAGTCAAAAAATTCAGGAACGACAATTTCGTTTTCCTCGTGCTGATACGAAGAAATTTATATATATCGGCACTAACGGAAATAAAATTTTCGAGTACCTGTGAATTCATCGAAGCGCAGAAAGCGCTATCATTATGAAGGAGGGAAGTAAAGTGCCCAGAAGAGTACATGGTTTTAAAAGAGAAGTTCTTCCGGATCCGATGTATAATTCCACACTCGTTACAAAGTTGATCAACAACATTATGTACGACGGTAAAAAATCCATCGCCCAGAAGATCGTTTACGACGCATTTGCTATAATCGAAACAAAGACAGGCGAAAGCCCCCTTGAACAGTTCAAGAAGGCTCTTGAAAACATTATGCCTGAGCTCGAAGTTAAGGCAGTGCGCAGAGGCGGTTCCAACTATCAGGTTCCTATGCCTGTTCGCGAAGACAGAAAGCAGACTCTCGGTCTTCGTTGGCTCATCACCTATGCGAGAAGCAGAAGCGACCGCAAGATGAGCGAACGTCTCGCAGCTGAAATTATGGATGCTGTTAACAGCACCGGCGGTGCGGTGAAGAAAAAAGAAGACACCCACAAGATGGCAGAAGCAAACAAGGCTTTCGCACATTACCGCTGGTAATCCGCGTCAAACGTATAAATTATACAAGGAGAAAATTATATGGCCAGAACAACTCCGCTTGAGCTTACCCGTAACATCGGTATCATGGCTCATATAGACGCGGGTAAGACGACCACCACAGAAAGAATCCTGTATTACACAGGTAAAACTCATAAGATCGGCGAAACCCACGAAGGTTCCGCAACGATGGACTGGATGGAACAGGAACAGGAGCGCGGTATTACCATTACCTCCGCTGCTACCACCTGCTTCTGGAAGAACCATCGTATAAACATTATCGACACCCCCGGCCACGTTGACTTCACCGTTGAAGTTGAACGTTCTCTTCGTGTATTGGACGGCTCTGTTACCGTTCTTTGCGCAAAGGGCGGTGTTGAACCTCAGTCCGAAACCGTTTGGAGACAGGCAGATAAGTACGGCGTTCCCAGAATGTGCTACGTTAATAAGATGGACATTATGGGTGCAAACTTCTATCGTGTTGTTGATATGATCAAGGACAGATTGAAGGCTCCCGCTGTACCGATCCAGCTTCCTATCGGTGCCGAAGCTGATTTCAAGGGCATCATTGACCTTGTAAATATGAAAGCGTACTATTATATGGACGACCTCGGTCAGAACATTGAAGAACGCGAAATTCCTGCTGATATGGCAGATAAAGTAGAAGAATTCCGTAACGGATTGGTAGAAGCTGTTGCCGAATATGACGAAGAACTTATGGAACTTTGGATGATGGGCGAGGAACTCCCCATTGACGGTATCAAAAAGGCAATTCGTGCAGCTACCATCGATAACAAGATGGTTCCCGTTTGCTGCGGTACTTCCTACAGAAACAAAGGTGTTCAGAAGCTTCTCGACGCTATCGTTGATTATATGCCTGCCCCTATCGATATTCCCGACATTAAGGGTATCGACACAAAGACTGATGAAGAAACCACTCGTCCTACCTCGGATGATGAACCCTTCTCTGCTCTTGCATTTAAGATCGCAACCGACCCCTTCGTTGGTAAGATCTGCTTCGTTCGTGTATACTCCGGTTGCATCCAGTCGGGCGCTACCGTTTATAACGCAACAAAGGGCGGTCGTGAACGTCTTGGCAGAATTCTGCTTATGCACGCTAACCACCGTGAGGACGTAGAGGAGATCCGCGCAGGTGATATCGCTGCTGTTGTTGGTGTAAAGAACACCACCACCGGTGATACTCTCTGTGATGAAAAGGCTCCCGTAATCCTCGAATCTATGGAATTCCCCGAACCTGTTATCCGCGTTGCAATCGAACCCAAGACCAAAGCCGGTCAGGAAAAAATGGGTATCGCTCTTGCAAAGCTTGCGGAAGAAGATCCTACCTTCAAGGCTTATACCGATGAAGAAACCGGACAAACTATTATCGCAGGTATGGGTGAGCTCCACCTTGAAATTATCGTAGACAGACTTCTCCGCGAATTCCGCGTTGAAGCAAACGTTGGTAAGCCTCAGGTATCCTACCGCGAAACCATCACCAAGATGGCTACCGAAAACTGCAAATATGCACGTCAGTCGGGTGGTAAAGGTCAGTACGGCCACGTTATCATCAACGTTGAACCTAACCCCGGTAAAGGTTACGAATTCGTTAACGAAGTTACCGGCGGCGACGTTCCTAAGGAATATATCCCCGCAGTTGATGCAGGTATCCGCGGCGCAATGCTTTCCGGTGTTGTTGCAGGATACAACGTTGTTGACGTTAAGGTTACCCTCACCGGCGGTTCCTACCACGAAGTTGACTCTTCGGAAATGGCATTCAAGATTGCCGGCTCTATGGCATTCAAGAACGCAATGAAGAACGCTGGTCCTATCCTTACCGAACCGATAATGAAGGTTGTTGTTGTTACTCCCGATGACTACCTCGGTACCGTTATCGGCGATATCAACTCCCGTCGTGGTGCAATGCAGGGCACCGAAAACGTTGGCGGCGGTCAGCAGATCACTGCTCACGTTCCCCTTGCACAGATGTTTGGTTACGCTACCGACCTTCGTTCTAAAACACAGGGCCGCGGTCAGTATGTAATGGAACCCAGCCACTACGATCCCGTTCCCAAGTCTATTCTCGAAGCAATCGTTTCCGGAAAAGCGAAGGGCTAATCCCATATAGGGAAGGGTCAAACCCTATAAAAATGAAAAAAGCCTTGACATAGGCGAAAAAATCAATATAATTGATTTTAGAATCTAAAAAAATTAAAACTATAAAAATTGGAGGAATTTTACAATGGCAAAGGCTAAATTTGAAAGAACAAAGCCCCACGTAAACATTGGTACCATCGGTCACGTTGACCATGGTAAAACCACCCTTACCGCTGCTATTACCAAGACTCTCTCTCTCACCAACGCAAATATCGAATTCCAGGCATACGACCAGATCGATAACGCTCCCGAAGAAAGAGCTCGTGGTATTACAATTAACACCCGTCACGTAGAATACGAAACCGAAGCACGTCACTACGCTCACGTTGACTGCCCCGGCCACGCTGACTACGTTAAGAACATGATCACCGGTGCTGCTCAGATGGACGGCGCTATCCTCGTTGTTGCTGCTACCGACGGTCCTATGCAGCAGACTCGTGAACACATCCTTCTCGCTCGTCAGGTAGGCGTTCCCGCTCTCGTTGTATTCCTCAACAAGTGCGACCTCGTT
>SVQU01000014.1 GCA_015065165.1 Oscillospiraceae bacterium | reverse complement strand
AATGCACTCGGAGTATTGTTTAATCCTGAGAGTGCGAATAACTGCAAGGAAATGAAAATTAAAGATTGGGATGCAGCTCTCTATGAGTTTGACGAACTATCCTATCTTTGTTGGACTGATACACCGGAAGTAAGTTACGTTTTAGAGTATAACCCCGATGTAATACCAGATGAAGAAATACTTAAAATGGCTGAAAGTGCTGAAACTCCCGAAGAAAAGCAATAAAAAAACAGATGCCATAAGCACCTGTAATATGCAACTCTGTTTCGTGAAGTATACTACTCAACGACAAAACCCCTGAAAAGCCATTTATATAGGCTGTTTCAGGGGTTTTTGACTGTTGTTTTGACGGCGTTAAAGTCCTTAATTTGGAGTACCGACTACTGAGTTTGCAGTTTTTAACGGGTTTTGCTCAGAAAATTTTGAACAAAGAGGAACATTTGAGGGTGTCATATTGACAAATCCGACAACATTGTGTATAATTATAAGGTCTATTTGTGTCGGTGTATCCACCCGTCAAGTAGTATACTTCACGAAAATTTCCTATATTGCGTAGGAGGACGACCTAATGAATGAAAATATTAAAGAAAAAATGATCGAGAATATGACTAATAATTTGCCTACATTGAGAGCAAAAGCATCTTTGTCACAAGCTCAATTAGCAGAAATGATTGGAGTTAGTCGGCAGACTTTAGTAGCAGTTGAGAATAAAAAGAGAAAAATGTCGTGGAGTATCTTTATGTCCTGCTTCTTAGTGTTCCACAAAAACCCCGAAACTAATCTCTTGATGAAAGTTTATGACATTTATACTAATGAGCTTGATTGTTATTTATCGGGAACTAACTCGCAGGACGGAGAATGAGAATGGCAGATACACAAAGCAACCAACAAAACACAAAAACCTACTCAGCAGGCATAATGTCGCAATCATTTTGGTTTGTTGAGTTTAAGAAATATTTGAAACTTATCTCGGAAGGTTATATGCCTGAACAGATCAAGGTAATGGTGATCCAAGAAAATCTTTTTGGTTCACCTAATGAATACAGAGCAAAAAGAATATTTGGCTATATATCAACTCGTGCAGCACACATTGATGAGAAAGGAATTGAACTGTTCTTTTCATCTGATTTGGCAACACAGAAACTCTTAAACCTTATCTGCATTATTCGACAAGATAGATTGTTTTTCGAGTTTATCAATGAGGTTTACAGAGAGAAAGCAATTATCGGTACTAATGTTCTTGAGGCATCGGATGCAAGTATTTTCTTCCGAAACAAGGAAGTCCAAAGTGAAGCAGTTGCCGAATGGACTGACGGAACAAAGAAAAGAGTTCAGTCTTGCTACTTCAACTTCCTGACAGATGCAAACCTGCTGACGGTAGTTGACAAGAAGAAAACTATAACACCACCACTTCTTGATATAGCGTTGGAACGCTATCTTGAAGCAAGCGGTGAAACTTCCATAGTAAAAGCAATAACGGGGGTGTTCTAAGATGAATGTATTAGCACAACGCTTTGACAAAGCGGAGCAGATAATCAAAAAGCCTGCCTTTAGAGAGAATAAGGGTTTAGGTAATGAAGTAGGCTACTACATTTTTGATTACCCCGCTGAAGAAGAACTCTATGTAAGAGAACGAATTGAATACATACAGAAAAAGAACGAGAGTTCCACAGATGATTATAAGATCGTTGTATTTGACCTTTATGAAATTGTGATTTCCATTTTGAAAGATAAAGGCTACTTGGAAAAATGCTATGACATCGAAAAGAAAAAGGGATTTCAAAAGGTCAGTACCGCAGTTTCTAATTTAATGAGAATTACATCTACTGACGGTTTGATCGTTGAGTATATCAGGGAAAGAACACCCGAAAAAGCAATCGTTTTCCTTGTGGGTGTTGGAAAGTGTTTCCCGATAATTCGCTCTCACACAGTCCTCAATAACTTGCATCAAGTTATTGATAATGTTCCGGTGGTAATGTTCTATCCCGGTAAGTATGACGGACAAGAGCTTATCTTGTTTAACGAAATCAAAGACGATAACTACTACCGTGCTTTCAAATTGGTGGATTAAGGAGCATTGAATATGAGAATACAAAACATTTTTGCAAAGCCTATTGACCGTGACATTAAAGGCGTTATCAAAGTCGGACAAGGCGAAGATGAAAATATTAGACAAGAGCTTGAAGAATATGTTGTTACAAGAGAACTGCAAAAACATTTTGCTGACTTCTTCTCAAGCTATAAGCGTGGCATTGTCGGAACCACCGACAAAATGGGTGTATGGATTTCAGGTTTCTTCGGAAGTGGTAAATCACACTTCTTGAAGATCCTCTCTTACTTGCTTGCAAACAAAGTCGTTGATGGTATGAGTGCCATTGACTACTTTATCAAGGACAATAAGATTAGGGACAATATGGTGCTTGCTGATATGAAATTGGCAGCTACCACTTCCACAGACGTAATCCTATTCAATGTTGACTCCAAAGGTGAAAGCACCGGAAAGCAAACTAAGGATGCTATCGTTTCCGTATTCTTAAAAGCCTTTAACGAAATGCAAGGCTTTTGCGGAGCATACCCTTATGTCGCTGACCTTGAAAGACGTTTAACTTCCGAAAAGAAGTATGGCGATTTCAAAGCAGCATTTGAAAATATTAACGGTTCTTCTTGGGATGAAGAACGATATGCCATCGACTTCATTCAGGACGATATTGTTGATGCACTTTCTGAAATCGGATTTATGAGCGTTGAAGCTGCTCGTAATTGGTGTGAAAAAGCTACCGAGCCTTACGCAATCAGTATCGAAAGATTTGCCGATATGGTAAAGAAATACATCGACCAAAAGGGCAACAACCACCACGTTGTTTTCTTAGTTGATGAAATCGGACAATATATCGGTGATGATTCCAAGTTGATGCTTAACCTTCAGACTGTTACCGAAGATCTCGGCACAGCTTGTCACGGTAAGGCTTGGGTTATCGTAACAAGTCAGCAGGATATTGACTCCATTACAAAGACTAAGGGCAACGACTTCTCGAAGATTCAAGGTCGTTTTGATACTCGTCTTTCTCTTTCCTCTGCAAATGCAGACGAAGTTATCAGAAAGAGAATACTTGAGAAAAACGATGCGGGTAGAGAAACCCTTACCCTTTTGTATGACGATAAAGCAACTATCATTAAGAACTTGATTATGTTCAATGATGGTATTGAAAAGAAACTGTATTCCGACAGAGAAAACTTCTCTGCCGTATATCCTTTCATTCCTTATCAGTTCAATTTGCTCGGCAGCGTACTTACTGCAATCCGTACCTTTGGTGCATCGGGTAAGCACTTGGCAGATGGCGAGCGTTCTATGCTTGCTTTGTTCAAAGAGTCTGCTATGGGTGTAATGAACAAGGAACCCGGAGCTTTAGTTCCGTTCAATATGTTCTATGAACCTCTTGAGGAATTTATCGACCATTCCCACAAGGGCGTTATAGTTCGTGCTTTGGATAATGATTATCTCAATCCTAATCACGAAAGAGAGTGCTTTGATGTAAACGTGCTGAAAACACTCTTTATGATTAAGTATGTAAAAGAGATCAAAGCAAATATCGAGAATATCACAAGCCTTATGGTTTCCTACATTGACGAGGACAGACTGCAACTTCGTCAAAAAGTTGAGGATGCTCTTAAAAGGCTTATTCGTCAAACTCTCGTTCAGAAAAGCGGCGAAACCTATGTGTTCCTGACTAACGAGGAACAAGAAATCAATAGAGCTGTTGAAGCACAGTCTATTGAGCCTGCTGAAATTACCGCAAAGGTATCTGAACTCATTTTTGACGGACTATATGATGAGAAACAGTATCGCTATCCCGCTTTCAACGGTCGCTATGCTTATCGTTTCAATCAGATCGTAGACGACAAGCCTTACAAAGCAAATCAGAATTATCACTTAACGCTCAAAGTGCTTACACCGAATAGCGATGAAGTATCTGATGAAACCACTATGCGTATGCTTTCCGGTCAGAGCCGTTGTGTACTTGTGGTGTTACCTGATGACCGCACATTCCTTGATGAAATCCGTTCCGCATTACAGATTGAGAAGTTCATTCGTTTCGATGCTACAAATGCAGTTACGAAGTATGAGCAAATCAAGGCAGATAAGAAAGTCGAACTTCGTGAACACAACGAGCAAGCAAAATTGTTCCTTGCTGAAGCACTCAAAGCAGCAGACATTTATGTAAATGGCGACAAGGTTCAGTCCTCGTCTAAAGAAATCGTGTCCCGCATCAATGATGCTATGGGTAAACTTGCTGGAAGTGTATTCCATAAACTTTCTTACATTGATGCTGCCACAAGTGAGAGCGATATTCGTGCATTGTTTAGGGACAACCATCAGCAGCTTACGCTCGGTGGAACAACAGAAACTAAGAACAGTTTGGCACTCAATGATGTTAATGACTACATCGCTTTGAACACGGCAAGACATACCAAGACTTCTATGAAGTCCTTGTTAGACCGTTTTATTGCTCCGCCTTACGGCTTTGTTGAAGCAGATGTGCATTGGCTCGTAGCAAAGCTCTTTAAGAACGGCGACATATCTCTGTATGTAAATAACGAAGCCGTGACTCTGCTCTCAAAGACGGAAGAAGAAATCATCCGTTTCCTGACTCGCAAGGAGTTTACAGAGAAGCTGATGACGGAGCGTAGAGTAAAGGCTAATGAGAAGCAGAAGAAATCTGTCCGTGAAGTAATGAAAGAACTTTTCCACATCACTTCTTCGAGCGAAGATGACGATGCTATTATGAAAAGTTTTATGGGCTATGCTTCTAATCTCAAAACCGATCTTGAGAAATTGGAAATCCATTATAGCAACCAACCGCAGTATCCCGGCAGAAGTGTAATCTTCACGGGCAAGCGACTTCTTGCAGAAGTTTTGCAGATGAAATATCCTAACGAGTTCTTCGCAGGCGTAGATGCAAAGCGTGATGATTTCCTTGACTTTGCAGAGGACTACGAACCCGTTAAAAAGTTCTTTGCAGGTGATCAGCTCGGTATCTTTGACCGTGCTATCAAACTTATGGGCATTTACGATGACAGTAAGACTTTTATTGTAAATGCTCGGCATTCCCGGTATATTATTAACTACGTTGTTCTGCGTTTTATCAAAGTTTCTCTCAAACCGCTATGCAATAATGTTGGGGAAAGAATAGGGTTCTATATATGAAAAAAACGCTATCGGTTTTGGTATGCTTACTATTTGCGCTGACAATACTATATCCCGCAGGTGTTATAATAACAGCGTGTTTCGGGTATACTTTTAAGCTTATAAGTGTTACCGCTTTTTCCCTCGTTATTGCCGCAATCTCCGTGTCTATAATTGTTCTGGACCTTATCGCTAAAAGCACTTTTGAAAACAGCGCAGTGGGGATTTTATTGGCTATTATCACACCCTTATCCTTAATTAATGCTGTATTTTTTATTATCAAAAATCCTCAAATTTGGGTAATTGCAAGTGTTTTGGTTTCTGCGGGAAGTTGTTGCTTCTTGGCGGTAAAACACGGAAAGCCTTTAGCACTTAAAATTCCGGCTTTGGTATTATCCGCACTAATGATATTGCCGATTTGCTTTTTCAGTTTTCTTGTCCCGATTTTTGGCAACATTGGTCAAAACACTGTTGTACAGACTGTTGAATCGCCAAACGGAGAATATTATGCCGAAGTAATAGACAGCAATCAAGGCGCTCTTGGCGGAAATACTCTTGTTGTTGTTTGTGAGAAAAGCAAAATCAATGCGATTCTTTTTAAAATCGAAAAGAAACGCCAAAGAGTGTACGTTGGCGATTGGGGCGAGTTTAAAAATATGCAAATTCATTGGAAAGACGATAATTGTCTGGTAATCAATTCCGTTGAATATGAAATAGAATAAATCGGGAATTGGCCTCTGCCTCCACGGGAAATTGTTCTTGTGAAGAAAAAGGGGCATTCCCTGCCGTTGCCCGCAAAAGAACTGGTAGAAATGATAAAGCAAGAATATTCAATTTAAAACGAATAAAACGATGACAACAAAAAACATCACCCTAGGTTTTGTAGGGTGATGTTTTTTTAGGGGAGAGATTTTATTGCTAAACGATTGAATCAGTCGTCAATGTCATCATTGTCGAAGCCAAAGTCGAAGCCAAAACCAAAGCCTTTGTTGCTTTTACCGAATTCGCCGCGTTTATTTTCGAAGTTCTTACCGTGTTCAGGCTTTTCACCCTCGGGGAACTGACATTCAGGCTTTTCGCCTTCGGGACGTTCGGGGCGTTCTGCTTCACAATCGCAATCCTCTTCGGTGCAATCGGGATTAGGACACTGAGGTTTTTCACCTTCGGGGCGCTGACATTCAGGCTTTTCGCCTTCGGGACGTTCGGGGCGTTCTACTTCACAATCGCAATCTTCTTCGGTGCAATCGGGATTAGGACACTGGGGCTTTTCGCCCTCGGGGCGCTGACATCCGGGCTTTTTGCCGTCGTGCTTACCATGGTGTCCGTGATGACGGTCGTCATCGTCGAAATCATCATCGTCGAATTCGTCATCGTCGGAGTCGTCATCGTCGGAGTCGTCATCGTCGAAATCGTCATCGTCGAAGTCGTCATCGTCGAAATCGTCATCGTCGAAGTCGTCATCGTCGGAATCATCATCGTCAGAATCGTCATCGTCGGAATCGTCATCGTCGGAATCGTCATCGTCGGTGTCGTCATCGTCGGAGTCGTCATCGTCGGAATCGTCATCGTCGGTGTCGTCATCGTCGGAATCGTCATCGTCAGATGCTTCAGGAATGATTATTTCTTCAGAGGTTTCTTCGGATACTTCGGGTTCAATAATTTCCTCGGAGGTTTCCTCGGAAACTTCAGGTTCGATGATTTCTTCGGAGGTTTCTTCGGATACTTCGGGTTCAATGATTTCTTCGGAGGTTTCTTCGGAAACTTCGGGCTCGATGATTTCCTCGGAGGTTTCTTCGGATACTTCGGGCTCGATTATTTCTTCGGAGGTTTCCTCGGAAACTTCGGGCTCGATTATTTCTTCGGAGGTTTCTTCGGATACTTCGGGTTCGATTATTTCTTCGGAGGTTTCTTCGGAAACTTCGGGTTCGATTATTTCTTCGGAGGTTTCTTCGGATACTTCGGGTTCAATAATTTCTTCGGAGGTTTCCTCGGATACTTCGGGCTCGATTATTTCTTCGGAGGTTTCTTCGGATACTTCGGGTTCAATAATTTCTTCGGAGGTTTCTTCGGATACTTCGGGTTCGATTATTTCTTCGGAGGAAGCAGCCTCTTCTTCATATTCGTTGATAACTGCCTGAGAACCGCCGCCAACGTAAGAGGTATGGGTGTAGGGCTCTTCCAAAGCATAGTGGTCGCCGTATACGCTTTCGTCGGGGATGTAAACCAAGGTATCGCCGGAGGCATCTGCCAAGGCAACGAAGCTTATATTAAACACGAGGATGCCGTCTTCGAAAACGTTGGAGAAAAGCCAACCGCCGTTTTCATCCTCGACACCTGCGGTAACTGCATCTACTTCTACCCACCAAGTGCCGTTTCCGTCGGTTTTAAGGCGGGTCATATCCTCCCATTCCTCATAACCTGCAAAGCTGTTTTTAAGCTCTTTTTTGTCCTTAAGGTCAAAGGAAAAACCGAGAACATCGGTATCAAAATAAAGGTCGCCGTGTACGTGCTGGAGTCCGTTAGAAGCGTTTACGTTATTAACCGCAACGGTAACAACAACTTCTTCACCCGCTTTATAAGCTTCGGGAACGGTAATATCCATTGTAAAATTCAGCGCAACGGTTTCTTCAAGCGCGGCTTCGTCAGGCTTGCTTTCGATGATTTCGTTTACGAGATTGCTCACAAAAGAAATGGGCGTGCCCTCGGAAGCGAGACCTACAACACAGCAGGAAAAGCACAACGCAACCGCAAGAACGATAGAAATGATTTTTGATTTGTTCATAATTCGTCTCCTTTTTATTTTTGCTTTATATTTTAAGACTACGAATGCTTTTAATCAAAATCGGGGTCAAAAAGCAACAGTTTGTTAAAATGTTAAATAAGCGCCAAAATCACCCTTGAAATCACATTACCTTTCAACGCTTGTCAAGGGTTCTCCGCTGAAAACTTCGGGAGCCTTACGCAAAAACTGTGATTCGGGGTGTTCTTCATTGGTAGGAAAATCGGGCAGACTTTCTATCGGTTCTTCATTTTGAGGAAGCTCGGGGCGGAATTCTTCGCAACCTTCTTCGGGGGGCATAACAGGTCTTTCTTCGCCTATATTTCCCACAAAAGGACGGGTTGGCCTATCGTCATCAAACTCGTTTTCGAATTCTTCTTCATCGGGCGCTTCATCATCGAAGTCCTCATCGTCAAATTCCTCGTCATCCCAACCTTCTTCAAATGGCGGCTCGGGGCGGGATTCGTCCCGACCTTCTTCAAATGGCGGTTCGGGGCGGGATTCGTCCCTATCTTCTTCAAAGGGAGGTTCGGGGCGGGATTCGTCTCGGCTTTCTTCAAAAGGAGGTTCGGGGCGGGATTCGTCCCTATCTTCTTCAAAGGGAGGCTCGGGGCGGGATTCGTCTCGGCTTTCTTCAAAAGGAGGTTCGGGGTGGGATTCGTCCCAACCTTCTTCAAAAGGCGGTTCGGGGCGGGATTCATCCCGACTTTCTTCAAAGGGCGGTTCGGGGCGGGATTCGTCTCGACCTTCTTCAAAGGGAGGTTCGGGGCGGGATTCGTCCCAATCCGCCTCTGGAGGAAGAACAGGAATGAATTCCGACGTTTCTTCCTCGAGAGGTTGTTGGGGTTTGGATTCGGGAATTTCTTCCCAAGGGGGGAGATTAGAGATATCTTGTGATTCTTCTTCAAAGGGGATTTCGGGTGTAGTTTCGTTTACTTCCTCGGAGGAGGAATCGAAAATCGGTTCGGACGTTTCTTCCCCATAAGAAGATTCGATAATTATTTCGGACTGTTCTATTTCGGAGGATGGGTCGGGAATCGGTTCGGGATTAACGTTACCACAGGATGAATCTTTGGATTCATCGGAGGTTTCGGGGGATGTCATTGTTGATTCGTCATCGATTACAACGGACGTATCAATATCAGCGAAATCATCGTCTTTAAAATCATCATCTTCGGAATCATCGTCTTCAAAATCATCGTCGTGATCGTCGTCCTCGAAATCATCGTCTTCAAAGTCCGGTTTGGATTTATCACATTCTTGCGATTCGTGCTTGCCGTTTTCGGGTTTGCCGTTTTCGGGCTTGCTGTTTTCGGGTTTACTGTGGTCTTTATCACCTTGTGATTTATCAAAACGGCTTGATTCGTTGTCGTCATCGTCATCATCGTCGTCATCGTCATCATCGTCATCATCGTTATGACCGTGGGGGTTATGGGTTTTTAATTTAACGTTACCTTTAATTCGCTTCGACATATGCTCATGAACCTTATCGCCCATAGGTTGTTTATGGTCGGCGATCCATTGGTCATCGGCATCCATTGTCAAGGTTACGTCCCCGCCCTCGCGAAGAAACTCTTTATCGATTGCCAAATCCACAAGCTCGTCAAGAACAAGGTCGAGGGATTTATCCTTATACGTATAATTCTCTAAAAGCACCGCGCCGTCGGCGTTTATTGCATCGATATCCACAACAATATCCTTGCGGTTAACGTCGATACGTATTTCGGGGTTAATTGTTACGTAAACCGAGGCAACAGGTCTGAAAAAGTGCGCCATAACGGGAAGAAGTACAAAGACAAGGCAGGCAACGGCAATGGCGGAATAAATACGCTTGAGGTTGCACTTTTTAGGCAACGCGCGCTGAATTTCGGGCATTTTTACAACGTCTGTAACGGTATCGCCTACGTTATAATTAAAGTTTGCGACCTTTAAAAACTCTCCGTTTTCATCAAGCACAACCGCATAGGCGGGATGACATTCCATAACTATATATTTCATACCTTTGCTTCCTCCTTTCTTGTAATTACGCTTTTAAGGTGGTTTCGGATAATTTCATATCCGTTGGTTTGAACAAGAAGCATAGCCAATATGTATTTTCGGTGTCGTTCCAGAGTTTTTCGTTTTACTCCCGAGCCGGAAACTAATTCCGCCAAGGGGAGTTTTTTGGTTTTAAGCAGGATATTTAAAAGTTCGGGGTTTTGGGCGGCATAATTTATCGCTTTACCGCAGGCGGCAAGGGTTCTTTCTTGTTTGGGGCAGTTGTCGGCAATCTCGGAAAAGCATATACCGAAATCCTTTAAAACCGTTGAAAGCTCTTGGATTTCCTGACGGGTAGCATCACGGATTGCCATTTCTTCGAAAACGTCGGTTTTATCGGGAATTATATCGATAAGCTGGGTTTCATTATCGCCGCATTCATCATAAAGGGACAGATGCCCTCTGTGTCGGGCTTCTTTGCGGTTATAATCGATAATTCGGCTTTTTATAACCACCGAGGCATAAGAAAGGAAGCCACCCTTGGTCTTTTCGTAGCTCATAATCGCTTCGTAAAATGCCATCATGGCTATTGAAAATTCATCGTCCTGTTGGGTGCACTGCTTACCCGTATTTTTCGAAGCCTCGGACAATATAAAGGGTATATATGAGCGAATAAAATCATCCGCTTTTTGTGAATCGGTCTTAGCCGAATAAACCGCCTTTAAAATTTTATGCCCGTTAACCATAACCCTGCCCTTTCTGCTAAAGTTTACGCAATTGTTTTGAGAAAACCGATGTCGAAATCAAATTTTTTTATTTTTTACAGTTTAGCACAAAATAAGCTTAAATTTCAACAAAATACTAAATAATTATGCCGTTGACTGTTTTGGTAATATATGATAGAATAAGCAAAAACACAGCCAAGAAAGGCGTTTTTATATGTTAGGTTTTGCAGGTTATATTTCAAAAAACGGCGGAAGCGTTAAGGATATGCTTAAGGGTGTTTGTCCCAATAGCGTTGAAGCTGTAAAAGAATATACAAAAAACAGTTGCGCTATCGGTACTGCTCGCTTATCGGAAAAATCCAACGCAGGCAGCATCGTTTACGAAAGCGCGCCCGATTTGGCTGTTGCTTTCAGCGGCAGAATTTATAATTACGAAAGTCTAAAGGCTGAAATAGGCGCAGAAACCGTTAGTAATGACGATGCTGAATTGGTGGCTTTGGGTTATGCCAAATTCGGCAAGGATATTGCAAAGAAAATAAAGGGTATGTTTGCCTTTGCTGTTTATGATGAGGTTGATAATTCGGTTATTGTCGCCCGCGACGGTTGCGGTATGAAATCGGTTTATTATTTTTCTGACGGCGAAAACTTTGCCTTTGCATCGGGCACAAGAGGTTTCGATGGTTTAAACGGATTTAAAAAGGAGTTTAACGAAAAGCTTTTAGCCGCCTTTTTATGCTATGGCTCGGTCCCTGCAAAGGAAACCTTTTTTAAAAACGTATATCGTTTAGAGCCGGGACATATTCTTACCTTTAAAAACGGCGAGATTAAAAATGAAGTTTTTTGGGAGCTTGATTTTAAAACCCAGAACAAAACCGAGGAAGACTTTATAAACGAAATACACCAAGCCGTTACAGACAGTGTGAATTATCATACCGAAAACAGTAATTTCGCCACATTTTTATCAAGCGGTGTTGACAGCTCTTATATCGCATCCATAGCAAAGCCCGAAACCGCATATACCGCAGGCTATGCCAGCAGTAAATATGACGAATCGGTTTATACAAAGGAGCTTGCGGAAGCCTTGGGTATTGAAAACAAGGTTAGAATTATCACACCCGAGGAATATTTAGAAAGGTTCGAGGAGATAATTCTCGCCATGGACGAGCCTTTATCCAACCCTTCGGTGCCGTCAATTTACTTCGGTACATCTGCCGTTGCCGAGGACGGAAAGGAAATTATCATTTCGGGCGAAGGGGCGGACGAGCTTTTCGGCGGATATAATTCTTATAAAGAAGAAATCAGCCACAGCGGATATATGAAATTGCCTTATTTTATAAGACATTTAATATATCTCGCCACAAAATGGATTCCCTCGCCGAAATTTGACTTTTTCGCAAGACGCGGACAGAAATTGTCGGACTATTCCATCGGTCTTGACAGAGTTTTTAAGGATAAGGATGCCCTTTCTATAGTAAAAACAAGCCAATCGGTTTCCACAAAGGAAATCACCGCTGAATATTACGGACGTTATGAAAATCAATCCACAATGAAGCAAAGGCAGGCTATTGATTTTTATTTCTGGCTAATTAACGATTTTGTTCATTGTGTTTCCAAAAGCGCCGACAGATTTGGGCTTGAGGCAAGGTTTCCCCTTTTGGGCATAGAGGTTGTGGATATTGCAACACAGTTGCCCGACGAATTTAAGCTTAAGGACGGAATGACAAAGGCGTTATTCCGCAAGGCTTCTAAAAAGGTTATTCCCACCGATGCTCACAGCCGAAAGAAGCTTGGATTCCCTGTGCCTTTAAAGGATTGGTTAAGGCGCGAGGACTTTTACAGCAAGGTTAAAGAAAAGTTCCAAGGCGAAACCGCAGAAAAGTTCTTTGACGTAAAGGCAATTTTAAAGTTACTTAACGACCACAAAAACGGCGTTGGCGATTGTTATAAAAAGGTATGGACTATTTACACCTTTATACTTTGGTACGATTTGAATTTCAACGAAAACAAGTAACAAAAACATCGACTTGATTTTATTAAAGGTATATGGTAAAATCAATAGGTGAATAATAACTAAGTATTGCGGTGGGAGGCGCTTTGATGATTGCTTTAAAAATCATTGGGATTTCTTTTGCCGTAATTATACTTATAATCACAGTTATTTTGCTTTCCCGAGCAAAGCTTATTATGGGTTACACCGAAAAAAAGGGTTTTGAAATTTATTTCGGTTTTTGGTTTTTAAAATTCAAAATAAAAGCCAAGGACAAGAAGAAAAAGAAAAAAAGCGGACGGTTTGCGGAAGCTTTTAAAAAGCGTCTTGGTTTAGACGTTTTCGACACAGAGGAATTAAAAAACGCCCTTAAGGAGGGCGGTATTTCGGCAAAGATAACACAGATTGCGGCGATTATAATGCTGTTTGCCGAAAGAATAAAATGGTTTTTATCCAAGCTACGCGGGGACAAGCTTTGTATAACGGCGGTCTGCGGCGGCGACAGTGCGGATGCCGCCATTGAATACGGCTTGGTTTGCGCAACCGTTTATCCCCTTTCCACCTTTGTTTTGGATAAGCTCAATTTAAAAAAGAACGCCGAAAGCATAAAAATCGGCTGTGATTTTGACGGAGATTCCTATTTCGAATTCCAATTTGTTATTTCAGTGAAGATATATCACCTTTTAAAGGTGGCTGTTGACTGCCTTAGTGATTTGGCAGTTATAGCCGAAAAAGCGGAGGTTTTACAGAATGAACGCAGAGATTAAAAGCGAAAACAAAAAGAATAATTCCGAAAGTCTTATTTCTCTTATGTCCTTTACCGCAGACAAAGTTATCGAGCTTGCAGATGCAAATTCGGTGGCGGGAGATATTATTGAAATTGACGGAATGAAGATTATCCCTATTTCCAAAATTTCCGCAGGCTTTGCAGGGGGCGGCGCAACTATGGTTAACGTTCCCGCAAAGAAATCCAACACACCCGCGGGTTCGGGCGCGAAGGTTACGGTTACACCTATGAGTTTTTTGGTAATTACCGACGGCGAGGTTAAGCTTGTTAACGTTAGCGCAACCGACAAGAAGGACAAGGGCGGATTGGTTTCTAAAATTATAGAGGCGGTCAAGGGTTTCAAAAAACAAAAAAGACAGAAACCGCAGAAACCGTTGAGATTGAAAGCGAAATAAAGGAATAATGTTGATAGGGCGGAAGGTACATTTCGCCCTATATATAATTTATTATGAAAATTTATCAAGGAAAAATATCCGAATTTTCGGTGGAAGAATATAACAAGGCCTTTGATTTGCTTTCGGAGGAACGAAAAAACGCGGTTTCGCGTATGCGCTTTGAAAATGACAGAAAGCGCAGTGTTTTGGGTGAATATCTGGCGCGTAAGGGTATTTCTGCCCAAGTAGGCATACCCGAAAAAGACATAAAAATACTTCGCACCGAAAACGGAAAGCCGTTTTGCGATAATTCGGATATGCACTTCAGCATCGCTCATTCCGGGGACAATGTGGTTTGCGCGGTTGATGATTCACCTGTGGGCATTGACGTGGAAGTTATTCGTCCCTTGGATTTACGCATAACTAAATTCGCCTGTACCGAAAGGGATTTGGATTTTATAAACACTGCCTCAACACAAACCGAAAAAGAGCTTTTGTTTTTTAAGCTCTGGACAGCCAAAGAGGCTTTTATAAAATTTCACGGCAGGGTTCTGGCAGATTTAAAGACTATCGATTTTGAAAACATACAAGAAAACTGCGAATTTTTTGAAGAAAATGGTTATATAATTTCCGTTTATTCAGAAAAATAATTTTCAACACTTTTTATAATAGAAAAAACACCTTGAAACGTAAGATTTCAAGGTGTTTTATGTTTTTGAATATAAAGTTTATTATTTAGAGGGTGCTTTATCCTTAAGCATAACGTCGTGTGCGCCGCCTTCTACGATAGAGGTTGCGGAAACACGGGTGATTTTTGCTTTCTGCTGAAGCTCGGCAATAGAAAGTGCGCCGCAGTTACACATTGTGTGGCGAACCTTGGAAAGTGTCAAGCCAACGTTATCCTTAAGCGAGCCTGCGTAAGGAACGTAGGAATCTACGCCTTCTTCGAAGGAAAGCTTCTTATCGCCGCCCATATCGTAACGCTGCCAGTTACGTGCACGGGCAGAGCCTTCGCCCCAATATTCTTTCATAAATGTGCCGTTAATGTTAACCTTGTTTGTGGGGCTTTCATCAAAGCGGGAGAAGTATCTGCCAAGCATGATGAAATCAGAACCCATAGCGAGAGCCAAGGTGATGTGGTAATCGTAAACGATACCGCCGTCGGAACAGATAGGAACGTAGATACCTGTCTTTTCGAAATATTCATCTCTTGCAGCGGCAACCTCGATAACCGAAGTAGCCTGACCTCTACCGATACCCTTTTGTTCACGGGTGATACAGATAGAGCCGCCGCCGATGCCGACCTTTACGAAGTCTGCCCCTGCTTCTGCAAGGAACATAAAGCCTTCTCTGTCAACAACGTTACCCGCGCCAACCTTAACGGTGTCGCCGTATTTATCGCGAATCCATTTAAGGGTGCGAGCCTGCCATTCGGAAAAGCCCTCGGAGGAGTCGATACACAAAACGTCTGCGCCTGCTTCAACAAGTGCGGGTACGCGTTCTTCATAGTCGCGGGTGTTGATACCTGCGCCAACCATATAACGCTTTTGAGAATCGAGAAGCTCGATGGGGTTTGCCTTGTGAGCATCGTAGTCCTTACGGAAAACGAAATAACACAAACGGCCTTCTTTATCAATGATAGGAAGCGAGTTAAGCTTGTTATCCCAGATAATATCGTTTGCTTCTTTAAGGGTTGTGCCCTCGTAAGCATAAACCAACTTATCTAAGGGTGTCATAAAATCGGCAACTTTGGTGTCGCGGTCCATACGGGAAACGCGGTAATCACGGGAGGTAACAATACCCATAAGCTTACCGTTGGGTGTACCGTCATCGGTAATTGCAACGGTGGAGTGGCCTGTCTTTTCTTTAAGATAAAGCACGTCTGCCAAGGTATCGTTAACTTTTAAGTTAGATTCGGAGCAAACAAAGCCTGCTTTATGATTTTTAACACGGCGAACCATTGCGGCTTCGTTCTCGATAGTCTGAGAGCCGTATATAAAGGAAAGACCGCCTTCTTTTGCGAGAGCAATTGCCATTTTATCATCCGAAACCGACTGCATAATTGCAGAAACGAGAGGAATGTTAATGGAAACCGCAGGTTCTTCACCCTTGCGGAACTTTGTTACAGGGGTACGGAGGCTAACGTTTGCGGGGATGCAATCCGCAGAGGAATAGCCCGGAACCAACAAATATTCGCTAAAAGTGTGGGATTCTTGTTCAAAATACATTGCCATAGCTTAACTCCTTATCTTTTGCACAAGTTATAAATATATTAGAGTGATTATAACATATCAAAACCACTTTTTCAACAGAAATCGCACCGAAAATCAAACTATTTTTTTGTCTTATTAAGACGATTTTTTGGTTATTTTATTCATTCGCCCTTTGTGAACTCATAAACCGTGGTGGTTTTATAGGCTTCATCGGGGCGAAGTATATTTTCACCCTTGGCTTGGAAATTCGGCTCGAACTGGGTTTCGAAGCACATAGCACCGCCCGAGCCGATTTTATAACCGCCCGAAATGGTGGTATTGTCGGGGATAAACTCGCCGCAATAAAGCTGCATACAGGGTTTGTCGGTATAGGCTGTGATATTTACTTTGCCGAACATATCCCCCGCTTTACGTAGATTTTCCCCAAGGAAGGTTTTAAATTCGTTGCCGTTAAGATAATAGTTATGGTCGTAAAAACGGCAAAGGGGCTTGGGTGTGTTCAAATCGAATTCGGTATTTTCAACCGGCATATTTCCCACAACACGGCTGTTTTCGTCATACACCGAAACCTTATCGGCATAAATAGCCACAGAGGATTTTTTAAAGCTTTCGCCCGAATTAATGCCATAAGGATTGAAATAGGAATGGTTCGTAAGGTTAACCCAAGTGGGTTTATCTGTGGTGGCATTATAAGAGATAACAAGGGCGTTTTCTATCAATGTATAAGTAACGGAAAGGTCTAAATTACCGGGATATTCTTCTTCTCCATCGGGAGAAAGGTAGGTCATCTTAACCGAGTTTTCGGTTTTCTCGGCAACCTTAAAAGGCTTACGGTTAAACCCTTCTATACCGCCGTGAAGGTGGTTTATTCCCTTTTCGTTTAAAGGTAAAGAGATAACCTCGCCGTCTATTTTATTATCATTACCCGTTCGGTTTGCGGTTCTGCCCACAAGGCTTCCGAAATAACAGGTATCGGCAAGATATTCCTCCTCGGTATCGAACCCTGCGGTTAGCGATACACCGAAGGCGGTTATATTTTGAACCGTTGCGCCCAAGGTTAGAACCGAAACCGAGAGATTTTCATTTTTTATAATAATCTTTTCCATAGGGATTTCTCCTTATATTAATTATGTAATAATTTTACAATTGTAAAAACCTATTGTCAACAGTATTAAAAAATTTTTAATAAATCGCCCGAACTCTCTTGACAATCACGTGATTGTGTGATACAATCTAATCACAGAAACGAAAGGAGGCAAAAAAGATGATCAACAGACTTCCCGGAACTACAATTGAGATCTCGGTATCCGGCGCAGAGGATGCAAAGGTATTTTTAGATAATGCATTTATATGCGAAGGGCTGATGATGTCGCAGGTTGCCCGTTTAACGGGGCTTGAGCCTTATATGATACAAAACTGGGTTAAGCGCGGGTTCCTTTCCCCACCTCAAAAGAAGCTTTATTCCAAACGGCAGTTTTGCAGAATCGCGATTATTAACATGTTGCGCGACAGTATGCAAATTGAGAAGATAACCGGTTTGCTCTCATACATAAACGGTCGATTGGATGACGAAAGCGATGATATTATCGATGATAGCGTGCTTTATCTTTATTATATCGCAGCGATTTGCGAAATAAAGAGTACGGTTATTGATGATAAGGTTATCCTTGCTGCTATTGAAAATGCGGTTTCGGATTTCAACGAACCCTTCCCCGGCGCAAGGAAACGGCTTATAAAGGTTATGGCGGTGATGATTAACGCTCACCTTTCTGCAACCTTAAGAAAAAAAGCCGAAGAAATACTTGATTCTTTAGATTAAATTTTCAAAAGGAGATAATAGGTTATGACTGATTGGTGGATAGCTTTAGGCGAAGCGGGACGGATTTTCGCGTGTATCACAATACCCGCAACTGTTATGCTGATTATTCAGCTTATTCTTACTCTTATCGGCTTGGGCGGAGACGGCGACGCCGACCCCACCGTTGAAGATGCTTATACCGACGGCTTGGACGACGGAACAGAGCTTTCTGACGGCGAAAACGAGATGGGCGACGGACTTAGCATTTTTACTCTCCGCGGCTTTATCACTTTTTTCTCGGTGGCAGGCTGGGTAGGTACAATTTGCAGCGGCGCAGGGCTACAGCTTTGGCTTTGCATTTTGATATCCGTGGCATCCGGCGTGTTGGCTATGCTTTCGGTTGCGTTTTTAATGAAATGGCTTTTCAAGCTTCAATATGACGGCACCGAAAACATAAAAGATGCTTTGGGCGTTAGCGGTACCGTTTATTTGAGAATACCCCCTTCCCGCACAGGCAAGGGCAAGATAAGCGCGATTATAAACGGCAAGCTTACCGAAAAAAGCGCAGTTACCGATGAAGAAACGGTTATCATCGTGGGGGAGGAGGTTACCGTTGTGGGTATCTCCGGCGAAGAAACCCTTATTGTAAGACGAAAAAACAGGACTTGAAATGAACAAACGAATTAAAGTCATCATACGGAATCTTATAATAGGCCTAACACTTACCGCAGTTGCGGCAATTTCGTTTCAGCTTTATTACGGCAGCATATACACCTCTAATGTAATAATAATTGGTCTTGTTGCCACAGTTTTAATTTCCAAAGCTTTTTTACTGCCCTTCGCAAAAATAAAAATCGAAGGAACAGTTATAAAAAGCCGCATTAAAAGTTACAGAACCGGCGAGCCTCGCGGCAAGCAAAGTCTTAGTTACAGCTATAGAGCAGGCGTCGGTCCGTTCTACACATCGTTAAGAGTCGCCGTAGTTGTGAAAACCGTTCAGGGCAGAAAATTTCTAAAACGGTTTGATTATTTCGGCGAACAGGACGATTTACCCGTTGGTACAAAAATCAAATTCACGATTTTTGACGATAAACCCGAAATTATTAAAAAATAATACATTGATTAAAGGAGATTTTTATTAATGGGAGACACAAACGTAGTTGTATTAATGGCAGTTATCGGCATTATCTTTTTCTCGATAATCCTTTGGTTTTTTTCGAGATACAAAAAATGTCCCTCGGACAAAATTATGGTTATCTACGGTCGAGTAGGTAAAAACAAGGACGGCAGTTCCAGGTCGGCAAAATGTATCCACGGCGGTGCGGCATTTATCGTTCCCGTTATTCAGGCGTATGAATTTTTGGACCTTACTCCCCTTTCTATTCCCGTTGACCTTAAAAACGCACTTTCCAGACAGAACATCAGAATTGACGTTCCCTCCCGCTTTACCGTTGGTATTTCTACCGAGCCCAGCGTTATGCAGAATGCGGCGGAAAGACTTTTAGGCTTGCAGTTACCTGAAATTCAGGAATTGGCAAAGGATATTATCTTCGGTCAGTTACGTCTTATTATCGCAACCATGGACATCGAAGAAATCAACACCGACAGAGATAAGTTTTTGGAAGCAGTTAGCCGTAACGTAGAGGTTGAGCTTAAAAAGATAGGTTTGCGTCTTATCAACGTTAACCTTACCGACATAAGCGACGAAAGCGGATATATCGCCGCACTTGGTAAAGAAGCAGCGGCAAAGGCTATTAACGATGCGAAAAAGAGCGTTGCCGAAAAAGAACGCGACGGTGCTATAGGTGAAGCAAACGCTAAAATGGACGAACGTGTTAACGTTTCCAAGGCGGATGCAGAAGCTATTCAGGGTGAAAACCTTGCAAAAACCGAAATCGCTATGTCCAACGCGGCACTGCGCGAAAAAGAAGCGGAGGCCTTGAGAATTGCAACCTCCGCAGAAAAAATCCAGGCGGCAAAAGCTTTGGAAGATGCTTATGCCGCAGAAAAAGAGGCTGAACAGGCGCGTTCCGCAAGAGAAAAGGCAACCTTGGAAGCCGACGTTATCGTTCAGACCGAAATTCAGAAACGCCAGATAGAGCTT
Source organism: Oscillospiraceae bacterium (assembly GCA_015065165.1). Classification (GTDB taxonomy): domain Bacteria; phylum Bacillota; class Clostridia; order Oscillospirales; family CAG-382; genus Coliplasma. The sequence continues at coordinate 30,674 of SVQU01000014.1, read as the reverse complement.
GAAGCAGAAGCAGAAGCCGAAAAGATTCGCCGCAAGGCACAGGGTGAAGCCGACGCTATTTATGCAAGAATGGCGGCAGAAGCGAAAGGTATGGAAGAAATCCTTCGCAAGCAGGCGGCAGGTTTTGCGGAAATCGTTAAATCTGCGGGTGGCGATGCCGATGCGGCTTTGAAGCTTCTTATCGCCGACAAGCTTGAAGACCTTATGAAGATTCAGGTTGAGGCTATTAAGAACATTAAAATCGATAAGATCACCGTTTGGGACAACGGCGGCGCAGGAGACAACGGCAAAACCAGCACCGCAAACTTCCTTTCCGGTCTTATGAAGAGCGTTCCTCCTTTGGAAGAGGTGTTTGCGCTAAGCGGACTTTCTCTCCCCGAATATCTGGGCAAGAAAAAGGAAGAAGAAACCGTTGAAGAACAGCCTAAGCCCGAAATTCTCGATGCTGAAATCGTAGGCGAAACCGACGAAAACGGTGATATTTAATTAAGACAAACACCGATAACAATTCAATCTCATAAACATACTCCTGCCTTCCTTGGGCGGTGAAAGCCGTCCAAGGAGACAAGGCAAAAAAAAGAAAAAGGGTGAAATTATGTTCGACGAGCTTACAAAAGAAGAAATACAGAAAACCAAACGGGTTTTGAAATTTATCGGTAGGTTTCTGCGAAAATATCTAACCCTTTTCTTATTTTCCGTTTATGTTTTCGTAATGCCTGTTGCAGCCACAAAGGACCCTATTTTAGGCTTTAGCGTTACAAGAGGTTACGTTATCGTAGGCATTATATTAGAGCTTCTTATGTTCTATTCGTTAACAAGGCTTGTAACCGTTTATAACGAGAGCGAAGCTTTAAGGTTTATCAAAAGCGAAACACCGATAAGACGCTTGACCGAAAAGATAAAGTTTATTTTCGAAGAAAAAGAAAACGTTATTGAGCTTGCATCGGTAGTTATATTGTTTTTGTTATTGCCCTTTACCGCAACCGTCCCCTGCTTTGAATGGTTATTTCTTAAAGCGGACAGCGGTTTTATTGATAAAAGCATTTTCACTTTAACAATACTTGCCGTGTTCTTTGTGATTTACTTGCTGGGATATTTTTCCGCCATAGCCTTTTGGGACACCAAGGAACGCCAACGCCAATCGGATTATAACGATTTATCCGAAAACGAGCAAAAAAAATTGAAGAAAGCAGACAAATCTGAATACCACAAAACCTTTTGGGCGCTCGTGGCAGGATACTTTTTGGGTAGCATCGGATTGATGTTTATTATACCCGCCATTCTAATGGCATTTTCGCCCCTCTTAATACTTTTAATCGAGCCCGAGGTATATGTATCCGTAATTCTTTTAATCGTTGTACCTGTGGTCTACAGACACGCGAGAGCGTACAACAAGCGCAAGAAATTTATTAAGGATTTAAAAGAGCTCTGCAGAAAGAAAAGATACGTTGTTTCTAAGGTTAAGGACCCTTATAAATCACTTTTCCGCCCCGTTGACGGCGAAAGCTTTAACGTTCGCATCGGGGAAAGAAAATATTCCTGCAAGCTTATTGCAACACAAAAAAGAAGCCGCCCCCTTTACATAATGAAAAACGGAATGGGCGGTTGGTTGATAACCTTTAGATTTATTAACGTTTATTTGTTTTCCTACACCAAAACCTTTGATTTCGGTTGGGAAAGCGACAGCAAAAAGGTTATCATAGTTAACCCCGTTCCCCAAAAGGTGCTTACCCCCAAGGGTACACACATTGTACCTCAGGAAGAAACGGATTTTTATATAGGCCCTAACACCAACACACGAAAGCCAGTGCTTACCAGAACAAAAGAAACAAGTTATGCAGATGAGCTTGACAACGGCGACATTATTGACGGATATGAATTTTACACCGCCACGGGATTTTTAAACGCCCTTGAAAGAGACGTTATCGACAAGGATTGATAAATATATGGACGAAAAACAAATGGTTTTTGCCGGAAATATCTCGGTTTCCATACACAATTTCGTATATGCTTTTGTTTGCTCGGTGTTGGCAGGTGTTTTATTTTCCGGGCGGCAAAACGTTGCGCCCGACCATTTATACGAAACAACGGTAAAATTGATTTTTACCGTCGGCGGGATTATTGCCGCTGTTATTGCGTTAATTTGTCTTTATTTCGCGATAAGGGCAACACAATTTGCGATTATGAACGAAAGCGGCATTGAATTTAAAAGCGCATTGGGCAGCCTTGGATTTATCCCCTGGGCAGAGATAGAAAGCGCGGATATACAACCAATCACCGTTTATAAATATTGCCGTATACGAATTGGGTGGTCCCGCAGGTTTTTTGGATTGCAACAGACAACGTCGGATTTTTATGCTATTATCACTCCCAATTATCACATTTTCCCGCGTTTGCAGGTTAACCCCAAAAAAGGCAGTATTATAAGAACCATACCTGCCCCAAACGAGAAATTCGAAAATATTCTTTATGCTTATCGTCCCGACCTTAACCCAAATAAGACGAAATGAAAAGAAGCCCCGTTAGACACGGGGCTTCTGTTTCTGAAAGGAGGTAAAACAAAGAAATATATTGCATTTACAAGTTTCTGATTTATGTATTTAGTATACACCTCTTTTTGCCATTTGTCAATAATACTCTGTAAAGTTAATATTTTTTTAACATTTTGCACAAATGGATGTTTTATCAATTATTTTTTAGTTTTCCGCTTGACTTTTCCCCCTTTTTGTGATAGTATATATTGCGTTGTGAATATGCGCCGCTAGCTCAGCTGGATAGAGTAACTGGCTACGAACCAGTAGGTCAGGGGTTCGAATCCCTTGCGGCGTGCCAAGAAAAAGGACTTTCTTACGAAAGTCCTTTTTCAATGAAATTCGTTCCTATGGAACGAGTGAAATATTGCTTCGCAATATGAAATACGCTTCGCGTATGAAATATGCCTTCGGCATATGAATGAACGAATTTTATTTCATATCGAGCATCAGCGAGATATTTCATCCGAAGTTTTGCGAGGATTTCATCGTGGCATCGCCACGATTTCATTCTAATTACCCCCACAAAAAAGACTTGCTTACGAAAGTCCTTTTTCAATGAAATTCGTTCCTATGGAACGAGTGAAATATTGCTTCGCAATATGAAATACGCCTCGCGTATGAAATATGCCTTCGGCATATGAATGAACGAATTTTATTTCATATCGAGCATCAGCGAGATATTTCATCCGAAGAAAAGACGAGGATTTCATCGTGGCATCGCCACGATTTCATTTTATATCTACCACGTAAAAAGACCGTTACTTCTTTCAAAGTAACGGTCTTTTATTTACAAATTCTTACTTATCTTCCCCGAACTTCTTTTCTAATTCCGCAATGCGGTCTTTAAGAACATTAAGCTCTTGGGCTACGGGGTCGGGAATATTGGTTTGGTCGAGATTTTGGGTTTGGGGCGCAGTTTTTCCCCTTACAACACGGGCAGGAATACCCACAGCCGTAGAGTTTTCGGGGATATCCTTCAAGACCACCGCACCTGCGGCAACCTTGGTATTATCACCGATAACAACGGGGCCAAGCACCTTTGCGCCTGCACCGATCATAACGTTGTTGCCAATGGTGGGGTGGCGTTTGCCAACGTGTTTACCCGTACCGCCAAGGGTTACACCCTGATAAATTGTGCAGTTATCGCCGATAATGGTGGTTTCGCCGATAACAACGGCACAGCCGTGGTCGATAAACAAGCCCTTACCGATTTGGGCGGCGGGGTGAATTTCTATCCCCGTGGCGTTTCTTGCCGCTTGGCTTATTGCTCTTGCGGCGAAAAACTGACCTTTTTTATACAATGCGTGGGCAATACGATGCGCCATCAAAGCGTGCAAGCCGGGATATAGCAACAGCACCTCGGCATTACTGCGGGCGGCAGGGTCTCTATCGCGAATAGATTGAACCTCACTGCCCAATTCGCCCAAAACAGAATAGGCGCGGTCTTTTAACTGCTTTATCTTCTTTTCGAACCTTTCGGCTTCGCGTCTGTAATCGCTAGAGTTCATAAAATTGCTCCCATCATTTAATGGTTTGGCGATAGGTTATGGAATTTATCTTTGCCTCGCCGTTTATAATAACAAGCTCGAAAACACGGGTTCGGGTTTCGTCGGGAAGGATATCCTTACGATAAGTACCGTTATTTTCGAAAATGCGGTATCTAACCTCGTAAATTTCGGTAACCGCGCCTGTTTCTTCATCCCCCGAAACGCTGTAAAGGTCCACGTGAATATCATAAAGACCTTGCATCGTAAATCTTTCGGGGCAATTGAAATTTTCGTCGTTTTTACATTTATCGGTATAAAAGTTAGGATAATTTTCGTAATCACCGCGGATAATACAGTTTAAATAATCATAGAAGAAGCCTGCCGCCGCGGGAAGTTCTTTCACATTATCCTCGGTTAGTACACATTCATTGCCATAGCGGTTGTAATGTATACCCCGCCTTAAGCTCATATATAAATCATCTTCAAAGATGTTTTTTTCATAGTCGGGTTCAAAAAACCGCAAATCATCGTAATTTGCAGTTTGGTCTTTAAGGTGAAGCCAATTTAAAACAAAAGGTCCTATCCCTGCAATAACAGCCACCGCAAGAACTATTGAAGCGACCGTTATTATTATTTTTTTAAGTTTCTTTTTCTTTAACGATTTTGTTTCGTTTTGCATATTAACCATACATATATGGGGCGCACGAGGCGCCCCATATCGTTTAAATGTTATTGTTGAATAAAACGTTTAAGGTTATCGATACCCAGACGGATGCCGTACAAAGCGTCCTCCATACCCTCGAATTCGATGGTAAGGAAGCCGTCATATCCGTTGCGCTTCAAGGTTTGAACGCACTGACGGACAGGCACGTCGCCGTGGCCGATAATGGAACCGCGAAGGAAGTTGCCGCCGCGGGACATAAACCAACCCTCGCCGGGGAAATCCAGCGAACCGCTTTTTTTATGGAAATCCTTTGCGTGGGCGTGGAAGGCATAAGGTGCCATAAGACCCACAGCATAGTTATGGTCGGCATCTGCACAAGCAAAGTTACCGATATCCACAAGAGCGCCGAAATTGTGATGGTTTACTGCGTTTATAAGCTTTTCAACACGTTCGGGATCCTGAGCGAAATAACCGTGGTTTTCAATACAGGTCTTTACCCCTTTGGTTTCAGCATATTCGGTAACTGCCTTATATGCCTTTACAAGAATGGGAAGAACCGCATCGAAGCTTCTGCCGGTTTTAACCGTTGCAGGATATCCGGGTGTGGCATCGTGGCGCATAACGGGACAGCCGTAAGCCGCCGCAACGTCCACCATACCCTTAACACGCTCTACCTCTGCATCGAAATCGCGGTTTAGAAAATCCGCACCGATGCAGAAGCAAAGAGGTTCTATACCAACTTCTTTGCAATATGCGCCGATATCGGCAGCATAAGCGATATAATCATTTATATTCTCAAATCCGTCGGTTTCTACGAAATCAACGCCTTCTGCGCCGAATTCTTTAACTTTATCTATACAGCCTTTGATACCCAAAGAGTCTTTTGCTGTATAGCCGTGAAAACTGTAAAGACTAACGCCTATTTTCATTGGGTGTTATACCTTATACAATAAATTAGCTGAGAGTGATGGTGGGGATCTTGGTCAAGTCGTTGATACCGATGATACCGCCGCCGTCGCGCATATGAAGAACCTGGAAGGGCTTGTCAGCGCTACCACTGTTGATGGAAACTGCAATACCGAGTTCGGTGCCTTCTTTAATATCGATGAGGTTTTCAGCGTTACCGAGGTCAGCCCAAGGAATCTGAACTTCATAGGTGGTGATCTGGTCTACACGGGTGTTAACGGTGGTAGAGTTATCTGCAGCACCTGCGGGAGCCATCCATACGCACTTAAGAGATTCTGCGGTGTCAGGGTTTACGCCGAGACCCCACTGACGGATAAGGTTGTGCTTGTCAACGATATCTCTGTTGGTCTGTCTGTAATCCCAAGCGCCGTTGGTGATGTATTCATCAGAGGGAGCAACACCCATAACGCTAACCTGAATGCAGGTGAGGTCATACATATCGCCGCAGGTGTCGGGAGTACGGTCGTTAAAGTGGTCAGGGGTGTCAACTACTGCTGCAAGGTAGAGGTAGTTTTCGTCGTAGGTCATATAAACGTCAGCGTTAACGTTGTAGTTGTTAACTTCGAACTGAGCGTAGGAGAAGAGGGGGCTTTCGGGGTTAGCAGTCCAAACTACGTCGCCGTATTCGCCGTCTTCAACCTTACCGTCGATAGTGGGAGCAGTAGCTGCCTTTTCGATTTCAGCATCGAGACCGGTGTTAACGATGATACCGTGGGGGAAGAAGAGGGTGGTAGCGGTAGCTTCCTGAATCTGCTTAATCTTGTTGTCGTTCTTCTTATCGATAACAACAACGAAGCCGTCTTCGGGAACTGCGGTTTCGAGCTTAGCGCTGCCAACAGCCTGAAGTTCCTTCTTAACGTAACCGAATACGGTGTGGTTATATTCGAACACAGCAATAGCGAAGTTTGCGATATCTGCGCCTTCAGCCAATTCAAGCTTATTGCCTGCGGTGAATACGCCGTTTTCTTCTGCTGCTACAGCTTCGTTATATTTGTTGAGCTGGAGAGAAGTAGCTTCGGTGCTGATGGTGGAAACGATGTTCTGGTAGTAAGGCTTACCCCAGGAAATGAACTGGGTGATAAGGTTGTTATCCTCAACTACGGTGTCAGAGGATTCTGCTGCAGAAGAAGACTGGGGTGCAGCGGAGGAAGAAGTTACCTTGGAAGGTTCTTCTTTGGGGGTAGAGTTTGCATTGGAGAATGCAGGTGCAGAGCTTTCATCGGAACCGCCGCAAGCAACGAACGAGAAAGCAAAAGCGCACACGAGAAGAATTGCTAAAAACTTTTTCATTTGAACACACTCCTTAATGGTTCTTTTTTATTTGTTCATATTAGAACACGAATATAATGCAAAAATACAGCCGAATAACATTCCGCCATATTTTACGCAAAAGATTATACCACACACCCAAAAATAAATCAATAGGTATAATAGTTTTTTATCCGACTTTTTAATATTTATTAATATTTACCAAAAGACCTTTATTTTCAAATATTTTCAAATCACGATATAGTTTTCAAAAGCAAAAGAAAATGCCCACCGTTTTAATCGGCAGGCATTATTTTTATGCGTTATTATTTTGTGTAAACCTCAACTTCATCAAGGAAAACGAAGCTTGCGGTAAGGGCGAAATCGATTTTCACGTATCTTCCCTTGCCCGAAAGCTCTGCACCCGTCCAATAAACACCGTCGGTGTTGCGGTTTACGGGGACTTCGGTTGCTTCGGAGAAGTTAACGTTATCCGAAGAGAAGGAAGCCGTAACCTTTTCGGGGGCGGAAATACCCGCGGTTTCGCCGTTACAGATATGCGCGCGGACACCCGAAAGCTCTTTTTCCTCGCCCAAATCGATAATTATGCTTCCCACACCGTCAACGGTATTATTTTCGTTGCCGCGCAAAAAGCCGAACCAATTGTTATCATAGGTAAGTCCGCTTGCGGTTTTACCGTCGGTGAGGCTTGCGGTATACGCACCTGCGCCAACACCGTTACCCGAAACGGTATAGGTTTTTCCCGAAGAAGCGAGAGCGCCCGCAGGCTTATAATCTTCGAAGGGAATCTCGGGAACCGCAGGTTCGGGAGAAACCGCATCGGGAACGAACTTGAACAACCAAATCATTTCGGTATGAAATTCTGTACCCGCCGTTACGGTATCGGGAGATTTTACCCCGTATTTACTGAAGTAAATCTTATTGGTGTTGGTATTCATATCCCAAATGCAGGTTTTATAGGTGTTTGCGAAATTGCCCAGAGAATCGGCGGGAGTATTTATACGAAGGTCGAACTGATAACGGGGGTCTGCATGGCCGTAAAGAACAACACGGGTTGCGGGATAACCGTTATGCTCCTTACCCGAATAGTCCGCCTTGCCCACCTTTAGAGTTTCGATAGTGTCGAGAAGCTTGCCCTCTCGGTCGTACATTTCACACCAAAGACCGTATTTTTTATCAATGGGGAACATCGCCGAATAAGAGTGATAATGCTTCGTATCCTTAACGTATTTAAAGTCTGCGTTAAGCTTAATCTGAGGTCCTGTAAAGGTATATTTTCTTGTGATTTCGGCAAAAACGTCATCCTCGGTATAGGACAAATTCTTATTATTATAATCGCCTATACTGTCGCCGTTTGCATCGGGAACCCACAAAATTTTACTTTTCTCAATGATATGCAAGCCGTTAACCGTAACCGATTCGCCCACCTTGAGCTGAATCGGCTCGCCGTTTTCCGCATTATACAAATCCAACGAGATGAAAGCCTCGTCCCCGTGGTTACCGCCGGTAAATGTGGTTTTTCCTGTGGGGGCAACGGTACGGAAAACATATTCCCAGTCGGTGGAACCGCCGATAAAGGTGTGGGTTTTGTTGTTTTTATCAACAAGCTTCCAGGACCAAAGGTTGAACATACCCCAATCACGTTCCTCCAAGGTAACGGTAAGCTTGCCCGCCTCGGTATCGCAGGTCATAGAGTATTTTTTATCGCTTTCTTTTTTAACCAACGTGGGGAAAGAGGTTATTTCCTCGGGGGCGTTAGGATTTTCGAAATTTTCATAGCTGTTAAAGCCCCAGTATTCAGGCATTTTCACGCTGTCCTCCAACTCTTCGTTTTTAGATTCCTCGGAAACGGGCGAAGAATCAACGGAGGATTCTTCGTTTTTGTTTTCTCCGCAAGCCGCAAGACCGCCGGTACAAAGAAGACACGCCAGCGCAACCAAAAAATATTTTTTCAAATTCATAGCAAACTCCTTTTTACTTTGTAACAACAGGACGAGGCGGAATAATGTCTTCGGCGATGAAGGTGCCCGCCTTGAAATCCTCGGGAAGCGACGTATAAACGCTTTCGGGAATAGTTTCGGAATATTCGGTCATACGTAAGGTTGTTACAACCTCGCCGTCCTCAATCCATTCGATAGCAATAAGCTTCATTCCGTCGAAATAATATTTATTCTCTCCAACGCGGTCGCCATTTTCGTCAACCGTTTCGAAAATTTCGCAATAATAGGTCTTGCCATCAAACTCGGCTTCCTCAACTGCATCATCGGGAGCTCTGAACTGAATAGGCTCGTTATTACCGAAAAGGAACTTTACCCCTTCCTTGGCAACCGTAGTATTATACTTTTTCGCACTGAAAATAAGCTCGTGAACGTAATTATTAGCAGGTTCGTAGATAGCGTAGCCGTCATCGGCATCATCATCGTGGTCTTCAATGGTGGTAACCGAATCCTTATCCAGCGCTTGTGCATAGCGATAGGTTTCGCCGTCCTTGGTAATCGTACAGGCGTACCAGAAGGAATCTTCCTTGATTTCCTTATAAAAGTGATAGGTACGGGTGCTTTCATCCTTAGCGCAGGAGGTAACCGAAAGCAAGGTTAACAGCGCAAGAACCAAAAGTAAAATTCGTTTCATAAAAAACTCCTTATATTTTACTGACACATTGATTATACTATTTTCCCCGCCGTTTTGCAACAGTTTTTTAATAAAGCAAACAAAACCGCCCCGACAGGTGATTTTTATAAAATCAAGCCTTATTCGGGACGGGATTTTGCATTAACTTTTCTTATCGAAGCGGTTTTTACACCTTGGGCAGGTAACGGTAATATTACCTCTGCCGCGAGGCACACGCAGACGGGATTTGCAATTGGGGCATTTGAAATATTTATGGTTTCTGTCGGCAAGGCGCTTAAAAAACGCCGAAACCGAATTGAACCAAGGCTTTACCCTGTTGCGTAACGCGAGAAACGACGTATTTTCTTTACGTCTTGCAAAATGATTTTTGGAAAACGCGCGCAACGCCCAAAGCACCAAAAGCAGCATTTGCAGCATTGAAAAGGCAACGTATGCCACCCCGCGGAGGAAAATTGTTAACAACCCCGCAATCAATGCACAAATTAATATAAAGTTGTTAAATTGGTCGTTACCGTAACGGCCGTACATAAATCTGCGAAACAAACCGATTCACTTCCGAAAAACAATAGTTTTATTTTTTAGCTGTGCTTAGATTCAAAATTCCAAGCGGAAGCACACATTTCGTCCAAGCCACGGGTAGCCTTCCAGCCAAGCTCGAATTCTGCCTTGGAGGCATCTGCGAAGCATTCGGCAATATCACCGGGACGGCGGGGTGCGATCTGGTAAGGAATCTTGATACCGGTTACACGCTCGAAGGTGTTGATAATATCAAGAACGCTGACACCGTTACCCGTGCCGAGGTTATAAATAGACACGCCGGGGTTGGAAAGCGCCTTTAAAGCGGCATAGTGGCCTGCTGCAAGGTCGAGAACGTGGATAAAGTCTCTTACACCTGTACCGTCGGCGGTTTCATAATCGTTACCGAAAACGTTAAGGTGAGGAAGAACACCCTTTGCAACACGGGTTACGTAAGGCATAAGGTTATTGGGGATACCGTTGGGGTTATCACCGATAAGACCGCTGGAGTGTGCACCGATGGGGTTGAAGTATCTGAGAAGAACCACAGAGAAACGGTCGTCAGCAACGCAAAGGTCCTTAAGAATCTGCTCGATATAAAGCTTGGTGGTGCCGTAAGGGTTGGTGGTAGAAAGGGGGAAATCCTCTTTTATGGGAACACTCTTGGGCTTACCGTAAACGGTAGCGCTGGAAGAAAATACAAGCTTGAAGCAATTGTGGTCGCGCATTTCTTCGATAAGGTTAAGTGTACCCGTAATGTTGTTTTTATAATATTCGATAGGCTTTGCAACCGATTCGCCAACAGCCTTAAGACCTGCGAAGTGAATTACGGTGTCAATATCGTTTTCATCAAAAATCTTCTTCATGCCCTCTTTATCAAGAAGGTCGCACTGATAAAACTTGGGACGAATGCCCGTGATTTGTTCGATATAATCGAGAACCTCGATTTTAGAGTTACAAAGGTTATCGAGGATAACGATATCCTGACCCTTTTCAATAAAGTCTACACAAGTGTGGGAACCGATATAGCCGGTACCGCCGGTTACGAGAACGCTCATTAAATTCTCCTCCAACAAATAATTAAAGTTTGTATTTATGAGTATATAACCGCATTTCCCTTTTGTCAAGACATTAAATAAGGTTTAAAAGTTAACTTTTTGTTGACAAGGTGGGGTTTATGTTATAAAATTAACCTGTATACATATATTCTTGCGCTTTCTTAATATATTTTACCGAGAGGTGAAATTATTGAGAAAAACTGTAAGGACAAAAATTATTTCGGTTGTTTTGACGTTTATCCTGACTATGTTATGGATAATACCCCGACAACAGGAAGGCGAACAGCCCGTATTTAAGCCCGACGTCATATCCGCTTCCGCAACACGAAACGATTATTGCTTGAATCTGCCGCAAATAGGCGCGGAAAGCGTGGCGGTTATTGATGCGGAAAGCCGAAGTCTGTTGTTCGCAAAGGGAGAAGGCATTATACGAGGGATGGCAAGCACCACAAAGATTATGACTGCGTTGGTGGCTATCGAGAACGGCAACCTCCACCGAGAATTCGTTATCCCAAAGGAAGCCGTTGGCATCGAGGGAAGCTCGGTTTATCTTGCCGAGGGCGAGAAATTAACCCTTTTAGAGCTTTTATATTGTCTTTTGCTGGAAAGCGGTAACGATGCCGCAATTGCGATTGCAATTTGCGTGGGCGGAGGTGTGGAAGAATTCGTAAATATGATGAATTCCAGAGCCAAGGAAATGGGTTTGAAGCACACCCGCTTTACCAACCCACACGGCTTAAGCGATTATGAACACCACACCACTGCCGAGGAGCTTGCGCTTATTACCGCCGAGGCTATGGAATATCCCCTTTTTAACGAAATTGTGTCAACAAAAAGCTTTAAGGTAAGGCGAAACGGAACCGCAAACGGCAGGATACTTACCAACCACAACAAGCTTTTGGGCAATTACGAGGGAGCCTGTGGGGTTAAAACAGGATATACCCAAAGGGACGGAAAATGTCTTGTAAGTTCCGCCGAAAGGGACGGACTTAAGGTAATTGCCGTAACCCTTAAAGACAACTCACCTACCGCAAACCACAAAATACTTTTGGACCTTGCCTTTGAAAGGTTTTCTATGGTAAGAATTGCGAAAGCGGGAGATATAAAGTCGACTTTGCCCCTAACGGGCGGAGAGCAGGAATTCGTTAACCTTTGCAACCCCAAGGATGTGTGGGTTTGTCTGCCCAAGGGCGAGGATTTTAAGATTGAACTGAACCTCCCCGAATCTGCCGATGCCCCTGTTTGCGAAGGTGAGATTTTCGGCGAAGCAAGGGTTTTATGCAAGGGGAAGGAAGTTTACATAATTAATTTAGAAATTACCGAAACGGTTAAAATAAAGGAAACAAGTTTTTGGGAAAGGCTTTTTGGAAAATAGGTTTAATATGGAAAGTATAAAGCTTCAAAAATACGTTGCCGATTGCGGACTTATGTCCCGCAGGGCGGCAGAAAAGGAAATCGAGGCGGGTTTTTTTGCCGTTAACGGAGTTACCGCAACTCTGGGTATGAGAATAGACCCCCAAAATGACGGCATCACCTACAAGGGCAAGCCTTTGGCGCAGGCAAAGGGCAGAAAAGTTTACATAATGTTATACAAGCCAAAGGGTATCGTTACCACGATGAACGACGAAAAGGGCAGAAAAAGCGTTAAGGATATTGTGGACGTTGGCGTGCGTGTCTACCCTGTTGGGCGTCTTGACCTTAACAGCGAGGGTCTTTTGCTTATGACCAACGACGGAGAATTGACCAATATGATAACCCATCCGTCGGGTGAGATTAACAAGATTTACAACGTAACCATTAAGGGCAACGTAAGTAACGAGGCTTTGGACAGAATGAGAGCCACCCGAGAGCTGGACGGCGAAAAAATCGCCCCCGTTGGGGTTGAGCTTATTAGCCGAAACGATACGTCAAGCGTTGTTAAATTTACCCTCTCGGAGGGAAAAAACCGCGAAATACGCAGAATTTGCGAATCGGTGGGGCTTAATATTTCAAAATTAAAGCGCATTGCTTTAGGTCCTTTAAGATTGGGCAATATGAAATCCGGAGAATACCGCGAGCTTACATCAAGCGAGCTGAGAGCATTAAAAAACGCAGTTTCCAAGAAATGAGGATATAAAAAATGAGCGAAGTAAAAAACGAAATGTCTTTCGAACAGGCATTGGCAAGACTTGAACAAATAGTTAAAATGCTTGAGGGCGGAAACGTACCCCTTGAGGACCTTATAAAGCTTTTCGACGAAGGCACTTCCCTTGTAAAGCTTTGCACCGCAAGGCTTGACACCGCCGAAGAAAAGGTTAAGCTTTTGCAGGTTAAGGACGGCAATCTGGTTCAGGAGGATTTCTCTGCACAATGAGCTTTTTGGAACGTTTGAACGAGATAGCCGAAAAAACCGAAAATCATCTTTCGGGGTTGCTTTCGGCAAAAGGCAGAAGCAAAAACCTGAGCCGTGCAATTGAATATTCGGCGTTGGGCGGCGGAAAACGCTTGAGAGCCTATATGGTTGCCGAGTTTTCCTATCTTTGCGGAAGAAATGACGACGGCTTTTTGGATTATGCCGCCGCTATTGAGATGGTTCATGCCTTTTCGCTTATACACGATGATCTGCCCGCTATGGACAACGACGATATGCGCAGAGGCAAGCCATCTAACCACAAGGCATTCGGCGAAGCAACCGCCATTTTGGCAGGGGACAGCCTTGCCCTTGACGCCTTTGGCGTTATTTGCGAAAGCTCTTATTGCTCGCCCCATCAGAACGAAAAGGCGGTTATCGCCCTTTCGAGGTATTCGGGCTCGGCAGGCATGTGCGCGGGGCAACAGTTTGACCTTGACGGAGAGGGAAAAAGAATTTCTATCGAGGAATTGACAACCCTTGTTGACCTTAAAACCGGCGCGCTGTTTTCTTGCGCGTGTATGCTGGGATGTATTTCCGCAAGCGCAACCCCCGAAATGATTGACGCGGCAGAAAAATTCGGACTTTATACCGGCAGAGCTTTTCAGATAACCGACGATTTATTGGATATTCATTCAACCCCCGAGGAATTGGGAAAAACTATCGGCAAGGATATAGAAAGCCAAAAAAGCACCTTCCCTGCCCTTTTGGGCGAAGGCGAGGCAAGACGTTATGCCGAGGAATGTATAGCCGAGGCAAGGAATTGTCTTGAATGCTTTGATGACGGCGAAGCCAAAAACAGGCTTACCGAATTTTGTGAATATATATTAATTCGTAGAAAATGACTTGTATTTTTATACAGGTTGTGATATAATAAAAAGAGATGGCGCAGTATCCTAGTTAACCTTTCGCTGCTGAGAGCGTGCCTAAAAATACGCGTAAAGGCAAATCGATGAAGCTCCTTGTGCTTGCTGTCAATGCCCAATTGAGGGTGGGTGCTGGGAGAATAGGTTTGTGGGCGGGCTGTAATGGCATACGGCAATCGACCCACCTACCTTTGGAGGCTTTATTCTGTGGGTCTCCGGGCGTGGCTTTTTGCCACACTGAGAGGGGCACAGTTTAAAGATTAAACCTATCGCGCGGTGCTTGACGCTGTGGATAGATGTAGCCTGCCTTGCGTGGATATGGCGGATACGAATTATGCCTGTCGGAGATTAGCTACCGAAGACGGGATTATGTTTGTTGAAATCATATCTGCAAAAGAGGATTAGGCAGATAAGAAAGGTTATTGAGGAAATCTCCTAGGCTGAGACATATATAAGGCACAAAATGGATTGCAGTGTGGACTTACAGGCAATCAAGTCGCGGATGCAGTGATGCACCGACGCAGACTTTAAAGGGGAACCGCTTTATTGGCGACAAAAAGTAGTCTGTGGGGAAAACCTACTTGACCGCATGCCACAAAGTTTACGTTTTGTGCCGCCATCATTTTTATAGACTTTTTTCAAAGGATTTTAAAGGGAGTTTTATGGACGCTAAACCTTCCCCGCGATGTCGGGATAACAAGAAAAACGAAAAAAAGAACAAAAAGAAAAGCAATACCAAATGGGTGGTTACGGCATTTTTGCTTAGTTTTTTTATAACTATGGTGCTTTCTGCCGCCACCAGCGACCAAGTGTTGGACCTTATACCGATTTTTGCTTCGGCTTTGATACTTATCGCTATTATATTTTTGGGTATTGTTTTTGATATAATAGGGCTTGCGGTTGCCACCGCAGATATCAGCCCCTTTAACTCTATGGCGGCAAGAAAGCTGAAAACAGGGCAAAAAGCCGTTTGGCTTATTAACAATGCCGAAAAGGTAAGCTCGTTTTGCAACGATATTATCGGTGATATCGCAGGTATCGTCAGCGGCGCTACCGGCGCGGCAATTGCGGGAAATTTATTTTTGTCAGCCGAGCTTTCCACCGAAACCGCCTTTTTTCTTACCCTTGCCCTTACATCCTTGATTTCCGCCGTTACCGTTGGCGGAAAGGCAATCGGCAAATCAATTGCCATTAAGCACAGCACCAATATCGTTCAATTCTCTGCAAAGGTTTTGTGCGGATTCAGAAAATAAAACAAATATTATGAAAATCGGAGGACTTAACGCATTTCCCTTTGGGTTTATTTCACCTAAAGAAAATTCGTTTTGAAAAATTATGCTCCTCGAAAAAATCAATTCACCACAAGATTTAAAAAATATACCCAAGCAGGATTTACCCGCTTTGGCTAAAGAAATACGAAACGAGCTTTTGCAGACCGTTTCGAAAAACGGCGGACACCTTGCCTCGAACCTGTGCATTGTGGAGCTTACAATCGCTTTGCACAGAGTTTTCGATTCTCCCAAGGACAGTCTTATTTTCGACGTGGGACACCAAAGCTACGTTCACAAGCTTTTAACGGGCAGACGTGAAAGCTTTAACACCCTTCGCACGTGGGAGGGCATTTCGGGTTTCCCCAAGCGAAGCGAAAGCGAGCACGACGCCTTCGGTGCGGGACACAGCTCTACCAGTATTTCCGCCGCCGCGGGTATTGCCGTTGCAAACAAGCTTAGCGGTAGTGATGCTTACACCGTTGCAATCGTGGGGGACGGCGCTTTTACGGGCGGTATGATATACGAGGCTTTAAATAACTGTGCCGACAAGGAAAGGCTTATTATTGTCCTTAATGACAACGATATGAGCATTTCCCCCAACGTGGGCGGAATGAGCCAATATTTCTCAAAGGTGCGCTCCAGCGCGAAATATTTTAAATTTAAAAACAGCGTTAAAAAGTGTTTCCAGAACACACCCGTTGTGGGCGGAGGCATTATAAAATGCGCCAAATATATGAAGGACCGCTTTAAAAAGGTTGCACTGAGCCAAAACTTTTTCGAGCAGTTCGGTCTTAACTATTACGGCCCCTTAAAGGGCGATGATATCGACCATTTGGAGGCAGTTTTAAACGAGGCTAAGGACGACGGAAAATGCAGTGTTATACATATCTGCACCAAAAAGGGCAAAGGATATGCACCTGCGGAAAAGCGTCCCGACCTTTTCCACGGCGTTTCGGGCTTTGATATTGAAACCGGAAAAATCAAAGAAGGAAAAGAAAGCTTTTCTAACCGTTTCGGTGAAATTATTTGCAAAAAGGCAGAGGAAAACGAAAAAATCGTTGCCATAACCGCCGCCATGCCCGACGGCACGGGGCTTTCGGAGTTCGCTAAGCGTTTTCCCGAAAGATTTTTCGACGTGGGCATTGCCGAGGAACACGCTCTTACCTTTGCTTGCGGTATTGCCGCACAAGGTCATATCCCCGTTTTTGCGGTTTATTCCACCTTTATGCAACGGGCTTATGACCAATTAATTCACGATGCGGCGCTTCAGAATTTGCACGTTATCGTTATGCTCGACCGCGCAGGTTTAGTTGCCAACGACGGCGCAACCC
Source organism: Oscillospiraceae bacterium (assembly GCA_015065165.1). Taxonomy (GTDB): domain Bacteria; phylum Bacillota; class Clostridia; order Oscillospirales; family CAG-382; genus Coliplasma. The sequence continues at coordinate 13,692 of SVQU01000014.1, read as the reverse complement.
ATCACGGTATTTTTGACAGCGCGTATATTTCGCATATCCCCAACGTAAGTTTTTTTGCCCCCAACAGCTTTGATTCGTTGGAGGAATGCTTTAACAAGGCGTTGGCTATGGACGGTCCCGTTGTTATACGCTATCCCAAAGCCTCAGACACCGCAGCAGATGGTTTTGTTAAGCAGGACGGATTTGATTTTAAGGATTTTGGCGATTCTCCCAAAACCGCAATCGTTACCTACAGCAGATTAACCGAAAACGCCCTTACGGCGGGTGAGATCTGCAAGGAAAAAGGCATTGACACAAGGGTTATTTCCCTTACACAGCTTTCGCCCCTGCCCAACGAGGTTTTCGAAAAGCTTTCGGGTATGGATAAAATCGTTTTCGCCGAGGAAGGTATTAAAAACGGCGGTATCGCCCAACAGCTTTGCGCGGAAATGACCGAAAGAGAGTTGCTTAAAAACACCCAATTTGTTATAAAGGCGATAGACGGCGAATTTCCTCAGCACGGAAGCAACAATGAGATTTTAAAGCATTTAGGTCTTTCGGCAGAGGATATTGCAAACGCGGTATAATTTATGAGATTGGATATTTATCTTACCGAAAAGGGCTTCTTCCAAAGCCGAAGCAAGGCAAAATCGGCTATTGAGAACAAAACGGTGAAAATAAACGGTGTTGTTGCCGACAAACCCTCTTTGGATATAGAGGGCGAGCCCCAGGTTGAAGTAACCCAAAAGGAAAGGTTTGTTTCCCGCGCGGGGGAAAAGCTTTTTCACGCCTTGGAGGAATTTAATATTTCCGTAAACGGACTTACGGTTTTGGATATCGGCGCATCCACGGGCGGTTTCACCGATTGTGTGTTACAGCAGGGCGCAAAAAGAGTTTTTGCCCTTGACGTGGGTGTCGCACAGCTTGATAACGGCTTACGCAACGACAACCGCGTTACCGTTATGGAAAACGTGAACGCAAGATATATCGGCAAAAGCGATTTCCACACCGAAATTGATATGATTGTTATGGACGTTTCCTTTATTTCCCAAACCTTGATATACTCCGCTTGCGCGGATATACTTTCGGCGGGAAAGTATATGATAACCCTTATAAAGCCCCAATTCGAAGCAGGAAAAAAGCATATTGGCAAGGGCGGTATTGTTAAGGATAAGGACGGCAAAATTTTAAAGGAAATCCTTGAAAAAATCGACCTTTCGTCAGAGGCTTGCGGTTTTAAACGCATCGGCTTTACAAATTCACCCATCGAGGGCGGAGACGGAAACCGAGAATATTTGGCATTATTCCAACGAAAAGAGTGATTTTATGGTTATAGAAGAGGTATTGCTTTACAATGGTCCCAGAAGCGGCATCCGCGAGGATGATGTAGCCGAAATCGAAAGCAAGCTTGACGAATTCGGTATAAGACACCACCGCTTGGGCGACGAAGATAATTTTAATTTCGATGCCGTTATCGCTCTCGGCGGCGACGGTACGATGCTTAGAGCTTCTTGGTTGGCTTATGAAAAAAGCAAGCCCATTTTATCGGTTAACTTCGGTACACTGGGTTATATGAGTGGCTTGGAAAAGAGCGAATTGGATTTGCTTTCGAAGCTAAAGGGTGATTTTGAAATCGAAAAGCGTATGCTTATTTCTATCACCGCCATACGAAACGGTAAGGTTATTGCATCTACCACCGCATTGAACGAGGCTGTGGTTTCGAGACCCAACGGCGGAGAAATCGCCCAAATTCAGCTTAAATGCGACGGCGCTAAGGTTTTTGATTACCGCGCAGACGGTATAATAATTGCCACCCCCACAGGCTCGAGCGCTTATGCGATGAGTGCGGGCGGACCTATTATCGACACAAAATTAGATGCTATCTGCGTTTGTCCTATTTGTCCCCATATTTTGGGGGTTCGCGCAATGGTGTTTTCACCCAACTCGGTTTTGGAAGCGGTTGATTTGAACCGCGCAGGCGGTAATCTTTTGCTCGCCGATGGCGGTACTATTTGTCAGCTTGAGCAGGGAGACATTGTTCGTGTGGAAAAATCCCCAAAAAGCCTTGAATTGATTAAAATTAAGAAGGATGCATTTTACGAAACCCTTTATAAAAAGATGTCGTAAAAAATAAAAATGAAAAATTTAAGACAGCAAAAAATCATTGAACTTATAAAAGATAATGTTATCGACCGCCAAGAGGTTTTGCAGGCAAAGCTTAAGGAATGCGGCTTTAAGGTTACCCAAGCCACGGTTTCGAGAGATATCCGCGAATTGGGTATAATCAAATCCGACGGCGAAGACGGTGTTTACAAATACCGCACAAGCAAGGAAAAGGAAAAAATCGAAATAAACGGCAAGTTTGCCCTTATTTTGAAACAGGCGGTATCAAAGGTTAGCTATGCCAACAACCTTATTGTTGTGAAAACCTACACAGGTATGGGCTCGGCGGCAGGTGCGGCTATCGATGCTATGGAGTTAGAGGACGTTTTGGGCACCTTAGCGGGGGACGATACCCTTTTGATTATTGCCCACGACAACAGCTCTGCCGAAGCCGTTACAGAAAAGCTTAATGAGCTTATCGGTTAATCCCTACCCTTTCGGGTAAAAAACTTTTTCCGTATTTACTTTTTCGGGGTGTTTATATGTTACTTTCGGTATACATAGAAAATATTGCGCTTATCAAACGGCTTTCGTTAGAGCCGTCTTGCGGTTTTTGCGCCTTTACGGGGGAAACCGGCGCAGGTAAAAGTATTATTATAGATTCCTTGGGTTTGCTTTGCGGTGCGAGAAGCGATAAGGATATTATACGCACAGGTGAGGACGAAGCCCTTGTAGAGGGTATTTTTACCGTTGAAAACAGCAAAACCGAAGCATTTTTGAAGGAATTGGATATCTGTCCCGAGGAAGACGGAAGCATCACCGTTACCCGCAAAATCTCCAAAGACGGCAGGTCAACGGCGAAAATCAACGGCAGAACCGTTCCCCTTTCCCGACTTAAAACTGCCATGGCGCAATTGCTTTCCATCCACGGTCAGCAGGATACACAGGCTTTCGCAGACAGCGAAAGACAGCTTTATATGTTAGATTCCTTTGCAGATAACGAGGCTGTTTTTAACGAATATAAAAATCGCTTTGACGAATATACAAATATAAAAAAACGTCTTGATTCCCTTAACGATGACAGCAAGGACAGAGAAGCAAGGCTGGATATGCTTCGTTTCCGTTTAACAGAGCTTAAGAGCGCAAAGGTTTTAAAGGGCGAAAAGGAAGACCTGCAAACCGAAAGAAAGCGTCTTGCCAACAGCGAAAAGATTATCTCCCGCGCGGGCGAGGCGTACAACGCGCTTTACAACCGCGACGGCGCGGCGGTGGAATCGGTTAATCTTGCATATAACGCTATAAGCGCGCTGGAGGGGATTATTCCCGAGGCTGAAGAGCTTTCTGCACGATTGGAAAGCGCAAAATACGAGCTTTTGGATATTTCCGACAGCATTAAGGATTATCTCGAAAGCGACGGCGAAAACGTTGACAGACGTCTGGACGATTGCGAAAGCCGTCTTGAATTGATTAAAAAATTAGAAAGTAAATATAAAGTTTCGGCGGACGAATTTTCAGATTTAATTGCAGAATGGCAAGCCGAGCTTGATTTGGACGAAAATTCCGAGGAGGAAAAGGCAAGGCTGGAAGCCGAGCTTAAGAAAGCCGAAAAGAATTTGGTTTCTGCCGCAAAGGCTTTAACCGAAACCCGCAAAAATGCTTCTGTCAGTCTTTGCGCGAGAATGACCGAGGAATTAAACGAGCTTGATATGCCCGGTGTTCGCTTTGAAGCAGAGCTTATACCCACCGAGGAATATACCTCCCACGGGTTTGAGGACGTGGAATTTCTTATAAGCGCAAACAAGGGCGAAACACCCAAGCCCATGGCGAAAATCGCCTCGGGCGGTGAGCTTTCAAGAATTATGCTTTGTCTTAAATGCGTGTTTGCCCACACAGAGGCTATCGGCACCTTGATTTTTGACGAAATCGACACGGGTGTTTCGGGTAAGACCAGCGAGAAAATCGGTATTCGCCTTAGAAAGGCATCCGACGGAGGCAAAACACAGGTTATCTGCGTTACCCACTCGGCAATTTTGGCATCTAAGGCAGACGCCCATTATAAAATTTCCAAGCAGGAAACCGAAAACAGAACCGTTACCAACGTTGAAAAGCTTGATTTCAACGGCAGACGTGATGAATTGGCGCGTATTATGGGCGGTGTGAATATTACCGAAACGGTAATTGCCGCCGCGGAGGAAATGCTTAAAAATGAATAAGAAGCGGTATATTTGGGGTGTAACATTCGGTTTATCAACCCTGTTTATCACCCTGTTTATATTTTGGAATTCTTTGCAAACGGGTGAAGAATCGGGCAAAATGAGCGACGTTGCGGTTAATATTGTTAAACCGATTTTGGAATTTTTCGGCATAACCGTTAAGGACCACACCCTTGGGGTTTTGGTTAGAAAAACCGCCCACTTCAGCGAATATTTTGTTTTGGGAACAAGTTTTTCTCTTTGTCTGTTAAACCTTATAAACCGCCATTTTATTTATTTTTCGCCCCTTTATTGCTTGGTAGTTGCCGTATGCGACGAATTTATCATGCAAATGGCAACCTCGGGCAGGTCGCCCCAATGGACCGACGTTTTAATTGATTTCGGCGGCGGAGTTTTTTCCCTTTTAATTTTGATTTTCGCATTGTATTTAGTAGGCAGAAAGCGAAACAGACGTAAGGAACAAAGGTTATGATTAAACACGATATACATATACACACACATTTGTCCTCCTGCGGGGACAGATTTGCTTTTATGGCAGATTATATTAAAGAAGCAAAGAAAATCGGTCTTGAAACCCTTGGATTTGCCGACCACGCCTGGGACGATAACATAGAGGGCGCCTCGGATTGGTACAAGCCACAAACCTTTAAAAGGCTTGAACAAAGGCGTGAGGAAATAAAACAAATCGACACCGAAGGTATAAATATACTCCTCGGTGCCGAAGGTGAATATGCTAATATGCTTTTGGGTATTTCCGAGGAAGCGTTGGAATATACCGATTATATCCTCGCTCCCCATTCCCACACCCACATGAAGGGCTTTGTTCTGCCCGATGAATGCGGGGACAACCCCGAAAAGCACGCTAAATATTTGATTGACAGTTTTATTTCTCTTTGCGGACACAAAAAGCGGGATTTATTTTTCGGAATCGTTCACCCTATGTGCCCTATTGGAAAGCACGTTATTGAAATAACCGAGATACACTCCTTTATCAGCGACGAAATGATATTGGAATGCGCCCAGGCAGCAAGAGAATCAAACGTTGCATTAGAGCTTAACATTTCTTGCGCCAGAAACTTTTTAAAGCCTGATTATCGCGAGGATAACGTTTATAAACGCTTTTTACAGGCTTGCAAAAAACAAGGATGCAAGTTCTTTTTAGGTAGTGATTCCCACGAAATTAACGCCTTCGATTATCTTCACAGCTTTGTACCCGATGCTTTAGAGGTAATGGGCCTTGAGGAAAGCGATTTTACAATTGAAGCACTCCGTAAACCGAACGCGTAAACAAGTCTAACGCCTTGGTTCGGTCGCGGTAAAGGCTGGAGCGTTCCTTGTACCACCTTTCCATAAGGTCGTCGGCGGCGTGATCGGTTTGTTCTACGAAAAAGGTGTCGATTATGTCCTTTTGATAATCACTCAGACCACTCATCCCCTTTTCAATCTTTAACAATTCCCTTTCTACAACGCTTAACCTGAATCTGCAATCGTCCGTATCCGCTAAAATGTTTATAAGTCTTTCCTCGTACATAGCTTTGCCGTGTTCCTCATCGGAGGAATTTAAGGCATAGCTTTTGCAGGCGAGCTTTTCCCTTTCCAAACATTCCAGCTCGGTTTTAATTGCGGAATATGCCGAAACCAGATTCTTTTTTCGTGATAATAAGTCCTTTGAGTATTCTCTGTAATCCATTTTTCATCCTTTCGTTCTAAAAAATCAAATTTACCTACTATAATCGGCGGCGGATGGAGCTAACCGCCTTTACCGACTCCTCATTTAGAGCGAACTATTTTATCCGTTCGCCCTAACCGAACATTTGTTCGGTGTGTGAATTATATCACCCTGAAAAGTATTTGTCAAGTGGGTTATTATATATTTTTGTTTTTTCGGAGATATTATGAGAAATTTATTGTTTTTGCTTTTGGCTTTACTTTTGTGCGCTTCGGCTTGGGGTTGCGATTATAAACCCGAGGAAAGCACGGAAATTGATATAGACACCACTTCCGCACTGCCCGAGGAGAAGGAGGACAGCAGCGCCGAAAGTTCCGAAATAGACAAGGCTGTGATTCAAAAGGCGTATACCTTTTTGATTTCGCCTTATACCGTAACCTCAAGCGCGAAACCTTCGGGACTTATTATGAATGTGATTATTTCTTCTTAAACGGTGTTGTGGCAGGTATACACGCAACCACCACCCTCCCCGACGAAAAAACGGCAGAGGCTTATTACGACAGTATTTTGGACAGCGACCCTTATGCAACGATAAAAGGATGCACGGTTACTTTTTATTCCTACAGCGAGGATTTTTATTTCGACGGATACACCCCCGAAAAACTGAAATTCGCTTTGGAAAAGGCAGGTTACGAGGTTAAAATCAACTTCGATTTGGTAAAATTCAATAGCTTTTATAACAAAGAAGCTAACGATAAAAAGAAATAATCCGTTCCCCGCAATCTTAAAAATCGCTAAAAAAACGAAAAAAATGAAAAAAACAGTGCCAAAAACGAAAAAAGTTTTGAAAAAGGTATTGACATTGGCATTTCTTGTGTTATAATTGCAGAGTACGAAAAAATGTGATTAATTTTGAAAGGATTTCAAACATGTCTACAACAATGTTGAAAAAAGAGACTGTTGAACGTAAGTGGTACGTTATCGATGCTGAAGGCAAGCCCCTCGGTAAGGTAGCAGTTCTTGCGGCAACTATTCTCAACGGCAAACACAGACCTGAATATACTCCCCACGTTGACTGCGGCGAGTGTGTTATCGTTATCAATGCTGCTAAAGCAGTTCTCACCGGTAAGAAGCTTGACCAGAAGGTTTACTACCGCCACAGCGGTTACGTTGGCGGCCTTAAGGCTACCAAGTATCGCACCCTTATGGCAACCAAGCCCGAATTGGCTATGGAACTTGCTGTTAAGGGCATGCTTCCCAAGAACAAGGTTGGCGATGCAAGCTTTGCAAGACTTAAAGTTTACGCAGGCAGCGAACACAAACAGCAGGCTCAGTGCCCCATCGCTGTTGAAGTAAAGTAAGGAGGAGAAGAATATGAACTATACACCCGCTATCCCCTATTTTTACGGCACAGGCAGAAGAAAAAGCTCTGTAGCTCGCGTTCGCATTATCCCCGGTACCGGTAACGTTACCATCAACGGCAAGGATATGAGCGAATATTTCGGTCTCGAAACTCTTAAAATGATCGTTACCCAGCCCTTTGGTGTTACCAAGACTGCAGGTACCTTCGACGTTATCTGCACTGTTAAGGGCGGCGGCGTTTCCGGTCAGGCTGGCGCAATCCGCCACGGTATCGCTCGTGCACTTCTTCAGGCAGGCGATGAATATCGTTCTCCCCTTAAGAAGGCTGGTCTCCTCACCCGCGACCCCAGAATGAAGGAAAGAAAGAAGTACGGTCTCAAAGCAGCTCGTCGTGCTTCCCAGTTCTCCAAGAGATAATTATTGCCTTACGGCTTTATCTTACAGAGTATACAAAAACCCCGAAGCCATCACGGTTTTCGGGGTTTTCTTTTTGCCTTGATTTTCGCTTTGGTGCAAACTTGGTGCAAGTTATTTTAAAAGGACTATGGCACACGAAATGTCATAGTCCTTTTTTGTATGTAATGTTCAAATTAAAAAGCACTCATCATAATCAAGAAGGATGCAACCATTCCAATTATAGTTAGAACAGTAAAGAACATTACACATTTTTTTATTGTTCCAATAAGACTTAATTGCTTATATGTAAGATACTCTCTTATTTCAGATTCTGTTAAGTCCGTTTCGCAAATTGTATAGAATTCTGTTGTTGATGTTTCGCCACTAACATAAACATAAGCATAAACACCCTCCGGAAGAGTACCACCATTTTTCAACAACTTTTGGTATTCCTTATTCTCTTGTTTTGTGCAGGGGATTTTTTGCAGTAAATCAAATTCAAATTTGTGAGCGCGTAACTCATCTCGTAAATTGATTTTTTCTTTTGCCATTATTCATACCTCCGTTTCTTTACGTTCTTATTATAGCATAATTCAATGAAATTACAATATTTTGATCAAAATCACATAAGCATTACGAGCCATAATAATTCTTTTTATTATCTCTTGGAAACGAAGCACACCTTCGGTGTATGAAAAATGAAGTCGGCGCTGCCTATGAAGCCTGCCTTCGGCACATTAAATCCCAAGTTGTGCTTCGCTTCATAGAAGTCTTATGACTTCTGCTTCATATTCGCCAACGGCGAATGCTTCGTTATCTTCAATCCCCCGAAGCCATCACGGTTTTCGGGGTTTTCTTTTTACCCATAATCTGTTTTTGTAAACACAACAAGGTATAATTGTAAACTTTTAAAATTCCATTTAACTTTTCGATTTTTTATGATATAATCAGTTATAAAGATTGGCAAAGGAGATAACTATATGGACTTGCACAAGAAAAAGATGATAGCGCCTATCGTTGTTTCCGCTATTATCATTTTATATTACGTTGTTTACTTTGGCTTATTAATGGCTATTCTTGACGGAATTTGGAAATGGCTTTTGGGTTTATTCCCTATTCTGTTTGGGGTTGTTATGGTTAAAGTTTGCATAGAAAGAATTAACGAAATTAAGAAAGGCGAAGAAGATGATCTTAGTAAATACTGATTACATCAGCGGAAAAGAATTGGAAACATTAACCCTTGTAAAAGGAAGCACAATTCAATCAAAGCATTTGGGCAAGGACATTGCACAGGCGTTTAAAACTATGGTTGGCGGTGAGCTTAAAGCTTACAACGAAATGATGAACGAGGCGAGAGCACTCGCCACAAAGCGTATGGTTGCCGAAGCAGAAGAATTGGGCGCAGACGCAATTATTAACATCCGTTATGCTTCTTCTGCGATTATGCAGGGCGCGGCAGAGGTTATCGTTTACGGTACAGCGGTTAAGTTTAAATAATGCAACTTTTGGGTGTTACTGAACATTTTGGTAATTCAGCCACCCGTATTGACAACGTATAATTAAAGTAATATAATTTACGTGTAACAATAAATTAAAGATGAGGTGTTATTATGAGCAAACGTATTTTAGCAATTTTATTATCTCTGCTTTTGGTTTTTTCTGTTTGCGTTATGTCTTCGTGTAAGGACAAATCCAACAGTTCTGACGATAGTTCCACAGAAGTTTCGGAAGAAAGCAGCTATACGGAATTAGAACCAAAGTCGCTTCTTATGTCATCCTTGGATGAGTTTATCCAATCGATTCCCCAGCCCCCCGCGTCGGAAAACGCTGAGGGTGTGTTCGATTTCACCCTGCTTAACGATATGAAGGCTACTGCAAAGCTTGATATCAACAAGCTTAATATCGGCGGTACAGACTATACAAACGGCACCCCTATAAGCATTGACGTAAATGCAGCAATCGATTATGACAGCCTTGGCATCGAAGCAATTCAAGCCTTGATTATATGGGCGAAAATCCCAAGTTCAGCGCAATTGCAGGCGACGACGGTTTTTATATAACCGATCTTTTGGGCGTTTGCAATGATACTCTTTTTGTTGAAGCCCCTATTGGTGAATATCTCGACGAGTTCGAAAAAAATATCGGCAAAAGCTATGACCCCGAGATGCCTAAAAAGACAATCGATGGCGTTAAGGCGCTTCTAACCGTGGTTAAAGAGGCTATTATCAAAAACATCCCCTCTGAAAACTTTGTAAAAGAGACCAAGACGGTTTCTGTTAACGGTGTGGATTTTGAAAACGCAAGCGTTTTTTCTATAACAATCACCAAGGAAATGGCAGTAAACCTTGCGAAAGACGTTATTAACGGCGTTTTCGAAATCGAATTCTTCACAAACCTTATGTCCCAAGCAGACGTTGATTTGGAAGACGCTAAAAATGAAGCACTTGACAGTATTGATTTCGAAGATTTCAAATCGGTAAAAATCGAAGCGATTTTAGACAGCGAAAACAAGCTTGCAGGCTTTGATATCATTGCCGAAGCAGGTAACGATATCCTTGCGCTCCGTTTGGCTTCCAAAGATGGCGGTTTTACCTTTAAAGCAGGCTTGCTTGACGACAAGGGCGAATTTATCGCCGACCAAGGTGTTGTAAGCATCGACTATACGTTTGATGAAGCCACCAAGGCTGAAAAAATGGTTGCTAACGTTAACAACGCTGACGGCGGCACCGTACTTACAATCGAGGGCACTGTTGACGGCAACAAGCGTGAAGGCAGCTTTACAGCAGTTGTCTCTGAAGCCGACGTTGAAGAAAACAGCACTTTGTCCTTTAAGTATGCCCTTGAATCAAGCGACGATACCCTTGTTTTGAATATTAAGGATATCGCCGTTCCCGGTATGACTATCCCCGTAGACCTTACCCTTTCACTCTCGGGCGACGAAAACAATCTTAAAGCATCCCTCTCTGTTAAGCTTTCTATGCTTCCTTTCGCAGAAGTTGACGCTGCGCTTGAAATTGCGTTTGAGCTTTCCGAGGTTGAAATTTCTGTTCCCTCCGAATTTGTTAACGTTAACGATATTACCGAAGCTGACACAACCCAGTGGCTTGCGGATATCCAAACCAAATATAGCAACATCACCGCTTTGATAGGACAGCTTGCCGACCTATTCGCTCCCGCAGAGGATTATCCTATGGAAGACGATTTCACTGTTGAATACGATGATGAAGCGCTTCTTTACGGAGACAGCCTCGTAGCATAAAGATTTCCGTACTACAATATTTCATACTACAATATCCATAATAAAAATGAGGTGCAAAATGCGCCTCATTTTTTCTTTTAATCAATATTAATTATTTCTGCGCCGAGAAGTTGGGCATCGCGGATATCGTGGGTTGCAACCACAAGGGTTTTCCCCGATGTGTATGAGAGAATCGTTTTAATAACGCTTTCCCGCAAATCATCGTCAAGGCCTTTAAAGGGTTCGTCAAGTATAACCAAATCCGATTCTACCATTAGCGCCCGAGCTATTGCAACACGGCGTTTCATCCCTCCCGAAAGCTCTGAAACGGGGGTATTTTCGCTTTTGGAAAGACCTAAAGCCGCAAGGAGGGCGCGGATTTTATTAAGGTCTGCACCTTTCCCTGCCACAGCAAGGATATTGCCCACGGGGGTGAAGGCTTCGCAAAGCCTATCCTCTTGGAAAACGGCGGAAACATTTTTCGGTCTGCCCGAAATTTCGCCCGTATCAGGGGTTAAAATACCTAGCATCAGGTTTAGCAAGGTGGTTTTTCCGCAACCGGATTTGCCCATCACGCAAACCCTATCCCCTTGTTTAAAGGTATGGCTGAAATCTTTAATAACCGCCTTTTCGCCAAAGGATTTATAAACCGATTTTAAAACCATACTCATAGCTTCACCGCCTTTTCAAAGGCTTTTTCAAGAAGAAGCACAAAAAGCTTCTCGAAAGCCACCGCAAGTATAACCACAGCAACCGTCCAGGCAAAAAGGTCGGCTGTGTCAAAATGAAGCTTTGCATAATACAACGCGTTACCCACCGAGCCTTTGGGTGTGCCGATTAATTCTGCGGCTACGCCGGATTTCCAAGCCAAGCCGAGGGAAAGCCTTACCGCCGCAAGAAAGTGGCTTTTAACCGAGGGCAGCCATATAAAGCGAAGTCGGTTTTTAAAGGGCATTTTGAAAACAAATGCCATTTCAAGCATTTTCACGTCAACCGACTTTATCCCCTCTAAAAGGTTGGTATAAACTATTGGCAATACGATTAAAAACGAAATAAGCGTAGAGAGCCACGCGCCGTTTATAAGCACCAAGGCGATAACCACAAAGGACGCCACGGGGATTGATTTCACGGTTACCATATATGGCCACAACAAGATTTCGATAATTTTAAACCGCGCCGAACAAACGGCAAGAACAAAGGCAAGGGCTGTTCCCGACAAAAATCCAAGGGTGATACGGGACAAGGTGAACCATACCGTGGGAAACAGTGTTTTATCAACAATCATCTCCCACAAGCGTTTGAGAACAGATATGGGCGATGCCAACAATATGTCAGAATTTATCGCCATACTTGCCAATTGCCAAAGGGAAAGTGCAAAAAGAACCGCGATGATTTTATATATTCGGTTGTTCTTATTTAACGATGCGGAAGAAGTCCTCTTTGGGCATTTTTCCGCCGACGGATTTTTCGTTTTGTTCATAAAGAACTCCCAGATATTTGTTAACGGGGTTTATCATATCTTCACCCGAAATAAAGGTTATGTTACAATTGGGTATTGCGGCTTCGATAACCTTTTCGTTATCGAAAATGCCGTGCTTTACAACCAATTTTGCGGTGTTGGAAACGTCTGAATTAACGCTTTCCACCGAGGATTTGTATTGAGAGAGGAAGCTTTTAACGGCTTCTTCATTTTCATCGGCAAAGGATTTTCTCACAACCAAAACACCTGTTACAATTCCGCCGTCGGGGTTAAGCTTTTTCCATTCCTCGTTAAGGTCGATAGATACTTTAAAATCCTTTAGCTTGTTAAGGGCAATTGTAACGTAAGGCTGGGGAAGCATTGCCACACCACCCTCGCTTTGTGCCAAGGCAGAAACAACCTCGGTTGCTTCGCTTTTGAAATCAAGGGTAACGTCTTTATCGGGGTCGATACCGTTTTCCGAAAGGATATAACGCAAAGTATATTCGGGGGTTGTTCCCTTGCCCGTTGCAAGAATGGTTTTGCCCTTAAGGTCGGAAACCGAAGTAATTTCGCCCTTTGAAAGTATATATAAAACCCCAAGAGTGTTCACCGCAAGGATTTGAATTTCGCCCTCGGTGTTATTATAAAGGGTAGAAGCCAAATTTGCGGGGACTGCCGCCATATCAAGCTCGCCTTTTATAAGCTTGGGGACAATTGCATCGGCAGTGCCTTCCAAAGAGAATTCATATTCGTTTTCGTTGTTTTCCATAACACCCACAAAACCGATAGAGGTGGGGCCTTTCATCCCTGCGATGCGGATTTTCGCCTTTTCGGGGGCTTCGTTATTTTCACCGCAAGAAGCAAGGGGGATAAGAAAAAACACAAAGCATAAAACAAGAGAAATGATTTTTTTCATAATAAACCTCGGAAAATTTCAATGACACCAAGATTATACACCAACAAAACCCATAATGCAACGATTGATTTAAGAAATATTTTATAAATTGGTTGACAAAAAGCTTTTTTCGGGTTATAATTCTCTTTGCGCAGTGTTCTGCCAAATTGAATAAAGGGATATAGCCAAGCGGTAAGGCACCGCACTTTGACTGCGGCATCTCGTAGGTTCGAATCCTGCTATCCCTGCCAGAAAACGACAAGTTTCGACAGAAACTTGTCGTTTTCAGTTATATTCGCCTTACAGCGAGTTATATTGCTTCGCAGTGGTATTCGGCTAAAGCCGAGTGATATTGCCTTCGGCAGTTAATGGCGA
>SVQU01000013.1 GCA_015065165.1 Oscillospiraceae bacterium | reverse complement strand
GCACAGAGTGATATTTCCCTTTGGGGAAGTGGTATTGAAATCTTATGATTTCAGTGTTATTTTATTCGCCTTAAACTGCCGTAGGCAATATAACTATGCGAAGCATAATATCACTGCGAAGCAATACAACTCGCCTTTGGCGAATAAAACTGGCCAAGTGTCCTTGCGAACACTTGGCCAAAGCCTCGGTTTTTGAAAAGTTTAGATTATCTTAGTTTAGCGAGTAAACGCCGAAATAAACACGCTTGAGAAGCGAATAGTCGATGGAATCCATATCGCCGTTATTATTGATGTCATAAACGTCGGGATCTTCACAAGCAAATCCGCCGAAATACAAACGTTTAAGGAGGGAGTAGTCGATAGAATCGATTTCGCCGTTGTTATTAAGGTCGCCCTTCATAACTGTGGGTTCTTCCTCTTCGGGGAGTGCTTCGTACACTTCAACCTCGGAAATCATCATCCAGTTGGAGCCACCCAAAACACGGAACTGAACGTAACGTGCGGTAACCGCGGGTGAGATAAGAAGTGTTGCGTGAGAATTACTTACTTCGTAAGATTCAACAGGAATTGCGGTGCCTGCTGCTGTCCAGGTTGCGTTATCGGTAGAAACGTAAACCGAAACAGAGTTGGGAGCATAAATACCGCTGGAAAGCGCCGCTGTACCGATACGGGTTACGAATTCGTCAACCTTGTATTCTGCGCCCAAATCAACAGTGATGGAAGCATAGCCCTGGGCGGTATACTCAGAGGATGACTTATTAAAGCCGGTGAACGCTACGTCGTTATACTTTGCGTTATAGGGTGCATCCTTACCGTCGGTTAAGGATTTGCCGTTTTCGTCGGGATAGGTAGCAACGCCATCAACAGTGTAGATACCCTTTGTGGAGTAGGTCTTGCCGTAAGCGAGGTTTGTCTTTTCGCCGCTGTCTTCGGAGGGCATAGCCTCGTGAGCCTCGACCTCGGCAACCCAAACCATATTACCTGCGCCCAAGAAGTAGCGATACTGAACATATCTTGCGGTAACACCCTTTTCAAGTTCCAAGGTAACAAGAAGGTGGCTTACCTCGGTGGTGTCGGTAACCTGAGTAGTACCCGCATGAGTCCAATTGGTGCTATCGTTGGAAACGTAGAATTCAACAGAACCGGGAGCTTTTACGCCTGCGGTTGCATAAGCGGTTGCAACGTCGGTAACGAATTTATCAAGCATATAGGTCTGCTTAAGGTCAAGAGTGACTGCGAAATATCCGTTTTCTGCGAAGAAGGTATCGTCGCTCTTACTAAAGCCTGCATAGGTTGTATCGGAATAGATTGCATCTGCAGGGGCATAGACACCGTCGGTAAGGGAAGTTCCGTTTTCGTCGGGATATTTAGCGGCAAAGCCGGAAGTGGTATAGGATTTGCTTAACGCACGGTTGCGATTGTTAGGATCGTTATTAAATGCAGGAGTGATTTCATAATTAACGACCATACCGCACTGAGTACAACGAGATTCGCTTCTGCCGTCGCCGGTAGCGGTAGCAGTACGAACAACCTTCATTTCGCCTTCCACGTGGGTATGAGCAGTATATGCTTCTACTTCCGCAACCATAACGAACACGGAGTTATCGTTTGCGACAAAGCGATATTGAACATATCTGCCCTTAACGCTCTTATCGAGGCTTATATTAGCGGGAACGCAACTATCCTCGGCACTATCGTGGATTTCGGTTTCACCCGCTTTAGTCCAGGTGGAGTTATCGTTGGAAACGTAAACCGACATAGATTTAGGCGCTTTTACGCCGCTGGTTGCTTTAGTGGTACCAACCTGTGCAACGAAACGACCAAGGTCATATTCCTTGCCAAGGTCAACAGTAATGGAGGCATAGCCTTGGGACTTATAGTAGTCGTCCTGCTTGTAGAATGCCATAAATGCTTCGTCCTTATAGATAGCATCCACAGGTGCGTACTTACCGTCAGTCATAGTACCGCCTTCATCGGGATATTTAGGTGTAGTACCACCGGAAGCTATATAAAGAGGGTCGTTGGTATAGGTTTTACCCGCAGCAACGTTTGTATCGTATGCATTGGAGATACCCTTTGTCTTTGTGATCTGGAAAGTATCAAGAACAACGTTGTTCAAAACGTCATAGGTTGTGAACTTAAAGGTGTTTGCGGTAACCTGACAGTGGGTTACAGTTTGCTTGTTTGCATCCTTAAATGCGATATGAGGAGTTTTAGCTGCATCCTCAAGAGTGTAGAATTTAGAGGAGGAGGAGGAACAAGCCGTAAGGAAGAACATACCTGTGGGATCGGTAACGCTGTTGCCAACGTCGGTATGAGAATAGCCGGAATCGGTAAAGTTGATCATATGGCTGCGAACCTGATCGTGCTCGTGGCCGTTAAGTACCATATCTATGCCGTATTTCTGATAGATGGGACCATAATTAAGACGGTAGGTTTCGATAGTTTCGCCAATGAAATAGTGAGAACCGAAAAACGCAAAGTGCTGAACGATAAACTTCCAAGTAACGTTGGGATTGGATTCTACTGCATTTTTAATAAATGCTTCGTGTTCGGCAAAGGTACGGTTATTGGTGTTAATGTGAATAAAGAGTGCGTTGTTATAGGTATACCAATAGTCGCTGCCTGCAGTAGTTTTACCGTAGAGCTTGCCGTCGATATATCTGTTGGGGAGATTGTAGTGCTCGGTGAATATCGAATAGGTAAGGTCGGGATATTCATCGGTAGCATACCCATCCTCGTGGTTACCAACGGTGGGAGCCAACGCATATGTAGGAAGGTTGGAAGGAGAAAGGAACGCGCCGTATTCGCCTTCGTCGTTACCGTTGTTAACCTGGTCGCCTGCGGAAACGAAAAGGGAGATTTCGGGGAAATTATTCTTTACGAAATCAACGGTTTTGCCCCAGTTTTGACCGTCGCGGGTGTTATTATAGGACGCGCCGATCTGAGGGTCGCCTGCGAAAACAAATTCGAATTCTACCGCAGAATCGGTGGTAAAGTAATAGTTCTGGGATACTTTGCCGCTGTTTTTGATACGGTATACGTATTCGCTGTCGGGCTTAAGGTCGTAAATGGTTGCACGGTGAACATAGGAGTTAGCCGCAGGAGAGGCTATTGTGTTTACCGTGGTGTAGGTGGCAGGGAACGTGTCGCCGTCGCGCAACGCATATTCGATGCTACCTGTATCGTGGGTGGAGTACCAAGCGAAGTTACGTTCGGTTTCATCGGAGCCAACGGTCATACACAAGCCGGCTTGTTCGCCGAGGATTGCATATTGAGCGTCTTTACCGCCGATTGTAAAATCGATGGACGCGAAGGCGCCCATACAGGTTGTGCAAACCATAATGAGTGCCAAAGCAATTAAGGAAATACGCTTTAAGTTCATAATTTTTCCCCTTTTTTAGTTTTTATTTTTATTTTTATTTTTCAATTTTTTATTGCCCGAAAAGGCACAAATTGCGGCACTTATGGGAACTGTCAATACCACTGCCATACTGCCCGATATACCCGAAGCGATTTCAAGCGCCAAGAAGTTTGACGAAACAAGCTGATGGAACTGCAACCCCACCGACAAGAAAATTATCAAGGTAGAAAGCGTGCCGCCTGTGAAAGCAAGGATAAGGGTGTTTGTCATTGTACCTATCATATCCTTACCAATGTTCATACCTGAACGGAAAAGAGCCTGAGGAGTTATCTTGGGGTTAAGCTCTTTGATTTCTGAAAGGGATGCTCCTATAGAAACGGCAACGTCCATCACCGCACCCAGCGAACTGACAAGTATACCTGCAAAAAGGATACCCGTGAGGCTTAAGCCTGTATAATGAGAGATTTGAACCAGCTCGTCGATAGTTTCCACGTTTGTGCCCGAAATGCCTATAACCAGCATAAACACAAAATAGACGATACCTGCCGTAACGGTACCCAAAACCGTACTTAATATGTTAAGATAGGTCTTTTTTGACAATCCGCCTATACAAAAACAGCTGACAACCGTACTTAACACAATGGTTACAACCGAAACCACACCTGCGTTACCGCCCTCGAAAAGGTTTGGCAGCAGGAAGCAGACAACTGTACAAAGGGTAAACACCAAGCCAAGACAGCTCATAAACCCCTTTTTGCCGCCTATTAGCACAACCACAGCTAAGAAAAGGAAAATAAGAGCGAAGGTACCAAACGACCTGTCGTGATTATAAACGGTAAAATAAGGATCTGTATGCTCGGGCATATCGGCAATAACGATAACCCTTCTTCCCTCTTTGAGAATAACGTTATGACCGGCGGTAATGAGATTATCAACCTCCACTACCCTGCCCTTTGCCTTACCTTGCTTGATTTCCAACTTAGCGGTTTGTCTGCCCGCGGTGAACTGACCTGTATCGGTAAGGTCCTCGGAGGTAATTTCAAGCACCTTGGCAGGAACATATTCTAAGGTAGAGGTATTATATTGTTTAAAGGAAAATTCCCGATCAATAAAGGTAACAACCATCAATGCCATAGCAAGAAAAATAAAGGCAATTATAAGATATTCAACAAGTGTTTTTTTAGATATGTTCGACTGTGAATTCTTCTTATCTGACATAGTTATCCCTTTTAATATAATAATACAATATAATTATACATCTATAGTGATTTTTGTCAATAAGATAGAGGGATTTTATTTAACTTTAACAAGAAAACCGCCCTTATCAAAAGGACGGTTTTAGGTTTATTTATCCCAAAGGATTATTTCTTTTGTCTTTAGTGTTTGGGGTAAATCGATTATACGTTGGTTTTCCGAGCCACGGAAGCGCAGACGTATATTCTTTTTAGACAATTCGAACTTACCGTCCACAAGAACGTCTATGAGGGACAGAAGTTCATCGGTAGCCTCACAGCGCGGGTGGGGTTCTTTTTCCAAAAGCTGTTCCAAGGTAAAGCCTGTGAACGCCCAAAGGTTTTTTTGCGGGTACAGCTCCTTAACCTTTTTTACGAAAGGAAGAAGCGCCCTTTGGTTTTGCGGCTCGAAGGGTTCACCGCCCAGAAGTGTCAAACCGTTTATATAGCTTGGCTTTAGCATTTCTATAATCTCGGCTTGGGTTTCCTCGGTAAAAGGCTTGCCGTAGGAAAAATCCCAGGTTTCGGGTTGGAAGCACCCCTCGCAACGGTTTGTGCACCCCGACACGAACAGTGTTACACGCACACCCTCGCCGTTGGCGATATCGCAATTTTTGATTTGACCGTAGTGCATCAGAGGTGGAGAACCCTTTCCTTAATTTCCTGAGTTCTGCCCTGATTCCAATATTGTGTACCGATATAACCGCAGGTACGACGGGCAACGTTCATCTTATCTTGATCGGTATTACCGCAATTGGGGCAACGCCAGATAAGCTTACCCTCGGATTCATCGATTTGGATTTCTCCGTCGAAGCCGCATTCCTGACAATAGTCGGATTTTGTGTTAAGCTCGGCATAGATGATGTTATCATAGATAAACTTCATAACCTGCAACACTGCGGGGATATTATCCTGCATATTGGGAACTTCTACGTAGCTGATAGCGCCGCCGGGAGAAAGATGCTGGAACTGTGCCTCGAAGCGCAATTTTTCGAAAGCATCAATTTCTTCGGTAACGTGAACGTGATAGCTGTTGGTTATATAGCCTTTATCGGTAACGCCGGGGATTACACCGAAGCGACGCTGTAAGCATTTAGCGAACTTATAAGTCGTAGATTCAAGAGGAGTGCCGTAGAGGGAGAAGTCGATGTTATGCTCTGCCTTCCACTTACGGCAAGCGGCGTTCATCTTTTCCATAACCTCCAAGGCGAAGGGGGTTGCCTCGGGGTCGGTATGGCTCTTGCCTGTCATATATTTAACACATTCGTAAAGACCTGCATAGCCGAGAGAAATTGTGGAATAACCGCCGAAAAGGAGTTTATCGATAGGCTCGCCCTTTTTAAGACGCGCCAATGCGCCGTATTGCCACAAAATGGGGGCGGCATCGGACAATGTGCCCTTTAATCTTTCGTGGCGGCACAAAAGTGCGCGGTGGCAAAGCTCTAAGCGTTCATCGAAAATCTTTTGGAATTTTTCTTTATCTCCGCCGGAGGAAAGGGCAACGTCAACCAAGTTGATTGTAACAACGCCTTGATTGAATCTGCCGTAATACTTAGGATTGCCGTTTTCATCCACGTAAGTGGTAAGGAAGCTGCGGCAGCCCATACAGGTATAGCACTGACCGTTACCGTTTTGGTCAACCTTAAGCTCCTTCATCTTCTTTTCGGAGATATAGTCGGGAACCATACGCTTTGCGGTACATTTTGCCGCAAGCTCGGTAAGATACCAATATTTGGAATCCTCGTGGATATTATCCTCCTCGAGAACGTAGATAAGCTTGGGGAACGCGGGGGTAACCCATATTCCCTTTTCGTTCTTAACGCCCTGACAGCGCTGAAGAAGAACTTCCTCGATGATAAGTGCCAGATCTGCCTTTTCTTGTTCGTTCTTTGCCTCGCCGAGATACATAAACACGGTTACAAAGGGAGCTTGACCGTTGGTGGTGAGAAGCGTAACCACCTGATATTGGATGGTTTGAACACCGCGGCGGATTTCCTCGCGAAGGCGGGTTTCTACCATTTTTTCGATTTGCTCGGAGGAAAGCTCTACGCCCATAGAAGCCATTTCCTGTTCTACGGTGCGGCGAATTTTATCGCGGGAAACCTGAACGAAGGGAGCCAAATGAGTGAGAGAAATAGATTGACCGCCATATTGGTTGGAGGCAACCTGAGCAATTATTTGCGTAGCGATATTACAAGCGGTGGAAAAGCTGTGAGGACGTTCGATAAGGGTGCCTGTGATAACAGTACCGTTTTGAAGCATATCCTCGAGATTTACCAAATCGCAGTTGTGCATATGCTGTGCGAAATAGTCGCTGTCGTGGAAGTGAATTATACCCTCGTTATGGGCATCGACGATATCCTTGGGAAGAAGGATACGGTTAGTGATATCGCGGGAAACCTCACCTGCCATATAATCGCGCTGTGTGGAGTTTACAACGGGATTTTTATTGGAGTTTTCCTGCTTAACCTCCTCGTTATTACATTCGATAAGAGAAAGGATTTTGTCGTCGGTGGTGTTACTTTTACGAACCAAGGAACGGATATAACGATAGGTTATGTAGTTTTTGGCAACCTCAAAAGCGCCGTGCGCCATAATCTTCTTTTCCACCAAGTCCTGAATTTCTTCAACGGTGGGGGCGCGGTTTAAGGATTCGCAGGATATTACCACAGATTCGGTAATACGTCTTATCTGCAATTCTGTCATTCTGTCGGATTCATCAACAGATTGGTTTGCTTTTGTAATGGCAATTCTGATTTTTTCGACGTCGAAATTTTCTTCTGCGCCGTTTCTTTTAATAATTCTCATCGTTTTTACCACTTTCTCTATATTTTCTATCAATCACAACATCTTGTGTGGATTTTAGCGAGGCATACACATTATATAGCATATACGGATTTATGTCAATAGTGCATTTTGACGATTTGCATTTTAAATCCAAAACATATTGCGCCCCAATGGTTTCGGGGATTTATATTTTTAATTAACCGTTAGACAAAGCCGTGAAAAAGGTCAAAAAAACCGCAAAAAAGGTCAAAATACGGTTTTTTAATTATTTTGGCAGGTTGCAAAATAACAATATATATGGTAAAATTACACATATATAATTTAGATATACAGGTGGTTATAAAAATGAGTGATATTAAAATTGCAATTCTTGATGCGGCGACCTTGGGACAGGATATTGATTTATCCGTATTTAATTCCTTGGGAAAGGTGGATATTTACGACCTTACCCCAATGGATTGTATAAAGGAACGCATTTCGGATTGCGAGGTATGTGTTATAAACAAGGTTAAATTAAGCGGTGAGGTTTTGTGCCACGCAAGGAATTTAAAATTAATTTGCGTTGCGGCAACCGGTTATGACAACATCGACACCGAATATTGCAAAGAAAACGGAATTGCCCTTTGCAACGTGGCGGGTTATTCGGTAAACTCGGTTTCACAGCTTACGGTTGCTATGGTGCTTTCGGCTTCGGTTAATCTTCCTGCATTTAGAGATTCCGTGGCAAGCGGAAGATATTCGGCAGGCAACGTACAAAACATTCTTACCCCTGTTTATCACGAGATTGCGGGAAAGACTTGGGGTATTATCGGTTACGGACAGATCGGCAAAAAGGTTGGCGACGTGGCGAAGGCGTTGGGTTGCAGAGTTATCGTTAACAAGCGCACACCCATAGAAAATGAAGAATGTGTTTCCTTGGATGAGATTTTAGAGCGTTCGGACATTATTTCTATACACACTCCCCTAACCGACGAAACACGCAATCTTATAGGCGAAGCAGAAATCGAAAAAATGAAGGACGGCGTGGTTTTAATTAACGTTGCCAGAGGCGCGGTTACCAACGAAAACGACGTTGCGAAAGCAATTGAGCGCGGAAAAATCGGATTTTTTGGGTGCGACGTTTATTCCACCGAGCCCATGCCCGTAAATCATCCCTTTTACCCTATTCGTAATTTTGAAAACGTTTGTCTTACCCCCCACATGGCTTGGGGCGCATTTGAATCCAGAAGCCGTTGTATAAACGAGATTTGTTTGAACATAGAAGCGTTTTTCAAGGGTGAAAAGCGAAACAGAATTGTTTGAGTTTATTAACACGGGCGATTCGTTCATTATACCCCAAAAGCATAAAGGTTTTAGGTGTCCCCTATCGCCCCTACGATATTCGGAACGCTTTTGCGATAACATAGGGTTTTGCGGATAATGTCTAAACGGGCGATTCGTTCATTATACCCCAAAAACAAAAATGTTTTCGGGGACCCCTATCGCCCCTACGATAAATCGAAAAAATAAATTGACGAAACCGCCGTTTTATACAAAGAAAAAAGCTGTCGCAAAATAACGCGACAGCTTTTTGGTTTTATTAGTCTTTTTTCAAACGGATGGGGGCAACAAGCTTTTCTTTTGCGAAAAGATAGGTATCGTCATAAACAGAATGAGCAAATTCGTCCTTGGACATATACATATCATAGAAAGTTCTGCCACCTTGATAATACATCTTTACCGAGTTCATATAGCCTGTTTCGATACCAACCTCGAGATATTCTTTATATCTGTCGTAAAATTCGGGTGTGTAGGTATCGTTAATTTCCAATTCGTAGCACAAGCCGTAGCGTTTTGTAAGCTCGGCGTTATCGTAAAGACGCTTTTTGGGGATAGAAGCGTTAAAGGCATAGTTAGGCTGCATACAAGCAACGTCGAAGCCGAATTGCTTCCAATCGCCAAAGCCCGACGCCTGATAATAAGGAATCCATATCATCTTATATCCCAAGGAATGGAGATAATCACGGGCAAAGAACATAACCTGAAATTCGTGGGGGTTTTCGTAATCGATTTGTTCCTCGAACCAATAGAAGCCTGTGAGGGTAAGATTTTTACGTTCTTTTTCGTTGAAGCGGGCAATTTGTGTATCTATCATCCATTTTGTGGCTTTTATTTTAGCCTCGAGGGTGGACAAATCCTCATCCACACCGTCGCCATCCAAATCGCCGAACTTTTCGGGAAAATCGCCATAAGTGGGCGCTGTATGGAACATAGTTAGGAACACCTTTACCTTACAGTCCGTGCCTAATTCCGCACCAACCTTTTCGGCGGCGGTATTTAACGCATCTACGTTTTTGCCCTCGGCAAAGGTATTATCGATATAATACCTCCACCCCTCGGCGGTTTTATAGTGGGAGGAATAGGTAAAAGCAGAATAAGGGAGGAATAGGAAGGAATCGAAGAAGGTATCCTTAAGGTTTCCATCCTTATCGTAATAGCCAACGTAAGGAAGCAGCTCATCAAGGCTGAAGCTGCCCTTGGGGTTATCCCTTTCGGGGGGATAACAGTTATAAGCAAGGCAGATATTGTGAATACCGTCAAGCTCTTCATAGGTGGGGAATCTGTTTACAAACAGTGCTTCCCTTTCTTTGGTAGAGCCGTCTTCAACGGGAGTTACGGCAGTTTCGGGGATAAGAGTCGTGCCGTAAAGGGAGAAGTTTTCGGGCCAAATATGGGTTAAGGTGCCGATATCAAGGCGAACCCAAGAGGCTTTATAGGTTTTATCAAAATCGTATTTTAAAGACCATATCGAAGGGTCTTCTGCCTCGGGCACACCGCGCTGATTGAAAACTCTTTGCCAAGCCTTGCCATCCTCGGAAAGGAAAAGGTCTAACCTTTCGGGAAGGCGCACGCCCATTTCCCTTTTCTGCAAGAGCATACTTATCGCGAAGCCGTTTACCGCAGAAAGGTTGGGTAATTTATAATAAATTGTGCGGGAGTTACCGCGGGTTAATCGGGTTAACGCAGGGTCATCATAAACCAAGGCGGCAACCTTTTTACCGTTAGTTAAAGTGAACTCATCCTCGGGTGTATTGAACTGAGGTGAGCAAAAGTTGTCGACGATAGGTGCTTCGGCAGAAACGCCGTAAACGGGCAAGCCGAAAATCAAATCTTTAATTTCGGAAGAAGGGTTTTCGCTTACGGGAGAGATTCCTTGGGGCGATTCAAAGGGCTTATAATAATTCATATCCGTTCTCCATAGGTATTTTTTTACAGTATAACACTATATTTTACTTTTGTAAAGGACTGAACGAAAAAACCACCCGAAAAGATGAATAATCTTTCGGGTGGTTTGACTTTTAAATATAATTATTTAGAAGCAGTAACAGCGGTGATGTGGGGGTTTGCGCTGTCGTACCAGTAGAGGAAGCCTTCCATATCGATAACGTCGCCGATTTTCAAAGCTTCAACAGCCTTGTATACGTCGGTATCCTTACCGCAGAGGTAGGATTCTACACAGAAGTTATAGGTTGCGCCGTTAACCGAAACGTTGAAGTAAAGGTCGTTGCCCTGTTCGCCGGAGCCATCCCAGTTATAAAGGAATGCTACGTCTTCGCCGTTTGCGTTCTTGGATGCTTCAACAGTCATACCCTTGAAGGAAACGAACTTGTTCTGATTCTTAATAAGTTCATCGGTGCCGAGAAGTGCGGTTACGTCCATAGCTTCTGCGATGAAGCTGTCGCCGCCTTCAACGAATTCGAAAGTACCGTCGGTAATTTCAACTTCGCCCTGCCATTCAGCCTTATAGCCCTTTACGCGGATTTTGGTACCGGGAACGAGCTTTGCAGCATCTTCTTCGGAGCAAGCGAGTTCATAAAGGAAATATGCGCCGTCGGGGCTCTGGCAGTAAACAGTGATTTTGTTTTCCCACCAGGACTGATGTGCCTGTACGTAGGTTTCAACAACAACCTCGGTCTGAAGCTCTGCAGCTACGTATTCATCATAGGTCATTACAGAGGTTTCAACATCGGAGGTGTCGGAGGTGTCGGAGGTGTCGGAAGTTTCGGAAGATTCAACAGAAGATTCTGCTTCGGAGGAAGCAACAGAGGATTCAACCTCGGAGGAAGCAACGGAAGATTCTACAGCGGAAGAAGCCGCGGAGGATTCAACCTTGGAGGAAGTGTCGCTGTCGGTACCGCAAGCCACGAGAACTACGAGCATAGCAGCAACCAACAACAAAGCTGTGATTTTTTTCATTGTTTTTTACTCCTTTTTTACGTTTGTATAAAATATAC
Organism: Oscillospiraceae bacterium; assembly: GCA_015065165.1. Classification (GTDB taxonomy): domain Bacteria; phylum Bacillota; class Clostridia; order Oscillospirales; family CAG-382; genus Coliplasma. The sequence continues at coordinate 41,314 of SVQU01000013.1, read as the reverse complement.
ATTTGTTATTATACTAATATTTTATAATAAATCAATTATTTATGTACAAAAATTTTAAGGTTTTTTCGACTTAATTTTGTCAACTGCTACATAAAGTCCTATACAAACCCAGGTAAACGCCAATACGCACAGCAAAATCACCGATCCCTTAGGCAAGCCGTCGAAATTGATTTTTACGTTTACCGAGCCTTCTTTACCTTGGGAAACCGCAATTTGGTCAAGACGGTAAAGAGAAGTGGTTTCTTTATAGAGATTTTGGATATACTCATCGTCAACGGTTTTCTTACGGTATGCCGCTTTGTTAACGTCCTCGATAAGCTGTCCTGCCGCGTTACGAAGGTCTGCCGAGCCGTTAAACACGGGGGTTACGAAGGTGTTATCCACGTTATCCAGCAAAAGCTGTGCCGCTTTTATTTTTACATCGTAATAAAGCTGATTATCCTCGCCGATGCGGGAAAGGTAATCGGTATATTCCGCCGACTTCTGAGCCTTTTGGGTAACGGGAACGTAACCCTCGGTTTGGGAATAGGCGATTTGAACCTCATTCGTGAGCATATACTGAGCAAACAGCCAGGAGGCTAACACCTCTTGGGAATCCTCACTATTGAAGATACACATTGAGGGGCCCTGGGAAATCATTTGCGGGGACGCGGGGTTATATTGGGGGATTGTCATAACCTCGGTTTCGAATTCCACAAGTCTATCCTCGGAAATATCCATAAGGGGTGCTTTACTGCCCATCCAAGTGGCACCCGCGGTGGAGTCTATTGCGAAAATACACTGTCCCGCGTTTAGGAAGTTTGCAGGATAACCCACCAGCTTAAAGGTATTGAAGGCGCCAATTTGGGAATGCTCATTAACCGTTTTTAAGAAATCCGAAGTGGTATCGTTAAACAGTTGGATTTCGCCCTTTGAGGTGGAATAACCCGCCTCTTGCTGTTTTAAGGCGCTTATCATCATATTATCGGTGGATTTATAGATAAAGGGAATTAAGGTTTTCTGTCCGTTTACTATATAATTACCGTCTTCACCCTTTTTGGTTGCCGCCTCGGAAACCTCCCAGATGAAATCCCAGGTGAGGGTTTCGGGCAATTTATAGCCGAGCTTTTCCACGTAGGTCTTATTAACGTAGCAGGCTTCGGTAGAACGCATAAAGGGGATTGCATAGTAATCGCCGTTAAACTCACATTCCGCAAGGAATTGGGGCACTATCTCGTTAAGGGCGGGGGCATCGAAGGGCACTTCACTTCCCCCAAGGCCGTATTTTTCGTCCCCGAACAAATCCTTTAGAGGAACAACCACGTCTTCACCCGTTAGGTAGGCGGCGATATGGTCGGGATAGGTTATACACACGTTGGGGGGTGTATTCGTACCGATATTGGTTAAAACGTCGTTATAAATTTTACCGTAATCGGTATAAAGGCGCAAATTTACCTTTATGTTGGGATAAAGATTTTGAAAATCCTCTATCGCCTGTTTATAGATATTAACCTGTGTTATATTGGTATCGTTCTTTGCCCAAAAGCTTATTTCGTAATCACGAGAGGTGTCGAATTCTTCGGGAAGAACGAATTTCTCCATATCCACTTTACCGTGGCAAGCGGAAAGAGAGAGCAACATAAAGGCCAAAAGCAGGGCGGAAATGATTTTTTTCATTTCTTTACACCTCCTCTTGAAACGCCCTCCATAATTCTTTTACGGAAGACTAAAAACAGAATTATCAGCGGGATGGAAACCACAACCACCGCCGCCATCATTGCGGGGATATCTTCTCTACCCAAGCCGCTTTCACGTAATTGTTGAATACCGTTGGAAACAAGGTGGTATTCGCTTTCGGTGGTGATAAGGTTGGGCCAGATATAAGAGTTCCAACATTCGATAACCTTTAAGATGGTAACGGTTACGATTGTGGGACGGCAGATAGGCACCATAACCTTTAAGAGATATCTTAAATCGGTTGTACCGTCTACCTTGGCGGCATAATAAAGCTCGTCGGGGATTTGAGAAAAGTTTTCCTTTAACAGATAGATATAGAAAACCGAGGTTACCGACGGAAGTATTAAGCCCGCAAAGGTATTTCGCATATCCCAAGCGGTTATCGTTGCATAGTTTGTGATAATAACCAGCTCGGAGGGTATCATCATTAAGGCAAGAAACAGCGTGAACGCAAGGTTTTTGCCCTTAAAAGTAAGCCTTGAAAAAGCGAACGCCGCCAAAACCGTTACAACCAGCATAATTGCCGTTGTAACCACCGTGAAAATAAGCGTATTGGCAAAATAGCGCACAAGTGGCATTTGGGTATAGGCTTTTTCATAGTTGGCAAAGGTGGGCGAAAGGGTGAAAAGCTGAGGCATACCCTCGCTTTCGGATGCATAGGCGCTATATTCCTTCACCGAAGTAAGAATCATCCAATAGAAAGGAAACAGCACTGCAATTGCCCAAATAACAAGGAAGGTATAAACGATTATATTCCGCACAAGCTTTCGGGTTTGGGCGGATTTTTCTATTTTTTCGTAATCCATAATACCCTCCCCTTAATAATGCACGTTTTTCTTGCTTACCAAAAGGTTTATACAGGTTATGGTAAGCACGATTACAAAGAGAATTATTGCCGCCGCAGATGCATAGGAGGGATAGCCCGAGGTTGCATATAGGCGTTCGTAGATATAGCCAACGATAGTATTCATGCCCGCCACGTTCAGGTCTGCACCGAAAAGCGCAACCGCATCGGCATACGCTTTAAATGCGCCGATAAAGCCGGTTATTATCAAATAAAACAGAGTTGGCGAAATCATAGGCAGGGTGATTTTTGTGAAGATACGGAATTTAGAGGTTCCGTCTACCTTGGCGGCGTTATAATAGGTTTTATCAACCGATGCCAACGCACCTGTAAGTATTAGTATTTTAAAGGGCATTACCACCCAAACCGTATAAAGGCAGAGAACAAACATTTTTGCCCAATAGGGGCCGTTTATGAAATCCACGGGGCTTATTCCGAACCAGCCCAGCACCAAATTTGCAACGCTGTTGGTGGTTGCGGGGGCGGGCTTGAAAAGTATCATAAACACCATACCAACCGCCAAGGTATTGGTTACGTATGGCAGAAAATAAACGGTTTGGAACAGGTTTTTAAGCTTTTCTATCGAGCTTAATCCAACCGAAATAAGCAATGAAAAAATTGTGGAAAGCGGAACGGTTATAATTACCAATATAAAGGTATTTTTCACTGCCTGAAGAAAATAAGGGTCGTGAAGTACGTAGGAATAGTTATATCCGCCCACACCGAAATAGGTTTTGGATATGGAGCTATACCCCTCTTCGAGAGAATATACGAAAACGTCGAAAAGAGGATAGACCATAAACAAGCCCAAAAAGACAATTGCGGGCAAAAGATACAGCCAAGCCTTTAAATTATTTTTTTCCATTTATATTCTCCTAAAAGCGGATGCGTTTGCCTGTTTCTTTTTCGAAAATGAATACTTTGTTAGGTTTCACACCGAATTTAACCTTAGTTCCGTTTACAGAGGAAAGGTTATCCGAATCGATTATAGCGCGGACAACGGGGTTTTGGGAATTGTTGTGAGTTGCGACAACACTTATATCTCTGCCCATAACCTCAACACGGGAAAGGTCGCAGGTCAAAACGGGGTTTTCATCTAAGGTGAATCCCTCGGGACGGATTGCAACGTCAACATTACCGTTGGGTACGGAGGGGATATCCAAAACCGCCTCGTCGCCGATAAAGAGCTTGCCGTTCTCTACCCTGCCGTCAAAAACGTTTATGGGAGGAGTGCCCAAGAATTTGGCAACGAACAAATCCACAGGGTCATCATAGACGTTTTGGGGTTTATCTATCTGGTGAATCTCGCCGTCCTTCATAACCACGATAAGGTCGGAAATAGACATTGCCTCTTCTTGGTCGTGGGTAACGAAAATGGTGGTTACACCCGTTGAACGTTGGATTCTGCGAATTTCCTCGCGGGTTTGAAGTCTTAAACGGGCATCAAGATTCGAAAGAGGTTCATCCAACAAAAGAACCTTGGGATTTTTAACCAAGGCGCGGGCGATTGCCACACGTTGTTGCTGACCGCCCGAAAGCTCGGAGGGTTTTCTATCCATAAGCATATCGATTTGAACCAATTTTGCTGCCTCGAGCGCCATTTGGTCCATTTGCTCTTTTGTCAATTTATCCTTACCCTTTAGGTTTTCCAAGGGGAAGGTTATGTTCTTTTTAACCGTTAGGTGAGGATAAAGGGCGTAGTTTTGGAACACAAGTCCCACGCCGCGGTTTTCGGGAGGAAGATTTGTTACATCATCGTCGCCGAAGAAAATTTTGCCCGAAGTAGGCTTGAGAAGTCCCGAAATAAGGTTAAGTACCGTAGACTTACCGCAACCCGAAGGACCGAGAAGACCAATAAGTGTACCGTCGGGGATATCAAATGTGAAATCGTTTACCGCCACAACCGGTTTAGGCTGTTTTTTATTGCGGGACGGGAATATTTTAGTTAGGTTTTGTAACGCAACTTTCATATTTACGCTTCCTTTCGGATGGAATAGTGGTATTATACTCGATTATTTTATTTCGGTCCTTCCAATATGCGAGTATATTTATATCGCCGTGTGGACGAGATTCGCACCCCAAAAACAAGTCAACAGCAAATCCACCGCAAAATGCATATTGAAAACCTTGATTGTTTAATAAATCATTTGTTTGAGTAATTAATAAGTTCATTTTCTCTCCACAAGATAGTTATTTCAACTCTTCAACATACTTTCCGTTTTCTTTGTAGAAAAACTGTTCCGAAATAGTATTATCGCCATATAGTTTCAATATGGAGTCCATGCCATTAGATAATTTAAGTTCGTGCAATTTAGAAAGCGAGGTCCAAAAAACATCGCCTTCAACTGACGAGCGTAAATCACCGCTAAAGCAATTTGTCTTATAAAAATAAACACAATATCGTGTTCCATCATCAAGAAAAAAATCTTGGATACCACACAATTGCAATTTTGATACCGTTAGTCCAGTTTCTTCGTAAACTTCTCTGATTGCAGCGTCGGTAAATGATTCTCCGCTTTCGACATGACCACCCGGAAAAGTTATTCCTGCCCAATTTGAACCAACTCTATCTTGCACCAAAACATTTCCGTTCTCGTCATATATCATACACATATTTGTGAATATTGCAGTTTCTATTCGTTTGCTCATAATCAAATATTCCTAACATCAAAATAACAAATACATTTTATATCAAAATACGCTCTATGTCAATCAATCTATAATAGAATGTCGGATATAGTAAGACACCGTCGAGAAAAATCTCGGCGGTGTTGTTCTTTAAATGATTTAATATTAATCAAATACAATTCAAATAAACAAAAAATCCGAACGCATCGTTATTGATGACAATGTTCGGATAATTTGACTTTGGTGGGGGAAGGTGGATTCGAACCACCGAAGTCAGTGACAACAGATTTACAGTCTGCCCCCTTTGGCCGCTCGGGAATTCCCCCATATTGTTATTAATTTTTTGGAGCTGGTGAAGGGAGTCGAACCCCCAACCTACTGATTACAAATCAGTTGCTCTGCCATTGAGCTACACCAGCATCTCGCTCACGCCAGCGAGGATTAGTATATCACAACAATTATATATTGTCAATGCTTTTTTTGAATTTTTTTATATTTTTCTGAAATTTTCTATTTGCTTTGATTTTTCTCTTTTGAGAGACTTAAAGCGGTTTGAAAAAATGAAAGGACAGCCGAGGCTGTCCTTTCTGTATTTCACAGTTTTTATATTAGTAGCACTGTGCGATGAGAGCATCGATACCGGTCTGGTATACGCCCTTACGGGTGTTGTACCAAGAAATGATATTGTTGCTCTTATCACCGAGAAGGTCGGTGTAGAAGTAGAGAGTACCTTCGGATTCGGTACCTGCATTGAAGTTAAGTACAGAGCCCATATCGTAGATACGGTTACCGAAGATGATGTTAAGCATTTCTACAGAGTCGTCATCCTTAAGTCTCTTGTGAGAGAGAGTTCTGTCGTAGTATTCGGGAGTAACGAGCTGCTTGCCGAAGAATGCCATTGCTTCGAGAGCGTAGCAGGTAGCATCGAGCTTTTCACCAACGTTAGTCATAGGAACGCAGATAACGTCGCAGTGGTAAGCGTTGATACCGGAGGTGTATTTTTCCTGAAGGTCGCTGCGCTTAGGCATAGGAAGAAGACCGTAGTTGATTTCGGATTCACGGATGCCCTGACCGCCAACGGTGCTGATGTTGTTAGGCATAAAGAGAGCGTTACCGTTTGCGAAGATCTGAACTTCCTGTTCGTAAACGCCGCTGTCCCATCTACCGTGGAAGTCAGCAACACCGATGTTCTTGCTGTCGAAAATGAACCAGTCTGCGATCTGGTTGAAGGTGGTAACGTTTTCCTGTTCTTCGATACGGAGAACGGGAACTTCACCGGAGTTGTCGATCATACGCTGATCGGCACCCATCATAAACTGATAGAAGTCGTAGGACTGAACTACCATACCCCACTGGTCGCCATCTTCGGGCTTGTAGGATTTAACGGTACCATGAGTGAGTTCTACGTTCTTGAGCATTTCGTACATCTTATCGATGGTCCACTGATTGTTGTAAACCAATTCGTAAGGATTGTCAAGACCGTGCTGGTCGATAAGGTCCTTATTGAAGAACATTACCCAAGTGGATTCGTCATCCTGAACGAGAGCATCGCCGTTGAGGAAGAATACTTTTTCGTTAATTACAACGTCTCTGATAAGAGCCTGGTCCCAATGTGCTTCGTTAAGACGGATGTAGCCGTTGGTAAGGCTGTTGAAGTCGGTAAGCAAGCCGTCGGAAGCGAGGGGCGCAACGCTGTGGATAGGATGGATAATTGCCTGATATTCGTTGTTGCCCGACTGCATATCGGTTCTGAGCATGGTGATAGGATCACTGCCGGATTCGGGAGTAACAACGTTGATGTCGATGCCGTAGTTATCCTTGATGAACTGATTTCTGCGGTAGAACGCATTAATTACAGGTTCATCGCTGGGTTCTTCAGCATCTGCCTGATAAGTGATGTAACTGGTTTCGCCTGCGTTACGGCAGATGATGTTAACTTCTACACCGCCCCAGTTCTTAGCTTCGAGGAAGCCTTTGGTCTCTGCTGCAACATCGCCGCTGGTTTCATTGTCATCGCCGCAAGAAGCGAGGAGACAGGAAGAAAGCACGAACAAAATGCAGAAAAGCAGAGATACAATTCGTTTTGTCATAAACATACCTCTTTTTCTTGAATTTGGGAGTTATATGCACAACTCTCCTTTTACACTATTTTATAATACCAACCACATATTGTCAAGGGGTATTTTGCTTTTTTATGCAATATGTACATTATGACGAAAAGGGCATTTTCGGTAAATCGTTAAGCAATGGCAATAGTTTTGGGGAATTAAAGCAAAAAAGGTCAAAAAAAGTTTACAAATATTTTTCTCTCGCACCCCGATTTTGGCAGAATACGACAGTGGTTTTGGGATAAAATGTCCAAAAAAGAGGTTGAAAGGATTTTTGAAATGGAAATTAAAAGCAACAAATCGGGAGACAAAACCATTGCTTATATTTTCGGAGAAATCGACCATCACAACGCAAAGACCGCGCGGGAAAGGCTTGATGTAATTATCGAAGAAGAACAGCCCGTTACCTTTGGTTTGGATTTATCGGGGGTAAGCTTTTGCGATTCCTCGGGGCTGGGTTTGGTTATGGGACGAATGAGGAAATGTTTATCGGTGGGAAGCACTTTGATTATTATAGATCCCTCCCCTGCCGCCCACAGAATTTTAGAGATTGCCGGAATGGACAAGATTTTAAAGATAGAAAGAGGAAACAATAATGAAGGACAAAGCTGTTAATTTTATGAAAATCGAATTTGATGCCCGAAGCATTAACGAGAATTTCGCGCGCACGTCGGTTGCCGCCTTTGCCGCCCAATGGGACCCCAGCATTGCCGTGATTTCGGACATTAAAACGGTTGTGAGCGAAGCGGTTACAAATTCTATCGTTCACGGATATGCGGAACAGGAAGACAAAAGCAAATGTCCCATTTACATAGTTTGTAAACTGAACGAAAACGGAGTTATCAACATTAAGATAAAGGACAAAGGGAGAGGTATCGAGGACGTACCCACTGCAATGCAACCTCTTTACACCACCGACGAGGGCGGCGAACGAAGCGGTATGGGTTTTACCATTATGCAAAGCTTTACCGACAGAATAAAGGTCAGCTCGAAAATAGGAAAGGGCACAACGGTTATTCTTGAGAAGAGGTTGACGGGGCGGTGAGCGTTTCTACGGCAGAACTTATTGTAAGGGCGAAAGAGGGGGACGAAACGGCTCTGAGCCGGCTTGTTGAAGAAAACACGGGATTGGTGAGGTCTATTGCCGTTCGCTTTATGGGGCGTGGTGTAGATTACGACGACCTTTGTCAGATTGGACACATCGGAATGATAAAAGCCATACGTAATTTTGACCTTGAGCGCGGAACTGCTTTTTCCACCTATGCCGTACCCCTGATCATCGGCGAAATAAAGCGTTTTTTAAGGGATGACGGCGAGATTAAGGTTGGCAGAGAAATTAAAAGAAAAGCCGCGATTTTATGCGCGGCACGGGAAAAATATATAAGTTGTCATCAAAACGAGCCCGCTGTTTCGGTTTTGGCGGAAATTTGCGGATTTTCGGAGGAAGAAGTGGTTGAATGCTTGGGCGCGACGGCAGGGACGGTTTCCCTTTCCGAGCAGGTGGGTGAGGACGGAAAGCTGGAGGATTTTATCGGCATTGACTTCACACCCGAGATTAATGAAAAAATCGCCCTTAAGCAAGCCATTGAAAAATTGCCCGATATTGAGCGTGAAATTATTTATTTGAGATATTTCAAGGGCATGACACAAAGCGAGGCGGGGCGGATTTTGGGGTTAACACAGGTTGGGGTTTCCCGCAAAGAGGCAAAGGCACTTTTAAGGCTCAAGGAGGAGTTGAAATAGGAAAAAGGACAGAGCGAGGCTCTGTCCTTTTTGCAGTTGTGTTTTTGTTGTGAAGCGGGCGATTCGTGAATCGTCCCTACGGTATAATGAAAATTTGTCGCTTATATCCTTCGACTTCCCTTGGGATGACAGGACAGAGAGGTGCAGAACCTCCATCCTACGGTAGAAAAACGGAACGTCGAGGAAATGGGGTTCCCTGAAAATGCTTGCATTTTTAGGGTTAATACGCCGTTCCCTACAATGGGCGTTTTTTCTAATTGTGTCAGCGGACACAATTAGAAAACCTATGCCTTTTGCATTAGGAACATCTGGCTTAGGATTTCGCGGAACGCGGGAGAGATATAGGGGTCGTCTACGTTAGAAGCAGAAGTAAGGCAAACGTATCCGTGGCCTTGCACATATTCGTGAGTGAACGCGATATAACGGGACAAATCGGGAGAAAAAACATAAATAACATCGGGAGAAGCAGAGGCTTCACAGCGGTAATCGTTTGAGGAAAGCACTGCCGCAAGGTCTTTTCCCGATAGCTGAACAAGACGGGATTTTTGCAGATTTCGGCTTATGTTTTCCATTGCACCGTCCCAGGTGATAAAGACAACGGGCATTTCCGAAAGAACCGAAAGGGCGGCTTTACGGGAAATAACGTTACATTCGCCGAAGCTTTCCCAAAGAGAACGTCTGTAGGCAGACGCACCGTAATAATCACCGTGGCCCATCACTGCGCGGTAATTATCACGTTTTTTGTCGGTGAACTTTTCTACGAATGCACGGCGTGCCGTGCGGGAATCCGAAACAGAAAGCGTTTGATACTTCATTTTTTCACCTCATTTAATAAATTTTTTCGGTAGGTTGACGGGGTTGTGTTATATCGTCGTTTGAACATTTTTGAGAAATAGCGCATATCTGACATCCCCACCGCTGTGGCAACGTTTTCGATAGAATAGGACGTTGTGGACAGCAATTCCGACGCCACGTAAAGGCGGTAGTCGTTAAGGTAGGCTATGGGAGACATACCATACTGCTTTTTGAAAGAGGAATAAACGTTTGATTCGGACATGCTAAGCAGACTTGCCAAATCCGAAATGGTGATTCGTTTTGTGTAGTTATTACGGATATATTCCAAAGCGTTATAAACAGAATGCGACCTTATATTTTCTTTAACGGTTGCAACAGAGAACAGCTCTTTTGCAAATTTATACGCAAGGCTCATTTGGTCAAAAGGGTTATCTGTAACAAACAGCTTATCTAACAAATACGTCATTGGGCTTTCGTTATCAACCGAGATTGACGCAGGAAAATCAAAGGCGTTTTCTGCCATTACAGAATGATTGATTTCCATATTTAAAAGCAGTGCCCTGCCCTCTTCTTTATTTGAAAGCTTGGGGGGTGAATTGGGTGGGTGAACGTATATTTTGCTTTTATCCTTTAGATAACGAAGCACACAGAAACAAGGGGATGTTTCGGTTACAGATTCCATTTCGGCAAGGTTTTGCAATATTCCGCAAAGCTCGACACGTATATTATTTACCTGCATAAACTCCCCCTCTCGGTGATATTTTTGCGACATGATTGTAGTTTCGTCTACTTTTGTGTAGTATTATACACATTTATAATAGTTTTGTCAACATTTTTCTGTAAAAAAGTGTAAAATTATGCAAAAAAGAAAGAAAAAAAGAGACGCTTTTCAACGTCTCTTGGGTTTTATTGTTATTTTTTACTTTTTGTCGGTAATTCCGCGGAGGAATTTATAGTAATCAAAGGCGGCGCGTTCGGTTTTATTATCGCCGAACTTATAAAACTCGCCCTCTTTTATATCCAAAGGCAGATAACGTTGGGAAACGTAGTGGTTTGGATATACGTGGGGATATTTATAGCCCATATCCGCATCGGGGCGGTGGGTATCCTTTAGGTGTGAGGGGATTTCCCTGCCTCTGCCGCTGTTTATCGCCTGTACTGCGGCAAAATAAGCATCATGGGCAGAATTGGATTTAGGTGCGGTAGCCAACAACACCACGGCGTCTGCCAAAGGTAAGGAGGCTTCGGGTAGTCCCACGGAGGTGGCTATATCCACGCAGGACTTAACGATAGGGATACACATCGGGTACGCCAAACCTATATCCTCGCAGGCGATTATCATCAAACGGCGACAAGCAGAAATAAGGTCGCCACCCTCTAAAATTCTCGCAAGATAGAACACGGCGGCATCAGGGTCCGACCCGCGGATTGATTTTTGGAATGCACTTAGCAAATCGTAATGCTCGTTGCCGTCTCTGTCGAAGCTTATGCCCGAGCGTTGGGAAAGCTGCTTTGCCAAATCAACCGAAAGTTCTGTTTCGGAGGAATAATAGACGTTTTCGAGAGCGCCTATACCCTTTCGAACGTCTCCGCCGCAACCCTTTGCGATTGTGAGCAAAACCTCATCATCGCAGGTTTTGTTCAGTCCCTCGGTTTCGTTACAGATTTCAAAGGCGCGTCTTAGCGCAGGAACCATATCCTCGGGGCTGACGGGCTTGAACTCGAAAACGCTGGAACGGGAAAGCAACGCGGGATAAAGCGAGAAAAAGGGGTTTTCGGTGGTGGAGCTTACAAGAGTTACGCGACCGTCCTCTACGTATTCCAGCAAGGACTGTTGCTGTTTTTTATTGAAATACTGGATTTCGTCGATATAAAGGATTATTCCGTCTTGGGCGGTAATGGAATGGGAAACCGCCAGGATATCCTTTATATCCGAAAGAGAGGCAACCGTTGCGTTTATACGGTGGAATTCCTTGCCCGCCGACTTTGCCAAAATTTCGGCAACAGTGGTTTTACCCGTACCGGGAGGGCCGTGAAACACCAAGGAAGGCAGATGACCGCTTTCTACAATACGGCGAAAGGGCGCGTTTTTAGCAAGAAGGTGCTTTTGACCCGCAACCTCATCGAAGCTTTTTGGTCTTACTTTATCCGCCAAAGGCATTACATTTTCCCTCCTTTTTTTATAACGCGATGTTGGTTATTACAGATTTGTGAGTTTTATTCCCGCGAATGGTATACCACTGTTGGTAATTACAGATTCGTGAGTTTAATTCTCGCGAACGGTATACCACTGTGGGTTATTACAGATTCGTGAGTTTAATTCTCGCGAACGGTATACCACTGTGGGTTATTACAGATTCGTGAGTTTAATTCTCGCGAACGGTATACCACTGTTGGTAATTACAGATTCGTTAGTTTATTTCTCGCGAACGGTATACCACTGTTGGTAATTACAGATTCGTGAGTTTTATTCTCGCGAATGGTATACCACTGTTGGTAATTACAGATTCGTGAGTTTAATTCCCGCGAATGGTATACCACTGTTGGTAATTACAGATTCGTGAGTTTTACAATCGTGAACGGCAATAAATGACGGTTGATACGTGAATCGCCCCTACGATGGTTTAGTGAAACGGGTGGTTTGGGAATCATCCGTATATCATTGGCACGAATGAACGTTTTATTTATCTTTTTTATCTTCGGTGGGTTCTGCCTTTTTCTTATGGAAAGAAAATTTGGATTCGGTACCGTTGAAAAGGCGATAGAGATTTGTACGGTGCATAAAGATAACCATTACACCCACAAAAAGCGCGAACAAGAGCGCAAACACAGGGGTGGGGTTTTCGCCCATACCGTATGCCACCTTAACAGCGGCGGGATAGGTAATTGCCGCAATGATAGAAGAAAGGGACACGTAGCGTGTAAAGGTAAGCACAACCGCGAAAATTATAAACAGAACGGCAAAAATCACGGGGTCGATAAGCAAAATCATAGTTGCGGCGGTAAGAACACCCTTACCACCCTTAAAGCCGTAGTACACGGGGAAAATATGGCCAAGCATACAAAACGTACCCGCAAGGTACGCGCCCTCGATACCGAGAAGAAGCGCGCCGATTACAACCGAAACAATCTGTTTGCCTATATCGCCCGCAAGAGTGAGAAGCGCGCCATCCTTACCGTAGACACGGTGCATATTTGTAAGACCTGCGTTACCGCTGCCGAAGTTACGAATATCCTGACCGTACTTTGCCTTGGAAACGATAATGCCCGAATTAAGCGAGCCCAAAAGATATGCCGCTATGGCAGTTATAACCCAACCGAAAACCAACACGGCGAAGGATTGGGAGGATTCTGCCCATTTTGCAATTAGGCAAGGAAGATAACCGCTAAGATAAATCATAATTTTGCTCCTTTATTAGAGATTGGGGTTTTCGCCCTTTTGTTTAATAACAAGGCGTATGGGTGTACCCGAGAAATCGAAAGCCTCGCGCAGGCAGTTTTCGATATATCTTTGATAGGAGAAATGGAAAAGCTCGGCATCGTTACAGAAAAGAACGAAGGTAGGGGGGCACACACCTGTTTGTGTCATATAATAAATCTTCAAACGTCTGCCCTTATCCGAGGGGGGCTGTACCTTTGCGGTTACGTCCGCAAGAAAATCGTTAAGCAAGCCTGTTGTTATACGGCGGTTTGCATTGGCGTAGATTTCGTTTATGGTGGGATAAAGCTTTTCTACCCTTTGACCCGTAAGAGCCGAAACGAAAGCAACGGGAGCGTAACGCATATAACCCAAGGCGGTGTAAACCTCTTTTTTGAAGTTATTTACCGAGGAATTATCCTTTTCTAAGGAATCCCATTTATTTATAACGATTATGCTGGCTTTGCCCGCATTATGGGCAAGACCCGCAATTCTTTCGTCCTGTGCGGTAACGCCCTCGTTGGCATCCACAAGCACCAAGCACACATCCGCCTTTTCTACGGCAGAGTTAGCGCGGATTACCGAAAATTTTTCGATTCTGTCCTCTACCTTTGCGCTACGGCGGATACCTGCGGTATCAACGAAAATATACTTACCGTATTTATTTTCAACGGGAGTATCTATCGCATCACGGGTGGTGCCCGCCATATCAGAAACAATAACGCGTTCTTCACCTGTGAAGCGGTTTATTATAGAGCTTTTACCTGCGTTGGGTTTACCGATAACCGCAACGCGGATAGAATCCTTATCCTCTTCGTTTTCAAAATCGGCAGGGAGAAAATCGATAACCTTATCAAGAATATCGCCCGTACCCGTACCGTGAACCGAGGAAACGGGAATTACATCCTCAAAGCCAAGCTCGTAAAACTCGTAGAAGCCTGCGGGAATCTCGCCCACTGTGTCGACCTTATTAACGGCAACAACGATAGGCTTTCTGCTTTTTTTAAGCATAGAGGCGATTTCTCTGTCTGCGGCGGTAACGCCAACAGAAAGCTCTGTCATAAAAATTATAACGTCGGCACTGCCTATTGCTATTAACGCTTGGTCGCGCATTTGACGGAGAAGGCTGTTTTCAGTGGTGGGCTCTATACCGCCCGTGTCGATAAACAGCATTTGTCTGCCGTTCCATTCCACGTCGCAATAGATTCTGTCGCGGGTAACACCGGGGGTGTCCTCTACGATAGAAATACGCTGGCCTGCTATTTTATTGAAAAAGGTGCTTTTGCCGACGTTAGGTCTGCCGACAACCGCAACCGTACATTTTGCCATAGTTATCCATCCTTTCTCAAGTTGGAGTAGATTTTCACTGAAGATTCGTCATCGCCTCGCAAAGGGCATAACCGCCCTTTTCCACAACGCGAACCTTTACCTTTAGTTTTTCGGACAATTCGTCAAGAGAAACGTTATCTAAGAACAAATCGCCCTGAGCGCGAAGCATAACCGCGGGGATTAATAATTCATCCCCTAAATCTTTACCATCAAGCTGAGATATTATATCTCCGCCCGTTACAAGGCCCGTAACCGTAACGCTTCCGCCGAAAAAGTTATTTTTTATAGCGCAGACGTTAACCTTTAGGTTTTTATACTTTTCCATCGCAGCCGAAGCAAGGGAGGAAATAAATTCGTAAGAAGCCTCGCCCGTGGGAACAGTTACTTCCCTATTATACTCCATTTCGGGGAGATTTTCAAGGCATTCGTAAAATTCCTCGGAGTCGCTTCTTATCATACCCACTCCGTTTTCAAGCTGGGGGTAGCCTTCGTAATAATCTTCCGCGGGCATTTCTCTTTCGGCAAGGAGGAAAAATTCGTCCGAGGGGTAGATTAAGCGCATACCCTTTGTCTTTAACCATTTATCGCCGAACTCATTTGCTATATCTATAACAGAAGCCGAGGATTCTTTATCAAATGGGATTAAGGGATAGAGGTTTTCGCGATGTCCCGTAAGACCTGCGGGAACGAGAGCCACGCTTTCTACGTTTTCGAGAGAATCAAAATCGGACAACGTCCTTATTAATTCCTCGCCGTCGTTTATATTTCGGCAAAGAACCAATTGAAGATTAAGGGATATGCCGTGGGCATCAAGCTCTTTGATATACCGTAAGCAATCCCCCGCAAAGCGGTTTCGCAGCATTTTAACCCTAAGCTCGGGGTTGGTGGTATGAACCGAAATATTTATTGGAGATATACGCATTTTAATTATACGCGCAATATCCTCATCCTTTAAATTAGTGAGCGTTACGTAATTGCCCTGAAGGAAGGAAAGGCGCTCGTCATCGTCCTTGAAATAGATAGTTTCGCGCATACCCTTTGGGTTTTGGTCGATGAAGCAGAAGATACAGTTATTTCTGCAACGCTTTTTCTCATCCATAAGATAGGTGGAAAAGTTTAGGCCTATATCCGAATATTCCGGCTTTTGGATTTGGATTTCCAATTTTTCGCCGTTACGTTCTATCAAAAGCAAAAGGCATTTTTCCATTATATGAAAGCGATAATCCAAAACGTCGTTTATTTTATTTCCGTTTACCGACAAAAGGATATCGTTTTCCCTAACACCGCTTTTTTCGGCATAGGAGCCTTTATCTACACTTTGAATTAAAACCATCTTTTCCCACCCCTTCGTAAATTTCTTCGAAATTACAAAAAAGCGTGTTGCATCGGCAACACGCTATTTCGCTTAGTCTTTATCCTTAACCTGAAGAACTACCTTGCCGCCGTAGCTGCCGCAATTCTTGCAAACGCGGTGGGAGAGAATGTACTCGCCGCACTTGGGGCATTTGGTCATTCCGGGAAGGTCGAGCTTCCAAACGGAAGAACGTCTTTTGTCTCTTCTTGCCTTGGATACTTTTTTCTTGGGTACTGCCATCTTTGGAATCCTCCTTAGATTATAGTTGTATTTTTTATTATTCTGAAATTTAATCGCCGAAGAAATCCTTCAGCACGTCCCAACGGGGGTCGCGATCGGTTGTATCGCAGGAGCATAAACCCTCGTTTAGGTTTTTGCCGCATTTGGGGCATAAGCCCTTACAATCCTCACGGCAGAGATATTTGCTTGGCAATTCTAAGATTAATGCGGAACGCACAAGCTCATCGACATCTATCGCCGAATCGGTCATAAGGATAAATTCTTCTTCATCCTCGTTTGCCAATTTATCGGTGATTTTTGCCGTTAAAGGAATAGGCTCGCTATATATAAATTCACTACCGCAACGGGCGCATTCAACAGTAAGGTTTGTTTTTATTTCGCCCTCAAGCAGGATAACACCCGAATGGTTTGTTACCTTACCCGAAGCAGAGGCAGAACCATTTACGGCTTCGTCCACAAAATCGCATTCCGGAACATCTACCGAAAATTCGATAGAGGAAAGCGAACCGTCGAGAAGTTTTTTTAGATCGAGCATAGAACCACTCCTTTGCGTAAAAACGCAACATTTATTATATATTTCAAGTTAAGATTTGTCAACACTTTTTTTGGATTTTCGGAACTTTTAAGGCAAAAAAACTTTGATAACACCAAAAGAGGTACAATTTGCACAAAAATAATTGAAAAAATAGGTTTTTTATGCTAGTATAGTTTTTGCAAAAACGCAAAATAATATTTTCGAGGTGAAGATGTTATGATGCGTATGAAGAAAATGATTGCCGCAAACAAGGCTTGTACTTGCTTTGTGGGATCGGTTATGGGCGCGATGCTTGGTGTTGCAATGGCGAAAATGATGATTAACCATTGCTGCTGCGCCGAAAAAATGAAATGCAAGGCGAAAAAGGCCTTGAAGAATATGGAAGGAATGCTTTAACATTCCGCTTTCGCGGGGATAGTTTAGCGTTCCCCTTTTACGGGGTACATAATTTATGAGCGCTTTAGGATTTAGATTAGAGGAAGCTTTATCTATTTTGAGCAAAACCGAAAACAACAAAATTTTTGCCGACATCGGAAGCGACCACGCTTTTTTAGCCATTGAGGTTTTGAAAAGAGGGATAGCGGAAAAGGCGATTGCCGCCGATATAAATATTCTTCCCCTTGAAAAAGGCAGGCAAAACGCAAAGGTCAACGGTGTTGAAATGGATTTTATCCTTTCTGACGGGTTTGACAATTTGGAGGAAATTAACCTTACTTCCGCCGCGGTTTGCGGTATGGGGGGCGAGCTTATTGCGAAAATGCTTTTAAGAAGCAAGGTTGCAAAAAACTGCGATTTGGTATTACAGCCCATGTCCGCGCAGGAGGATTTAAGAAAAGCGCTTTGGGACAACGGCTTTAACGTTATAAGCGAAAGCTTTGTAATTGATTGCGGAAAACCTTACACACTTATGAGAGTTCGTTTTGACGGCATTAAGCGTGATTACACATATAACCAGATGTTTTTGGGGAAGGAAATGAAGGATTCACCCGAATTTTCAGAATACTGCAAAAAAATCAAAGCCGCCGCCGAAAAGCGGAGGCTCGGATTGATTGCTACGGGACAGTCCACCGACCATATTGACGGCTTGATAGACTGCTGTTATTCGCATATTATAAGCTTTTGAGAAGGAATATATTTTACAAGAAAAGCACGTGCTTCTTCGGGAGAGATTTTAAGATTACGCTTGGGGATTATTATCACCGAGCGTTTTTCTATGTAAAGATATATGGCTGTTTTTGCATCGTAGACCATTTCAAGCTCGTCGAAAAAGATTTCATCATGCTCGTTTTCTTCTTCGTTTTGGAAGAGAAGGTCCAAGGCAAAGCCGTTTTTACCGAAAACAACGTGCTGTTTAGCGCGGACGGTTTTTGCTTTACTGTTACAAATACGCTTTACGTTTGTATTTATGGTGTAGAAGAACATAAGCAAGCAAAGAAGTATTGCGCCGCCACCCACAACAAGACCCTTGGCGCGGGACATAAAGCCGTATGCCACAAGTCCACCGCCGAGAAGCACCAAGCCGAAAACGATTAGTGCCGATTTCAAACGGTAATATTTACCCTTTAAAACGTGAAACTTTACGTATGCCGAATAGTCCTTTGGGGTAACGTACCCTATAGATTCCAACGCTTTCATTTTTTATCTCCTACCAACATTTCGATTAATTTTTCGCCTCTGTCTAGATAAAGACCTGTACTTTCCCCACCCTTTTCGGAATAAGCCGAAATACCGCTTTGAATTTCATTTTCGGAACTATAAATAACAAAAGGAACGGGAGCGCGTGTGTGGGTACGCGCGCTGACGGGGGTTGGATGGTCGGGCATAAGAAGAATTTTAAAGGCTTCGCCCTTATTTCTCAAATAGTCAACCAAGGGGGACAAAATATATTTATCGATATTTTCTATGGCTTGGATTTTTTCATCTGCCCTGCCCTGATGTCCGCATTCGTCGGGTGCTTCCACGTGGATATACACGAAATCCGAGCCGTTTTCGAGAGCTTCGATTGCGGCTTGGCGCTTACCCGAATAGTTTGTGTTAAGTGCACCCGTTGCACCCTCCACAAAGGGAACCTCCATACCCGCGCAAACACCTATACCCTTTATCAAATCCACCGCGCAAACAACGGTACCTTTAAGTCCTGTCATTTCGGCGAAATTAGGAAGGGCGGGCTTTTTACCGGGACTCCACAGCCAAAGAGAATTTGCCTTTTTCAAGCCTTGCTTTTCTCTTTCGATGTTAAGGGGATGGTTATTTAGAAAATCGTAGGATTCCTTCATCAATTGATACATAGGACGGGAGGCATCGGACTTGGGAAGATAATCGCCGATGCGTCTGCCGATTATATCGTGTGGGCGGGAAAAATCGTTAAATTCGGGGCAATTTTTCCAGATTAAGCAATGGCGGTAGCTTATACCGCAATGGAATTTCATTATATCGTTACCGAATTTTTCCTGAACTGCATCGATAAGAACTCTTGCTTGTTCGGTGGGGATTTCATCAGAAGAATGGTCAAGCATAACCAAATCTTCATATTCGCCCTCACCGCCCAAGGCAACTATATTTGCTCTTATAGCGGTTTCGTCATCCTGCATAATTATGCCCATACTTGCCGCCTCTAAGGGAGATCTGCCTTTAGAATATATTTCGGGGTTATAGCCCATAACCGAAAGGTTTGCGGTGTCGCTTTCGGGCACCATTCCCTCGGGGACGGTATCAACCATACCGTTTATACCGTGGGCTGCCAAATAATCCATAGCGGGTTTATTTGCCGCTTCGAGAGGTGTTTTTTTATTAAGCGCGGCAATAGGCAGATCTGCCATGCCGTCGCCAAGCATAACTATATATTTCAAATTTCATCTTCCTTTACAAATATCTTTTTACAGTATAACAAGTTTGACGATTAAAATCAACAGTTTACAGCAGTATTTTTATTATTTTGACACAGTAAATCTACATTATGTATTCTTGACAAACCGCGGTAGTCTATTTATAATATATAAAAAGGATTTTTGAGGTGCTGTATGAAAATAAAGGACGGTTTTGTTATGCGCGAAGCAGGCGGCTGTTTCGTTATTATGAACCTAGGCAGTGAATTGAATTTAGGCAAGATGTTCACCCTAAATGAAACCGGCGCATTTATTTGGAAATCCATAGAAAAGGGTTTATCCCAAGGCGAAATTGCGAAAAAGCTTTCGGAAGAATACAACGTTGACGCAGAAACCGCACAAAAAGACGTTGAAGGCTTTATTTGCAAAATGAAAGAGGCAGACGTTTTTGAATAAGGAAATACGCTTGGAGGATTTTTTTCCTCTTATTGATGAACAATTAAATTCGGGCGGAAGCGCGGTTTTGACTATTCACGGAACGAGTATGCAGCCTTTTTTGATTGACAGAAAAGACAGCGTTAGGTTGGAAAAGCCCTCTTCCACGCCGAAAAAGTACGACGTTATTTTTTACAGACGGGATAACGGCGATTTTATTCTGCACAGAATTGTCAAGGTTAAGGGCGGCGGTTTTGTTTGCAGAGGGGACAATCAGGTTGATGATGAATTTCCCGTTGTGGCAGAACGTGTTATAGGTATTGTTACCCAATATAATCGGGGCGGAGATTGGAAAAATATGGATTGTTTTTCCCAAAGGTGCTTTGCGTTTTTATGGGTTAACACTATGATTTTAAGAAAGATCAAGCGAAAGATATTTTCGTTATTTAAAGTAAGAAGGTTAAAATGAAGGTTGCAGTTGTAGGTTCGCGAAGCATTGGAAATGCGGACATAAGCAGATATATACCACCCGATGCGGATTTGATTATTTCCGGCGGTGCTGTGGGTGTGGACAGTTTGGCAGAGGAATATGCCGACAGAAACGGCATTAAAAAGTTGATTTTATATCCCGATTATGAGCTTTACGGAAAAAGCGCGCCGTTGATAAGGGACAAGCTTATTGTTGACCACGCGGATTTGGTTATTGCCGTTTGGGACGGGGTTTCAAGCGGAACGGAATTTACCATTTCTTATGCCAAGCGCAGAGGGGTTCCCTGCGAAATTTATATTGTTTGAAACATATACAAAAACAACGCTTTCATCACAAGAAAGCGTTGTTTTTTATTGGGAATTGAAGTTTTTTATAAACTTTGGTAAACGGGTGATTCATAGATTGAACCTAAAACATGTGTTTTTCAATACGTCAAAAGCAGAATCTCCGCCATACGATTATACGTTTTATCTTATAATATCGTAAACAAGGGGTTGGTTTGCGGGAGGTGTATCGGTTATGGCTAAAGATTTCAGCCAACGTTCTGCCGCATTTGTATGGTCTTCAACGGTATCCGATTGGAGGATTGCTATTACTTCCCCTTTTTTCACCTTATCGCCTACGCAAGCCTTTTGGATTATACCCGCGCGCATATCTATAACGTCGGCTTTGGTTTGTCTGCCTGCGCCAAGCATCATTGCGGTTATTCCCATACCCTCGGCATCGGCAGAGGATATGTATCCGTCGGCAGGGGACAAAACCTCGGTTTTGTATTTTGCGGAGGAAAAAGCGGCAGAATCGAGAACCGAGATATCACCGCCCTGAAGCCCTATCCATTTTAGGAAGGTTTCTTTTGCTTTACCCGTTTGCAGAACCTCTACAACCTTTTCGCGGGATATTTCAAAGGGTTCATCTTTGGAACGGCTTACCATTTCGGCAGAAAGGGTTATGCAAATCTCCAAAAGGTCGTTAGATTCGGTTTTACCGCAAAGGAGGTTATAGGCTTCTGCCACCTCCAAGGCGTTACCGATATTTCTGCCCAGCGGTCTATCCATATTGGTTATTACCGCCGAAACCTTTTTGCCCGAAAGCTTACCTATGGAAACCATTCTGCGGGCAAGCTCTAAAGAATCCTCGTAGGTCTTCATAAATGCACCGCTACCTGTTTTTACATCAAGAACAATGGTATTTGCGCCGCCCGCAAGCTTTTTACTCATTATACTTGACACTATAAGAGGAATACTGCTTACCGTGGCTGTTACGTCCCTAAGGGCATAAAGCTTTTTATCGGCGGGGACAAGATTTTCGCCCGCACCGCAAACGCATATACCGCACTTTTCGGCAACCGACATAAATTGTGCTGACGAAAGGCTTGTGTTATAGCCCTTTATGGATTCCAATTTATCAAGAGTACCGCCCGTATGTCCCAGACCTCTGCCCGAAAGCTTGGCAACCTTACAGCCGAGGGATGCAACTATAGGGGCGATTATAAGCGTTGTTTTATCCCCTACACCGCCCGTGCTGTGTTTATCTACAGAATCCGAGCCAAACGCGGACAAATCGAGAATATCGCCCGAACTTGCCATAATTTTGGTTAGGTTTGCGGTTTCGTTATCGGTCATACCCGCAAAGCAGATTGCCATAAGCAGTGCAGACGCTTGATAATCGGGGATTTCTCCCGAAACGTAGCCATTTACGAAGAATTGCAATTCTTCAAAAGTCAGCTCACACAGTTGGCGTTTTTTCTGTATTATATCGTACATTCGCACAGCGAAAATCACCTCTTTTACAGATTATCTTTTGTGAACCCATAGGGCAACAATTGGGAAAGTGTATATTCTTCATACCCGCCGTCTTTTGCAAGAAGAATTAAAAAGGTTTCGGGGTTACAAAACTCGGCAAGTACCTGACGGCAAACACCGCAAGGCGAGCATATATTTTCACCCACAGTATCTTTACCGCCCGCGATTGCCATTGCTTTGAAGGATTTTTTATTATTTGATATTGCGGTTTGGATTGCCACACGCTCGGCGCAGGTTGTTGCCGAATAGGATGCGTTTTCGATATTACAGCCTAAAACAACGCTTCCGTCATCGCAAAGCAGTGCCGCGCCCACCTTGAAGTTGGAATAGGGCGAATAGGAATTCTGCGCCGCTTGGATGGCTTTTTCGCACAAAGACTTCTTTTCGTTATCGGTCATTCTTGTGTTTCCTTTGCGATTTTTACTATACGGCTTGTGCCAAGGCGAGACGCACCGAAATTTATGAAATCCTCGGCATCGGCAATAGAGGATATACCGCCCGCCGCTTTGATTTTAAGTCCCTGCGGTATGTTTTCAGCAAACAAAGCCACATCTTCTTTAGTTGCGCCGCCCTTGGAAAAGCCTGTTGAGGTTTTAATATAATCCGCGCCCGAATCGTAAACGATACGGCACATTTTGATTTTTTCTTCGTCGGTGAGAAGGCAGGTTTCGATAATAACCTTAAGAATCTTACCAACACAGCTTTCGCGCACGGCGGAAATCTCATTGGCAACGTAATTATAATCGCCGTTACGGAGATATCCGATATTTATAACCATATCTATTTCATCAGCGCCGTTTTCCACCGCTTCTCGGGTTTCGAAGCATTTGGAGGCGGTTGTTGTATTACCGTTGGGAAATCCCACAACGGTACAAACCGCAACCCTGCCCTTTAAATACTCCGCCGCAAGCTTCACATAGCAAGGAGGTACACAAACCGAAGCAACACCGAATTTTAACGCATCGTCGCAAAGGGCGATTATTTCGGGTTCGGTAGCGGTTTGGAGAAGAAGCGTATGGTCGCAAATTTTTAATATTTCCTTTATATCCATTTTTATCTCCTTGTAATATATATTATCTATCATATATTGTATCACATTTTTGATTTTCTTGCAACAAAAACAAAAAAGAGAATGCCCGCTTTAAAAGCGGGCATTTGTAATTTCCAGATAAACTAAGGTTTATGAATGATTACGCGTTTCTCTTTTTGTGGCAATCGTCGCAGTAGATAGGTCTGTCATCGGAAGGCTGGAAGGGAACCTTAGCCTCGCCGCCGCATTCTGCGCAAACACCTACAAACATTTCTCTGGGTGCTCTGTTAGCAGCCTTTTTTGCATCTCTGCAGGCCTTGCAGTTCTTGGGTTCATGCTGAAGTCCGCGTTCTGCATAAAATTCCTGTTCGCCTGCGGTCCAAACAAATTCGTTGCCGCAATTTTTGCAGGTGAGTGTCTTGTCTTCGTACATTGGTATTCTCCTCTTGTTTTGAGTTGTTTTATTTACCCTTTCGGGGTTTTTACTTAATTATTAACGCCTTCGGTCGTACCGAGGATACGTTTTAGTTTTGTCCTTATACGATAAACTGCGTTTCCTGTGCTTTTAACACTTTTTTTGGTGATAAATGCAATTTCCTCATAAGAAAGGTCGGAAAGATACATATCAAATACCAACTTTTCATAGGGGGACAGAGCATTACAAACAGTTTCATACAAGGCGCGTGCGCGAACGCTATCGATGAGAACATCCTCTGCCGATGGGACTGTTTCTGTCTCGGAATGTTCAAAAGACGTCTTTGCCGACAGGGCGTTTTGGCCTGACAGCTTTCTTATGCCGCTGAGAATGTTGTTTCGGATACAGGTGGTGGCATAAGTAACGAAAGCGGCACTTTTGCCATCGTAGGTCTTGACAGCCTTGAACAACCCTATTAAACCTTCCTGAAAGAGGTCATCCTTCATATATTCGGGAGGGTTACAAAGACAAAGCTGTATATCCACAACACGCTTATAAAAATCTGCGAGAGCAGCAAATGCATTATCATCTCCGCTTCGGGCGGATGCGATTAAATCTGCTTCGCCGGGAAGCAGGTTATTTGCTTTTGTGTCTGATAACAAACCTTTTTCCTCGCGTTGATTGGGCGGTGAAATTCCGCACAACCCTTTCTTTAATTTTTTATTATACTCATTCTGTTGCATTTGTCAAGTTTTTTTAACGTATTAACATATATTTCGTTAAAATCGACAAAATTAAACATTTATCTCTGCTGTTATATCCTTTAAAAGGGCGCGTAGTTTAGGCATTTTGCCATATATATCCTTTGCAAGGGCAATCTGCGCTTTTGTACGAACGAGGTTATGACGGGGCATTTTGCACTTGAAATACACATCTCCGTTAAGATAATCCGCAAGGAAACGCGCCGCTAATTCAAGAGTTATTGCCAACACGCCATCGGGCAGAGTTTCGATTTCTTTGTCGGTTACGTTACCCAAAAGGCAGGGCACGAATCCCTCTGCAAAAGCCTTATAATAATCCAAATCCAAATAGACCTCGGAGGGATTGGGGTTATCCTCGCCGCCCGGATTCGCGGCAAAGCGCACCGCATCGCCAAAATCATAGGCTACTAATCCCGGCATAACCGTATCTAAATCGATAACCGCAAGGTGCTTGCCGGTTTCAACGTCGAACATAACGTTATTACATTTTGTATCGTTATGAACAACGCGGTTGGGAAGAACCCCTTGTTCGTTCAGCTCGCACAGAACGAAGGCTTCCCTTTCCATTGACATTAGGTAATCGTATTCCTCCTGTACCTCAGCAAGTCTGCCTGCCACGTTATTTTTTGCGGCTATACGCAAATCCTCATAACGCTTTTTTGTGTTATGAAAATCGGGTATAGTTTCGTAAAGAGTTTCGGCAGGAAAATCTGACAGATACTGTTGAAACTCGCCGAAAGCGAGACCAGCAGAGCGAAGGTGAGGAATATCCGACAGTGAGGAATTTACAGAGCTGTAAACATAGGACAGCACGCGCCAATAATTTCCATCTTCGGTTATGTGATAATAACTGCCGTCGGGCTTGCGGTAATATCGCAAAACACGGCGACGGATATCGGTAACACCTGCCGCGCGGAGTTTATTTTCGATATGGTCGGTAACGTTACAAACGTTTTCGGCAATACGCTCGGGATTGGAAAAAACGTTATGGTTTACACGCTGTACCAAATAGGTTCTTTCCCAGCAATTAAAGGACGTATTTAATAAATAGGTATCGTTTATATTGCCCGTGCTTATACAGCGTATTTCGGAAAGGGTACCTTTTAGATTGAATTCACGAATGAGAGTCTTGAACAGTGGATAAAGTTCAGGATACATATTATTCATCCTTTGCTATTTTATAGTTAGGACTTAGCGAGATTATGAGAATTCAGTTTTCTTGGGATAGGTCTATGAAATAGTGAGGTTCTTCGCGGTATTTTTTATCTGCCTTTTCCCACATCGGAATTGTTTTTACCAAATGGCAGTTGGCAGACAGGATATTACCAACCCTTAATTCGTCGCCCTGAAGCAAATCGGCAAGTCTTTCATATCTTTGCTCTACCCCTTTGAAATTATGGGCGGCGCAAATAAGTGTTTGAGAATTACCCTTTGAGTCGGTTATTTGATATTCGTAAGAATCGCCAAACAGATAATCCGGCTGACTTAATTCCTCCACGGCGTGCATAGAAGTGTTCGGGCGCATTCCGCAGCCCAAGAACAATATTTTTCCGCCCAAATTCTTTAAACGGCGGAAGGGGGAATTTTCACCGCAGGGGGTTTTATCCAAAATATGACCCGAAGTGATATATTCCGCATTTTTGCCCAAGGCACAACAGGAATGGGTAGGGTTTATGCTTCGCACAACACCCTTAACCTGCGTACGGAAATATTCGGGCAACGCGCCAACGTTTGAAGGCGTACAGTTATAATCAAAACATCTTTGATTGGGGTTACAGTGCATATAGCTTAACGCGGGAAGCACCAAAGTGCCATCCTCGCCCAAGGCGCTTAACAACCCGTCGATAACATCTTGAGGGGTTGCTCCGCCAAGAGAGCGCAAAGAGGAATGAACAAACAGGACGTCGCCCTTTTCTATGCCCAAATCAGCCGCATCCAAGGCGATTTGCCTTGCTGTTTCAGTCATATTATTCCTCCGTTTTTAAAATTTTAACGTTTTTCGCGGGGACAATTACTTTATCAGTATATTCCGCACCGCTGATAAGGTCAACGCATTTTACGTCAAGTGCTCCCTCATATACTTTATCGGACATATTTGCATAAATCAAAAGAGATTTATCCCCGATAACACGCGCCAGTTTTACAACACCGTTTGCCTTTTGGGTAACCACCAGACGTTCCGCGGTGAAAAGAGGCTCGTTACGGCGGATATCATTCACCATCGCGAAGAAATCCACCATTTCGTCATTAAAGCCGCTTTCGGGGAAGGTACGGCGGTTAAAGGGGTCTCTATACCCTTCCATAGCGATTTCATCACCATAGAAAATACAGGGTACGCCGGGAAGCGCCGCTAAAAGCAGATAAGCCTGCTTTATCAATTCCTTTGTTTGCTCGCGAACGTCCGAAGGCATACGGGTTGTAGCCAATTGGGAATATTCAAGTTCGGTCTCGGGAACACCGCCGAGAACGGTAGCGATACGTTCTGTATCGTGAGATCCAAGGTAATTGAACAAGCCTGCAAGCTTATGAGGGGGATAGTGGCGATAAAGTGCAGAGATAGTTTCGGCAAACCGAGAACCATCGCCGTACTTTACAAAATCAACAATAGCATTCTTTATGGGATAGTTAGTAACAGAATCTAATTGCGCGCCGCGGAAATATGCTTTACGCTCGTTATACGCAATTTTATTGGAAGCATCCTCCCACACCTCGCCCACAACGATAGCGTCGGATTTATAGCTCTTTACCGCCGCCACTATACGTTGGAGGACATCACCCTCGAGCTCGTCCACCACGTCAAGACGCCAACCGTCTATGCCCATTTTCATATATTTTGGAATAACCTCTTCGGTTATAAAGCGTATATAGCTTTCACAACGAAGGATTTTAGGCAGATTGGTTATACCCCACCAGCTTTCATAGGTATGGGGATAATTGTGGAAGGTGAACCAGTTGAAATAGGGTGAATCGGGGTTTGAACAAGCGCCGTTACCGTATTTACCGTAGGCGTCGAAATAGATACTATCGTTACCGACGTGGTTAAACACACCGTCTAAAACGATTTTTATGCCCCGTTCGTGGGCTTTATCGATAAGAAGCTGAAGCGCCTCATCGCCGCCGAAGGAACGGTCCACAGACAGAAAATCCGCAGTATCGTATTTATGACAGGAATAGGCTTCGAAAATAGGGTTTAAATAGATACAGTTAACGCCCAATTTTTCAAGATAATCCAATTTTTCAACAACACCGTAAAGAGTGCCGCCAAAGTGAGTATTATTGGGAAACGCCTCGCCCACACGTGTCGGGTGCTCGGGCACGCCGTTTTCCCAATCGTCGTTATATACTCCGTCGGGACGGCGAACCGATTTTCCGCCGCGGGCAAAACGGTCGGGGAAAATCTGATAAACCACACCGCCGTTTATCCAGTTTGGGGTTTCATATTTCTCGTTATACACCAAAAGCTGAATTTCATTAACGTAATGTTCGGTAAGATAACAATTTTCATTATTATCAAAGGCGGTATAATAGCGTTTGCCGTTGGACATAAATTCAAAATGGCAGAAATACAAGCCGTCGGGAGCGCCGAGCTCGGCGGTATTAAGGGTTACGGACGCAAAAAATCCGTCGGAGGCGGCATTAACAGGCACTTCCCTTCCCATTATAACTCTTTCATCGTTTCCGATATAAAACCAGATATTTTGACAAGCCATATCAGAAACCGAAAGCTTGAAGGTTATATCACTGCCGTTTTTGAACGCATGGCACCCTTGTGGGGTGCCTTGCGCTGTTATTGTATAAACAATCATAATTATTTCTTAACCGGCTTCAAATTCCAGATATTTTCGGCATATTCCTTTATACTGCGGTCTGCGGCGAAGAAGCCTGCACCTGCAATATTATTAGCTGCCATACGGTTCCATTTTTCTCTATCCTGATAGTCCTTATACATCTTTTGACGCGCTTCTGCATAGAAGTCGAAATCGGCAAGACACATAAAGGGATCGGACACGCCGAAGGAATAGAGGAGGTAATTTGCGATATCCGAGAAGGATCTGCCGTTAAAGCCAACCTGCAAATAGTCTACAGCTGCCTTAAGGTCGGGGTTACGGTTATAATAATAGGAAGAAGCATAACCCTTGCTCCAAAGTTCTTCTACCTCGGGTGCGGTATGACCGAAGATGTAGATATTATCTCTGCCAACCTGTTCGGTCATTTCAACGTTTGCGCCGTCGAGAGTACCGATAGTAAGCGCGCCGTTGATCATAAACTTCATATTACCCGTACCCGAAGCCTCTTTACCTGCGAGAGAAATCTGTTCGCTGACTTCTGCGGCGGGCATAAGGTGTTCGGCAAGAGTTACGTTGTAGTTTTCAAGGAAGACTACGCGAAGCTTTTCGCGGATTTTGGGGTTCTTTTCGATATCTGCGGCGATATAGCAGATAAGACGGATAATATCCTTTGCGGTGTAATAACCGGGAGCTGCCTTTGCAGCGAAGATGAAGGTTGTGGGGGTTATATCCGCATCGGGATTATTCTTCAATTTAACGTAAAGATTGATGATGTTAAGAGCGTTCAAAAGCTGACGCTTATATTCGTGCAGACGCTTTGCCTGAACGTCGAAAACGGTGTTGGGGTCGATAGTGATACCCTTGGTTTTCTTGATATAGTTTGCAAAATCAACCTTATTTGCCAACTTGATTTCATCCAACTGTTTAAGCACGGAGGAATCCGACGCGAAATTCTTGAAGTTGGACAAAATGGTGGGATTAGCGCGATAATCGGGACCAATTGTATCATCAAGAAGCTTTGCAAGACGGGGGTTGGAATAGCAAAGCCATTTTCTGTGGGCGATACCGTTGGTTACGTTGGTAAAGCGTTCGGGATACATATCGTTATAATCTTCAAAAACGGTTTCCTTAAGAATTTCGGAGTGAAGCTTGGAAACGCCGTTTACGGTATGAGAGCCAACAACAGAAAGGTTTGCCATACGAACAGAGCCTTTATTGAGGATGGACATTCTGCCGATTTTATCCCAGTCGCCCATAAATGCTTCCCAAGCATCGGCACAGAAGCGACGGTTGATTTCCTTAATAATAGAATGGATACGAGGAAGCTTAAGAGCGAAGAGGTTTTCGTTCCAGCATTCCAACGCTTCGGGAAGAACGGTGTGGTTTGTGTAGGAAACCGTTCTGGTTACGATATCCCAAGCCTTATCCCAGGAAACGTGATGTTCATCGATAAGAATACGCATCAATTCGGGGATACAAAGTGCGGGGTGGGTATCGTTAATATGGATAGCAACCTTATCGGGAAGGTTATCAAGAGATTTGAAGCGGAACAAATGACGCCAGATAATATTCTGCAAGGAAGCAGACACAAGGAAATATTGCTGAGTAAGACGGAGCAATTTACCCTCGTGGTGGTTATCGGCGGGATAAAGAACCTTGGAAATAGTTTCGGCAATGGTATTTTCCTCAACAGCCTTGAGATATTGACCCTGAGAGAAAGCCTCCATATTAAAGTTATTGATATCTCTTGCCTTCCAAAGGCGAAGGGTATTTACAGCCTTACCTACACCGCCGGAGATGAGCATATCGTAAGGCACTGCCTCTACTTCGTCATAATTTTCATAAACGATTTCGCAGTGTCCGTCGTGCCAGTCTTCGCGCACGGTACCGCCGAAGCGAACCTTTACTGCTCTATCGTGGCGGGGCACGAGCCAATGTTGACCGTCGGGAAGCCAGATATCGGGAAGTTCGAGCTGTTCGCCGTCTACAAGGCGCTGCTTGAACAAGCCGTATTCGTAAAGAATACAATATCCGCGGGCGGGATAATCCTGAGATGCGAGAGCATCCATAAAGCAGGATGCAAGTCTACCGAGACCGCCGTTACCAAGACCGGGGTCGGTTTCCAATTCGTAAATTTCTTCAAGGTCGAAGCCAAGCTTCTTTAGAACCTTACGGTATTCTTCTTCGATACCCAGGTTGCAAAGGTTCATCTTAAGAGATCTACCGATAAGGAATTCCATACACATATAGTAGACCTGTTTTGCCTGATTTTTGGTAACCTTCGCTTCGAATTCTTTATTTCTGGTAGCAAGGATATCACGAACCGACAACACGGTTGCCTGATACATTTGGTTGATATCAGCATCCTGTTCCTCAATACCGAAATAACGGGAAAGCTTTGAATTTAGTGCCTCGCGGATATCGGAGGCGGAAATTTTGTTTGCCATTTAAATTGGTTCCTTCCGGATTAGTCGAGATTTTTATAAAGTTCTATATAAGATCTTGCGCTTTGCTTCCAAGAGAAGTCAACACGCATAACCTTTTTACGTAGTTTTTCGAAGAATTCGCGGTCTTCGTTATAAATTGTAACAGCGCGGTAGATAGAACCGAGCATTTCATAAGCGCTATATGCCGCAAAGGTAAAGCCGTTGCCACCGCCGACATTGCCGATATCTTTAATACTATCGTACAAGCCGCCTGTTTCGTGAATTACAGGCACTGTGCCGTAGCGAGAGCAAATCATTTGAGCGAGACCGCAGGGTTCGCTCTTAGAGGGCATAAGGAAGATATCCGCCGCGGAATAGATTTGCTTGGAAAGGTCGCGGTTATAAGTAATTAACGCCTTACATTTATCGGGATATCTTTCGGAAAGAGAACGGAAATAATCCTCGTATCCTTTATCACCCATACCGAGAACGACGAACTGAACGTCCTGCTTCATAAGCTCATCGCCCGCAAGCATAACAAGGTCTAGCCCTTTATGACTTACAAGACGGGAAATTACGGCTATCATGGGAACGTCCCTCTCGGGAAGGCCCAACATCTTCTGCAAGCCGGATTTACAAAGCTGTTTGCCGTCGGTATTGCGGGAGGAGAAGTTGGCGAAAATTTCTTTATCCTTGGAAGGATTATAATAATCGCGGTCGATACCGTTTAGGATACCCGAAAGCTTAAAGCTGAAGTTATTTAAAACGTTATCAAGCCCGTGGGAGAATTTGGGAGAAAGAATTTCCTTTGCATAGGTGGGGCTTACGGTTGTAACCGCATCGGCACAAACAATGGCACCCTTAAGAAGGTTTATACAATTGTTATACTCTACAATTTCTTTATCCCAAGCCATAAGGCCGAAAACGTCGCCCAAAAGGTCGAAGCCGTATTGACCCTGATATTGGATATTATGGATAGTGAACACTGCCTTAATATTGGCATATCTATCGTCGGTCTTTGCATAGCACTGCTTGAGATAGATAACGCTTAAAGCGGCGTGCCAATCGTGGGCGTGAAGTATATCGGGGAAGAAATCGATATCGGGCAATATTTCCAAAGCGGCGCGGCAGAAGAAGGCAAAGCGTTCGCCATCGTCAAATTCGCCGTAAAGAGAACCGCGTTTGAAATAAAACTCGTTATCTAAAAAATAGAAGGTTACGCCCTTATGGATATATTTGAAAATACCGCAATAAAGGGAGCGCCAAGAAAGCTGAACGAACCTATTTCCCAAATATTCAAACTTACTTCTGTATTTATCGTCGATATGGGCATAAAGGGGCATTACAACGCGGATATCGTTATCACCCTCGGCGGAAAGAGCCGCAGGGAGAGAGCCGATTACATCACCCAGACCGCCCGACGAAGCGAAAGGTAATGCTTCGCCTGCGACGTAAAGTATCTTTTTCATTTTAATCTTCCTTTACAATTATGCTTTAGAATTACACGTTAGAGCCCTTATCCAAGAAGAAGGGGCGTGTTTCGTGGCCCGACAGAACTCTGCCGTCGCGGATTACAACGTTTTTATCGGTGATAACGCAGTTTAGATATACGTTTTCGCCTGTGATGGTATCCTGCATAATTATACTGTTTTTAATATGGGTATTCTTCCCTACCTTGACACCGCGGAAAAGGATAGAGTTTTCAACGGTACCCTCGATAACGCATCCGTCGGCAATTAAGGAATTGCGAACGATTGCACCGTCGCAATAGGATGCGGGGGAAGAATTGCGAACCTTGGTGAACACGGGACGTGTACGTTCGCCGAAGAGAGAACGGCGGATTTCGGGTTTGAGCAAATCCATACTGCAGCTGTAATAATCGTTTATGCTACGGATGGTTGCGAAATAGCCGTCGAATTTATAAACACGGATATCGTGATGCTGATAGCTGCGGATGAGAATATCCTTGGTAAAGCTGGTATAGCCGTGAGCCATAGCGTTAGTGATAAGCTCCTCAAGATATTTTCTGCCTATAACCATAATACGGATATAAACGTCCTCAAAGCCGTTACGGGTGCCCGAATAGTCGACAATATCGGTAACCTTACCCGTTTCGTCGGAATTTACGATGGTAATTGCACGGGTGCTGTCCTGTGAAACGTAGCTGCTCTTTACGCCAAGCGTGATATCCGCGCCGGATTCTATATGTTGTTCTACCATTGCGGAGAAATCCAAATTGCAAACAGTATCGCAATCCGAAAGAACCACAACGTCCTCTTTGCAATCGGCAATGAAATCGCGGATGCTGATTAACGCCTCGAGGCGGGTATTATACAGAGTATTTGTATTATTGGCAAAGGCGGTGATATAGGGAGGGAGGATTTTAATACCGCCGTGGCGACGTGCCAAGTCCCAATCCTTACCTGTGCCGATATGGTCCATAAGGGATTGATAGTTATAGTGGGTAACCAAGCCCACGTGATTGATGCCCGAGTTTACCATATTGGAAAGGGCAAAGTCGATAAGGCGGTAACGGCAACCGAAAGGCACGGAAGCCATTGTACGTTGCTTGGTAAGCTCGTATACGCTTTTTTCGTTTATGCTGGAAAAGATAATTCCTACTGCGCTCATAACTTTACCTCCTTATTTATTCGCCGCAAGTTCTTTTAACATTTTGTTATCACAGATAACACCATCGGGAACAGAAACGTTATCGGGAACCTTAAGACCGCCGCCCAAAAGGGTGATACCCTTGGAGTTTGCAATCTCTTTACCAACCGACGCGCCCTTGCCCACAACCGTATCGGCATCGATAACCGAATAGTCAACGGTGGCATCCGCCTTGATAACAACCTTACCGAGAATAACGCTGTCTTTAACAATTGCGCCGCGTTCAACAACAACGCCCTCGGAAAGAACACTGTTAATAACCGTACCGTAGATTTCGCAACCCTCGGTAACGATAGAGTTTGTAATAACCGCGCCCTGACCTACGAAGTGAGGAGGGAGAGCTTCGTTACGGGAAAGAACACGCCATTCGCCATCGCGAAGATTAAGGGCGGGACGCTTACCCAAGAGGTCCATATTGGATTCCCAAAGGCTGTCGATGGTACCAACGTCCTTCCAATAGCCCGAAAATTCGAAAGCGAAAAGCTTTTCGCCTGCCGCAAGCATAGCGGGGATGATGTTTTTACCAAAGTCGTTAGAGCTGTTTTCATCCGCTTCGTCAGCCTCGAGATAAGAAACGAGTTTATCCTTGCTGAAAACGTAAACACCCATAGATGCCTTGGTGCTCTTAGGTTCCTTGGGTTTTTCGGCAAATTCGGTAATACGCATTTCGGAATCGGTTGTCATTATGCCGAAACGGGATGCTTCGGAAAGAGGAACATCGAACACGGCGATAGTACAATCGGCACCGTTCTTTTTATGATTTTCTATCATTTCGGCATAGTCCATTTTATAAATATGGTCGCCCGAAAGAATAACCACATAATCGGGATCGTATCTGTCGATAAACTGGATGTTCTGATAAATTGCGTTTGCGGTGCCCTTATACCAGTCGGCACGTTTTTGGCCTTGGTAAGGAGGCAGAGTGGTAACACCGCCGTAGGTACGGTCCAAATCCCAAGGCTGGCCGTTACCTATGTATTCGTTCAAGGCAAGGGGTTGGTACTGGGTAAGCACACCCACCGTGTCTATGCCCGAATTTACACAGTTGGAAAGGGGAAAATCAATAATGCGGTATTTGCCGCCGAAGGGAACTGCGGGCTTTGCGATTCGCTCGGTCAACAAATGCAAGCGGCTTCCCTGCCCGCCTGCCAGGAGCATTGCGACTGTTTCTTTTTTAGTGATCATGCCATATCTCCTTAAAACTTAATATATTTTAATCTAATTGAGTTTCGGGTTCGTCGTTTTCTGTTTGCTCTAACGCATACACCGTATCGAATGCATCGCCATCGGCAGAATGGGGTAATTTACCGCCGCGGAAGGCAAACAAATATGCCACCGTAAGAGCGCAAAGAGCAACCGCCGCGGTGATTCTTATCGCCGCATCTATATGCTTGCGCAGGAACAGCAAAAAGGTCATAAGCACACTCTTTCCGAATTTTACATTATTATTTCCAGTATTTTACCACTTTTTCAGATAAAAATCAAGAGTTATAAGAGGAAAAATCAAATTCTCTACAATAAATATATTATAAATACGGTCTTGACGTATTTTTATCGCAAAAATACAAAAAATTATCACAAAGGTCTTTACAAACGAGAAAATTTATGTTATATTTCAAAGGAATGCGGATTTTTCGCATTTTGGGGTTTGCCCGGTTTACAGGGCACACGGGTGTTTTTGCCCGATTTCACCAACCGTTTGCCAGGTTTACCCCGAAAAATATTTTTTAGAAAGGTGAAACACCATGCTTAACAAGGACGTAAAGCAAAACCTCATCAAAGAATACGCTGTACACGAAGGCGACACCGGTTCTCCCGAAGTACAGATCGCTATTCTTTCCAAGAGAATCGCTGAACTCACCGAGCATCTCAAGAAGAACCCTAAGGACAACCACTCCCGCAGAGGTATGCAGCAGATGATCGGTAAGAGAAGAAAGTTCCTTAACTATCTTCTCAAGAACGATATCGAAAGATACCGTTCCGTTATCGAAAGACTCGGCATCCGTAAATAAGTTTTTCGATTTATTTTTCAGACGAAACACACCTCGGAGGTTTTTGGATTTCCGAGGTGTTTCGTTGAATCCGCTTTGCTCTCGATGAAAAACGGCAAGTATTTTAAGCGTTTTAAAACCCTTCACTTTTAATTCGGGCGATTCGTGAATCGCCCCTACAAGAATTTTAATTCGGGTGATTCGTGAATCGCCCCCTACAAGAAATCTTATAGGCGTTCGGGTGGTTTAGCAGTTAACTATGGCTCGAAAGATTTTTCGGTTTGTAGTTAAGTGTTAAACTTGCTCGATAGCCTTTCGATTATATTTTTTAAAAAACGAAAGGAAAATTTGCTATGTTTGAGAACTTTAAAACATTCAGCTATGAGCTCGCAGGCAGACCCCTTGTTATCGAAACAGGTAAGCTTGCACAGTTGGCAGGCGGTTCTTGCTTGGTACGCTACGGTGAAACCGCAGTGCTTGCAAACGCAACCATGTCTGCCGCACCCAGAGACGGAATCGACTTCCTTCCCCTCTCGGTAGATTACGAAGAAAGACTTTACGCCGCAGGTAAGATCCCCGGCAGCTGGAACAGACGTGAAGGTCGTCCCACCGAGCATGCTATTCTTGCATCCCGCGTTATCGACAGACCTATCCGTCCCCTCTTCCCCAAGGATCTCCGCAACGACGTTGTACTTTCTCTCACCGTTATGTCGGTTGACCCCGATTGCTCTCCCGAAATTTCCGCAATGATCGGCGCTTCTATTGCGATTTCCATTTCCAACATTCCTTGGAACGGTCCTATCGCAGGCGTTTTCGTTGGTTTGGTTGACGGCAAAATCGTTATCAACCCCACCGCAGAGCAGAGAGCAAAGAGCGACCTTGAGCTTACCGTTGCAGGTAGCAAAAACAAGGTAGTTATGATTGAAGCAGGCGCAAACGAAGTTGACGACGACACCATGTATGAAGCTATTATGAAGGCACACGAGGCTATTAAGCCTATTTGCGATTTCATCAGCGACATTCAGGCAGAAATCGGCAAGCCTAAATATGAATACACCTCCTGCGACATCGACCACGATATGTTTGACAAAATCGAAGCGATGGTTGCAGAAGACGTTAAGGCTGCTCTTGACACCGATGACAAGAGAATTCGCGATGCGGCACTTCAGCCCATTTACGAAAGAGTTTACGCCGAGCTTGAAGAAGAATATCCCGAAAGCAAGGCTATGATAGACGAATGCCTTTACAAATTGCAGAAGCAGATCGTTCGCAGATGGTTGCTTGACGAAAAGAAGCGTGTTGACGGCAGAAGAATGGACGAAATCCGTCCTTTGGATGCACAGGTTTCCTTGCTTCCCAGAACCCACGGTTCGGGTCTCTTTACCAGAGGTCAGACACAGGTTCTTACCATCGCTACCCTTGCGCCCGTTAGCGAAGCGCAGCTTCTTGACGGTATTGACGAAGAAGAAACCAAGAGATATATGCACCACTACAACATGCCCGGTTATTCGGTTGGCGAAGCTAAGGCTGCAAGAAGCCCCGGCAGGCGCGAAATCGGCCACGGCGCGTTGGCAGAAAGATCTCTTGTTCCCGTTCTTCCCTCTGTTGAAGAATTCCCCTATGCTATCCGTTTGGTAAGCGAGGTTGTTTCCTCCAACGGTTCTACCTCTCAGGCTTCGGTTTGCGGTTCTACCCTTGCGCTTATGGACGCGGGTGTTCCCATTAAGGCTCCTGTTGCAGGTATTTCCTGCGGTCTTATTACCGAAGGCGACAATTGGGATACTATGATCGACATTCAGGGTCTTGAAGACTTCTTCGGCGATATGGACTTTAAGGTTGCAGGTACCAAGAAGGGTATCACCTCCATTCAGATGGACCTTAAGATTGACGGTCTTACCCCCGAAATCATTAAGCAGGCTTTGACAACCACCCACGAGGGCAGAAACTATATTCTCGACGAAGTTATGACAAAGTGCATTGCAGAGCCCAGAGATGACGTTTCCAAGTATGCACCCAAGAT
This sequence comes from Oscillospiraceae bacterium, assembly GCA_015065165.1. Taxonomy (GTDB): domain Bacteria; phylum Bacillota; class Clostridia; order Oscillospirales; family CAG-382; genus Coliplasma. The sequence goes on along the minus strand of SVQU01000013.1, from coordinate 3,951 downwards.
GATCTCCACTAAGATCGACCCCGAAAAGATTCGTGAGGTTATCGGTTCCGGCGGTAAGGTTATTCAGAAGATTTGCGCTGACAACGATTGTAAGATTGACATCGAGGACGACGGTAGCGTATTTATCGCGGCAGTTAACAAGGAAAACGCTTACAAGGCGTTGAAGATTGTTGAAGCCATCGCCAAGGACCCCGAGCCCGGTGAAATTTTCTTCGGTACCGTTACCAGAATTATGAATTTCGGTGCATTCGTTGAAATCGCTCCCGGTAAAGAAGGCTTGGTTCACATTTCCCAGCTTGATAAGAAGCGTGTTGCAAAGGTTGAAGACGTTGTTTCTATCGGCGATACCATTAAGGTTATCGTTTCGGAAATTGACGACAAGGGCAGACTTAACCTTTCCAGAAAAGACGCTTTGGACGTTGTTGACGATATCTAATTGAACAATATAACCAAAAGACGGTGTTGGAAAAACGCCGTCTTTTTGTTGTTTATTGCAGAATTGGTTGTTGATTTTGACCAAAAATCGCCCACTTGCGCGGTGAACGGCTTGTAATTTGACTATAGCCGTGGTACAATGTAGGTGGCAAACAAAATTCCAAATTCCTCACAAAGGCGTGTGTGTGTTTTTATACGTTAAAAACACAGACGCTCTTTTCTCACATACCTTTTGTGAGTTGTGAGATTTTTGTTTGCCGACAATCGGAGCTTTGTGTTTTCGTGCACAGCTTCGGTTGTGCACTTTTTCACTTTTGCGGGAGGCAACAAAAACTGTTTTTTGCATTTTCAAAAAAATTTCAAAAATTTATAAACTTTTTATAGACATTTTTGGTTTTCGCGACATATATATAATGAGGATGCAAAAACAACACTCACCCAAACAAAAAAATTATTAAAAAAGGGGGAACGGTTTATGAAACGTTTCGTATCTATTCTATGTTGTTTGGTTATGATTTTGGTATCTATCCCGATTTCGGTTTCGGCAGAGGAAAAGAGCATTGATTACACCGAGGAAACTGTTTACATTAACAGTTACGTTTCTGACCTCAACGGAAGCTACGTTTTGAATACTGCAGAAGAACAGGCAGAATTCGTTGGATTGTTAGGAAACTACAACCCCTATGTTGATGAATATTTCAACGCATTATCTCAGGATTTCTATGCAACAAAGTCGTTGATTGTTGTTACCAGCTTCACCCCATGCTATTTTGGCTACGAATTTAAAGTTCGTAATCTAATTAAACAAGGCAGTGTTATAACCGTTAAATTGGATTGGTGGGAAATCGATCTCGACCAAGGAAAGCCCGAGGCAATCGGTTGCTACGCAACAATGATTGAGGTTGACAAAGACGTTCTTGACGGTGTTTCCTCTATCGACGTAATTGAAACCGATCTTAGACAAGACCTCGCAGAAAATCCCAAATTCTTCAAAGCAGATGATTTCCCTATCGAAGCTTTCGAAAGTAAATTTGACAAAGGTTTATTGTACATTATAGACAGCGCAGAAAAGGCAGAAGAATTTATTGCTTTGGATATCAGCGCAGGCTATAACCAACCCGAGGTTGGAGATTATTTTGCTGAATTTCCGGAAGATTTCTTCGAAGAAAAGGTTATTCTTACAAGCGTATTTTATTCGGGATGTCCCGACAGGACCTATTTTAACGTACGTATCACAAAGGTTGACGGTGTTATGACCATAGTTTATGGTTACAACGGTCCCGAGGAAGATAGGGCTTATCCCACTGTTCCCGAATATTACATAAATACGGTTGAAATGGACAAGGATTTGCTTAACGACGTTACCAAATACTCTCTTATTGACAGAGACCACAACCAAAGCTTAGCGATAGGCTTTACCGGACACGTATTTGACGCTCCGGTTACCGACTTTGCTGAACCCGTTGTTGTTAACAGCGCAGACGAATTGGCTGTTTTAGTTGCAAAGTACGATTCCGCCGAATTCACAGCATTTGCGGAAGGCTTGGCAGACAATTACTTTGACCATAAGATTTTGGTTGTTGCATACGAAAAAGAGCAATACAAAAACGTTTGCTATACTTTCGACAAAATTTATAATATGGGCAACTACTCGGATTTTACGCTTTACGTTGATGCAAACATGTCCGGCACCACAAGAGGTGAAAACGGCAAGTTGTTCGTTTATGAAATGAGCAACGATTACGAAAACAGTTCGTTCTATTTGTGCGTAAACCATCTTAATTGGGATCTTCCTTTCTATAACGAAGACATTACCATTGGTTTGACCTCTATGAGTTATTTGTTCCTTAAGCGTCATTATTTCAACAATTATGATTTTGATGAAGTTCAGAAACGCAACGCGGACGTTAACAAAAACGGTGAAATTGATCCTATGGATTATTTGATTGTTAAACGTTGCTACTTCGGTCAATACGCATTTTCCTAAAACAAAAAATCAATTGCCTCGGGAATATACCCGAGGCGATTTTTTATTTGTTCGGATATCGAATGATAAAACGGGCGATTCGTGAATCGCCCCTACGGTGGATTGGAGGGGATGGTGTCAACAAGAAAGTTTTGCAAATTGTTTCAAAGCGGGACGTCGAGGACGACGGTAGCGTATTTATCGCAGCAGTTAACAAGGAAAACGCTTACAAGGCGTTGAAGATTGTTGAAGCTATCGCGAAGGACCCCGAGCCCGGTGAAATTTTCTTCGGTACCGTTACCAGAATTATGAATTTCGGTGCATTCGTTGAAATCGCTCCCGGTAAAGAGGGCTTGGTTCACATTTCCCAGCTTGATAAGAAGCGTGTTGCAAAAGTTGAAGACGTTGTTTCTATCGGCGATACCATTAAGGTTATCGTTTCGGAAATTGACGACAAGGGCAGACTTAACCTTTCCAGAAAAGACGCTTTGGACGTTGTTGACGATATCTAATTGAACAATATAACCAAAAGACGGTGTTGGAAAAACGCCGTCTTTTTGTTGTTTATTGCAGAATTGGTTGTTGATTTTAACCAAAAATCGCCCACTTGCGCGGTGAACGGCTTGTAATTTGACTATAGCCGTGGTACAATGTAGGTGGCAAACAAAATTCCAAATTCCTCACAAAGGCGTGTGTGTGTTTTTATACCGTTAAAAACACAGACGCTCTTTTCCCACATACCTTTTGTGAGTTGTGAGATTTTTGTTTGCCGACAATCGGAGCTTTGTGTTTTTGTGCACAGCTTTGGTTGTGCACTTTTTTACTTTTGCGGGAGGCAACAAAAACTGTTTTTTTGCATTCTCGAAAAAATTTCAAAAATTTATAAATTTTTTATAGACATTTTTGGTTTTCGCGACATATATATAATGACATATATATAATGAGGATGCAAAAACAACACTCACCCAAACAAAAAAATTTATTAAAAAAGGGGGAACGGTTTATGAAACGTTTCGTATCTATTCTATGTTGTTTGGTTATGATTTTGGTATCTATCCCGATTTCGGTTTCGGCAGAGGAAAAGAGCATTGATTACAGTGTACAGTTTATTAACGCAACACACGTTAGTTCCGCTGTTACGGACGGCAACTCCAAATGGAACGAAGTTTGCATTTTAGACAGCACCGATAAATGTGTTGAATTCCTTGACAATGCGTGCACTGACAGCATGAGCAACATTAGCACTAACATAAGCGAATATCTTGCTACCATACCCAATTCTTTCTTTGATAATAATGTGGTTTTAGCCTTCGTACTTACTTTGCCCAATCCCGGATATGAGTTAGAATTGCGCGAGATTAATGTAAAAAAACGCGTTATGACCATCAGCATTGACCGTTGGATAAGCGACCCTGATCTCGCTTATCCCGATTGTATTGATTATTGCGCAGCTTTCATTGCTCTCGAAAGAAGCGACCTTGATGGCATTGACTCTTATAACGTTGTAACAGTTGACACCAGAGAAAACCTTGCAACCAACGTTAACATTA
>SVQU01000012.1 GCA_015065165.1 Oscillospiraceae bacterium | reverse complement strand
ATAATGCTTTTCAAGTTTTATTCCGACTTCGTCGGAGTGATATTATTGCAAAGCAATAGTGTTATTGAAGCCTATCGGCTTCAGTGTTATTTTATTCGCCTTAAACTGCCGTAGGCAATATAACTATGCGAAGCATAATATCACTGCGGAGCAATATCACTCGCTGAATAAACAACCCCGCAAAACCATGTTTTGCGGGGACCCCATGACGGCGAATAAAACTGCGAGACTTCCTTATGGGAAGTCTCGCAAATAACGTCCGTTTTATTGTTTTTACTTAAAACGCTTTCAAAGGATTATCTACGTCGGTACCTACGTAAGGAAGTTTTTCGCCGTCGTATTCTTGGCTCTTGGTCAAGAAGGTGCCGTTTTCATAAGTAACCTTATAAGCGATGTGCAAATCTGCATCGGTACAGCAGATATAAAGGTTTGCGCCGTCGGTTTCGATTGTGCTGTAATCGCCGTATTTTTCGCCGATTTTTACAGCCTTTTCGTTTTCGTAAGCGTAGAAGTAATAGGTGCTTCTGCCCTCATCGTCGGAAATCTGAACCACAAGCTCGCGGTCGCCGTCATCGTTAAGGTCATAGGTCCATGCGCCGCCGAGAATAACGGTGTCGCTTTCCTGGGATTTCCAATCGTTAACAACTGCTTCGTATGCAGATTCGTAAGCGCCGTCGTTCAGCTTATAAATGCCGAAGTAAGCACGCTTAAGAAGCATATAGTCCATAGAGTTCAAATTGCCGTTAACGTCAATGTCGCCATTTTCAGGCTTTGCCATAGCGTAAGCATCGAAATATGCGCGCTTAAGGAGCATATAGTCCATAGAGTTCAAAGAACCGTTGCCGTCGATATCGCCCATATCGGCAGGATCCTCGTCGCTTATCTCCACAGTTTCGAGAACCTCGCCACACTTGGTACACTTGCGGTGCTTAAGGTTTTCTTCAAGTTCCCATTCGCCGTCATCGTGTCCCTTTGCGGTTGCAAGAACAACGCCGCAGCTTAAGCAAACCTGATCATTTGTACAGCTTTCGGGACCTGCAACGTGGGGGCATTCGGTCTGTACAGGGGGTGCCGAAGCGGTTTCAACCTTAACGTAGGAAGCCACCTCGATTGTATTGGTATATACAACGTCGATACCGTCAAGACGAACGATATCGCCAACCTGAATTGCGTTTACAGTGTTGGTGTTAGCCGCACTGCCTTTAACCGCACTGCCGTCGGTAACACCGGTTTCCCAGTTGTTAGCGGCAATAAAGATTTCATCGGAAGCCAAGGTTACGGAAGGTGTAGATGCGCCTTCGCCGAAGAAACGCTGTGTTACAACGTAACCGTATTTAACCTCGTCCCACTTTGCAACAACGTTTGCTGTCCAAGCGTGGTTTGCGGTGTCAACAGTGATTGCGCCGAAGGCAGGGGTGAAGATAAAACAGTCGCCCGAGCCGATTTTTTTGTTAATGCCGTTTATATAGATATGGCCCGAAAGCAAGGGATCGCCGGACATAACCTCAACCTCATCCAACCAAACGAAATTGTTGGAAGCGGTGCTGTTAACTGTAAATTTAACATATCTTGCGCTGACCTTTTGGTCCAAAACGGCGGTAAGAGTTACGGTTTCCCAATTGCCGTTTTTAACGCCTGTACGGATAGAATTATTTACGGAAGCAACCTCGGTAAAGGTAGAGTTGTTATCCGAAACAGAAATTTTCATAGAGAGCTGGTCGCCGTAAGGAACTGCAACACCCCAGTCGCCCGCTGTCATATAAATTTTGTACATATTGGACTGCTGAACAGAACCGAGGTCTACAACAACGCTTGCTTCGCCCTTGAAGCCAACGAAGTTTGCGGTACCGCCGTCGGAATTACCCTTAGAGCCGTCAACAAGCTTAACGCCGTTGTCCTTTTGGTCGCCATCGGGATTGAACACAGCAGAAGTAGTGTAGGATTTACCCGAGGAAACGATGGTAGCGGCAGAGGTTTTCATAGCCGATTCCAAAGCGGTTCTTGCGGATTTATAGTTATCGGAAGTAGAGGATGCATTATTATAAACCGTAACCGCGTTGCTGTAAGCAGAACGGAAGGTAGCAATACTTTCCGCGCTGTATTGGTCGTAACGCTTATCCTTTGCGGTTTCGATTGCAGATGCAAGAAGGGATTTTTCGTTATCCTGTTCGTCTGCGGGAGTACCTGTTGCAGAAAGGAGACAGAACCAGTCCAGCTTAAGCTTGCCGGTAGCAAGGCGGGACTGAGTTACCCAACAGTCGCCTCTGCCGCTGGTTGTACCTCTTGCGGTAGAAGGTGCACTGTCAAGTACGTGGAATTTATTGGTGGTGTAGTTATAGTCTACAATAGCGATAAAGTGGCCGGGAACGTGGCCGATAGCAACACCGCCGTTGGCAAGGTGCTGTTTAAGAACCGAGCTGGAAGAACCTGCCCACCAACCCTGACCGCCGTTGCAGTTCAAGGTGAAGCCATACTGCGCGCCATATTTAGCCTGAACCTTAGGGTAAAGAACCAATCTGTATGTACCGTCGCCGCCGTTTACGTTATAAGCATTAATGCTGTGAGCCCACTTTGCGGCAGTGGGAACGTCGATTCTTTTACCTGTAAGATAACCTACAGCGTTACTTAACGAGAAAATACCACAACCTGTTTTATAAAGAGTGCCGCCGCCGTAGGAATAGCTCTTCCAAACGGTGTCAAGCTGAACAAGGTGAGGTAAAGGTGATGCTGCAGAAGCGCTCAAAGTGGTAGCAACAACCATAGAGAAAACCATGGTGGCAACCAAAAGAACGCACAACAGCTTTTTGATTTTTTGCATAATTAACCTCCGTTTACGCGCCTTTTTTACATATACGCGCGCTGTTTACATACTTATGTCAGTATTATACACCATTTTAGATATATTGTCAACAGATGGTGGGGTACAAAAAAACATTTTCGCCCTTTTGTACAAACAAACGGTGTATAAAGAAATGCCGAAACGGAAAACCCGTTTCGGCACTTTTTATAGTTTAATCAACAGTTATGTGGTATACGTCGAAGTATACGCGCTTGAGCAAGATATAGTCCATAGAGGTAATCTCGCCGTCGCCGTTAATGTCGGCAGCTCTTATATCTGCGATCTGATATGCATCAAAGTATACACGCTTAAGAAGAATGTAGTCCATAGAGGTGATCTCGCCGTTGTAGTCGAGGTCGCCAATCATATACTTCGAGGGAAGTGTTCTGGTTTCCATTACGTGTCCGCAGGTCTTACAGATAAGAGATTCTTCACCTTCAACACGGAAATCGGGTTCAACCGTAACAACCCATTCGCCTTCGTGTGCATCTTCGTTCAAATGCTCGCCGCAGTTACATTCGTGCCAGTGGTTATTTTCATCGTTGTACCACTTGTCATCCTTAGCGGAGTGTCCGTATGCTTCTACGAGTACGCGTTCACATTCGGTACAGATTTGATCGTTTTCGCAATCTGCTTCTGCGCCGGGGGTGTGGGCTGTAACATCAACCTTTTCACCGCAAGAGCAGAGCTTCCAGTGGTTGTTTGCATCGCTGTAGAGCTTGTCGCTTTCAGCCTTGTGCCCGTATGCTTCTACAAGTACATGTTCACATTCGGTACAGATTTGATCGTTTTCGCAATCTGCTTCTGCGCCGGGGGTGTGGGCTGTAACATCAACCTTTTCGCCGCAAGAGCAGAGCTTCCAGTGGTTGTTTGCATCGCTGTAGAGTTTGTCGCTTTCGGCCTTGTGGCCGTATGCTTCTACGAGTACACGTTCACATTCGGTACAGATTTGATCGTTTTCGCAATCTGCTTCTGCACCGGGGGTGTGGGCTGTAACATCAACCTTTTCGCCGCAAGAGCAAAGCTTCCAGTGGTTGTTTGCATCGCTGTAGAGCTTGTCGCTTTCAGCCTTGTGGCCGTATGCTTCTACGAGTACGTGTTCACATTCGGTACAAATCTGATCGTTTTCGCAATCTGCTTCTGTGCCGGGGGTGTGTTCTGCTACATCTACCTTTTCACCGCAAGAGCAAAGCTTCCAGTGGTTGGTTCCGTCGCTGTAGAGCTTGTCGCTTTCAGCCTTGTGGCCGTATGCTTCTACGAGTACGCGTTCGCATTCGGTACAGATTTGATCGTTTTCGCAATCTGCTTCTGCGCCGGGGGTGTGGGCTGTAACATCAACCTTTTCACCGCAAGAGCAAAGCTTCCAGTGGTTGTTTGCATCGCTGTAGAGCTTGTCGCTTTCAGCCTTGTGGCCGTATGCTTCTACGAGTACACGTTCACATTCGGTACAGATTTGATCGTTTTCGCAATCTGCTTCTGCGCCGGGGGTATGGGCTGTAACATCAACCTTTTCACCGCAAGAGCAAAGCTTCCAGTGGTTGTTTGCATCGCTGTAGAGTTTGTCGCTTTCAGCCTTATGGCCGTATGCTTCTACGAGTACACGTTCACATTCGGTACAGATTTGATCGTTTTCACAATCGGCTTCTGCGCCGGGGGTGTGGGTTGCAACATCAACCTTTTCACCGCAGGTACAGAGCTTCCAGTGGTTGGTGCCGTCGGAAATCCATTCGCCAACGCCCTTACATACGTGTACACTGCGCGCAATAGTTACTGCGGAGCCGTTACCGATATAAGAGGTGTGAGTATAGGGGTAAACCATTTCGTAATGGTCGCCGTATACGGTGGAGTGAGGAATATACAAAGCAGTGTCGCCTATAGCATCTGCCAAAGCAATAAACTTAATATTGAATACGAGGATTCCGTCTTCAAATACGTCGGTAAAGAGGTATTCGCCGGAGTTATTGGGATCTTCATAACCACCGGTAACCGCGTCAACCTCTACCCACCAAGTGCCGTTGCCGTCGGTGCGAAGTCTGGTCATATCTTCCCATTCATTAAGACCGGCAAAGGTGTTCTTAAGTTCCTGCTTATCCTTAAGCGCAACGTTAAATCCGAAAATTTCGGGGTCGAAATAAAGCTTACCGTGTACGTGCTGGAGACCCTTAGAGGCGTTAACGTTGTTAACGGTTACGGTTACAATAAATTCTTCGCCCGCAACGTAGGTTTCGGGTGCAGTGATATCCATTGTAAAGTTGGGGTTAGCGTTTTCAACACCGAGAAGGTCATCCGAAACGCTAGGTTCTTCGGAAGAAGAAGGTTCTTCGGAGGAAGGGTCTTCGGAGGAAGGCTCTTCAGAGGAAGAGGGTTCTTCGGAGGAAGAGGGTTCTTCGGAGGAGGGTTCTTCGGAGGAAGAAGGTTCTTCAGAAGAGGGTTCTTCGGAGGAAGGTTCTTCAGAGGAAGAGGGTTCTTCGGAGGAAGAGGGTTCTTCAGAAGAGATATCTTCGGAGGATTCAACCTCAGAGGACTCAATTTCGGAAGAAGGTTCTTCAGAAGAAGAGGGTTCAACAACTGCTTCGCCCTCGGCGATATATGCCTTTGTACCGTTACCTACGTAAGCGGTATGCTCGAAAGTGGTAAGGTGGAAAAAGTCGCCGTATACGGTAGAGTGAGGAATGTATACCGCGGTATCGCCCGTAGCATCTGCCAAAGCGATAAATTTAACGTTAAATACCAACACACCATCTTCGAATACGTCGGTAATGAGGTATTCGCCGGGTTTTTCGGGGTTTTCGTAACCTGCGGTAGTAGCATCTACTTCTACCCACCAAATGCCGTTGCCGTCGGTGCGAAGTCTGGTCATATCTTCCCATTCGTTAAGACCGGCAAAGGTATTCTTAAGTTCCTGCTTATCCTTAAGAGGAACGTTAAAGCCAAGAACTTCGGGATCGAAATACATCTTGCCGTGTACGTGCTGCAAACCGTTGATTGCATTTACGTTATTTACGGTTACGGTTACAATAACTTCTTCGCCCGCAACGTAGCTTTCGGGGGCGGTAATATCCATTGTAAAGTTGGGGTTAGCGTTTTCAACACCGAGAAGGTCATCCGAAACGCTAGGTTCTTCGGAAGAAGAGGGTTCTTCGGAGGAAGAGGGTTCTTCGGAGGAAGGTTCTTCGGAGGAAGAAGGTTCTTCGGAAGAGATATCTTCGGAGGAAGAGGGTTCTTCGGAAGAGATATCTTCGGAGGAAGAGGGTTCTTCGGAGGAAACGTCTTCGGAGGAGGAAGGATCTTCAGAAGAAACGTCTTCGGAGGAGGAAGGATCTTCAGAAGAAACGTCTTCAGAAGAATCTTCTTCAGGTATGTCATCATTGAAATTAACTTCAAAGCCGTATGCGGAGATTTCGCCAACCCAAACAAGGTTTTTGCCGTCTCTGCCGGCGAACTGAATCTTAACGTCAGTTGCGCGAACTGCATCGGATTCGAAAACAACGTTCAAAGCAACGGTATCGGTGATAGGTTCTGCGTTTGAATATGCTGTGCCAAACTGCTTCCATTCGCCATCGCCGTTCTTATAGAACACGGTAATGCCCGCGGGGTTGTGGACACCGCAGGTAACCGCATCGGTACCTACGTTAACAGCAACCTTTTCGAGGTTGTAAACGGTTTCGCCATCGCCAAGTACAGCAGTGATATCGAAGGAACGAACGTACTTGGTAAGAGTATAACCTACCCACTTTTCGTCCTTATAGTAAGGTTCGGTAATGTTAGAATCGCTTACAAGAATACCGTCGGTAAGTTCGTTTCCGCTGTCGGGATAAGAAGGGTTGGGATCAAGTGTAGAGGTATAGGAGTTGCCCAAAAGAAGGTTGGGGTCAACACCGTAAGCGGCAATTTCACCAACCCAAACAAGGTTTTTGCCGTCTCTACCGGTAATCTGAACCTTAATGTCGGTTGCGCGAACGCCCTTTTCTTCGAAAACAACGTTCAAAGCAACGGTATCGGTGATGCCTGTTCCGTTAGAATAGGTTTCGCCAAACTGAACCCATTCGCCATCGCCGTTCTTATAGTATGCAGTAACACTTGCGGGGTTATGTATACCGGAAGTAACCGCATCGGTACCCAAGTTGATTTCTACTCTGTAAAGGGCATAAACGGTTTCGCCGTCGCCAAGTGCAGCAGAAATATCAAAGGAACGAAGAGACTTTGTAAGATTGTAACCAACCCACTTTTCGTCCTTATAGTAAGGTTCGGTAATGTTAGAATCGCTTACAAGAATACCGTCGGTAAGTTCGTTTCCACTGTCGGGATAAGAAGCGTTGGGAGTAATCGAGGGAGTATAGGAGTTGCCCAAAACAAGGTTTACAAGGTTTTCGGGAGATTCGGGCAAGGAGGGTTCCTTGGGAGAAGAAGGTTCTTCGGAAGAGGGTTCTTCAGAAGAGGGTTCTTCGGAAGAAGAGGGTTCTTCAGAGGAAGAGGGTTCTTCGGAGGAAGGCTCTTCAACGGGAGTTGCATCTGCAACATATGCGCCGCTGCCGTTACCAACGTAAGGAATGTGCTCGAAGGTTACAGCATCGTAATATTCGCTCTTAACAGTAGAGTGAGGGATATAAACCTCGGTATCACCGCTTGCATCTGCCAAAGCAACGAAAGGAATGTTGAATACAAGCTGATTATCGCCCTTCAAGGTAGTGAAGGTATATTCACCGGGGTTTTCGGGGTCTTCGTAACCTGCGGTAATAGCGTCAACCTCTACCCACCACAAACCGTTGCCATCGGTGCGAAGTCTTGTCATATCTTCCCATTCGTTGTGAGCAACCATAGCGTTCTTAACTTCCTGTTTGTCCTTAAGGGCAAACGCAAAGCCAAGAACAGAGGTGTCGAAATAAAGGTTGCCATGTACGTGCTGAAGACCTGTGGAAGCAGTTACGTTATTAACGGTAACGGTTACCACAACCGATTCGCCCGCAACGTAGGATTCGGGCGCGGTGATATCCATTGTAAAGGATGCATCCGCATTCTTATCGCCCAAAAGCTCGGCATTTTCATCAAAGCCGTTGGAGGGGTCTTCGGAAGGAGTAGGTTCTTCGGAAGAGGGTTCTTCGGAAGAGGAAGGTGCTTCGGAAGAGGAAGGCTCCTCGGAAGAAGAATCCTCAACAACCTTTTCTGCGATATAGTCAATACTACCGTTACCAACGTATGCGGTGTGAGCATAAGGAGGCTCTACATCGTAGTAATCACCCAAAACCGTAGCGTGGGGGATATAAACCGCGGTGTCGCCGGTAGCATCGGCTTTTGCAATAAACGTAAAGTTAAATACAAGGTCGCCGTCCTTAATATCATCGCTAAAGAGATACTCGCCGGTTGTATCATCTACGTATCCGGCTGTAACAGCATCGATAACGATATACCAATTGCCGTTTGCATCCTGACCAAGCTTGGAAAAATCTTCCCATTCTTCGTAAGGAACAAGGCTGCCCGGCAATTCTTTGTTCACGATAAGGTCAAAACCGAAGCCGAGAACGTCAGGATCGAAATAAAGACCGCCTTGAACGTGGTGCAAACCGGTGGTGGTATTAAGGTTATTTACCGTAACGGTAACGGTAACCTCTTCGCCCGCAACGTAATGGTCGGGGGCGGAAATATCCAAAGTGAAGCTGCTGTTTGCGTTGGCTTCACCAAGGAGCGTACTGTCTGCGGCGCTTACGGACATAAATGCCGAAACGGGCAGCATTGTTAACAGCATAAAAAGCGTTAACAAAACAGAAACCAGTCTTTTCATAACGTATACCTCTTTTTATAATATACTTATTTTATATTTATACGCAGCCATATGACTCCGTTTCGGGGTACATAGGGGGCGCACTTATATAAGATTAACACATTTTTGGCATATTGTCAATGATTTACAGTTAAAATGCACATAAATAAAGTTGATTTATTTGCTGAATTTTGCATATTCGCGAAACAAAAAATCACCCGAAGGCAACAAACTGCTTCGGGTGATGCTTTTTGGTTGATTTAGTTATTATCTGCGGGAATTTCTTCGGTGGCAACAGATTCAGTTGCGGTGAAATCGTAGGTTTCGGCAGGCTTAATGCTCTGATAGAAGTTTGCATTGGTTGCATTTATATAAGGCACCAACCAGATATACAAAATACCAAGAGTGAAAAAGCCTAAAATAATCCAACCGATAAAGGAAAGCTGAAGAACAAAATAATCCATCTTATGACCGTTCATCATTTCGGAAGACTTCTTAATTGCTTCTCTGCCGCTGATTTCGGGGTTATCTATAAGGATGTACATCGCCTGAGAATAAGCGATACCCTTGATCAAACCGGGGATGTAGAACAACAAGGTCCAAAGGAAGGTGAAAATAGCCTGTGCCCAATAAACACAGAAGGCTTTGGTGAAATACTTAAAGCCGCCGAAAGAGTCGCCCGCAGAAGGCTGGAACGAAGAATCTTTAGACAACTTATAGTACACCAAAAATGTACTGAGAGTTAAAGCGGGGGTGATTACCAAAGAAGCAATAGAACCTACCGCGGGTACCACGCTGCATATACCGCTAACCAACGCTATAATAAGCGCAATCAAAAACAATACGCCTATTTTCCCTTTGATTTGCTGTTTTGCCAGTGTTTTCATTTCTTTTCTTGTCATCTGAAAAAACCTCCAAAATTACAATTTGCGACATATCATCGCTTGTGTTATTATATCATATTACCACGGTGCTGTCAAGGTGAACTTTTCATTTTATTTATAAAATGTTCACAAATTATTCTTGAACAGAAACATAAATAAGCAACAGCACCAAATATAAGAATAAAAGGCTTTTTGACTTGACTTTTCGGCGCAGTAGTGATATAATCCAAGGCAGAAAAATAAATTTTCGGAGGTATATCTCAATGAGAATTATCGTTTGTGAAAATGCAGATGCAGTTGCAAAAGAAGCCGCTAAAATTTTCGCGGCACAAGTTTATATGAAACCCAATTCCGTTCTCGGTCTTGCTACAGGCTCTACCCCCGTTGGTATGTACAAGATTCTTGCGGATATGAACCAGAAGGGCGAAATCTCTTTCAAGGATTGCAAGAGCTTTAACCTTGACGAATACTATCCCCTCGCTCCCACCCACGATCAGAGCTACCGTTACTTTATGAACGTTAACTTCTTCGATCACATCGACATCGACAAGGCTAACACCCGTGTTCCCGACGGCTTGGCTGAAGATCCCGCAGCTATGGGCGCAGAATATGATGCAGCTATCGACGCAGCAGGCGGCGTTGACATTCAAGTTCTCGGTATCGGTCAGAACGGCCACATCGCATTTAACGAACCCGATGAAAAGTTGGTTGCAGGTACTCACCTCACCTCTCTTACCGAAAGCACCATCAATGCAAACGCTCGTTTCTTCGAAAAGAAGGAAGACGTTCCCACTCAGGCAGTTACCATGGGTATGGCTTCTATTATGAAGGCTAAGACAATTATTCTTCTTGCTACCGGCAAGGCTAAGCATCAGGCTGTTTCCGAACTTCTCGATGACAAAATCACCACTTCCAACCCCGCGACCCTTCTTAAATTGCATCCCAATACTATTATTATTGCAGATAAGGACGCATACAACGGTTGATCGGCTTGGATAAAGGCGAAGATCGCGAAAAAGTTATTATTTGACTTTAAAATGTAAAGACTCGGGCAAACCCGAGTCTTTTTTTATTTTTCATTGTATTTTTCGCTATGAACAAAGGGCCCTCTCGGAGTAGATTTCTACACCTTCGGGGCTCTTTGTCCATTCTTCATCCTCTCTCCTGCGCCTCCGTTTATTTTTATTTGTTTCCTCCTATCTCCTAAAGTTTCTCGGCTTGGATAAAGGCGAAGATCGCGAAAAAGTTATTTTTTAGCTTTAAAATGTAAAGACTCGGGCAAACCCGAGTCTTTTTTTATTTTTTATTGTATTTTTCTATTTTTTATTGTATTTTTCACTATGAACAAAGGGCATCAAATAATTCAGTGATGCATATTTTTCTAATATTATAAATAGGTTGACAAATGAATTATTTTATGATACAATTCGAACTAACGCGGATGTGTCGGAATTGGCAGACGAGCCGGTCTTAGAAACCGGTGCAATTGCGTGAAGGTTCAAGTCCTTTCATCCGCACCAAAAAATCTCGTTCTTCCGAACGGGATTTTTTATTTTGATGTTTCCCAAAAACGCAAAGCCCGAAACACCCAAATCGCCTTATACAAAAAGCCGTCGGAGTAATTCCAACGGCTTTTATATTGCATTTATTTATTTTTGTTAGGACGAACGAACACAAAGCTTAACACAAGCGCAACCGCATAAAGCGCAAGGGTTACGTAAAGCACAGCCTGATATCCCTCGGCAACGTTATTTGCGCCGAATTTGTTAACGATAAGGCTGGCAAGGTTATTACCTGTAAGACCTGCAAAACCCCAAGCGGAAAGGGTTATACCGTGCAAGGCGCTGATGCTGGACATACCGTAATGGTCGGAAAGAAGTGTGGGTACGTTGGAGAATCCGCCGCCGTAACCTGCGTTAACCGCCATAATGAGAACAACAACCAAAGCGGTAAGAACCATATTGCCCGAGCCGTTAACGATACCCTTGGTAAGAACAACCGCCGCGGTAGTAACGATGGAAACAATAAAGATAACCTTATAAATAGTGTTTCTGTCTTTGCATTTATCACCTGCCGCAGAGAAGCCAAGACGGCCGCCCGCATTGAAAACAGCAGAGATTACAGGGAAAATAACAACAGAAAGTCCAAGACATTTAAGGATATATTTTTCCTGAGAGATAAGCATAAGACCGCAGGTGATGTTAAGGTAGAACATCAACCAAATTCCGATATAGTTAAGCACGGGACGGGTTTTGATAACCGCCATAATGCCGGGCTTTTCGGAAGCGTCTGTGGGTTCGTGCCAATCGTCAGGCTTTTTAAGAAGAAGGTGGCCAACAAACATAAGCACAAAATAGAACACTGCAAGGATAACGAACATTTTATAAATCGCGCCGTCGCCAAGGTTGTTAAGCATCCATTCCATAATAGGAGTAGCGATTGCCTTTGCCGCGCCGAAACCTGCAACGGCAAGACCTGTAGCAAGGCCTTTATTATCCTTAAACCAAAGCATAAGGGTTTTAACGGGAGAAAGATATCCTGTACCAAGACCGATACCCATAATCAATCCGTAGCAAACGTAAAGACCTATCAAAACGAAAACGCTGCTTTGATGAGAACCGCCGTACCAGATGAAAAATCCCGAACCTGCCATACCCAAAGCAAAGCAGATAGAAGCGATAAGAGAGGATTTGTGGATATCCTTTTCTACAACGTTGCCCAAAAATGCCGCGGACATACCCAAGAAGAAGATAGCCAAGCTGAACGCCCATTCAACCGAGCTTTTGGAAAAGCCGATATAATCGCCGATTCTTTCACTAAAAGTGGACCAGCAATAAACGGTACCGATACTGCAATGAAGCAAAAGTGCGGGGATTGCCGCGCGAATCCATTTGTTGGTGCGCCAACCGCCCTTTGATTTAACCGAAGCCATACAAAAAGTTTCCTTTCGTATTGTTTTATTCAACCTAACCATAATACTACAAAAAATCCCGAAATGCAAGGGTATTTTTCTTTTTTCAAGAATTTCTACATTTTTGCGAAGTCATAGCGCAATTGAAATAGGTTTTCGAGACAAAACAAAGGCGCACTTCTTGCGAAGTGCGCCTCAGAGCTTTTATTAATTATTAATTAAACAAGTTCGTAACCGAGAGCCTGAATTTCAGACATAAATACCATAGATTTGCCGTCTCTGGGAGAAACTTCAATCTTAAGCTCGGTTGCTTCAACAGCTTCATCAACAGAAATGGTGATGGTGGAAACACGAGTGGGATCGGTAGTGTCATCAGATTCGCTGCTGATAAAGGTTTCGCCAAACTGAACCCATTCGCCGTCGCCGTTCTTGTAATATACAGTAACGGTGCCGGGCTGAGCAATACCGGAGCCACACTTGGTAGCTGCAGCATCAATCACGATTTCAGAGATTTTGTAAGAGCCTTCCAACGCAAAGTTTACAGTCAAGGTAGCGCCGCCGGAAAGGCTTCCGTATGCGCCCCAGTTGTCATCCTTGTATGCAGTTTCGTGCATATTATCATCGGTGATGATATAACCGTCGGTGAGCTCGTCGCCGTTAGTAGCCGCGTAAGTCTTATAAGAGTAAGCAGAACCGCCTTCGGTGGTGTATACCTTGTCAAGGAGAACGTTTTCGAGTTCTACAGGCTCGGAGGAATCTTCAGTGGATTCGTCGGAGGTTTCATCAGAGGTTTCATCAGAGGTTTCGTCAGAAACATCGGGCACTTCAACTTCTACTTTAACGCCATAAGCTTCGATTTCGCTGATCCAGCACATATTATTTTCATAATAAAGCTTGATTTCGGTTGCTTCAACAGCAGTATCGACAGTAAATTCAACGTTTACTGCATAGGTGTCGTTAATAGCTTCGGTTGTGAAGGTTTCGCCGAACTGAACCCATTCGCCGTCTACGTTCTTATAGTAAGCGATAATGGTTCTGGGGGCAGTAATGCCGGAACCGATTTTATCGGCACCAACGTTGGTAACGATCTTATCCAACATATACGAACCTGTACCGTCGCCGAGAACCATAGAGATTTCAACGTTGGTGCTGCCGGTAGTATAACCAACCCATCTTGCATCCTTATAAGTAGGAGAGCCAATGGTAACGTCGTTTACTCTGATACCGTCGGTAAGTTCTTTACCGCTGTCAGGGTAGCTGTCGGAGGGAGACTTAGTGGAGGTGTAAGCATTACCGTAAACAAGGTTCTTAGAGGGAACGATTGCTTCTGCATTTGCATCGCCTTCGGTAACAACGATTTCGTTGAAGAACGCGAAGGTTGTGCTGTTTGCAACTACAAGCTTGATGTACTGTGCTTTTGCGTTGTATGCATTAGCGATACCCCATTCAACAGCACCGGTGTTGTTGCCGTCGCCGTTGTAAGAATATCTAATCAAGCCGAGAGAGGTGTAGGTGTTGCCGTCTTCAGAAACGAAAACTTCCAAACGGTCGGGAGCACCGATACCGGACATAAAACCAACGAAGGTGTTAACCTTAATCTGGTCGATAGCGTAAACATCGCCGAGGTTAACGATGATATAGTCTTTACCGGTATCCTTCTTCATAGCATACCAGTTGCTGTTATAGGTAAGAATGTTTGCCGCAAGACCATCGGTGAGGCTTGCAGTATAGGTAGTGTTGTCGATTTCTGCTTCGCAGTCCTTACCATATGCAAGGTTGCCAACAGAATACTTGGGAACTACGGTTGCATTAGAATCTGCAGTGGTGGTCTGGTTTGCAATATCTACGCCGGTGAACTTAACGAGGTCGCCTGCGGTAAGACCGCCGATGAAGGAGAGACCCCAAACACCGTTGGTGCCTTCTTCGGGAGCGCAATATACAACCCAAACAAAGCCGTTTTCGGGAACTGCGAGAGCGTTAGTGTAACCATTTGCTGCGCGAGCTTCAACAACCTCATAAACGTTGTCTTCGCCTTCAACGGGCTTCAAGGAAGCCATGGTCCACCAAGAGTAACCTGCACCGTCAAAATCTTCGGTGAAGATATAAACCTGGTTAGCGCCATCTTCAATCTTGTTCCAACTTACAGGGTTAAATGCGTTAACTACCTTGCCTTCGAGGGCAGGAGTAAGAGTGGGTTCAACTTCGGACGATTCGTCAGCATCAGAGGATTCTTCAACTTCGGAGGATTCGTCAGAGGATTCGATTACTTCAGAGGATTCTTCTACTTCAGAAGATTCAACAATTTCAGAAGATTCAACTACTTCGGAGGATTCTTCAACGTCGGAGGAATCTTCGGTTTCGATATCAGCGGTCTTGTAACCCATAACCTGGATTTCATCGAAGATGTTCATACCGTAGTTGATAAGAACTTCAACCTTAACGAAACGAACGTTTTCTGCAGTTGCGTTAAGAGTTGCCCAACGAACTTCAGACATGTCGCCTGCGGAAGTATCGTAGGAAGGAAGAACGGATGCGCCGAGCTCGGTATAGGTTTCGCCGTTTTCAGAAACGTAGATCTTGATAGCTTCGGGAACCTTAATGCCGTCAACTTCGTATACGTAAAGGTGAGTATTTACATCGGTAATGGTGCAGTATGCGCCAAGATCGATAGTGAAAGTACCGATACGGTCAACAGTGTTGTTGCCGTTAAAGCAGAATGCCTTATCGGTACCGTAGGTGGTCCAAATGAAGGTTTCACCGTCGGTAAGACCTGTACCGATATAACCGCCCGCACCTTCAGCAGAAGCGGTGTATTCCTTGCCCAAAGCAAGGTTTACGGATTCGGGAACTTCAACTTCAGAGGATTCTTCAACGTCGGAAGATTCAACTACTTCAGAGGATTCAACCACTTCAGAGGATTCAACTACCTCGGAGGATTCTTCGATTTCGGAAGATTCTTCGGAGGATTCAACCACTTCGGAGGATTCCTCGGTAGATTCGGAAGGAACGTCTGCGCCGTAAAGTTCAACTTCACCAAAGAATGCGAAGGTTCCGTTAAGAGTTACAATAACCTTAACAAAACGAGCCTGTCTGTTGATGGTAACAGTACCCCAACGACCTTCGTTGCTGTTTTCTTCATAAACGGGCTCGCCTGCGGACAACCAATCGCCGTCTTCGCCGGTCTTGGAGGAGAATACTTCTACCTTAGCAGGAGCATTGATACCCCATTTGCTATTGAGGAAGGTGAGAATCTTGATATCGGTAAGAAGTTTTTCTTCTTCCAAATCGATGAACATAGTACCGATACCGTCAACAGTGTTTACTTTATCGGGATAGTTCACGTGATTGTAGAATGCAAACCATTCGCCGGAGTTACCATCGAGATAGGTAGGCTTAATACCATCGGTAAGACCGCCGGTATAGCTGGTAACAGAAAGCTGTGCAATTTCCATGCCGGAAATAAGGTTGCTAACTTCGTCTGGAACAATAAATTCATCTTCAGAGGATTCTTCAGAAGAGGGATCTTCAGAAGAAGGTTCTTCAGAGGAGGGTTCTTCAGAGGAAGGTTCTTCGGAAGAGGGTTCTTCGGAGGAAGGTTCTTCAGAGGAAGGTTCTTCGGAAGAGGGTTCTTCGGAGGAAGGTTCTTCGGAGGAGGGTTCTTCGGAAGAGGGTTCTTCGGAAGAGGGTTCTTCGGAGGAAGGTTCTTCAGAGGAAGGTTCTTCGGAAGATTCATCGGAAGAAGCAGCAACGCCCCAAACTTCGATTTCGTTAATGAACGCGAAAGTACCGTTAAGAGTAACTTCAACTTTGATAAACTGTGCATCAACGCCTGCTTCAACAACACCCCACTGTACGTCGGTGCCGTTGTCCTGGTATGCAACTTCGCCGAGAGAAACGTAAACGCCGTCTGCGCCTGCATAGAATACTTCCATCTTAGCGGGAGCATTAATACCGGACTGGCTGCCGATGAAGGTATTAACCTTTACTTCGTCAATAGCATAGAGAGCGCCGAGATCGAAGGTAACAGTACCAAGACCGTCGGGAGCGTTTATGCCTGCATGACCGGGATTGTTATAGAATGCGAACCAGTTGTTATTGTAGACGATTTCACCGTAAGCCGCGCCGTCGGTAAGGTCTGCGGTGTAGTTGCCGTAGCCGTCAACACCGTCATCCATACCTGCAACGAGGTTTTCGGATTCGATAGGATCTTCAGAAGAAACGTCAGAGGATTCTTCGGAAGATTCAACTTCGGAGGATTCTACTTCGGAAGATTCAACTTCGGAGGATTCAACTTCGGAAGACTCAACTTCGGAAGATTCAACTTCGGAGGATTCCACTTCGGAAGACTCAACTTCGGAAGATTCAACTTCGGAAGATTCAATTTCGGAAGACTCGACTTCAGAAGATTCAACTTCGGAGGATTCTACTTCGGAAGATTCAACTTCAGAAGATTCAACTTCGGAAGATTCAACTTCGGAAGACTCAACTTCGGAAGACTCAACTTCGGTAGATTCAGAAGGATCTTCGGAAGGATCGGGTTCTTCGGTAACTACTTCCTTACCGAATGCAAGAATTTCAGAAATGAAGATCAACGCCTTGCCTTCTCTGGGACTCATTTCGAACTTAACGTCGGTTGCTGTAACAGAAGCGTCAGCCGCGAATTCCAAGAAGGTAATAATAGAAGCGTTATCGTTTTGGTTAGCATCGGTTTCGCTACTTACGAAGGTTTCGCCGAGCTGTATCCATTCGCCATCGCCGTTCTTATAGAACGCTTTGATGGTAGCAGGCTCTGTAATGCCGGAACCGGCAGAACCGTTTGCTACATAAATCTGCATCTTGCTGATATCAAAGGTGCCGTCCAAAGCAACAGACAATTCAAGAGTCTTTCCTGCTGCCTTCTGGAAGCCGCCCCAGTTATCATCTTTATAAATGGGAGAGAATACGTTTTCATCGGTAATGAGATAGCCATCGGTAAATTCTGTACCGTTGGTTGTAATTCCGTCCCAGGTTACGTAGTATTCAAGGTTAGCGGAAACATCCTTGTCCAAAAGAATATTTTCTTCGGGTTCTACGGAAGGATCTTCGGTGGATTCAGAAGGATCTTCGGTGGATTCAGAAGGTTCTTCGGTGGATTCAGAAGGATCTTCGGTAGGATCTTCGGTGGATTCGGAAGGATCATCGGTAGAGTCTATGGGAGGATCGGGATCAACGGGAGTGTAGATAGCCGCGTCAGCATCTGCAGAAGCAGTCTTGTTAGCAAAATCTACGCCGGTGAACTGAACCATAGTACCTGCGGAAAGGGAGCTCATAAAGGAGAGCAACCAAGCCGCGTTGGTGTCGGCTGCAGGATCGCAGTGAACGGTCCATACAAAGCCGCCCTCGGGGATAGCAACTGCATCGGAGCTGCCGTTTGCCATTCTGATTTCAACAACTTCGTAAACGTTGTCTACGCCTTCAACAGGCTTAAGAGAAATCATATGCCACCAAGCAAAGCCGCCGGCTACGTCAGAATAATCTTCGGTGAAGATATAGTTCTGAGAAGCGCCGCTCTGATAATCGGTCCAATGTTCGGGATCGAAATCAGCTACAACCTTGCTCATTACGGGGAGAGCAATTTCATAAGTATTGAAGTATACGCGCTGCAAAAGCATGCAGTCCATAACTTCAAATTTGCCGTTGATATCGATATCAAGGCGGTCGGAAAGACTTTCATCAAGGTTGTATTTGCCGTAATACACACGTTTAGCGATGAAATAGTCCATAGCATCGATTTTGCCGTTGTCGTTAATATCGCCTTTTTTAGAAAGGTCGATAGCCTGTGCCGCACCCGCAACAACTGCGAGCAAAGAGCTGAGAACCATCAACAAAGCGAGAGACAAAGCAATGAATCTTTTTGTTTGTTTCATTTCACACATTTCCTTTCTTGTGTTCATTTGTAAAAACATTATAACATAGTGATATATTGTTGTCAATGTTTTTGGGATATGTTATTTTCATTATATTTAAATAAGCAAAAGTGTACAAATTGCACAATAATGTCAAACTTTGATATTTTGTTAGCATTGACAAACCAAAAACACTGTGATAAAATTCAAAATGAAATATTTTTATTAAGGAGAAATCGGCTATGATTCCGTTTTTTGTTATCCTGATAATTGCAGTTTTGGCATGCTGTGTCAAAATCGTTCCCCAAGCCAACGAATACGTTATTGAATTCCTCGGAAAATACAGTAAAACCTGGACAGCGGGCATTCACTTTAAAATCCCCTTGCTTGAAAGAGTTGCAAAACGCGTTACTCTTAAGGAACAGGTTTTGGACTCCCCTCCCCAGCCCGTTATCACCAAGGATAACGTTACAATGCAGATCGACACGGTTATTTATTATGCCATTTACGATGCAAAGCTTTTTGCCTACGGTGCGGAAAACCCTATTTCGGCTTTAGCAAACCTTGCGGCAACCACGTTGCGTAACATTGTCGGCGAGCTTGAATTGGACGGCACTTTAACCTCCAGAGATACCATAAACGGCAAAATGACCGAAATTCTTGACGAAGCCACCGACAAGTGGGGCATTAAGGTTCACCGTGTTGAGCTTAGAAACATTATTCCTCCCGCGGAAATCCAAAACGCAATGGAAAAGCAGATGAAGGCAGAACGCGACAGACGTGAAACCATGCTTCAGGCAGAGGGCCACAAGGCAGCAGCCATCACCCGCGCAGAGGGCGACAAGCAGGCAATGATTCTTGCGGCAGAAGGCGAACGCGACGCGAGAATTGCCCGTGCGGAAGGTGAGGCGAAAGCAATTTACCTTTCCAAAAAGGCAGAGGCAGACGGTCTTGCCGCGCTCAGAGCTGCCAACATCGACAACATCGTTTTAGAGCTTAAGAAATACGAGGCTTTGGTTGCACTTTCCAACGGCAAGGCATCGAAGATTATCATCCCCTCTGACGTGGTTGATATGACAAAATCCAACGTTATGTTTTCCGAAACCTCGGGCTTGGGCGACACCACAAAATCCGCCGCCGAAACACCCAAGGCAAAGAAAGGCGACCCTTGCTGTGATGAAAAAGGTTGTTAAACACAACCCCAATGACGATTGTTTTATGTAATTTTCTTTCCTTTCTTTATATATAAAAGCTCCGTTGCAAATCAGCAACGGAGTTTTTGTTCACTTTTGAACGAAATATAATATTATTTTAAACTTTCACGGTTTTATATTGCCAAATCTTCAATTTCGATATACAATATACCCATAACAAAGGAGAAAGCGCTATGACATACATTAAAAAACCGTTGAAAATCGTTCTTGCTGTTTTTATTGCATTAGTTGTTTCAATGCTTTTGTTTGTTCTTTCATTTTTCATTAACCACAATTTTCTTATAAATCACCATCTTACGCAGGAATTTAAAGATATCATTAAATCCGAAAGTGAAATTGAAATTATCCAATCAAAATCCGTTCGCGGCAAGCTTAACGGCAACGGAAACGGAATTAATTATTTCGGAACGGTGCTTGTAAAAGCCAATTCCGATGAGGATTTGAAAAAGCTTTTGACTAAGCTTGATGAAGAATTTGAAACCGTGGGATATGCAATTCAAAGCGGCGAGCAGGTAAATAATAGGCTTATAGAGCACGTTAACCTTGAATATGACGAAAATCTTTCAAATGACGAAACCTATTACAGTATTTATTACTTTAACGCCTCAAACAAATACAGTTATCCCTTTGATATTCGAGGACATTAAAACCGGATTACAATAGTATTTTTCCCGTAGGGACAGACGGGGTCCCCGAAAATCGCAGATTTTTGGGGTGTGATTGCGTCCTCGACTGTCCGCAATTTAATAACATAGAATATAAAAAAGCTTCCCTTGCATTGGGAAGCTTTTGATTTTATTACGTCTAAAATACATACAAGTCTGCAAAAAACACACTTGTTGCAAAAACCTTGAATTTTACGGTTTGTCCCAAAATCCGAAGTCGGAGCCGACGATGGAGTTTGAGGATAAAATACTGTTTCTTCAAGGTACAGGCGTACAAACGTACGTCGTGCCTTGAAAAACAGGATAGTAAAAATCCAAATTAATTCAAAAGGAAATTCGAAGAATTTCTACCTAAAACAAAAAACAGTGCAAGTCTGAAAAACCTGCACTGTGGAGATTATTGGATTTTTACGGTTTATCCCAAAATCCGAAGTCGAAGGTTATTCTGCTCTCTTTCCAAGCATATAAACCTGCTCTTCCTTAAAGGATTTCCAATTGCCTTCCATAATTGCGTTACGGATTTTCTCCATCAACTTGTTATAGAAATACAAATTGTGAATAACGCAAAGGCGCATACCCAAAAGCTCGCGGGCCTTGAACAAATGGCGTATATACGCGCGGCTGTAGGTTTGACAAACAGGGCAATCACAATTTTCATCGATAGGACGGGGGTCCAACTGATATTTAAAGTTATTAAGGTTCATAAGACCTTGGCTTGTAAACAAATTGCCGTGGCGGGCGTTACGGGAGGGCATTACGCAGTCGAAGAAATCGATACCTCTGTCAACCGCCTCTAAAATATTAACAGGTGTGCCCACGCCCATAAGATATCTGGGCTTATCCTTGGGCATATGAGGTTCGCAAACCTCGATAACTCTATACATTTCGTCGGCACTTTCGCCCACAGCCAATCCGCCCAAGGCATAACCGGGCAGGTCAAGCTGAATAATCTCTTTAATGTGGCGAACACGGATATCGTCATAGATACCGCCCTGACCGATACCGAAAAGCATTTGGTTTTTGTTTATGGTTTCGGGGAGAGAATTAAGCCTATCCATTTCCTCCTTGCAACGGTAAAGCCAACGGGTTGTGCGGTCTACCGAATTGCTTATATATTTATGGTCAGCCACCGAGGAGGGACATTCGTCAAATGCCATGGCGATGGTGGAAGCGAGCTTGGATTGTATCTGCATACTCACCTCGGGGCTCATAAATATCTTCGCGCCGTCCATATGAGATTGGAAGGTAACGCCCTCTTCGGTGATATTTCTAAGCTGCGCCAAGGAGAACACCTGAAATCCGCCGCTGTCGGTAAGCACGGGCTTATCCCAATTGAAAAATTTGTGGATACCGCCAAGCTGATAAACCACGTCTTCGCCGGGACGAACGTGGAGGTGATAGGTGTTGGAAAGCTCAACCTGACAGCCGATATGCTTTAAATCCCCCGTGGAGATACCGCCTTTAATGGCGGCGCTTGTGCCCACGTTCATAAAAACGGGGGTTTGTATGTCGCCGTGAACTGTTTTAAATGTGCCGGTACGCGCCGTACCGCAGGTTTTATGTATTGTAAAGCTCATAATTAATTACCTGTCAAAATACTTTTCTATTTCCCGCTTGGGAAGTTTTTTAATAAAAGGTCTGCCGTGGGGACAATAACGAAGCGCGGGGTTATCCGCAAGCATTCTTACAACGTTTTCGTCATCCTCGGGACTGTTTTTTATACCCGCCTTTAAAGCCGCCTTGCAAGCAACAGTATATAACGCGCGGTCGCATTTTTCTTCAAAGGAAAGTCCGTTGCCATCAAGCAAGGTTTTTGCAAAATCCTCTAAAACCGAGGAAAGACCCTTAAGGTTATGCAGGGTGGAGGGTACGGTTCGAACTATCACACTTCCCTCTCCGAAATCCTCAAGGGCAAAGCCCTTTTCGGCAAGATAATCGGCATTTTCCAAAAGGACCGCCGCTTGCTCTCTGCCCACCGAAACGGGAACACCCGCCAAAAGCTCTTGGATATGAAGCTCTTTATTCTTGGCAAGCTTTTCGTAAAGAATACGCTCGTGGGCGGCGTGCTTGTCGATAACCAATATATTTTCGGGGGTTTCCACAAAAATATACGCATTGTATGCCTGACCGACCATTCGCCAATATTCCTTTTCTTCGGGAACAATGGTTTGCTGGCAAGATGCTTCTTCCGTTAACCCTTGGGAGGATGTGTTTTTATCTTCTTCGGGTTGCGAAGTGATGTTTTCGTCAACAGGCTGTTTATCCTTAAAAAGGAAATCCGATGAAGAAGATATCAAATCCTCCTCGCCGATATCTGCGCGAAACCGTTTTAAAAGTTGTGTTTTCAGGCTACAGAAACCGTCGGTTTGTTTATCGTTAGTTTGTTTATCGTCGGTTTGTTTATCGTTGGGGAAAAAGTCAACCTCGGAAACAGGTCTTATTTTCACAACAGGGTTGATTTTTTCGGCTTCGGTTTGGTTATCGGTTATGGGGATATATTCTAAACGGTCTTTGATTTTTTCCAAAATCTTTCCGTCTTTTTCCCCTTCGTAAGGCACGAAAATTTCGCGAGCTTCGGGGGAATTGTTTTCGTGCAAGGTCTCGACAGTTTCTGTCTTACCCAAAAGGTTTTCTTCAAGAGGCGAATCGATTTTTGTCTTTACTCCGTAATAAACCGCGCGGAACACGTCCTTTTCCGAAGCAAACTTGATTTCGGTTTTTGCGGGGTGAACGTTAACGTCGGTAAGCTCGGGAGAAAGAGAGACAAACAATACACATCCGGGGAATTTACCGCGGGGTATGTAAGAACGGAAAGCCTCCTCCAAAGCCGCCTGAACGGTTTTGCTTTTAACGTATCTGCCGTTTACGAAAACCGTTTGCATTGCGCGGCTTCCGCGGGAGGCATCGGGTTTGGTAACATATCCGTAAACCCTAACGCCCTCGTGAGAATAATCTATTTCAACCAAAGTTTTGGCAAATTCTCTGCCAAAAACAGAATAAATGGTGGGATAAAGCTTGCCGTCGCCAGGGGTGGTGAATTTTCTTTCACCGTCGGAAATGACGGTAAAGGATATTTCGGGGTGGGAAAGGGCAACCTTTTCTGCCGCGGCGATACAAGAAGCGCCCTCGGTGGCATCCCGCTTTAAAAACTTTTGTCTTGCGGGGGTGTTATAAAACAAATCCCTAACCGAAACGGTAGTGCCGTCGGGACAGCCTGTGTCTACCATAACGATACCATCCTCGTCGGAGGTAAGGCGTGTGCCCATTTCCTCAGAACGGTGCTTGGTAACGATATCCATTCTGGAAACCGAGCCTATCGCCGCCAAGGCTTCACCGCGGAAGCCAAGGGTTTTAATGCCGTTTATATCATCACCGCAGGAAATTTTGCTGGTAGCGTGGCGCAAAAGTGCTTTCGGGATATCCTCCCGCAGAAAGCCACAGCCGTCATCCGAAACGCGCACCAAGCTTCTGCCGCCGTTTTTTATTTCCAAGGTGATATTCTTCGCACCTGCATCTATTGAATTTTCAAGCATTTCTTTAACGGCAGAGGACGGTCTTTCAACCACCTCGCCCGCGGCAATTAAATTTGCCGTTTGAGTATCGAGAATATTAATAATGCCCAAATTTATTCAAGCTCCTTTTTAAGTTCGTAAAGAACCGATATGGCTTCATAGGGTGTGAGAGTGTTTATATCTAAATTTTTAAGCTTATCTATAACCCTGCTTTCCCCAAGGGCTTCGAAGGTTATATTATCGCTTTCGTTTTTAACGCTGTTTACAGGACGTGCCTGCTGTTGGTCCAAGCTTGCCAAAATTTGCTTGGCGCGGTTAACCACCGTTTCGGGCACACCCGCAAGATGGGCAACCTCTATACCATAGCTGTCGTCCGCCGCGCCCTTAATAATTTTTCTAAGGAACACAACGTCGTTACCCCGCTTTTTCGCGGCGATATTATAGTTAACAACCCCGTCGGTTTCGCCCTCGAGCTCGGTAAGCTCGTGATAATGGGTGGCGAAAAGGGTTTTTGCGCCGATTTTTTTCGAGGTATACTCAACCACCGCCCTCGCAATACTCATACCGTCGTAGGTGGAAGTACCTCTGCCTATTTCATCATAGATAATAAGGCTGTTTTTGGTGGCGTTTTTAAGGATATCGGCAACCTCGTTCATTTCTAACATAAAGGTAGAATTACCGCTTGCCAAATCATCGGAAGCACCCACACGGGTGAAAACTCTGTCCACAATGCCGATTCTCGCTTCGGTGGCAGGTACAAAGCAACCCGCCTGAGCAAGAATAACGCAAAGGGCGATTTGGCGCATATATGTAGATTTACCCGCCATATTGGGACCGGTGATAAGCATCATTCGGTTTGCACCGCAATCTAAAACGCAATCGTTGGGAACGAAATAGTTGCCCTCCAAAAAGCGTTCTACAACGGGGTGGCGGCAATTTTTAATTGAAATCTTGTCGGTTCTGTCTATTTCGGGGCAAACATAGCCCTGCTCGCGGGCGATTTCCGCGTTAGAGCAATAAACGTCCAGCTCTGCCAAAGCGCTTGCGGCGGTTTTGATTTTTTCAAGAGATTTCAAAACGAAATCTCTCAAAGCCACGAAAAGCTCATATTCAAGGGCATAAAGTCTGTCCCTTGCGCCGATAACTCGGCTTTCGGTTTCTTTAAGCTCGGGTGTTACAAAACGCTCGCCGTTTGTAAGGGTTTGACGTCTTATGTAATGGTCGGGCACTTGGGGCAAAAATGATTTTGAAACTTCTATATAATATCCGAAAACTCGGTTATATCCGACTTTTAAGGTTTTAATGCCTGTTTTTTCGCGCTCGATTTCTTCAATTCGGGCAATCCAGGCTTTGCCGTTGGTAACCAAATCGTAAAGCTCGTCCACCGCGGCGTTACATCCGCGGCGAATTATACCGCCCTCCTTAAGGGTTAGGGCAGGTTCTTCGGAAATGGTATCGCCGATGGCATCGGCAATTTCGGTTAAAGAGTCAATATCGCAATTTACCCTTTTTAAAGAATTTGTCTTTGCCTTTTCAAGAAGCTCTTTTATCTGAGGGAAAAGGCGAACGGTTTTTTCAAGAGATTTAAGGTCGCGGGCGTTGGCTGTGCCGTAAACCAAGCGGGTTGTAAGTCGCTCGATATCGGTGATACCCTTTAAAAGCTCGCGGATATCGTCCCTTAAAATACCGTCGGAATAAAGCTCGGAAACTGCATCTAACCTTGCTTTTATCGCAGTTTCGTTAACAAGGGGCTTTTCAAGATGACGGCGCAAAAGCCTTGCCCCCGCGCTTGTACGGGTGCGGTCCACCGCCCACAAAAGCGAGCCCTTGCGCTGGTGTGCTCGCATAGATTCCGAAATTTCAAGGTTGCGGCGGGAAGCGGAATCTATACCCATAAATTCATCGCAGGAATAGAAATTGATTTTTTGAAGATATGTAAGGTCTATTTTTTGGGTACGGCGGATATAAGCAACCAAGCCTCCCACCGCGCGGACAGAATAATCGCTGTCGGTGGCGGGGCTTTCGCCGTAGATTTCTTTTATTGCCGAAACAGAATTTGCAACCGTAAAGCTTTCTTCCTCGCCCATGGAAACCAAGGTGTTAAACCTTGCGCTGAACAAAGAAGAAATATCTTTAGAAAAGCTTTCGGGCACGATAAGCTCGCTGGGCATATAAGCCGCCGCCTCGGAAAGGACGCGGGCGGGGAGATTTTCGCCCATAATTTCCGTGGCGGTTATCTGACCGGTGGAAACGTCGGCAAATGCAACACCGCAACCGAAATTATCGCTGTATGCGGCGCAGATATAGTTGTTTTTCTTTTCGTCAAGATATCCGCCCTCGGTAACCGTACCGGGGGTGATAATTCTAACCACATCACGCTTAACAAGGCCTTTTGCGGTGGCGGGGTCCTCCATTTGCTCGCAAATGGCAACACGGTAACCGCGGGACACCAATTTTGCTATGTATCCCTCAACCGCGTGGTGAGGCACTCCGCACATAGGGGCGCGCTCCTCCAAACCGCAATCCTTCCCTGTGAGCACCAAATCCAGCTCGCGGGAGGCGGTTTTTGCATCCTCGAAAAACATTTCATAAAAGTCCCCGATGCGACACATAAGAATGCAGTCGGGATGCTCTTGTTTTACTTCGAGATATTGCTTCATAAGAGGTGAAAGTGCCATAGAAACCTCCGGTTTTCGTAGGGGCGATTCACGAATCGCCCGAAATAAGTTTGTAGGGGCGATTCACGAATCGCCCGAAATAAGAGTGAAGAGTGAAAAGTGAAAAGTGAAGGTAGGTTTTCGGTGTTTGCCACCGAAAACCATTCCTTTGTATTTTCCGAAATAATTGTAGGGTGCGGCGTCCTCGACGCACCGCGTGTATCCGCACGGAAAAAGGTTTTGTTTCAAGCAAAAACAATCACAACGTTTCTTATTTGTAACTGTTTTGAACGGAACGTCGAGGACGCCGTTCCCTACAAGGCAATTAGAATTGTTGCCATAGAAACATCAAATGTGAATTTGGATTTTTTCGGCGAGAGTCGAAAACCTTTCATTAATATTTTGCGCAGCAAAATACTTCATATCGCAAAGCGATACTTCATACGCCGAAGGCGTACTTTAAATAAAATCTCATATTTTCCAAGGACATGCGCCTTGGAAAATATACATTAGAGGTTCGCAAGTTTGGACAAGACACGAAGTGTCGCGCACAAACTTGACGCGAGTGAACGAACCTCACGAAAAACAATCAAAAACAAACGTTTTTGATTGAAAGCGAAGCGTCATCGGGGTCCCCGAAAAATCAAGGATTTTTTGGGGATTAATGACATCCTCCGCAGGTGGAGCAATCGTGTGTACAATTAGCCGATTCGGGGTCGATAGCCAATTGAACAGCGCGGTTGATTTCGCCAACGATAGCGGAAAGGTCGCTTTCTGCCTCGCGCATCATCGCCAAGGATTTGTTTTCGCTGATAGTATCGTAAAGCTCGCGGAGTCTTGCGGAAAGGCTTTCGATAACAGCGGTGTCGCGCTCTGCTTCGGGCTTTTGACCTTCGGTTTCAAGCAAGGTTGCCTGAACGTTATATTCGTTAATAAGCTTTGCAAGGTCCTCGTCCTTGTCATAAGCTTCCTTTGCGGCATTGTATGCCTTAAGTTCGTCGCTTTCGGAAAGCGCCTTTTTCATTGCTTCAATAGCATTTCTCATTGCTTCGTTCATTTTGTTTTATCCTTTCGGTTTTTAAATTATTTTTCCGTTAAGTAAATATGCCCCTACGTTTTCGACCTTTACGTCAACAAACTGTCCCTCGGGGACGTATTTATCGTATGTAACGATTTTATTCTGACTGCTTCTTCCGCAGGGAATACCATTTTTGTTATATCCGTCGGAAAGCACACGAACGGTACGACCGATGAATTCCTCGTTAAGTCTTTGCGCCACGTCATTTTGCAAATCCGACAAGGCTTTAAACCTTACGTTTGCAATTTCACGCTTTATCTGACCCTCCATTTTTGCCGCAACCGTGCCAACGCGGGGAGAATAGATAAAGGTGTATATCATATCGAACCCAACGTTTTCTACCAAGGACATTGTATCGGCGAAATCGGTTTCGGTTTCGGTAGGGAACGCCACGATTATATCGGTGGTAAGGCTTACGTTGGGAACACGCGCCTTTATCTTCATGGCAGTTTCAAGATATTTTTCTCTGTCGTATTTGCGGTTCATCAATTTAAGGACACGGCTGGAACCCGATTGAACAGGCAAATGAAAATGCTTTGCAACCTTGGGGTTGTTTGCCATAACCTCTATCAATTCGTCCGACGCATCCTTGGGGTGGCTTGTCATAAACCTAACGGTATATTCCCCCTCGAAGGAAGCGCATTTATCTAAAAGCTCGGCAAAACTGCAACCGCCCGAAAAAGAATTTACGTTTTGTCCCAGCAAGGTTATATCTTTATATCCTTGCTTTACAAGGGATTCCACCTCTGCCAAAACTTCTTCTTTCTTTCTGGACCTTTCCTGACCGCGGGCATAGGGCACAACGCAATAGGTGCAGAAATTGTTACAGCCGTACATAACCGGAACCCAAGCCTTATAACCGCTTTCACGGCGGACGGGCATACCCTCGCTGATAACGCCAAACTCGTTGTGGGGCTTATCGGTGATAAAGCTAACCCGCTTTTTCGATTCCAGCGCAGTTTTTATAATTTCGGGCAGACGGTGGTGCATATCCGTGCCGAAGATAAAATCCACGTAAGGATAGCTTTTATAAATCTGTTCGCGGCGGTGGGATTGCTGTGCCATACAACCGCAAAGACCGATTTTTATGCTTCGGTCGGCTGCCTTTCTGCCTTTAAACTGGCCTGCCTCTGAAAGTGCGCGAATTTCGGCATGCTCGCGGATAGCGCAGGTGTTTATAATAATAACGTCGGCAATATCGCTGTTATCGGTAATTTCATAACCGCACATTTCCAACGCGCCTGCAATACGCTCGCTGTCGTTTTCGTTTTGCTGACAGCCGAAGGTTATTACACAAGCCTTTTTGCCTTTGGTGATATCCTTAAGTGAATCCGCAATATTCAATTGTTTTTGTATTTCGGATTGGGGTATATAAATATCGTTCATTAAAATGCCGTTCCTATGGCGGTGATATTATTCATCAGCCATTCTTTTTCTTTTAAAACTTCTATTGCAACACAACCGTTGGAGGCAGATGAATGAATTATCTTTCCGTCTCCAACGTACATAGCCACGTGTCCGGGGAAAAACAGCTGGTCGCCCACGTCGATTTCATCCAAGGTGATTTTTCTTAAAAGAGTGCTTCTGTCGATATCCGCATCTCTCCAAACGGTCAAGCCGTTAAAGCGGTAAGCGTTAAAGCAAAGCCCCGAGCAATCTATACCCTTGTGGCTTCTTCCGCCCCAACGGTAGGTAACGCCCAAATATTCCTTTGCGGTTTCCACAAGTCGGGCGCGAAGTTCTTTCTCGGGAAGAACCACGGGTTCGATGGGTGCTATTTGGTTTTTGTGGATATAAAAGGTGTTTTCGCTGGGATGGTTAACGTAGGCATAGCGGGGAGAGTTTTCCGAAAACTCGGCGCAAACCTTTGCACCTCGGGGTAAGGACATATATGGCGCAAACCAATATTTACCCTCGGGAAGTAAATCGGCAAAGGGGGCGGTTACCATATAATTGGACTTTTGCTTTTGAGAAAACAGGTTTGTTTTCGGTGTCCAGCCCGAATATCCGTATTCGGAAATTATTTTATAAAATCCGTCTTTTTCATCTAAGATTTCGGCTTCTTCACCGAAAAGCATTTCGTCCGTCTGTTGGGACATATAGTCGGGATTTTCATAAATTGTTGCGATGGAAGTACAAATTACCATAATTATCACCTTTTAAAAAAGAATATACATTTGCAAAAGTCTAAAAATATAACAGAAAGGAGTTAATGCTTATGAAATTTTTAAAAAGCCTTGCTGTTTTTTCAATTCTCTTTTGTATTTTTACCGCAAACGCCGCAGCTTATGAGAAAAACGAAAAAATAAGCTGGCATTTTAAATCCAAGGGGAATAACACCCGCCCCGAAATTTTAAGCGGAAGCGATTTGCCCAACCGATACGGCGCGATTTATATGGGAGACGAAACGGACAAAAGGGTTTATCTCACCTTTGATGCGGGTTATTCCAACGAAAGTTTGGAAAAAATCTTAGATACCCTAAAGAACCACAAGGTTCAAGGTGCGTTTTTTATTTTGCCGGGGATTATTAAAAACAGCCCCGAAACGGTAAAGCGTATGGCAAACGAGGGGCATTTGGTTTGCAACCATTCCACAACCCACGGCGATATGTCGAAAATAACCGATATCCAACGCTTCAAAGAAGAATTAACGGGTGTGGAGGAATTATACCAAAGTGTTACGGGATTTGAAATGGAAAAATTCTTTCGTCCGCCCGAGGGGAGCTTTTCGGTAAACACCCTTGAATTTTGCAAGGAATTGGGTTATACCCCCGTTTTTTGGTCCTTTGCCTACGTGGATTGGGAGGACAACAACCAACCAAACCTTGAAAAAGCAAAGGCGAATATATTTAACCGCGTGCACAACGGGTGTGTTATGCTTCTTCACCCCACAAGCAAGGTCAACGCCGAGATTTTAGACGAGGTTATAACCAAGCTTAAGGATGATGGCTATACCTTCGGCAGTTTATATGACCTTGTGAAATAAAAGAGGGCATAAAAATGCAGTATATTATATTATACTCTAAATTATAAAATAAATCAATATAATGACAACAAAAAACAAGGGATAACACAAACAAAAATCGTGTTTTCCCTTGTTGTTTTTTATTTTTTATATTGGGCATTAAGCTTTTCCAAGGCTTCCTCTGCCTTGATATGGTTGCAAAGCGGTCCCCAACCCTCATAAAGCTGATGTCCGTCGGCAGTGCAGGTAAAAATAACCCCTAAATCCTTGGCGCGGTCAAACATTTCTTGGGACATACCGCCCGCGGTAAGCTCCCAGAAAATACCGTTTTCGCCCATATATTTCATCAGAGGCTCGAAAATTTCAACCCTGCGGGACATAGAAAGACTTTCCAAATCCGCCCCGAAGGTTTTTAAATGTCCTATACCGTCCCCCATATGGGCAAGACTTTTGATTTTGGGGAATCTTTTAAGAGCGTTTAAATATCCGTTAGCGGTGGCGTTTAAAAGATAATCCGCGCCAACTGCGTTAACGCGTTCTTTCCATTCCCGCCAAAGCCTTTGTCCCTCCTCGGTGGCAAATTCGGGAGAAAACCAACTGTCGGGATAAAGCATAAAATCAAAGGGCAGTTTTTCGGTATCTATCATAAAATGCACCGAAAGCTGAACCATATCTATCTTTTCCTGGTCGGAAATAGGGATATTTATATCGCCCCTATCGTTAAGAAGCTCGGTTTCCACACCGCTGTGAAAAACCACCTTTTTGGGAGTGTATGCGTTATATTCCTCAAGGAAAGCATCAAGCTCTTTCGTGCCCTGGGTGTGCCACGCCGCCCAATCGGGCTTGCCGTTGGGAAGCTGCATAGAATAATGCTTTATAATCGTGCCCTCGTCAATGCCAAGCTCTATACAAGCCTTTTCGATGTTGGGCATGGTCATTTCATCCGCGCCGCATTCGTCAAGATGAAAATGTATATGAAAATCCTTCATATCCTTTAACCCTCTTTTATTTTTTGGGAAGAACTATTTTGCGGTTTTCAACCTTAGAGGATTGGCGGTAGATAACCACCTTTCTGCCGATAACCTGAACCGCCTCACAGCCCAAATTTTCGCAAAGCTCAACCATAACCTCCTTGGGAGAAAGAGGCGAGGTTTCAAGAACGGTAAGCTTAATAAGCTCGTGTGCCTCCAATGCCTTTGAAACAGTGTCAAGCACGGTTTCGCCGATACCCAATTTACCAAGCTGTGTGGTGGGTTGAATATCGTTGGCAAGACCGCGAAGGTATGCTCTTTGTTTTGTTGTTATCATTTTATTTTTTTCCTTTAAATCTATTGTTTTTTACTTGTAGAACCGAAACCGCCGTGGCGTTCCTCGGTGCAATCATCGTCCTCGGTAATACCGTAGGGCAGGAAAATTCCTTGGGCAAAAGCATCCCCTGCTTTCACCGAAAAGGGCTTAACCGCGCCCACCAATTTGATTTTTATATGTCCCTCGTTATCGGCGTTAAAATAATCCGAATCGATAACACCCGCAGTGTTTGCAAGGCGAACGCCGAACTTAAAGCCCGAACCCGAGCGAGGGAATATAATAAGCACCCAGCCGTCGGCAATTTTCGCGCGAATACCCGTATCGATAACAATTTCCTCACCTACGTCAAGGGTGAAATCGTAAGGGGCAAAAAAATCATACCCTGCCGAACCCGACGTGGCGCGAGTGGGAAGCTTTATATCGTCATAACAGTCCAAGCCGAACTGTTCCTTTGAAACCTTGAAAAATTTAGCAATTCTGTTCATCCTTGCCAACCTCCGTTTACGTCAATTACCGCGCCTGTAATATACCTTGCCTTATCCGAAAGTAAAAATGCAACCGTATCGGCAACGTCCTCGGGCTCGCCAACGCGGGAAATAGGAATTTCATCGCAAAGAGATTCTATATCGTCAAAGGAAAGATTGCCGTTCATATCCGTATCGATTATTCCGGGGCAAACGCAATTAACCCTTATACCCGCAGGACCGACTTCCTTGGCAAGCGCCTTTGTAAAGCCGATTAATGCCGATTTCGAAACCGAATAATCCACCTCACAGCTGCCGCCGTTTTCCCCGAAAATCGAAGAAATATTAACAATTGCGCCCTGCTTTTTGCTTATCATTTGGGGCAAAAGTCTGCGGGTTATATTCATTGGGGCGAAAAGGTTTATTTCGAAAAGTCTGCGCATATCCATATCGGTTACCCTATCGAAAAGGTCAACCAAAGCAACCCCCGCATTGTTCACGATAGCGTCTGCGTCGGCGCAAATTTCCGATATTATGTCAACCGCGCTTGAACTTGACAAATCGGCAACAACCACCTGACTGTTGCCAAGCTCACTGCAAAGGTTTTCCGCCTCGCTAACGCTGGAATTACAATGGATATACACAAACCAGCCATCGGCGGAAAGGGCGCGGCAAATCGCTTCGCCTATTCCTCTTGCACCGCCCGTAACAAGAACCTTCTTTTGTTTTTGCATTTTATTTCTTCGCCTTTTCCAGAAGTTCTATTAAATCCTGCTTGGTATATTTATAAACCGCATCGCAAAAGCGACAGGTCATTTCTATTTCTTCTTCGGTGTTTATAATGTCCAAAAGTTCCTTTTCGCCGATAGCGATAAGCGCTTTTTCGGTGTTTTCGCGGGCGCAGGGGCAAACGTAACCGCATTGGATTTCATCGAAAATATCATATTCCAAGCCTTTAAACACCTGAGCCAAAACGTCCTCGAGAGTTCCGTTTTCTAAAATTTCGGTAACCGAGCGCATTTCCGAAGCGTTCTTTTCTAAAATATCCACAACCTCTTCGTCGGCAAAGGGCAAAAGCTGAACCAATGCGCCACCCGCCTGCTTAACGCTGTAATCGCGGTCAACCAAAACACCCAAAGCGCAAACCGTGGGGATTTGCTCACTGGTGGCGTAATAATAAGCGATATCATCACCGATTTCGCCGGTTTGAATTTCCGAAATACCAACGTAAGGCTCGTTACTTCCGCTTACGTCCCTTAAAATATAAAGCGAGCCTTTGCCTATGCAACCGCCAACGTCCAATTTGCCGTCGGGTCTTAAGGGAAGGTCTGCTTCGGGGTTTTGTATAAACCCGCGCACGTTACCGCACCAGTCGCTTGTAACCAAAACCGAACCGCCCACGCCGTCGCCCTTGAAGTTAACGGTTAAGCAATCATCCTTTTCGCCAAGCAGCGAGCCCGCAAGGGATGCGATAATAAGAGTTCTGCCCAAAGCCGCCGTGGTGGTGGGGGTAGTATTGTGTATTTTACGTGCGCGTTCAACGGTGTCGCGCGCATCGGTAACAAACGCTCTTGCCGAACCGTCTTTTGTTATTGCTCTTATAATTCTTGCCATAATTTTTTATCCTTTGGCAACGGCAGAAACACTGCCGTCGCTTAATTTCAAATTAAATTCCGTGCCCTCGGGAAGCTCGCTTACGCTTTTAACCGCCTTGCCGTCGGCAGTGAATGCCACAGAAAAGCCGCGTTCTAAAACCGCCAAGGGGTTTAGGCTTTTAAGCTTTTCGCTTTGAGCAAAAAGCTTCATTTTTTCACGCTCCAAACGGGATTCCAAAATTCTGAAAAGCCTTTCCTCTTCCCTTGCCAAAGCCATACGTCTGTCATCAAAATAACCCTTGGGGCTTTGCAAAACAGGTCTTTGCGCCAAGGCGTTAAGCCTTTGTCTTAAATAATCGGTACGGGAGGAAAGATGCTGAAGCATACGTTTTTCAACGTTTGAAAACTGCTTTTTAAGCTCTTTAACGTCGGGAACCGCCAATTCCGCCGCCGCGCTGGGTGTGGGCGCACGAAGGTCTGCCACAAAATCGCATATGGTAAAATCGGTTTCGTGCCCTACCGCCGAAATAATCGGGGTTTCACATTCATAAACCGCGTGAGCTAACGCTTCGTCGTTAAAGCACCACAAATCCTCGGCACTGCCGCCGCCTCGGCCGATAATTATAACGTCGCAAAGCTTACTTTTATCAAGAGTTTTAATTGCATTTATCAATTGGGCGGGCGCAGAAGAACCCTGAACCAAGGAGGGGTATAAATAAATCCTCGCCGCGGGGAAACGCCTTTGGGTTACGTTTATCATATCCCTTACTGCCGCACCGCCGGGGGCGGTAATAACACCCACCGAAAAGGGGATTTTGGGGATACGCTTTTTATGCTCGGGTGCAAACAAGCCTTCCTGCTGTAATTTCGCCTTTAATTGTTCGAAGGCGATATAAAGCGAGCCAATTCCGTCCGGCTCCATTTCCTCGGCATAAATTCTATATTGTCCGTCCCTTACAAAAACGGCAACTCTGCCAAGGCAAACCACCTTCATACCGTTTTCGGGCTTGAACTTAAGCTTGGAAGCTCCGCCGAACATTGTTGCGGGGATAGAAGAATTTTCGTCCTTTAAGGTGAAATAAATATGCCCCGAACCGCCGTAAACACGAAGGTTGGATATTTCGCCCTTTACGAAAACCTTGTTAAGCAAGGGCGAAGTGCCCAAATAATCTTTAATATAGGTGTTAAGCTGTTCTACCGTAAGGGCATTTTGGCGGGTGCCGTTCATTGATTATCCTCTCCGTCAGCCTCAACCGTGCTGTCGGCTTCAACCTCTTCGGCTTCGGCAGAAAGGGGGCGGGGCTTTGCAAGGGGCTTTTCCACACCCTTGGCATATTTACCCAAAACGCCGTTTATAAAGCCAACCGAATCTGCCTCGCCGTAAAAGCGGGCAAGCTCCAAGGCTTCGTTAACGGTAATTTCCACGGGAATTTCAGGGAAATAATCAATTTCACAGCCTGCAAGACGAAGTATGGTAAGGGTTACTCTGTCAATACGGTCAATACGCCAATTGTCCGCGCAACGCTCTATTTTTTCATTTATATCTCCGAGATTTTCATCGGCGCGTAAAAAAAGCTCTTTTGCAAAATCGCTTATTTCTTCTTCTCTGTCCTCCACAGCAGAATCCATAATTTCCTGTGCGGTACGCTCATAATCGAAGCTGCGCTCGAAAAGTAAAGAAATTGCGATTTGTCGAGATTCACGTCTTGTCTTAAAGGCCATAAAGCTACACCTCATACTTCAAACATAATAATTCATGTTATTATAACACCTCTTTTTTGCTATGTCAAACAAATCTACAAAATAATTAATAAAATATACTTGAAAAAATAGAGATTTGGCGGTATAATCGATTTGTTAAAATATATTTTCAACGTTGAAAGGTTATATTATTTATGTCAAACGGAATTTTCGGCGCAGAAAAGCG
The DNA here is from genome assembly GCA_015065165.1 of Oscillospiraceae bacterium. GTDB lineage: Bacteria > Bacillota > Clostridia > Oscillospirales > CAG-382 > Coliplasma. Next base: position 19,681 of record SVQU01000012.1, on the reverse strand, counting down.
CCCCATTGTTACAATTGTTATGGACGGTATCGGTATTTGCAACCGCGAAACCGGCAACGCTATTAAAGCGGCAGATACCCCCACCCTTGATATGCTTGCTGAAAAGTATCACTGCTTCAGCCTTAAAGCGCACGGTACCGCCGTTGGTTTGCCCTCCGATGACGATATGGGTAACTCCGAGGTAGGTCATAACGCTTTGGGCGCAGGTCAGGTTTTCGCACAGGGCGCAAAGCTCGTTTCCGAGGCTATCGAATCCGGCAGAATGTTTGAAAGCGATTCCTGGAAAGAGGTTGTTGCTAACGCAAAGGGTAACACCCTTCACTTCCTCGGCCTTTTCTCTGACGGTAACGTTCACTCTCACATCGACCACCTTAAGGCTATGGTTATCCGCGCTAAAGAAGAAGGTTTGGCTAAAGTTCGCGTTCATATTCTTTTGGACGGCAGAGACGTTGGCGAAACCAGCGCGTTAGAATACGTTTGCCCCTTTGAAGAATTCCTTGCTTCCCTTTGCGATGCATCCTTCGATGCAAAAATCGCATCCGGCGGCGGCAGAATGGTTATCACCATGGACAGATACGAAGCAAACTGGACTATGGTTGAAAAGGGATGGCAGACACACGTTCTCGGCGAGGGCAGACAGTTTGCATCCGCCGAAGAAGCTATTAAAACCATCCGCGAAGAAACCGGTCTTATCGACCAAGACCTTCTTCCCTTTGTTATTGCCGAAAACGGCAAGCCTATCGGCACAATCGAAGACGGCGACAGCGTTGTGTTCTTTAACTTCCGCGGCGACAGAGCTATTGAAATTTCCAAAACCTTCGAAGCAGGCGCAGATTTCGACAAGTTCGACAGAGTTCGTGTTCCTAAGGTTGTTTACGCAGGTATGCTTGAATATGACGGAGATGCTCACATCCCCTCTAAATATCTCGTTTCTCCCCCCGAAATCAGCAACACTATGGGCGAATTCCTTGTAAACAAGGGTGTTAGCCAGCTTGCTATTTCCGAAACCCAGAAATACGGCCACGTAACCTATTTCTGGAACGGCAACAGAAGCGGTAAGTTCTCTGAAGAGCTTGAAGAATATATCGAGGTTCCCTCCGACGTTGTTCCCTTTGAGCAGAGACCTTGGATGAAGTGTGCTGAAATCACCGATATTCTTATCGAAAAGATTAAAGAGGGCAAATTCGGTTTGCTCAGAGTTAACTTCCCCAACGGCGATATGGTTGGCCACACAGGCTCGTTTATTGCAGCTAAGATTTCGGTTGAAGCGCTTGACGTTTGCTTGGCAAGAATTTTAAAGGCTGTTGACGAAGCAAAGGGTGTTGCAATTATCACCGCAGACCACGGCAATGCCGACGAAATGTATGAAATCGACAAGAAGACCGGCAACGCAAAGCTCAATTCCGACGGCACACCCAAGGCTAAAACCAGCCACACTCTTAACCCTGTTCCCTGCTATATTTACGACAACTTCTACAGCGATAAATACACCTTTGCAGAGGGCAGCTTCGGTCTTGCCAACGTTGCGGCAACCGTTGTTACCATGATGGGTTACGATGCTCCCGAAATGTGGGAAAAATCCTTGATTAACCTTAAATAATTGCATTGAAGTTTTATGGGCGGTTTTCAAAAACCGCCCGCTTACAAAAGGAAGATTTTTGATGTTATTTGATATTATGCTGCGCGATGCACCCATCGCGATAAAATTGCTTAACGTCTTAATTTGGATAGTGGCATTGTTGCCCGCCCTTACCTTTCACGAATGGGCACACGGATATGCGGCTTATAAATTAGGGGACAGAACGGCAAAAGCCGACGGACGTCTTTCGCTTAATCCCCTTGACCACATAGACCCTCTGGGTGCGGTTATGATGTTTTTGGTGGGCTTCGGTTGGGCAAAGCCCGTACCCGTAAACACAAGGAACTTTAAAAATCCCAAAAGAGATTTGGCAATTACCTCGGCGGCAGGCCCCTTGATGAATTTTATTGTTGCCTTTGTTTCTACCTTTTTTGCGGTTTTCACCCTTTGGCTTGCACAACGCTATAACGCTATGAATACCACCGTCGAAGTGATTTACTTGGTTTTCGAGTACTCGGCAACGCTAAATCTCGGCTTGGGATTATTCAATCTCATCCCTCTGCCCCCCTTGGACGGCTCTAACGTGCTTATGTGTCTTTTGCCCCCCAAGGCGGCAATGCAATATTCTAAAATCCGTTATTACAGCCATTATATTTTTCTTGGGTTGATAATTCTTTCGAGATTGTCCATCCCCTTTAACCCCCTCTCGCTTTTGGGATTTGCAAGAGATTTTATCTTTGACGGATTTTGGAGCTTGGCAGTTAAAATGATTGCCCCCTTTTTTGAATTCTTTTTCTTTTAATCTCACCTTTTAAGATTGGATATTTATGGAAACGATAAATCTTAAAGTAGAACAGTACGAAGGTCCTTTAGACCTGCTGTTAGCGCTTATATCCAAACACAAAATAGATATTTTCGACATACCCATTTCGGAAATTTGCGACCAATATATCGCATATCTGGATGCAATGCGGAAGATGGATATGGAGGTAACCAGCGAATTCGTGGTTATGGCGGCAGACCTTATGCTTATTAAAAGCAAAATGCTGTTGCCCCGAACCGAGGACAGCGAGGACCCTCGCGCGCCCTTGGTAGACGCCCTTTTGGAGCACCAACGCGCCAAGGCGGCGGCGGAATTTTTGCGTATTCAAAGCGCGGGACACTTCGATACCTTCACCAAGCTTCCCAGCGAACCCGAAAAAAGCGATTATTCCCGCGGGCATGCTGTAGAATTGTTGGCAGAGGCCTTTTCGAGAATTGCCGACAGAATAGTATCGAGAAAAGATATGGTTGAGCCCGAATTGTTCAAGCGTATCGAGGACAGATATTATACCGTTGAAGAAAAAACCGCGGATATAATGAAATTTATGGAAAGCAAGCGGATTTGCGTTTTTGACGATTTGTTCGCAAGTATAAGAAGCCGCGGCGAGGCTGTGGCACTGTTTATGGCTTTGTTAGAGCTTGTCCGCGACGGATTTATCGACGTAGAGCGTAACGGCGAGGATATCGAGCTTTCCTATGCGGAGGGCAACGAAAATGCAGAAAGGATGGCAAGAATAGATGAATATCAATAACGAAACCCCTGCGGCTTTGGAGGCTATCCTTTTCGCATGCGGAAGCCCTGTGGCGTTTGACAGACTTAGTGAAATTTTGGGTGTAACCCCCGAGGGATTACGAGAAGCGGCAAATATTCTTAAAGAAAAATATTCCGACGACCGCGAAAACGGTATTCAGCTTATTACCGTAGAGGACGCATATCAGCTTTGCACAAAATCCTACGTTGCGGAATATGTAAAAAAGGCGTTAGAGCTTAGAAAAGCACCTCCACTTTCCAAGGCTTCCTTGGAGGTTTTGGCGATTATCGCCTATAACCAGCCCGTTACCCGTTCGTTTATAGAAATGGTCCGCGGTGTTGACAGCGCATCTATCGTGGCTTCCTTGGTTGATAAAGGCTTGGTTGCCGAAAGAGGCACCCTTGATGCACCCGGCAGACCTACCTTGTTCGGCACGACAGACGCGTTTTTGCGTTGCTTCGGCTTGGAAAGTATAGATAATCTACCCAAGAACGAGCTTGCAATGTCGGGCGAACAGGTTGCTATTGACTTTTCGGACGAAAACGAAGAATCTCAATCGGCTGAAGCTGCCGAAACACCCGAGGAATAACAGAAAAGGAGTATTATTATGAACAACGATATGCCTATGAAGCAAATGATAGAATCCGCCCTCTCGAAAATCCGCGAGGTGGTTGACGTTAACACCGTTATCGGCGAGCCTATAAATCTTCCCGGTGAGGTTTCCATTATCCCCTTTTCCAAGGTTTCGGTTGGATTTGCATCCGGCGGTACCGAATTTGTGGGCAAGAACCCCCGAACAGACGGCAGAGCAAACTTTGCAGGCGGTAACGGCGCAGGCGTAACCATAACACCCCTTGGCTTTATTGTTGTGGAAAAGGGCGTTACACGTATTATCGAAATGGGCAACCCCGCAACCTACCAGCCTGCCCAAGACCCTGTTAACCGCGTTCTTGACGGAATTAACGGCGTTATCGATAAAACCCCCGATATTATTTCCAAAATCGGCGCAATCTTTGGTAAAGGCTATACCGCCGACGACGTGGATATTTCCGACATCGATTTAAGTGAAGAATCGGTTGAGGAAACAGAAAATTAAGTTTTAATTTAATACCCAATAATACAAAAGCTTCTCGAATTAAATGTCGAGAAGCTTTTTTATCGTTTGAATCAAAACGAGTATTTCTTGTTAGATATTTTTAATTGCATCGATAGGTCGCTTGGATGCGATTTTCTTAACGGGAAGGAAGGATGCAACCGCCGCAACGCCAACGCTTACGGCAAGAACAACAAGAATTTGTCTTATGCCGAAATGCAAAACGGTTATAAGCAGCCCAACGTCTTGTCTTAACACCTCGTTAATAACCGCGGTGATACCGCCCGTGAGCAGGCAAGCCAGCACGAAGTTTATCATAGCGATTATAAAGGCTTCGGCAAAGAAGATACGGAAAACGTCGTTCCCGCGGGAGCCGATAGCGCGCAATATACCGATTTCCTGCTTTTTGTAAGAAATACTTGTGGCAATAAAGTTAGAAAGCAAAATTGCCGCGAATACCGCAAAGCCAATGCCTATATAAAGGAACACGTCTGCAAGAACGTCTAAAATCTCATCCATGGCGTCAAGCTCGAAGGAGGCGGGGTTTCTTAAAGGATATTTAATGCCGTCCTCCTCGCCATAGCAAACCTTTGCGAATTTTTCGATATCTCTTTTGTTATCGGGCATTGTACCTATGGCACGGTTATATCCATTTTCGGTTTTGGGGAAGAATTTTTCGAACATACCGTCGGAAAGAACAACCGTAGAATCATCATAGTTATCAAAGCTGTAATCAGAAAGTATATAGCCGACAATTTTATATTCGCCCTCGGATGCCAACGTCTCGTTTTCGGGGATTCCGTAGGTGTAATCGTATTTTGAATAATCCTCAAAATAGCACTGTAAATTAAGCTTTTTCGTCTGTTCTTCGTCCACGGTAACGCTTCCGTCCTCGTTTGTCAAAACGGATATTCCCGCTTCGGTAAGAATTCTGTCGGTAATAATAATTTCCTTTTCACCAAGGCTGTCCTTGGGTTCGCCCAACCATTTTATTTTGTTTTTGTCAACAGTGTCCAATCTGGTAGCCAATCTCGCTTCCAGATAATAACGCTCGGTAAAGAAGGCTATGCTTTTATTCTCGCCGTAAATATCTTTAACGGAGGAATTGAAATATCTTTCGATAAAACCATCGCCCACCATCATCATACCTGTGTAATCGTTTTCCACGGCCGAGTTGAATTCCTCGTAAAGAACGTAATCGATGATAGTATCGGCGGCATCTTCATCATCCTTCTTTTCGGTGATAGCCTTATATCTTTCCATATTAAGGTTGGTATCTATAACACCCACAATTTCATATTCCGCGCCGTTCATCATAAGCTTTTTGCCCAGAATATCCGCTTCGTTATTGATTTTTACAGCCTTGTCGCTGCCCGCAACCTTATAACCCTTTTCTTGGAAGCAGCTAAAGATATATTTACTGATAAGAATTTCGTCCTTGCTTCCGTCGGGCGTTCTGCCTGCGATGATTTTATAATGCTTTTCGTCAAGGTCGCCTTGGTTAACCTCTACCATACCCGAAAAATAATCGGTTGTAAGGTCATAAAAGGGGGAATATCCCAAGTCTGTATCCTTTTCGGCAAGGTTAACCGAAAAATTAAAACCGCTGTATCCCAAGGTAACCACGCCCTTGAATTTTACACCCGTGGCGTTTTCAAGCTGTGTGATATCCGCGTCGGTTATCTTCTCATTAATCCAAAATTCATAATCATCCTCTTCCACGTGCCTGATCTGCTTGCTTATTGTGGCATATTTTATGCCCGAATCGTAAATAGAATCGGCGGTGGCGGAAATATGGTCATAAGCCGAGAAGGTGTCTACCAAGCCAAACAAAACGAAAGCGATACAGGAAAGGAAAATTGTCATAGCAAGGCGGAACTTTTTGTGCTTTAAACCGCTTGCGCCGATTTTAAAGGCGTGCTTAAGAGAAAGCTTGGATTTTATAAGCTTAAAGGGAGAATTGTCGCTGTAAACAATCTTTTCTTCGTCGGTAGCCTTGAACCTTTTGTTTTCGGTTTTGGAAACCGATTCTATTTCAAGGCCGCTATTTATTTTATCCATATATTCGTTTATGGCAATTCGGTCTTCCTCGGTAAGATGATAACCCGCGGTTATTTTCGCAGTATTACCCTGGAAGATTACCCCTTCTTCACAAACCGATTCTTCTTGGCTAACGGCGGTGTCGCTTATAACTCTGCCGTCGGCAAGCTCGATAATTCTGTCGGCATATTCGTTGGCAAAATCCCTATCGTGGGAAACAACGATAACCAATTTGTCGGCAGAAAGCTTTTTAAGTGTATCGAAAACCTGCTTGCCCGTAACCGAATCCAATGCTCCGCTGGGCTCGTCCGCCATAATAATTTTAGGGTTCTTAACCAAGGCGCGGGCAATGGCAACGCGCTGTTTTTGACCGCCCGAAAGCTCGTTGGGACGGCGGCCGCCGTAACCCGCAAGGTCAACCTCTTTAAGAATACCGTTAAGCTCCTCGTCGGTGGCTTTGCGCCCCTGCAATTCTATGGCAAGGGCAATATTTGCGCCAACGGTGAAATCCTCTAAAATATTGTATTCCTGAAAAATAAAGCCTACGTAGGTGTTACGGTAGGAATCGAAATGCTTTTGCTTGAACTTTTTCGAAGAAACACCCTTTATAATTATTTCTCCGTTATCGTATTTATCAAGACCGCCCAAAAGGTTAAGGAACGTTGATTTACCGCATCCCGATTTGCCCAGCAAAAACACCATTCCCTTTTCGGGAAGCTTAAGGCTTACCCTATCCAAAGCAACAACGGGAACACCCTTTTTAGGTCTGTATATCTTGGTGAGATTTTTTATTTCCAACATAAAGGTTTCCTCCCTTTTATTTTCTGATTAAATTATAAACCAAGTATAATTTAATGTCAATTAACAAACAATTAAATTACATTTAATAAAAAAGGGGATATCCAATGAAAATCGCTTTTTTCGATACAAAATCCTATGACAAAGCCTCCTTTGACAAATTTTCGTCGGATGAGTTGGAATTTAAATATTACGAAACCAAGCTTAACCCCGACACGGCAAGGCTTGCCGAGGGGTGTGATTGTGTTTGTATTTTTGTTAACGACGTTTTAAATGCAGAGGTTATAGATAAATTATACAGCTTGGGAGTAAAGGCTGTGGCTTTAAGATGCGCGGGATATAACAACGTAGACCTTAATTATGCAAGGGGTAAAATTGCAATATTCAACGTACCTGCATATTCACCCTTTGCGGTGGCGGAGCACGCCATGGCGATGCTTTTAACCTTTGTGCGGAAAACTCACAAGGCATATATCCGAACCAAGGACCACAACTTTAGCCTTTCGGGGTTAACGGGGGTTGACCTTAACGGCAAAACCGTGGGAATTATCGGGACGGGACGTATCGGCAAATGCTTTGCCAATATATGCAAGGGCTTTGGGATGAATATACTTGCCTTTGACAAATACCCCGACCAAGCCTTGAATTTAGAATACGTTTCTCTTGATAGGCTTTTTAAAGAAAGTGATATAATTTCTCTGCACTGCCCCTTAACCGAAGAAACACGGCATATAATAAACGAAACCACCCTTGAAAATTTGAAAAAGGGGGTTATTATAATTAACACCTCCCGCGGGGCGCTTATAGATTCGGACATACTTCTTAAGGGCATAAAATCGCGGCACATCGGGGGCGCTTGTCTTGACGTTTACGAGGAAGAATCGGAGGTTTTCTTTGAGGACAGGTCGCAAAATATAATGGACGATGACACACTGGCGCGGCTTATTTCCATGCCCAACGTTTTGGTTACCTCCCACCAAGCCTTTTTAACCCAAGAGGCTTTAAACAATATCGCCGAAACCACCACTTTAAATATAACCGAATTTTTCAAAAACGGAGATTGCAAAAATCTGCTTTGCTGAAAAAACAAAGAGAACGCTTCGGTTTGGACCGATTCGTTCTCTTTTTGTGATTTTATTAACCGTAAATTACAGCCTTGACATACTTTTCGTTTGCAGGAACGTTAATATTAAGAACCTGCGCGCCGCTGTTTGTGGTAAAGTTCTCATAAGAGCCTGCACAAGGAACGCGGGCGTCATCCATATCATAGGAAAGATAGGTGAGAGCGTTTAACAAATAGGACTTCAAATCCTCTTGGGGAATGTCTGTAACCACGTGGGGCAAAAGGGTTTTCAAAAGGCTATCCAATTCGCTTAGGGACGAGCCCTTGCAGTTGTTTACAAACTGAGAAAGGAAATCGCGCTGATGGGCAGTTCTGCCGAAGTCGCTGTTTTCAACACGGTGGCCCTTACGGGTACGGGCATAAGACAATGCCTCTGCGCCATTGAGGTGAACGGTGTGGGTGCCGTCGGTGGCTTTCGATTGAGAAAGACCGTCGATACCGTCCCAATCGTAGAAATAGTTATAGTTAACGTCGTTTACGGTAAGAGTGATACCGCCGATAGCGTCAACTGCCTCTTTAAACGAGCTGAAATCCACCTTTGCATAATTATCTATATCGATGTGGAAGTTATATTCCAGGGTTTCGATAAGATAAGCGGGACCGCCCTTTGCGTGGGCAGCGTTAAGACGGTTATAATTTCTGCCGGGTAGCTCGATATAGCTGTCGCGCATAAAGGATGTAAGCACGATGCGGTTTTTAACCGGGTTTATAGACATTAATATCATCGTGTCGCTTCGCGCGTGGTTGCCGTCCAAGGTGTCCGCGCCGATAAGAAGGATGTTTAAAACCTCTTCTTCATAAGCCGCGGCGATGCTATCACCGTCGTACCAGCCCTCGATAATCTCATAAGGGGGCAATTCGTCGGGGGCGGGCGCTTCGGGAATGGAGGATTCCATATCCTCATCCCCTACGGTTTCGTCAAAGGAAACGTTTTCGTCCCCGGTATCGTAGGAAATAAGCGAAAGCATACTGTCGAAATAACGGTTCAGGCAAAACAACGCTATTATTCCCAAAAGCAGAATTGCGCCTATAATCGAAAGAATTATTATAAGAGCTTTTTTCTTTTTCTTATTCTTTTTGTTTTTTTCCTGATTTGCCAACGCTTCGTCCTCGGAAACGTTATCCATATCAAAGTTATTTTCGTTTTCCATTATTACAAATTCCTATCAAGAAATTTTCTGTTTTTTCGACTTCATTGTATCACTCTTAAAACCCTTTGTCAATTACAATAATGTTAATAAAACTTTCTTTTTCGTGCTATTTTTGGATATTATTGTCCTTTATGTAATTGGATATTCCCCAAAGCAGCCTTGCCGCATCGGATTTTGTAAGTATTGCTTTTGTATCTACGGCACCGTCCTCGGCTTCCAAAAGACCTGCATATACCGTGGCTGAAACGGCATTATAGACGGTTGTTTCCTCACCTGTCGCGGTTTGGGAATCTCCCAAAGGCAAATTCAACGCCGCCGCGGTCATATATGCCGCATCGGCAACGGTTATGCTTTCCTTGGGCATAAATTTGCCGTCATTAAGCTTTATCAACCCGCAATTATACGCCTCGGAAAGATATCCCTTAAGTCCCGAGGATAACCCCGTATCGTCATCGGCAACACTGTCGGCAACGGCGGTGATATCTCTGTCCATTTCCGCCACGCACATAAGCATAACCAAAAAATCCATTTTGGAAACGGGATTATCGGGGTCAAAATAGTATTCCCCGTTTTCACTGCGGTAAACCATCACGTTGTTTTCGCACATTTGGTGAGCATAAAGGTGGTTGGGGTTTTCCTCCATATCCGCAAAGGTAATACCGCTTTGGTTCTCGGCAACCTGAATTTTAAGGGTTGCGGTTTCGGATATTTTTCCAAAGCAATCGGTTACGCTGTAAACCAATTTATCGTTTCCGAAAAAGCCCTTTTCGGGGGTGTAAACCACTTCTCCGTCGGCATTAACGTTTATATATCCGTCGGTGGGATAGGTTATCACGTTTATGGTGTATTCATCGCCGTTGGGTTCACGTATAGAAAGCTCGCCGAAGCAGGAAATGCCCTCTACCGTTTTCAAGGTGCTGTCCAAGGCAACGGGCGGGGTGTTTATTTCCGAGCCGAACACCATATCACAGCACATTTCCTTGCCGTAATATCCCGCGCTGTCGCAGGTGAAATTGAAAAACGCGGTTTCACAATCGGCGGTGGGAAGAAATTTCATAAACTCCAATTCGTCCGCAGGCACCGTCTGCCCCTTTAAAACGGGGTTGCCGTTGCATATAAGCGTTCCCTGCTCGGGAAGCTCGGTTACGGTTATAAAGCTTAGATCTTCACCAAGAAAATTTACGAATTCCGCTTTTGAAAAGGCGGCACTTTCACCTTTTTCGCCGTGTTTTTTAAGCTTTTGCTTGTTTTGTATCACCGTAAATCCGGGAGGCACGTCGGGGGCGCTTTCCTCCACGTCTCCCCCCGAGCAAGAAGCAAGGGAAAGCAAAAGTGCTATCCCAACCAAGAAAATCAACAGTTTTTTCATAATAAACCTTCCTTTGGGTATTGTTGTCTTGCTGTATTTATACGTGGACGCGGGGATTATTATTACAAAAACCGTTGCGAAAAAGGCAAAAGCGTGGTAAAATATCAAAAAACCAAGGAGGCGGAAAGATGAGCAAAAAATGCTTTGTGGCAGTAAGCGGCGGTGTTGACAGCGCGGTTGCCTTGGCACTTTTGAAGGAGCAGTGCTTTATCACCGAGGGCATTACTATGACAACCTTCGGCAGCGAGCTTGTACCCAATTACAACCCCCAAGAAGCCGAGGATGCAAAAAAGCTTTGCGAAAAAATGGGTGTACCTCACCATTTGGTAGACCTTAAAGACCTGTTCCGCCAAAAAGTTATCGGGGATTTTATAAATGCTTATGAAATGGGCGAAACCCCAAACCCCTGCGTTGTGTGTAACAAATGTTTAAAGTTCGGTGCGCTGGCAGACTATGCCTATAACCAAGGGGCAGATGTTTATGCCACGGGCCATTACGTGCGCACATCCCTTTGCGGAGACAGACGGGTTATACTTCGCGCCGCCGACCTTAACAAGGACCAAAGCTATGTTTTGTGGAGTCTTACGGCAGAGCAGATTTCAAAATTCCACGCACCCTTGGGGGAATATAGCAAAAATCAGGTTAGAGAAATTGCCGAGGGCTTGGGTTTAGAGGTTGCCCACAAGGGGGACAGTCAGGATATATGCTTTATCCCCGACGGCGATTATCGAGCCTTTCTAAACAGAATTGCCCCAAAAACCGACGAACAAGGGGATTTTGTTCACACCAACGGCAAAACCTTGGGCAAGCACCTCGGTCAGCGCAGTTATACAATAGGTCAACGCAAGGGACTTGGGATAGCATATACCGAACCTCTTTACGTTATCTCCCGTGATATGGCGAAAAACCAAATTATTTTGGGCAGTAACGAAGATTTGTTTACCACTCGATTTACCCTGCGTGAGGCGAATTTTTCCGCATTAGATTATCCCAAGGGGGATTTCCGCTGTCAGGTGCGTATACGTTACCGCGCCCCTTACGTGGATTGTGTTGTTTCCCCTCTCGAAAACGGTATGCTTTCCGTGGAAACTTTCGAACCCGTCCGCGCCGTAACCCCCGGTCAGTCGGCAGTCTTTTACGACGGCGATACACTTCTCGGCGGCGGAATCATTTGTTGAAACTATTTGCAATCATCGCCCTCTCGTAAATGTGTTTTTGTTAATTCTAAAATATAATTCAAGCGAAAAATAACCCCTCGGTATACAGCCGAGGGGTTGTGTTTTAAGCATCAGCTTGTGTGTTTTGTGTTGTTTGGGATACTTGTGAATCCGCCTGTACTTCGTTTATTTCGGGTTCAGGTGTTTCGGCATCTTGCGGTTGGGCGGAGGTTTTTTCGGCGATACGCTTCTTTTCTTCCTCCATTATACTGCCAAAGGTTTTTTCGTCAATTTCAAGGCTTTCTGTGCCAACTGCGGATTCATCTGCAAAGGCATCGAATATTTCCTGCTTGCTTTTAAGCAATTCGGAAATTCTTTCGTCAACCGTTTCGTCGCAAAGCAGTCTGTGAACAAGCACGTTTCGGGTTTGGCCCATACGGTATGCACGGGAAACGGCTTGATTTTCGATAGAGGGCTTAAACTGAGGCTCGCAAAGCACAACAACGCTTGCGCTTTGTATGTTCAAGCCCGTGCCGCCCGATTGAATTTGCGCCGCAAGCACCGAGCCCGCGGGGGCTTTATCAAATTCATCGATAATTTCCTGACGTCTTGCAGGCGGAACCGAGCCGTTTATGGGTTCCATGCAGGCATCTCCCAAAAGGGCGGTAACCTTTGCAATTGTATCAAGGAAAAAGGAGAAAACAATAACCTTTCTGCCCTCTTCCTTTGCATCCTCCACGATTTCAAGAAGTCGGTTTGCCTTGGAGGAATTTTTCAAATCCGCTACGTTCCAGGAAACCCTTCTTGCCGCCGCAAAGTTGCCCGAAAGTATCGCGTCGTTATAGCATTTTTCTTCTTCGCCGCTTATTGTGCACCAATCGATATTTTCGATAAGGTCGGGCAATTCCTTAAGCACGTCTGCGCGGCGGCGTCGATAATAAACGGGGGCGATTTTTTCTCTGAATTCGGGTGCAGAGGACAAAAATTCCATTCCGCGAACACCGTTTGCCACGTTGGGACTTAAAACCTCCATAAGGGTAACCATTTCCGAAACTCGGTTTTCAAGGGCGGTACCCGTCATAAACAGAATATTTTGGGCATGGTTGCAGATATTTCTAACGTTTTTACTGCGCTGTGCATCGGGATTCTTGATATAATGCGCCTCGTCCACCACCAGCATAGAAAATTTAAACTTCTCGCCCAAGGTAAAATGCTCGGTGGTCTCATAGGTGGTAACGGCAACACCGCCGTTTTCCTTCCAATATTGAAGCGCCTGGGCACGGTTGGCACCGTGAATACGGGTAACGGGAAGGTCGCTCATTTTTTCGATTTCGCGACACCAGTTGGTAATAACGCTGGCGGGGCAAACCACCACGAAATGGTGTCCGCCCGTATTTCTAAGCGAAACCATAACCGCAATTGCCTGAACAGTCTTACCAAGACCCATTTCATCGCCCAAAAGCACTCTTTTTTGATGAAGGGCATATTTAACGCCCCATTCCTGATAGTGCCTCAGAGTACATTTCAACCCCTCGGTGTGAATAGGCTCCTCCTTAATGGCAAGTGCCAAATCCTCGGGCAGTCCGTATACCGTGTTATCAACCTCTATAAGGTTGGGGGCAACCTGCTCCAACACATTGAAAAACGCAACCGAATCCGACGTGAAGTGCGCCCAGGAAATATCCTTTGATTGCTTAATTACGCTTTGATATTGGGTTACGCAATCATTTGCCTCTACACCGTAATCCCCCTGCGTAAGATCATACAAATAGGCATAGCTTTTTTCGGCTTGCTCCTTTTTTGCCTTGGAGGTGAAAAGCCATTTCAACCCCGAGGTAAGCGCCGTGCTTTCCTTTATTGCAGAAAGTATTTCTTTTTTGTTTGCGGAAAGCCTTTTGCATTTTTCTGCCACGGGCGAAAGATTGATATATTGGGAAATCGCGCAAACAAGGGCGGTTGCCGCAGAATTCTTGTTATCCGCACTAAGCTTAAGATGCGCGGTTTTTGAAGAAAGCTTGGCTATTTCCGAAGCGGCGCGCTTTATCTCTATAGCGGCTTCGGGACTTATACCGCCGATTTTAGAAAGCGAAGACGCCGTTGCCCTTTCGATATCGGCAATGGAATTATATCCGTTATCCTTTAGGGTTTTTATACGAAAACCCTTTTTTTCTCGGTTCAATTCGTCAACAGGAATATTTTTAAGTGCTTCCACAGCCTCGTGCTTAACCAAATTCTCAGCCAAATTTGATATTTCCGAAGCGCCTTTATCCACGCAAAGGCAAATTTCATCGATATACTTAAGAAATTCCTTGTGTGCCTTTATTGTCTTTTTTGCAGATGCAGAATCGATATTACGTGCCATAATACTGTCCTTTCGGAATTGGAGTTATTATATGGTTGACATATTTATTATAACAAAAGTTCGGATTTTTTCAATACAAATCGAAAACCTTTAGGTGGTTCGGATATGCTCAACTCACTCTAACCGCAACGAAAATTAAAAATCAAACCCCCGAACCTTTTTGAGATTCGAGGGTTTTTGTGTTATCGCTCTTCGCGGAAATAGTTAAGACCGAGAGATGCGGGAAGACCGCTGCTGCCGCGTTTATTACGTATGGACGTAACGATAAGCACGATTGCAGTAATGATAAAGGGAAGCGCCTGATAAAGCTGGGTGGGGATATTGGCAAGCCAACCCAATGCTTCGGGGAATGCCATCGCAAGGCTGCTGCCCGAAACACGAAGGGTGTTGAAAAAGCCGAAAACAAGAGTACCCACAATTGCCAAAGCGGGGTTCCAATTTGCAAAAATAACCAAAGCAACCGCAATCCAACCGTAACCGTTAATCCAACAGCTGCTGTTAAAGGAGCCCGACATATTAAGCGCCATATAATATCCGCCGATGCCCATTATACCGCATCCCAGGCAGATGTGCAAATATTTCATACGCTTTACGTTTATTCCCACCGAGTCTGCCGCGCCGGGATTTTCACCGATAGCGCGAAGCCTTAATCCAAAGGTGGTGCGATTAAGATACCACCAAGCGCCAACGGCGATAATAATTCCCAAATAAACCAAAAGGTTATGTGTCAAAAGACCGCGACCCACAACGGGGATATCAGAAATAAACGGAATTTCAATATCGGTAAATCCCTTTACGATATTTTCCGAATTGCTCATAACGGGAAGCTTGCCCGCCGCTTTAAGTCCATTGCCCACAAAGAAGTAAACGCCCAGGCCGAACGTGGTAAGAGTAAGACCTGTTATGTTTTGGTTTGCCTGAAGCGAAACCGTGAGCGCGGCAAAAAGCAAACCGCAAATTGCGCCCATAAGAAACGCCATACCGATACCCACGGCAAGGCTGTTTGCATAACAACCGCAGATATATCCGAATATTGCGCCCACAGCCATTATACCCTCGACGCCAAGGTTAAGACTGCCTGATTTTTCAACCACAATTTCGCCCACTGTACCGTAAAGCAGAGGGATGTTAAAAACGATAATATTATGAATAAAGGAGGTTATAACGCCCATTTTATCCATTGTTCTTTCCCCCTTTCTTTACAAAAACTATACGAAAGCGAACGTAGAAATCTGCCGCAAGCACCAAAAACAAAATGACACCCTGAAGCATATTAGCAAAGCTGTAATCTACCTGAGGGAACACCGTTGCGGCAACCATCGAGCCGTGTTGAAGCACACAAATAAGCGCCGAAACCACGAAAATCATAATCGTATTAAGCTGCGCCAGCCAAGCAACGATAATACCCGTCCAACCCACGTCATCGGTTATAGCAGTGGAAAGCACGCCTGCCGTACCAACCTTAAAGGCGGCGGCAAGACCTATAAGCGCCGCAGATAAGAAAACCGTTCGCAAAACTATACGGTTAACCTTCATGCCCGCATAATTCGCCGTACCCGCGCTATCACCCACAACGCTGATTTCATAGCCCTGTTTGGTATATTTAAGATAAACGAATATCAACACACCTACAACCAGGGTAAGAATTACACATATATTAAGCTGGAATTTGCCCACTATGGGAAATGAAACAAATCCTGCCAAATCCGAAAAGCTTTTAAACACGGGACGCAAGGAATCCTCGCTTAAAAAGAAATTCCAATCTGCCTTGGTTTCGCCGATAAAATACAGCGCGTAAAGGGCGATATAGTTCATCATAAGCGTCATAAGAGTTTCGTTTGTACCGAAATTCACCTTTAAAAGCCCTACGATTAACCCATAAATACCTGCCGTAATCATCGCCGCAAGGCACATAAGAATAACCGTTAACACCATAGGCATCGAGGGGCCGCATTTAAAGGCAATCGTTGCCGCCGCAATAGCGCCCACGATAAACTGACCTTCGCCGCCGATATTCCAAAATCGCATTTTAAACGCCAAGGACAGCGCCACCGAGGTAAGCGCCAAGGGAACGAATTTTTCAAGATAATTTATAAAGGTTTTATAAGCAATTTTGTTGCCCACCGTTCCCATTGTGAACATACGGTAATAATAATCGATGGGGTTAACACCGATAGCAATCAAAATAACCGCGCCGATAAGAAGCGCAATAACCACCGCAAGGAGATAAAAACAGCATTTCTTCCACAACGGGCAGTTATCTCTTTTTACAATACGTATTCCCATTGTTTATTCCTCCTTGCCTTTATTTTCGCCAAACAGCGAATCCTTAGCGATGCCCGCGGGCTTGTCCTCGTATTTTTCGCTTAGGTCAAGCGCGCCGGTCATCATAAGACCCAATTCCTCTTTAGTGGTTTTATGGGCGTGAACAACACCCATAACCTTGCCGTGGCAAAGCACCAGAATTTTATCGCAGAGCGCCATCATAACGTCCAAATCCTCGCCCACGAAAAGAATTCCCACGCCGTTTAATTTTTGTTGGTTAAGTATATCGTAAATTGCATAAGACGAATTAATATCAAGCCCGCGCACGGGATAAGCGGTGATAACCACGTTGGGCCCCGCCTTGATTTCTCTGCCCAAAAGCACCTTTTGAACGTTACCGCCGGAAAGACGTCTTACAGGGGTTTCGGCAGAGGGCGTTACCACTCCCAAATCCTCTATTATCTGCATCGCATCGGCACGTCCGCGCTTTCTGTCAACAAAGGGACCCTTGCCCTCGCGGTAATTTTTCAACAGCATATTATCCGCAATAGACATTGAGGGCGCAAGACCCATACCCAACCTATCCTCGGGAATAAAGGACATAGAAATGCCCTTTTCCAAAATCGCTTTCGGAGAAAGTCCGACAATATTTTCGCCCTTGTGAATCATTTGGCCCTTTTGGATATTACGCAATCCTGCTATAGCCTCGCAAAGCTCCTTCTGACCGCAACCCGCAATCCCCGCAACACCGAGAATCTCACCGCCGCGGATATAAAAGCTAACGTTATCGATAGCAACGGCGCCTTCGTCGTTATTAATGGTAAGGTCGCGCACCTCAAGAAGGGGGCGTGTTTTTTCAACCGCGGGACGGTCGATGTTAAGGTCTATCTTTCTGCCCACCATCCACTCGGTTAATTCCTGCTCGTTTGTTTCGCAGGTATTAACCGTGGTGATATATTCTCCCTTGCGAAGAATAGCCACACGGTCGGAAATATCCATAACCTCATTGAGCTTATGGGTGATAATTATAATTGCGTGGCCCTCTTCCTTCATACGGCGCAATACGCCGAAAAGCTTGTCGATTTCCTGAACTGTAAGCACCGCCGTAGGCTCGTCCAAAATGATAATCTTCGCGCCGTAATAAAGCACCTTGATTATTTCAAGCGTTTGCTTTTCGGAAACCGCCATATTGTAAACCTTTTTCTTGGGGTCGATATCAAAGCCGAATTTACGGGCGATTTCTTCGATTTCAGCATAACGGCTCTTTTTAAGGGCAAAGCCGGTTTTGTCCTTACCCATCCAAATATTATCCGCAGCAGAAAAAACGTCAACAAGCTTAAAATGCTGATGCACCATACCTATGCCCAGCTTTTTCGAATCCTCGGGGGAATCGATAGAAACCTCGTTGCCGTCGATAAAAATACTGCCGCTGTCAGGCTTATAAATACCCGAAAGCATATTCATAAGCGTGGTTTTACCCGAACCGTTTTCGCCCAAAAGCGCAAGGATTTCGCCTTGCTTTACGTTTAGGTTAATGCCCTTGTTGGCAACAACCGCGCCAAAGGTTTTTGTAATTCCGCGCATTTCTATTGCGTAATTTTCCATTTAAGCCTTTGCTCCTTTACAATAGAATCCAAAACAAAAAACGACAAGCATTTTATGTTTATCCTTTTTCGTTTTGGATGAATTTAATATAACAGGGTCGGTCGGGTTCCCGACCGACCCTTATAAATTTTAATTATGCGAGTTCAACGCCTGCTACGAAATAGTTCATAGTGCCGGTGATAACGCCGTCTGCAACAGAAGCGCCGCCTGCAGCAACAATTTCGTTGCCCTGATTGTCAACAAGAGCCGCATCGGTCTTGGTAACGGTACCGTCGGCAGCGATGTTAAGCTTAACGCCGGTGAATACATCCCATTCGCCATCTACGATGAGCTTGCGAACTGCATCGATAGCCTTTGCGGTGTTGGGAGCGCAGTTTTCGGTGAGAGGAGAAATGTCAACGAATTTTTCCTTCAAACCGCCGTAGTAAGCGGGAGTGCCCATCTGAGAAACGAACTTATCGGCAGTACCGCAGTCCATAGCAGCCTTCATAGCGGTGCCGTAGTAAACGTCCCAGTTCCAAATTGCGGCGGTAAGGTGAGCCTTGGGCGCATCGGTGGTCATATCAGAGTTGTATCCACAACCGAAAACGCCTGCTTTTTCAGCAGCAATCTGAGGCTGAGCAGAGTCGCAGTGCTGAGAAATAATACCGCACTTATAGGATTCGATAAGCTCCTTGGCAAAAGCAGCCTCGT
This sequence comes from Oscillospiraceae bacterium, assembly GCA_015065165.1. Lineage (GTDB taxonomy): Bacteria > Bacillota > Clostridia > Oscillospirales > CAG-382 > Coliplasma. The sequence goes on along the minus strand of SVQU01000012.1, from coordinate 872 downwards.
TAACTTCGTCTGCCCAAGCGCCAAGCTTCTTAACGTAAATTTTTGCATCGGGGTTAGCAGCCATTACGCCAAGCGCGAAGCCGTTGATACCCGAAGCGGTTTCGGCATATTCGGTGCCGTATGCAGCAACGTAGCCTACGTTATTGTTGCCGGTTTCAAGGCTCTTAAGACCTGCAGCGATACCTGCGAGGTAACGTGCCTGATAAGCGCGGCCGAAATAGTTGTTAAAGTTAGTGTCGTTGCTCTTATAGCCGGTAGCGTGAGAGAAGATAACCTCGGGATATTCCTTAGCAGCTTCTTCCAAAGCATCGATATAACCAAAAGAAATACCGAAAATGATATCAACGTCGTTACCAACGAGGGTATCTACAGCTGCAAGAACCTGCTCTTTGTCTTCGGGAACTTCGTCAACAATAAAGAGCTGAGAGTCAACGTCGAGACCCATAGCCTTCATAGCGGTAACGATACCGTTATGATGGGCAAAGGTGTAGCCGGCGGTGTCGTTTTTGCTGTTAATGTAAATCGCACCAACCTTGAAATCTGCCTTGCTGTCTGTCTTGGGTTCATCAGTAGAAGCACCGCAAGCGGCAAGACCGAGAACCATCACTGCAACAAGAAGAATCGAAATAAATTTTTTCATGGTTTTCCTCCATAAATTTTCTGGGGGTTTACCCCGTTTTTTTACGGTAACACTTCACCGCAGTATACATTTGTATTTTACATCTCTCGACATAAAAATTCAATAGTTTTTACAAAAAAATTCACAATTGCAATAAATGTCCTTGAAAAACCACGTTAGAAGAACAATTTTCTTTCTATTATCTCGCGAACCGTGCCATCGGCGGCAACCAATATCATAAAGATCGGAAGAG
>SVQU01000039.1 GCA_015065165.1 Oscillospiraceae bacterium | reverse complement strand
GGATAAGGTGAGCAGATTGCGAAAAACCCTTTATTTTCAAGGCTTTTAGAGGAATTCATTAACGCCCTACAATAAGCGATAATGATTTAAGAAAAGTTAGTTTTCAAATTCCAATTTATCGAACAGAATAAAACAACCCCGACAGACTTAAATATCTGTCGAGGTTTTTATCATCCTTATAAGCAGTAACCTTTTTCGGTTCTGCTTTCTCTTTTTATTTATCCACGTTCGAGCTAAAAACGTTGGCAACCTCGGTGATTGAGATATATGCCTTTGGGTCGATTTCGTGGACGATATTTTTCATTCTGCCCACCTGAAAACGGTTTACTATAAAATAAACGCAGGTCATTTTAGAGTTATGATAAAATCCCTTTGCTTCTAACAAGGTCATTCCGCTTTCGAAAGCGTCTGACAACGCTTTGCAAACCTCGTCGGGGTTGGAGGTGATAATCATTGCGGATTTCGACCTATCGAAGCCTTCAACGATAAAGTCGACAGTTTTTAAAGCCGCCATATATGCAACGATAGAATACAAGGGCAAAATCCAGCTGTTTATAACTAAACCGCAAATAACATATAAAACAACGTTATATGTCATAACGAAAGTACCGACAGTTACACCCAAACGTTTTGCGAAAATAACCGCCAAAACCTCGATACCGTCCATAGCACCGCCAAAGCGTATGGCAAGACCGCTGCCCGCACCCGAAATAAGACCGCCGAACAGAGCACACAGCAAAAGGTCGGTTTCTGCCAAGGGCGAAGCCATGCTTACGTCAACGGGCAATACGTCGGTAATAAGCCAAGCGAAAAGCGAATACATCCCAACGGTGTATATAGCATAAAAGGTAAATTCCTTGCCCTGCTTTTTAAGACCGTAAAGAAACAACGGAACGTTTAAAATCAAAAGGAACAGAGACAGCGAAAGCCAGCTTGGTGTAACCTGCGCCAATAGCATTGATGTGCCCGAAATACCGCTGTCGTAAAGAGCAACGGGGTTTAGGAAAAAGGTAACGCCAAAGGCATTAATCGCCCCTGCGATTGTTAAGAGGAACAAATTTTTCATTGATATTTTCACAGGTTCACCCCCTTTGCATAAATATTTAAACCCGTGGGTTTTCATTGGAGAGCGTTAGCGAATTTATTGAAGCTTTTCTGCAAATCCGCTTGCCAACGCATCGCAACGTTCGTTATAAGCGTGGCCGTCGTGTCCGCGAACCCAAACGAATTCGACTTGGTGATAATCTAACAAATCCGAAAGAGTTTTCCACAAATCGTCGTTTAAAACCGGGGATTTATCCGCCTTGCGCCAGCCCTTTTGCTTCCACGAAACCAGCCACCCTCTGTTAATGGCATTTACAAGATATTGTGAGTCGCTGTAAAGGGTAACCGCGCAGGGTTCTTTAAGCGCCTTTAAGCCCTCGATAGCGGCAATAAGCTCCATACGGTTGTTTGTGGTGAGTTTTTCGCCCCCGCAAAGCTCTTTTTCTTTACCGCCGTATTCTAAAATTGCCGCCCAGCCGCCTGCGCCGGGGTTTCCCTTGCACGCGCCGTCGGTATAGATATTAACCTGCTTCATCATTCACCCTTGATTTTCTGCATTCTTATATCCTTGCCCACAAACTGAAGCACGCGGAATTCACCCAGCAAACGGGAAAGCAATCTTTCGCCATAGGTCTTTTTAATTGCGGCAGGGGTAAGGTTTGTGCTGATAACGGTAGGTCTGCCGTTAACGATACGAAGGTCGATAAGGCTTGTTATAGAGGAAACACTGTATTGTGTAATACATTCCGCGCCCAAATCGTCGATTATAAGCAAGCTGCAATTTTCATATTTCGTGCGCTGGGAAATATCCATACGGTTGAATCGAACCGCATCGCAGGTGTCGAAAATCTGCTGGGCAGATTCGTATATAACCGAATAGCCTTTAGATGCAACCTTATTTGCCACCGCGGCGGAAAGATGGGTTTTGCCAAGACCTGTACCGCCAAGGAACAAAAGGCCTGCCGAGGAATCGTTGGGGAATGCTTCGGCATAACGCTTGCATCCGTTTAAAATCCCCTCCATTTGCAATCTTTCGCCGTTTTGTCGGGAATAGAAATCAAGGCTGAAGTTATCAAAGGTTTTGTCAATAAGTCCGCCCGCCAAAGCGCTTTCGGTATATTTGGTTGCCGCCGCCATTTCTTTTATACAATGGCAGATTTTAAGCCCTTGGGTATAACCGCTGTCGTTACAATCAAGGCATTCAAACTTGGGCAAATCGTAATCCTTAGTATACCCTGCGGAAAGAAGTATACGCTCTCTTTCAGCGTTAAGCATATCTGCCTCGGCAGAAAGTTTTTCTTTACTTTCGCCACCAAGCATACGAAAAGGCAAGCCCTCGATTTTTTTATCAATCAACTTAATTTCGGGCAGTTTGTTATGTAATTCCATACGCTTGGAATCTGCTTCTTCCAAAAGCGCAATTCTTTTTTCGTTTTTTATGTTTAATGCTTCGTTTAACGTCATTTTTAACCTCTTTAATCGTTAAATCCACGTTTTAGTGCGGCTGTGATAAATTCATCACCCTCGAAGCTGCTTTCCACACCCGTATTGCGCGAAGCCTCGCCTTTTGCGATATCCTCGGGAGTTTCAAAACCGCTTTCGTGCCAACGGCGAAGGATGCCGTTCATATAAGTTGTGGAAAGCTTGCCCGTGGTGTCAATCGTCTTTTCATAAGCAAGCTTAACCGTTTCGAAGGGGAATTTCCAATCGCCGAACCAACAATCGAACAATTGGGTTTCCTTGGGGGTTAACGCTCTGTCCCCCATACCGCAAAGCTTACGAAGCTTTCCGATATTACTGTTTATAGCCTCGCGCTTGGCAAGATATATTTCGAATTTATCGTAGGTGTCGATTCCTTCTTCATAAAGGGCAAGAGCCTTTTTGAATATATATTGCAGGCTTCTTTTACCCATAGAGGTGCACATTTCAACCACACCGCAAATAACGGGTGCGGGAATGCCCACAAAATCGAAAAGATAATAAAGCGAGCTGTAATCGTTTTTGGTAAGCTGTTTTTGAAGTCTGTCCCCCGCAACACGGCAAACCAAGGAAAATTCCTCGTTATCCTTAATTGCCTTAGAAAGGGTTGCGGAATCGTAATTTCGATAACTGCTTGTGTCGGTTGCCGCCTTCTTTTTGGTTGGCTCGGCATCCTGAAATACACCCGCGCCACGCCAAAAGGCAAAGGCAGATTCCGCCTGCGCCACGGTTATGCCCAAATCTCTCGCGGCATCGGAAATTGCCGCATCGGGTTCGGCAAACATATATATCAAAAGCTTTAATTCTTCGGCAGAAGCATTTTTCATACCCCCAAGAACCTCTTGCTTGGGAAGAAGAATTAAGCCGTCTTTAGGTGTTTTTATAGCCATTTTTTCTTCCTTTTTAGGATTTTATTATACTTTTATCGGGCGAAACCGAAAGTGTCAAACGGTTTCTTTCGGCAAGGTTGCCCACAACCTCAACAGAAAATTCTATATCAAGCTTTCCGCCCTCCATAGAAACGGTGTTTGTCATACGTTTGGTATTAACACGAATCTGCAAGGGCATAAAACCCGTGTTGCAAATACAGGTAAAGGATTTTTCGTGGGCGAAGGTCATATGGGAATTCAAAAGTCCCATACGGTGTACCGAAACGGTTTTATCGGGAAAGATATGCACCAAGGTGCTTATCAAGCCGTCATCCTCGGTATATTCAATACGAAGCCCGTCCTTTTGCTTTTTCATTGTGCCCGAAATGTTAAAATCGTCGATTTCGGGACGCGGATTTTCCTGCCCTCTGCGGGAAAGGTCGGTGCAAAGCCTTTCGCTTCGCACGTGAATATCTACAGGTATTTTCATTATAATTCCTTAATCGTTAAATTCTTCGATGTCTATATGCGCCACTTCGCCATTAATTTCGCCGTTAAGAAATGCCGAGGCGTTCAAGCGGAAAAGGTCTGCGCCCCCGCTGGTATAAAACTCTATTTTACCGCCGTTTTCGTTTAAAAGGTCTTGTTTTTCAAGAATTTCTTTAATTTCGTTTGCGGCGCAGGCCCCCGAGCTTACAAGTTGGGTTTTAGGAAGATATTTTTGGATAATTTCGGCAAGCAAGGGATAATGAGTACAGCCTAAAATTGCAGAATCGGGGTTATTTTCGGCGAAATCCGAAAGATATTCCGAAACAATAGCGTTTGTGGCGGCATCCTCGGAATTGGGATGCCAGCTTTCCACCAAGGGAACAAACATAGGACAGGCGCGGCTTGATATTTTATCAATACAGTTGTCTTTAAGGGCGGTTTCGTAAGCACCGCTGTTTACCGTTGCGCTTGTACCCAAAACAAGAACCCGTCCGTTACCCTCTTTCGCAATATCCGCCGCTTTTTTTGCCGATGCGTTAATAACACCCACAACGGGAATTTCCGCCAATTCCGCCACCTCTTTAAGACAGTTGGAGCTTACGGTACCGCAGGCAACAAGGATGGCTTTTACCCCCTTTGAAAGCAAAAACCTTGTATCCTGCAAGGCGAATTTACGGATAACCTCGGGGGATTTTGTACCGTAAGGTATACGGGCATTATCGCCGAAATATATAATATCTTCGTTGGGCAAAAGTCTGTTCAGCTCGCTTAATGCGGTTAAACCGCCCAAGCCCGAATCGAACACACCAATGGGAAGCTTTTTCATTCTTCGATACCTTCGGCAAGATTTAAAAGTTTTGTTATAAGCTGGCTGTAGGTTATACCCACGCAAGCCATAAGCTTGGGATACATACTTATGGGAGTAAAGCCGGGGATAGTGTTAATTTCGTTAAGATATGCGCCGTTTTCGGTAAGGAAAAAGTCCACACGGGAAAAACCGCTGCAACCCAAAGCCTTGTAAACCTCAACCGCAAGACGGCGGATTTCTTCTGCCGTTTTTTCCTCCAAATCGGCAGGGGCAATGCAATCTGCCGCGTCGGAAACATATTTGGTTTCGTAATCGTAAAAATCGCTGTTGGGCACAATCTCGCCGCAAACCGAAGCAAAGGGCTTTTTGTTACCGCAAACCGCAACCTCGATTTCTCTGCCCACAGTATTAGGCTCGATAAGAAGCTTTTTATCGTTAGCAAAGGCAATTTCGATACCCTTTACAAGCTCATCGCGGTTTTTCGCCTTGGTAATTCCCACCGAGCTACCTGCATTTGCGGGCTTTACAAACACGGGATAGCCGTATTTGCTTTCGCTTTCGGAAACAAGGGAATCCACATCGCAACCGTCAACAGCGGTTATAAAAGGAACAACGGGGATATTTGCGTTGGCGCAAAGGATTTTCGTTGCGGCTTTATCCATAGAAACCGCAGAAGCATATGTATTGCAACCAACGTAAGGTATACCTGCAAGCTCTAACAAGCCCTGCATAGTTCCGTCCTCGCCGTTTTTACCATGAAGCACGGGGAAAGCCACGTCAACACGCAAAATCTCAAAGCTTCCGTTTGCACCGTCAAACTTAACCAAGCCATGGTGCGCCTTGCAGGGGGAAATAACCGCAGGGGTTAAAAGCGCGAGTTTGTCCTGCCAGATATGGTTTCTCAAATCGTCGGTACTGCCGCCGAATATCCACCATTTTCCGTCCTTGGTAATACCCACCAAAATAGGCTCGAAAAGATTTTTATCGAGATTTTCGGCAACGTTTGCCGCCGAAACACAGCTTACTTCATATTCCGAGGATTCGCCCCCGAAAAGTATCGCAACAGTTTTTTTCATAAGATTTCCCCTTTTCAAAGAATTAAAGCGTTATATAAAGTCCACATAAACGGAATTGTCAATATACATACTATGCTGGTAAACAGCACAGTGTTTGCGGCGGTTTCGGAATCGCCCTCGTAGGTTTCGGCAAGGCTTTGCACCATTGTCGCCGCGGGACAGCATCCCAAAACAAACGCCGCGGTTTTAACCGAAATGTCAACAGGAAGCACCGAAAACAGACCTAAAAGCACCAAAGGATAAACAAAAAGCTTTGAAACCGCGCCGATATAAACCTTTTTGCTTAGAAACACGCCCGAAAGCTTTTTGGTCGCCAAGCGCATCCCCAAAACCGTCATACACACAAAGGTGGACATTGTTCCGAACATACCCACGTATTCGGCGAGCAGGTCGGGAAGCTTGGTTTTGGTTACAAACAAGGTCATACCTATGGCAAAGGCTATCACAGACGGGTTAACCAAAATCGATTTCAGGCTTATGTATTTTCTGTTCCCCGTCATCAGCCAAAGCCCCAAGGTCCAGCCGATTATGTTCATGGTTATAGAGAACATAGCGGAATAAAGAATTATCTCGGGGTTTTCGGGAAAAAGAAACTTTAAAAGCGGAACTCCCAAAAAGCCAACGTTACCGCAAGCGCCCGTAATTGCACACACGCGGTATCCCCTATCCTGCTTTAGCTTTTTGGCAAAAACAAGGGAATATATCAAAATTACGGCAATTTGCGACACCAATGACGCGGCAAAAAATATCCCCATAGATTTAAGTCTTTCGGGGGTACAATCCACCGAATTAAGGGTTTGTATACACAGTGCGGGGGAGGAAATATAAAGCAAAAATTTGGCAAAAACCTTTGCCGAATCCTGCCCCACAAGTTTGGTTTTTACAAAGATATACCCCGGCAAGCCGTAGGCTATCATCATTAAAACCTTTAGCGCGGTAATGACAAACATAAAATTTTCCTAAACTAAATTAAACGTTCTTTTTGGGCTTTACGATTTCATCGATAACGCCGTAAGCCAGCGCATCCTCGGCAAACATCCAATTGTCTCTTTCGGTATCCTGCTGAATAACCTCTAAAGGCTTGCCGATGTTTTCGGCAAGAATACGGTTTAATCTATCCTTGGTACGGCGGGCAAAGTTGGTGGCGATAATAACGTCGGATGCCTGACCGCCCGCAGTGCCGATAACCTGATGAAGCATAACCTCGCAGTTTTCAAGGCCGTAACGCTTGCCCTTTGTACCTGCGGCAAGAAGGAACGCGCCCATACTGCAAGCCGAGCCGACACAAACGGTGGAAACGTCGCATTTTATACTGCGCATAGTGTCGTAAATAGCAAAGCCTGCCGAAACACTGCCGCCGGGAGAGTTGATATAAATAGTTATATCCTTGTCGGGGTCCTGTGCCTCCAAAAACAAAAGCTGACCAACGATGCTGCACGCCAAATCGTCATTAATTTCGTTAAAAAGAAGAATTATTCTATCCTTAAGCAAGCGTGAAAACAAATCGTAACCGTTTTGTCTGCCGCCCTCGTTTTCTATAAAAGTAGGATTAGCTATCATAATTGTCCTCCATATAATTATATTCTTATAGATTTTATCACAGTTTAAGTATCTTTTCAATAGCAATTTATAGGGGTTTAGGTCGAACTTAACCACAATATTTGACATACGGAACAAAAAGAGGTATAATCCCGATGTGAGGTGATTTGATATGCCCTTGATTTTGGCACCCGCAGGCTCTATGCAAGCATTGAAATCTGCCATAGATGCAGGCGCGGATGAGATATATTTAGGCGGCAGCGCATTTAACGCGAGAATTAACGCCGCAAACTTTGATAATAACGCCCTTATTCAGGCGGGAAAGCTTTGCAGAAACGCAAACGTGGGGTTGCATATAACCCTTAACACCCTTATTTACGATAAGGAATTTTCGGATGCCTTGGCATACGTAGATTTCCTTTCGGAAAAGGTAAAGCCCAACGCCTTAATCGTTCAGGATTTGGGCTTGGCAAAGGAGATCCGCGAGAAGTTCCCTCACCTTGCATTACACGCCAGCACGCAAATGCGTATACATTCCTTTGCCGATGCGGAATTTCTGAAAAACCTTGGTTTTACAAGGGCGGTTTTGGCAAGAGAATTGCCAAAGGAAGATATAAAAGCCTTTGTGGACACAGGCCTGGAAACCGAAATTTTCGTTCACGGCGCGATTTGTATAAGCGAAAGCGGAGGTTGTTTGATGAGCTCGGTTATCGGCAACCGAAGCGGAAACCGCGGAGAATGCGCTCAGCCCTGCCGACTTCCCTGCAAGGGCAAAAACAAATTTCCACTATCTGTTAAGGATATGTGCCTTGCCGACCATATCAAAGAAATTTCGGACATAGGTGTTACCAGCATTAAAATCGAGGGGCGTATGAAAAGTCCCGAATACGTGGGCGCGGTAACGTCGGTTTACCGCCGTCTTGTGGACGAAAACCGCAACGCCACGAAAAAAGAAATTGAGCTTTTAGAGAGCATTTTTTCAAGGTCGGGCTTTACCGACGGTTATTTTGTTTCGAAAATAACCAAGGAAATGTTCGGAATCCGCACGGAAGAGGACAAACGAAAAACCGAACAGCTTAAATTCACCCCGCCAAAAGCCGAAAAACGCGCAAATCGGGAAGAACAAGCCGTACCACCGCAAATGATTATACCCCAAAGGGACGAGGAAAAAACACTTTCCCCCGCAAAACAAAAGGGCTTGGTTTTAAGGTTTGAAGGCAAATTGCCCTCGGATGAATTTTTGAAGAAACATATAGAATCCGCCGCAAGAATCGATTTGCCCTTGAGATACTGTTATCAAAAGCGTTTTACCCCTTACAAGGATAAAATTTCGGCAATTCTGCCCCGAAGCGTGTTTTTGAACGAGCTTGAAGAGGTGAAAAAACAGCTGAAATCCGCCTTTGATTTCGGCATTCGCCACGCCACAATTTCGGCGATTTATCAAGCAGACCTTTGCAAGAATTTTTACATCCACGGAGATTATGCCTTTAACGTGGTGAACCGCAAAACCCTTGAATTTCTTGAGAATTTCTCTTTTTCATCGGTTATGCTTTCGCCCGAAACCGACGGCAGATTTCCCAAAGGAAGCAAATGCGCCTTGGAATACATTGGCTATGGCAGAACGCCCCTTATGTATACCCGAACCTGTGTTATCCGAAATATCGGCGAATGCTTTGGAAAAGAGCGTTGCTTTGGGATTTTAACCGACCGCACGGGGGCAAAATTCCCCATTATAAGCGCGCCCAACCACACCAACACCATTTACAATTCCCTCCCTGCCTATCGTCTTGACAAAAAGGCAGAGCTTAAAAAATGCGGTGTTGGACTTATGACTTTGCTTTTCACTGACGAGCCGGAAGCGCGTATGGAAGAAATCATTGCCCTTTCCCAAACCAAGGAAAAGCCGAAATTTGAATATACACGTCGTTAATTGAAAACCCCACAGACAAAAAAGTTGCCTTTGCGAGACTTCTGATAAGGATATTTCCTAATACACTAAAAACAACCTCGGCATAGAAATTGCCGAGGTTATTTTATATTGATTGCTTTTTCGTAAGGATGTGCCAAATATCGTTTCCTGTAAATCCACATTTTCTATATAGCATTTCCGGTTGTGTCGGATTGTCTTTCTTTCCGGATACCGTAGCGAAGCGAGCTGCTTGTGATAGTCTCTCCAACAGTTCATTAACGATAAGCGTACCTATCTTTTTGCCTCTGTATTCTGGTAATACCTGTATCCACTCGATAACGCCTTCACGCAACTCTTTATCTAATTCTGCTATACCGCAACCAACCACGTCTGACGTTGATGCGTCAAGAACCAAAATCCAAAGATTTGAATCATATACTCTTGTTTTAGTAAATTCTATTAGTTGATCATAAGAAACGGTAATGTCATCATAAGAACGATTGATTATATCTACAACCATAGGAATATCATTTTTTGAAGCGGTTTTTATAATAAAACCATCGAGAGCATTACCTTTAATTTGCTTTAGATTGTGGTATAATCTAAAATACAGCTGATCGTCATATCCTATGTATTGCTGTTCCGAAAAGTTTCTTTGATGTATGATAAGCATATTTTCAGGTGTGCTTATGTTTTTGTGTTTCCAATACGGAATAGATAGAGTGCCGCAGGGATCATGCAAATATTTTTCTATCAGTTTCATCGTCAAATCTTTCTTTATTCAGAAGAAGAACCAGCATCGCGATTGTAAGTACAAACGATTTCTTGAGTTAAGCCCAAACCCTTATTTAGATTTTATTGTTTTGAGCGAAGAGATCAACATTCTGCGAATTGCACCACAGTCATTTTGTAACACTTTGTAGTTTTCCTCTTCCACACAATTTGTTTCGTAAAGAAGCTCTAACCAATATTCTGTTTCATAGCATTCTTTTTGCGCTATTTCGAGCTTTGAAATAAAGTCTTTCGTTCCTTGTGCGTATTGCGCTTCGTGTAAATTAGCGCCGATTGAAGTCGCAGAACGAAGAAGTTGATTTATCAAAACCGATTCTTTGTGATTTGCTTTCATATCACGGCAAAGGAAAACAACGGTCTTTGCAAATTCTTTTGCTTTATCTCTTAAAATGCTGTCAGCCATTCTTATCACCTCAAAGTTCATTATACACAAAAGTATAATGCTTTTCAAGTTTTATTCCGACTTCGTCGGAGTGATATTATTGCAAAGCAATAGTGTTATTGAAGCCTATCGGCTTCAGTGTTATTTTATTCGCCTTAAACTGCCGTAGGCAATATAACTAT
>SVQU01000011.1 GCA_015065165.1 Oscillospiraceae bacterium | reverse complement strand
TACTCTGTCGAACGCGTTAAGCTTAGTTTGGCGGGAAGCGTTATATATCCTTACGTCGGTTGTATCCACAAAGCGTCTTACATCCATATACGCTCTCGTGGTATTTCCCAAATCGTGCTGAACCTCGTTGGAAATATCCGAATCGTAACCCTCGATAAAATAGTTTTTAACACTGGGGTCGATTATTATCTCTCCGTTTTCGGTGATAATTTTATCGAAATTATGGTCGATGCCCAAAAGGTATATATGCTTGTATCCCAAATGCATTGCCAACTGCATACAAGCGATAGTAACCGTTCCGCGTATATTCACCTGCTCGGAGCAGTCCAAAGAAAAGCCCTCAGGCTGGTCATTTTCACGTCTATCGTTACGGAAAAAGTATTTTGCGCCCTTAACCTTTATGCCCAAATAATATTTATTCTGCAAAGGAATAAACTTAATTTTCGCAGGGATTTCATCCACCTCTTTAAGAGTATCACGGATAAGAACAGCATCTGTATTTACATAATATGTGGGACGCCATTCGGTTTGAGGAAAAATCTTGAATATTCGATTAACCGCAAAGGTATCGATACCTTTATTATGTAACGTTGCCAGATCCTCTTTGGTAAGGCTGGGACCGTTTCCGATGATAAAGCAACTTTCATTTAGATGGGTGTTGCGTATTTTACGCATATATCTGCCATATTTTGTATGACGAAAATGCTTTAACATAAAGGTTTGGGTACGCGCTTGCAAAGACAAAATCGGATGTATCATATGTATCCTCTTTACTTACGTATTTTTTTAATTAAACCGCTTAATTTATGAGCAATTGCCGAAGCATATATAAACCAAATCGGCGCACCGATATATTCTGCGCACTGTTTTTTAGTAAGACGGTATTTTTCATCACAGAAGGTGTGGTCGCAATAATAGGTGTACCACATTTTCATTTTTTCCTTTAATGGATAGTTTAAAAATTCCGCCTTTTCGCGAATAGACACAGCATGACCTTGAGGGTTTTTTATAAATCGCATATTACCCTGCATTGTCAAGCCATCTTCTCGATATTCACATATCCAAATGATATCATCAAATATACGAATTTTATAACCATCTTTAGCCATACGGTTCCACACGATACAGGGAGTCAAAAAGTTCTCGCCATCATATTCAGGATATTTATATTTTCTATGTATTTCAGTATACCAGACCCCTGCTCTTTCGCCGTCAATTATCTTATCTGTATATTCAGGATAACGAACGTATGCATATTCGTCGATATATTCACAACCTTCACCGTACATTTGCCACAAACGTGTATTGGGAGTTTCGGTAGGACTGGATCCTCTGTTACCCGCAACTCCGCAGAACCCTGTTTTATCTGCAATTGTAGCTTCCCACTTAACAACCGTTTCAAGCGAATCGTCGGTCAAATAATCATCGGAATCCATTATGAAAAACAATTCGCCCTCGGCCAAATCCAAGCCTTTATTTATCGCTCGGCATTTACCGCCATTTTTCGTTTTATAGAAGCGAATAGGAAAATCGTTGTCGTCATTGATCCAGGATTTAACGAGTTCTTCTGTGTTATCCGAAGAACCATCGTCCATAATTATCCATTCAAAATCACGAAAAGTCTGTCTTTGAACCGAACGGTAAAGAACATCTAAAATATATGCTCTATTATAGGTAGGTGTAAATAAAGTAATTTTATATTTAAAATCCATAACACATCTCCACACAGCGATTCAATCGCGCCTATATATATCTCTTGTATAAACTTTATCTATACAATCTTCCAAATCTGAACTATATCTGTTGGCAATTATTACATCCGAAACCGCCTTGAATTCTTCGAGAGAAGGAACAACACGGTCGCCATAGAAAGTTTCTTCTGTCAACGTAGGTTCGAAAATAACAATCCGAACACCCTGGGACTTTAAACGCTTCATAACGCCCTGTATAGACGATTGTCGGAAATTATCCGAACCGGATTTCATAGTCAATCGATAGATACCTACAGTTGCAGTTTTTCCGTTTAGCGGGTCATGCCCCGCCATATTTATGATACGCTCGGATACAAAATCCTTTCGCGTACGATTTGCTTCTACAATTGCACCGATAATATTTTCGGGAACATCCTGATAGTTTGCCAGCAACTGTTTTGTATCCTTGGGAAGGCAATAACCGCCGTAACCAAAAGAGGGATTATTGTAATGGCTTCCGATTCGAGGGTCAAGACAAACCCCATCGATAATCTGCTTTGTATTCAATCCGTGAATTTCCGCATAGGTATCCAACTCATTGAAAAAGCTGACACGTAACGCCAGATATGTATTAGCAAACAGTTTGACCGCCTCTGCTTCGGTAGTATCGGTAAACAAAATCGGCATATCCTTTTTTATAGCACCGTCTTTTAACAAATTGGCGAACACTTCAGCTGCACGTTTTAAATCCTCATTGTCTTTTGGTGCTCCGACAATTATGCGCGAAGGGTACAGATTATCATAAAGTGCCTTTCCCTCTCGCAAAAATTCGGGGCTGAATAAAACCTTTGCAGTGGGATATCTTTCTAATATAGCGGAAGTAAAGCCTACAGGAATGGTAGATTTTATAACAATCACTGCATTGGGATTGATATCTAAAACCTGTTTTATAACCGCCTCGACAGAAGATGTGTCAAAAAAATTCTCCACTTCATCATAATTGGTGGGAGTAGCTATAATTACAAAATCGGCATTTTTATATGCGTCTTTATAATCTGTCGTGGCTGTTAAATCGAGCACGCGTTCGGACAAATATTCTTCAATTTCTTTATCAACGATAGGGGATCTTTTCTGATTTATCAAATCCACCTTTTCTTGAATAATATCTACTGCATACACTTTATTATTCTGAGCCAAAAGTATAGCATTCGACAATCCAACGTAACCGGTGCCCGCGATTGCAATTTGTATCTGTCTACTTATTGTTTTTTCATAAAGTGTCATACCGTTCTCCGTTTCAATCCGATTTATTTAGATATTAAAGATATCCATAGGTATCTTTAAGCTTTTCTTTCATTTCCGCCCATTCTTCTTTAGAAGCAGACGGCCATTCGTACCATTTGTGTTCATTACATATAGGATGAGTTTCGCGGTTTTTAAGATGTAGCTCCTTAAATTCATCAAAGGTACATACAAACTTGGCAGGATTGCCGGCATATACACTGTTGGAAGGCACGTCTCTGGTAACCACCGAGCCTGCTCCGATAATAACGTTATCCCCTATACGGGTATTACAAAGAACGATACTGTCGGCACCTATGAAAACGTTATTACCCACTTTTACTATACCGATTTTGGTATGTGCGCCTACCTTTACCGTGCTGGCATCGTGCGCCAAAAGTCTTACGTTAGATGCTAAAGTAACGTCATCACCCACCGAAACAAGCCAAGGCAGATTGCCGTCTACGGCATAAGCGCTATAGCAAGCAAAATTCTTGCCCGAGGTAAAGCCATGTTCATACCAATATTTTTTGCTGTCTTCAATAGGGTCTCTGTTTAGTCCAAAAATTTTCTTTATCAAAGCTTTTATATTCATTTTAAATTCTCGCTATATTAAATTTACAACACCTTTTCCAAAACGTCGGCAATACGTTTACAAGCCAAGCCGTCGCCATAGGGGTTGCTCGCGTTACTCATTTTTGAATATTCTTCTTTGGACACCAACAAGGTCTTAAAGTTATTATAAATAACCTCTTCATCCGTACCCACAAGCTTTAAGGTACCTGCGGCGACACCCTCGGGACGTTCTGTAGTATCACGCATAACAAGGACAGGCTTACCCAAGGAGGGAGCTTCCTCCTGTATTCCGCCGGAATCGGTAAGTATCATATAGCTTCTGCTTAAGAAGTTATGAAAATCAAGAACGTCAAGGGGTTCTATTATACGTATTCTATCGTCATCGCCGAAAATATCCTTGGCGGTTTGACGGACAACGGGGTTCATGTGAATGGGATAAATAGCCTTTACGTCGGGATGTTCATCGATAACACGCTTTATTGCGCGGAACATATTTTTCATAGGCTCGCCGAGATTCTCACGGCGGTGAGCAGTTATAAGAATAAGTCGGCTATCCTTCGCCCATTCCAATTGGGGATGGGTATAATCCGATTTAACCGTGGTTTTCAAAGCGTCAATAGCCGTATTGCCCGTAACGTAAATAGTTTCGGGATTTTTACCCTCTTTAAGAAGATTGTTTTTTGACATTTCGGTGGGGGCGAAGTTAAAGGCACTTATAATTCCCACAGCCTGGCGGTTAAATTCCTCGGGATAGGGAGAATAGATATTATAGGTTCTCAACCCTGCCTCTACGTGGCCAACGGGAATTTGCATATAAAAGCATGCCAAAGAGGTAACAAAAGTTGTGGAGGTATCGCCGTGAACCAATACAACGCTGGGTTTAACTTCCTCTAAAACCGCTTTTATGCTTTGCAAAATATTTGTGGTTATATCAAACAGTGTTTGCCCCGACTTCATTATGGACAAATCATAATCGGGGGTTACGTTAAAGGCGTTAAGAACCTGATCAAGCATTTGTCTGTGCTGACCTGTTACGCACACCAAGGTTTCAAGGTTTTTTCTGCTTTTAAGCTCATTAACCAAGGGACACATTTTTATAGCCTCGGGACGTGTTCCAAAGACCAAAAGAACTTTTTTAGACACGGATTTATTCTCCATATACGTTATAATCCTATCTTTAACAAATTTCGTATTTTACAGGTTAGGTGGGGGCATTTCAAATAAAGATTAAGCCACATTTTTTGTTTTTTTGATATATCCTTTTGGATTTTCCAAGCATTACCAATATTTTTAGCGCGGATATGTAAATCTTTAAAATAATCCTTATATCCATCTATTTTTGCCACAAGTAATTTTTGCGAATGATAGATACATACGCCTATAAACCGAGTTTGTGTAAGCGGAGCCAAATCGGGATAATTATCCTTGATAAATGCGTTTCTAAACTCGTTTGCTTCAATCACATCCAAGCGATTAGATGAATACGAATCCCCCATTATGCTGCCGCCGCGTTGTACATAGAAATAACATATTTTATCAAATACAGACACTGTTTTTGCCTTTGCAACCGCTTTATAGGTCCAAAATATGTCTTCATGATATTTGCCAACGGGAAATTTGATATCCTTTATCTGTTGGGTTTTATACAACTTATACCAAACCGGTTGCTTTATAAAAGATTCGGTTATTGTAGCGCGCATGGCCTCCATATTGTCCAATAAGTGGTTACCTAATGGTGTTAAGATATTGGATTTTTCTATACCATCCCACACCATTTCAACACCGCAGGCCGAGATATCGCTATGGTTTGCCACCATATTTTCGTACAACGATTGATACATATCCTCACTGATATAATCATCACTATCTACAAATCCCATTAACTCTCCGGTGGCAACCGCCATTCCTGCATTTCGCGCATCAGACAAACCGCCGTTCGGTTTATGTATTACCTTTACGCGTTCGTCCTTTTCTGCCCAAGCATCGCACATTTGGGGGCAGTTATCGGGCGAACCGTCATCAACAAGGATAATTTCTAGATTTTTATAGGTTTGTTTAACTATACTCTCAACACATCGATCAAGATACTGCTCCACCTTGTAAACGGGGACGATTATGCTGATAAGAGGATTTATATTCATTGAACGCTCATTCCATCTTTAAAATTTTTTCAACGATAAGCTCGGGAGAGAAGGAATTTATCGGGGTGTTGGTTATTCCACTAAGGTCGTTATTCTTAATTTTTTCTATTGCCTCTTTGATTGATTCCACAGTATTTTCACAGAAAACATAGCGATTGTATTTTTCAAAATAATCACGCAAAACCGCTTTTTCTTCTTCCGTGCCGTCTAAAATGAAAAGTATCGTTTTGGTAGTGGCGGAATATTGATAAATCTTGCCGGGAATCTGACCGCCCTTTCTGTTGCAAAGGAAAATCAAAACGTTTGTGGAATCCTCGATAGGTTTTAGCTTATCCAAAGTAAGGCGGGGGTAGATTTTGATATTTGCTGTAGGTACAAATAAATTACTTGGATCACCACAAATATTAACGCTTATATCCATCTCAACCGCTGCTTCATAGAAAGGCTTTAAATCTCTGGAAGCGGGCGCATAATCGCCAAAGTACCCAAAGGAAAGCTCATTACTTTCGGATATGGAATTCGAATCGCCATTATAATACGAGGGCAGTGGTTGCCAAAACATTTTGTGGGCGGATTCGGGGTAAAGACGCTGTTGATTTTGAAGCGTTAAGGGACTTACATAACAAACCTTTTCGGCAAATGACAAAAGCCTTGCTTCTTCTTCTCGGATTTTTTCTTTTCCGTTAAATCCGTATGCATCGGTATACCACGGGTCTTCCCATATCTGTATCCAATGAGTTGCTTTAATATGCTTCTTCTTGATTAAATTGTGGGTTAAAAGATGGCTTGTTACCGGTGTGGACAAGGAAATTACAAAATCGAATTGCTGAGCAGATTTGAATCTTTGAGCAGTACGCACGAATTTGCTGTATATTCCATGCATACCATACATACGCAAAACCAAGCGTTTAAGCCAACCTACAATATTGGCTTTTACTGACTTTTTATTTTTGCCTGCCGAATTGCCACTTGCATCCGAAGACATCGCGCCATTCAGTTTCTTCATGGACAGTTTTTCATATAAAGTAAGCCCGCTATAGGTATATTGCTTTACCTCGGAGGGTATCTGCATATGCGAATCTGTTTCGTATCCATTTTCAGATGCGCTTAATAACGTTACCTCATGCCCTGCCTGCAACAAACCTCTTATATATGCCAAATGACATAGGTTTGCAGAGGAATTACGTTTTATGCAATCACCGTTTATAACAAGAATTTTCATATTGCACCTTTATTTTATTCCTATTAATTCTTTGGATTTAGAATCAATCCAATTAAATAATCGGGTAAGTTTTATAAATTTGAACAATTGGTTTCTTATTGCATCTATAACTATGCAAGCTACGAATATACCCAAAACAGCCAATATTTGAATAATTGGGGAAAGCCACGCAGAAAGATACTCCGGCAGAGCAATTACGCCCCACATCCAAGGCCCTAAATCTGCATGATGATGGATCAAATACACACCTAAAGTAAGGGGCGCAATTTTAGTTATAACCTTTGAAACAACCGTATTTTTCACATCAATATTGATGAATACAGCCGTTAAAATCAACGACATAATCAATACTAATGCCGAATCATATCTATACCAATTGTGAACAATTGACTGCATTATTCCGATGTTCAAGTAATTCGAAACAAACAGTAAAACCGTAACTACAAAAGGGATTGCAAAAAACAATCAACAGCATAGACACAATACGTAATATATCCATATTTGCATTTCTTGGTTTATTGATGTTTTTCACATTTGCATTCATATTTTTATTTTCTCACAATTTTTCTCAACCTATAATAAACAGGCGCGAGAATTTCTTTTACTCTGATTTTAATCATTTTAAGTTTGGAGGTTTCGCGGATATTACTGCCTATATGCTCGTTAATGATATCCACTATTTCGCCGGCAATTTTATAATAGATCGGCTTTATATAATGATTAAAATGGTCGTAAAAGCTGGATTGGTCCACAAGATATTTATTAACGTCGATTAATCTAACATTTTCAATATTTTTTGCCCATTCACGAATTTTCGCGTTCATTTCTTTGTGGACTATATGGCGGTCGTTATATGCTTCGAAGGTGTTTTTTTCATAATAAAGCTCGCCGCCAAGCATTATAACCAAAAGGCAATCTTCAGATAAATTCTCACGTATGTACTTTAAGTTTTCAAGAGTGGTTTGGGCATCATTTCTGCCCAAAAACTCGTATTTTTCGGTGAAATCAACAAGATGCTCCTCGGTGAAATCAAAGCCGGTATGGGGATATTCCCCCGAAACGATGCCCTCCCAAGAGGCTTTATCGGTTAACGGATGTATATATTCCATAACCGCTATTCTTTCACCCGTATCCTTACGGCGGTACACGCCCAAATTCGCATCGGCAAGAATACTTATAATTGCAACCTTATATTCCTTTGTAAACAGTGCATCGGAATACATACCCATATCGGAAAAAGGAACTTCGTTCACAACTCTATTTTTCTGTTCTGCAGATAAACGGTGTGATTCTACAATATGGGTGGTATGGCCTGTAGATTCGATAGTTAATCCGCTATCCAAAGCATAGGTGAATTCGGCATCGAACATTTCCGTATCGGAAATATAGGGGAACACCTGAAATAAATCGCAAGGCCCTTTTATAAGCACCTGATGCTGCTGAATTCCCCGGATTTGCATTTTTTCTGCCGACTTGACGTTTTCCTTTTGGTTTATCCACTTTGGAAGCTCGGTTGAGGTCAAATCGCTTATAACCTCGCCCGAAATTGTTAATTCGGGGCGTTCTAAAATGTTATATACATATTGTTCGATACCCATGCCGAGGGTACGGCAGGAAAAAACGAAATGCTCCAAACGATTGTCTTTTTTTGCATAGAACCCTACGATGCCGTAATCGCCGAATCTATCGGACACCGAAACGTATCCGCAATCGTAATTTTTATCCTGCAATAATACCGAAAGCTCGTCCTCCGTACTGCGGATTTTCGTAAAATTCAACTGGTTGGAACGCAAAATAAGGTCGTGAATACGCTTAATTTCCGTAATGCAATCATTAGAAATTTCGACCCTTATTCCGCTTTCCATAAGAAAGGCTTCGTTAGAGGAATAATTGGCTTTTTCGGTGTGTTTTTCTTCAAGAACCTTATATTGCTTAAGCCTTTTATGCTCGATATCTTTCTTTTCGCAACCGCTAACGTCGTTTATTAATTGAGGTATCGCTTGGGGTGAAGAAACCATAATTTCGGGGCAAAAATGCTCTGCCTCGCCCAAATTCGAAGGGTTATCATCTATAAAAATTACGTTTGCGGGACGAAGCTGCATGTCCGAAATAAGCTGTTTAATTCTGTTGCCCTTGGGCTCCCAGTTTATAGACGGAAACACAAAAAACTCATCCAAGTCGTATTTTTTCAATTCATCAACAACCAGTTGAAAATCGTTCTTACTGCAAATAGAATTTATAATTCCTGCATCGGTAAGGTCTTTTATTAACTTTATATGTTCCTCGGGAATAGTTACGTTGCCTTCTGTAATTGTACCGTTCCAAAAGGTTTCGTCCATATCCCAAATAACCAGTTTAATTTTATCAAACCGATACATAGATTTTCTCCTTTGTTGATCTTAGTGTTTTGCCTTATGCAACGAATAAACCGCTAATAACGCGCCCGGCAAAATTGATAAAACCGAATAAAACGGACAAGGGCTTTCGGTTATACCCTTGAACAACCGTTTCGCCAATATGCAACTTGACACATAATGGATATTATCAATTATTAACCGTTTTTTTGACGTAGGGAACTGCATACATATCTTTCGCCAAAATGCAAACCCCTTTGGATTCTTAACATACTGGCGATACATTGTATTACTTGAGCCATCCGCTTGATATTCCACATGGCATAACACTTCATTTAGCGTTGCAAGCTTATATTCCTGGTCGATCAATCGATATTTATAGGCAAGAGCTACATATTTTTCCCCCTCAAATACGGGATATTCAGGTGTAGATTTGATGATGTCGGTTCTATAAACCAATTTTTTATCTCCGCTACCACCGTTTGCATAATATCCCGAAAGAGTTGTTTCTGTGATACCGTCAGGAAATGTTGTACCAAGAATTTTTCCGTTAAAATCAGAATCTAAGCCAACGATGCCTGCGTAATTATACTTAGACACCTCGTTCCATTTTAACAGAATTATCTCTATCGCCCTCTCGGCAAGCATATCATCCGAATCGATACAAACGTTCAATTCGGTATCAATATGCTCGTATGCAACATTATGCGCTGTATGCATTCCGCCGTTTTCTTTATATAAATATCTGATTTCGAAGCCATTGTCATTTGCTTGCCAAGACTTTACAAGCTCTGCAGTGTTATCTGTAGAACCATCATCAACAATCAACCATATAAAATCCTTATTATTTTGATTCAAAAGAGATTCGTAGGTTCGAATTAAAGTGTGGGCTCGATTATATGCAGGTGTAAAGACTGTTATTGTTGCCATTAGTTTAATTCCTTATTTATAATATTCAAATATAATTCCTGCATTTTTTTTGCATTTTCGCAAATATCAAAACCAGCAGCGCTAATTTGGGAATATGTATTTATGCGCGGTATTTTTGCCATTTCCAATATTTGCTCGCTCCATGCATCTACGCTTTCTTTTAATGACAATGCTTTGACATTCTCTGTAATGGCACATTCAATCGGAATGCCTGTTGAAATCAAGCACGGTAAACCAGCCGCTTGAGCTTCTATTATAGATAGCGGCAACCCCTCATAAATAGAAGGCATTACAAACACATTCATTGCCTGGAGAAGTTCATTAACATCACCGCGCACCCCGGTAAAAATGACATCTCCATCTAATCCCATACTTTTCACTTTTGATTGTATTGATTCTCTCAATTCTCCGTCGCCAATCAAAAGCAATTTGGAATTTTCGAATCTTTTTTTCAACGCGCCGAAAATATCAATGAGAAAGCTATGATTTTTTGCTGCTGCAAATCTTGCAATTAATCCGATAACAAAAGCGTCTTTATTTATTCCCAATTCGGCTCTCTTGCTCAACGAAACCTGTTCGGAATATATATACTGTTGAGCATTGATGGCGTTTTTCAACACATAAAATCCATCGGTTTTAAACATCCATTCTCCCGCTTTATCGCTGCAAGCAAGCAAATGTGTTGCATATTTACCGATTTTGCTGCGGAAATAGAGCTTCAACGGATATTTCAAATTCTTATCTTGACTTGAACTATGACTATGTGCAATCCTAATGGGAACGCCATTTTTATCAGCCGCCTTTAATATAACCGAACTCATACAATCCTGATGTACATGAACAATTCTATATTCAGGATGAGATTTAAAGAAAAAATCAAGACGACTCAAATAGGACTTACTAAATGGGTTCATGCGCGGTAATTCATATATATTCGCACCCAATGATCTCATTTCATCATCATAAGCCTCGTGATCACTGCGATGCCTCAAAAAATCAAATTGAATTTTAGAACGGTCTATGTTTCTGTAATAGTTCATTAACATCGTTTCCAAACCACCGCGACCGGTATTTGTAACGACCTGCAATATCCTTTCCAATTTGATAACTCCTGTTATAATGTTTTAACTATATCGTTATTTTTAAGTTCTTTTGAAAATTCATAAACCGATTTATCGGTTGTATCTTCGGTTATGACAAAGCCGATATCCGCAAGTGTATTACGAAGAAGGATATTCTTTTTGGTTTTTACACATGGGAACACACCTTTTTCGCAATCTTCTTTTGAAAGCAGGCTTGCAAACAGTGCGCTTTCGGCATATTTACCCGCCACGCGGCAGGACATTGCAAATTCGGTAAACTTAAGAACGCCGTTTTCTTTATAATACTGACCGAATCCCACAATACCGTAGCTTCCGAAATCGTCAGCGCAGGAAAATGCGAAATTCGTGTGGTTTTCACGGTTAAGAACCGATTTGAATTCCTCTTCGGTATATTTAACACCCGACATATTAAGCTGATTTGTACGAACCACAAGCTCGTAACAGCGAAGAACGTCTGCTTGGGTTTCGGGGTTAAAAATATTGATTTTCAAATTACATTTACGCAAGAATTCGGTAGAATCCGAAAACTCGGTATTCATCAATTGGTTACGTTTTTCTTCGGCGCGATACATTGCACGACGGTTTTTACTTTCTTCTGTAACGGGCACAGAAAATTCGTTACGGGACAACAGACCGTTAAGCTCTAAAGCGTCGTAAACGCGAACCTGAGGTAATGCAGAGCGCACCTCTTCTCTTTCGAACACGGTGTCGTCAATAAACCCAAAGGAATCCACACCTATATTTAAAAGCTTGGCTATATTTGAAATCGAACCGCTTTTTGCATTCCAATGGATTTGAGGATAAATGAAATATTCTGCAACGCCAAGCCTTTCCAAAACAGGAAATGCGTTTTCATAATCGTTTTTGCTTGCAACCGATTGAATTATGCCCCTTTTATCAAGTTCAACTATAGTGTCAAGCACATGAGGCTTAAGTGCAAGTGTTTCGGGGTTTTCGGTTTCGATAAGAGTTCCGTCCCAAAGGGTGTTATCCAAATCCCAAACGATACATTTGATTTTATCCGCAGGCTTTTCGCTGACAACGGGTGTACCTTTTACAAAATCACACCAAAGGATATCCATTTCGGCTTCGATATCGTTTTCGGGATAAATCTTAACAAGGTTATCATTTTTTGAACATTCGGCGGACAAATCCTTTGCGGGAATCACCGCCATATTTTCACCGTGATTAATCCTAATCGAGGTCTTATAAACCGAAGTGTGGTCGTTATAAATTTCTAAAATGAGATTGAAGGATTCTTCATTATGGCTATAGCCGTGGAACAGAAAAGCATCGGGTGTATTTTCAAGCCCTTGCAACCCGCGAAGCTTACGGCGACGGAGAAATTCGGGAATACGAATACCCTGCCAGCGGACAGCGCGGGGCAATTTACTTTGTTCTAACGTTCCGAGCATATTGCCCATTTTTTTATTTTTACGGGTGAGCTTTTCATAATCCTCTGCCGAAAGCATGGCAGGGAACAAAACAGTCATCATATTCGCCCATTTACGGAACTTTATATGAACACCCTCGCCGCAACATCCCAAAGGATTTTCGAAAACCCACATTCCGTTATCAAAACGCTTACATCTTCCGTCGCTTCGGGGGGCATAATGCAGACAGCTTTCAAAACACAAGGGTGCCGAGCATTCAAGACAATGTTCCTCCCACATTGCGGGACGAACCGCCGTTATTTTAAAAACGTCGGAAATATTCTTTTTAAATTCACCGCAAGGGATATCCTTACTTTTGTCTGCATAATAAAATTGATACATTATTTCACCTATAACCGAAAAAAGTCGAACTCAATTCGGTTTGAAATATTATTTTTTGTTAATACAGCGTAAAATTCACTCGCAATATCGACGTATAACAAGTTATGAAGTGATGTTTTTGCCGGAAAGAAGCTTTTAGGGCGATTTTAGTCCGTCTCTTTTCGGCTATCGGCCGCCTCCTGCATATTCAGGCTACACATTCCGAATTTTTCTTTAAGTTGGGTGTAATAACCAAAAATTTCTTCCAGCTGTTGAAAATGGAAATCGGTCTTTACACCGATATTATGAGGGTGCCACCAAAGATGAAAGGTCAAGCCATTTTTGGCGGCGTGATACATTTGGCGTTTAATTCTGTGTATTTTAAGCTTTTCCAAGAAAAACAAGGGTTTGAAATAGGGTTTATACATACGCGAACCAACAAGATTCACAATACCGTTTTGTTTTTCAGGATTATAACCGCCGTTACCCGTAAGGGGAAGATAAACGTCCATCAAACGGAGAACTCGCATTAAGGGACGAAGCTTAACCTTCTCATGAATCCAATCGTTTTCTTCATCACGATAAGCGGTGAAGCCAAGCTTGGAAAGAACCGCTGTGCTTTCATCGGTGGTTTGATTTCGGGGCAATATAACCGATTTTATATCATAACCCTTTGCTTTTGCAATTTCTATTGCAGAGCGCATATCCGCCTCGAACTGTTCTGCGGTTTGCCCTTCCTCTCGGCAATAGAAGTGAGAAAAGGTATGTGTGCCGATTTCCTGACCATTCGTTTCGGAAATAAGCTTTATAATTTCGGGGGCGTAATAACAATCCGCTTCGTCATCACTACCTGCCTTTTCGCCGAAGGCATTATAGGGAGAAAGTTTTTTATTATCATAGGTGGGCAGGCGGTTTTCCTCGGGGAAATATTTTTTTGCCTCCGCGCTGTTTTCGGCAAACATAAATCCTACCGTTGCCCAGGTTGCGTGGATATCGTATTTTTTGAAAAGCTCTAACAATTGAGGAATTGCTTTTCTGCCACCAAGAACGTTTGGCTGATACTCATCGTGAGAATCGGAATCCAAAACTCCCCAAAGAAGCTCAAAATCCAAGGAAACGATTAATTTTCCTGCCATATTTGCAATTCTCCTTTCAATTTGTTATAAGCTTTCCAGCATTTCTTCAACGGCATTAACCGTTTCTTCGGTTGTGAACACCTTTGACCGTTCCTTTGCCTGCTTACGGTAATGCTCTAAAAGCTCGGGATTTTCTATAAGTTTCTTTATCCCCTCGTACAGCGCATCCTCGCTGTTTTCGGTAACAATGCCGTATTCGTTATTTTCGCCAAGCATTTCCTTCATACCCGAAACCTCAACCGTACATACGGGAGTGCCCACAATTAACGCCTCGGTTGCGGCTGTAGAAAAACCCTCGGAAAAGCTTGAGCAAACGAACAAATCACACTTTGAAACGTATTTATAAGGGTTGGTTTGGTAATTCAGAAAAACTACATTGTCCTCTAAATGATTTTTAGTTATATATTCTTCCATTTTATTTTTTAATGGGCCTACGCCGAGAATATATAAACGCACAGAATTATTCGCTTGATTAAGTCGTTTTATAATAGATAGCAAACGCATGTAACCTTTCGATTCCAACAATTTGCCTACCGAAACCAAATTCTTATAGTCAGGCGTCAACTCAATATCTAGTTCTTCTTTTGCCAACTCTTTTATAAGTTCCGTTTCGTTTGTATTATACAAAACCTCACAAGGCTTATTAAAATTAATTATTTCGCTAAAATCCTTCTTAACAAATTGAGATACACACACGGTATTATCAAAACGATTATAGCACTTAACCGCCTCTTCCAAATTACGAAAGGATGCCGCCAATCGTTTTGCAGTATGTTGCTCAATATGTATCCAAGAAACCAGTTTTGTATCTTCATTAGGGCAACCGCTGATTATTCTGGCAGAGGGACCCTCCAGATAGGAAACCTCGATATCGTATTTATCTTTAATAAGCCATTTATGCAGTTGCTTCGGCGTTAAAAGTTTCATAACGTGGCTGTTACCGGGGAACGCCTTTGAGAAGACGTTTATTAACTTTACGTGCGGTTTCAAAAATTGTTCGTTTACACCGCCGCCGAACAGAGCCATAACTGTTATATCGAACTTTTCGGGGTTCATATTATTTACAAGGTTAACCAAAACCTTTTCGGCACCGCCCGCACCAAGATCGTGTATTAAAAACAGAATTTTTTTCATATATTCATCATTTCAAAATCGCTTGAAGCGTTTTATTCACCACGTCGGTTTTATCGAAGTTTTCTTCCACGTGCTGTCTGCCTCTTTTGCCCATTTCTCTACGTTCCTCAAAGGGCAAGCCACAGAACTTTTCCATCGCAGTTTGGAGAGAATACGCATCTTTAACGGTTACGAGATACCCGCTTTCGTTTTCCACCACTGCTTCGCGACAGCCGTTTATATCCGAGCAGATTATCGGTCTGCCGATAGCCGCCGATTCAAGCAACACGTTGCTCATACCCTCGTGATAAGAAGGAAGCACAACGCAATCTGCCGAAGTATAGAAAGGACGGGGATCCTTTTGGAAGCCGTGGAAAACCGCGATACCGTCGGAAACCAAAGCATCAACCGTTTCCTTATATTCATCCTCAAAAAATCCCACCAAATCCAAAACGAAGTTTGGGTTATTAGAATACAGACCGCGCACAGCTGTGAAAAGCTCGTCCATTCCCTTTTCCTTCATAATTCTACCCAGATAGAGGAAATGGATTTTATCGTTTGCGGGATATTCGCAATATTCATAATACTTTAAATTTACCCCTGCGCCGGGCAAAAGGCAGATTTTGTCTTCGGGAATGATTTTTCTTTGAACAAAAACATCTGCATTGCCTTGGTTTTCAAAAAAGACAACCTTACTTTTCTTAAGGGCGGTTTTATACATAAAGGTTACAAGCTGAGCAAGCCCTTGCTTTTGAAAGGCAGTGCCCAACCCCTGAACGTTCACGCAATAAGGAATGCCCAACCGACGGCAGGCATATCCGCCGTAAACGTTAGGCTTAATGGAATAGGTGATAACCGTTGTGGGCTTCTCTTCCTTAAGCAACTTAACGTAACTGCGGTACAGTTTAACGTCTTTAAGGGGATTTATACCTCTGCGGTCAAGAGAAACGTCTATCATTTTACAGCCAAGGTTTTGAAAATCCTCGATATGTTCACCAAAGGGAACGGCAACCACAACCTCGCCCTTTTGAAGCAACGATTCGATCAATTTCCTGCGGAACTGCCACAGCATATAAGAGTGGTTGGAAAGAACAAGATATTTATCCTTTTGCGGGGCATCCTCCGAATCGGTTTCGGAACTATCCGACTCACCCGATTTTTCCATTGCGCCCGTACCGCCCTCCACAACGCCCTTGCCGAAAAGAACGGCGGTAAATGTACCTACAAAGCACTTAACGTCCATAGAAAAGCTTAGTTTTTCAATATACTCGCCGTCCAGCTTTGCTTTTACGGGGATAGGCAATTCATCACGTCCATTAATCTGTGCCCAGCCCGTAAGACCGGGGCGAACGTCGTTTGCGCCGTATTTATCACGCTCGGCAACCAAATCGTCCTGATTCCAAAGGGCGGGACGCGGACCGATGAAGCTCATTTTACCGGTAAGTATAACCAAAAGTTGGGGCAATTCATCCAAAGAGGTTTTTCTTAAAACCTTGCCCACAGGTGTAATCCAACGCGTAGGGTCCTGCAAAAGGTGGGTAGGCATATCCGATGGTGTTTCGGTATACATACTGCGGAACTTAGGCATCATAAAAAATTCTTTATTTAAGCCAACACGCTTTTGCCAAAAGAAAATCGGCCCCTTAGAAGTGAGTTTGACAGCCAAAGCAACAATAAGCATAGGTATAGCCAAAACAACCAAAGCAAGAAAAGCCAAGACCAAATCCAAGAGCCGTTTTACGTAATTTCGATACATAACAAAGTACCTTTATTTCTATAAATTTTCAAAAAGGAAAATGAATACTTTTAATCATAATAATTATACCATTCAATATAGCAAATGTCAACCAAATACTTTCATTTGCGACTGATATTTTGGTGTTTTTCAACAATTTTTCGCCATGTTCGTGAAAAACACGGTTCTTACAAGAACTCATGGCAGAACAAGGCTTCCGCAGGTATATCACAAGGGCAAAACGAACAAAAAGACCGACGCGTAAACGTCGGTCTTTATATTTGATTTAGCCTGCCAATGCAGAGTTAAAAGCGGTGTCGAAGTTTTCTTCGGAAACGATTACGATAACGTAATCTGCAACGTTTTTGCCGGGTGCGGCATAGGTCTTTAACTCGGAAAGGTTGAGGTTATAGTTACCGCTTTCTACAAGCAAGGATTTCTGGAATCTTTCAGCAAGAATATCGGTGAAAGCAAGAGAGCTGTAATCGCGGTAGATGATTGCGTTGGGGAGATCTACACCCTCGCGCGCGGTATCGACAAGCCAACGCTCGGAAATGCCGTTGATCTTATCATCAGCGTCGGATTCCACAAAGAAATTATAATCGTTTCTTGCGGTGTCAACATATTTACGGAGAGAGTTGATAGCGCTGGTACCCGCATCGTTAGAACCAAGAGCAAGGCTGAACTTAGGCTTGGAAACAACCAAGGATTCGCCGATAACGCTGCCGTCAAGCTCGCGATAGTTAACAAGGTTGCCACCCTTTGCATCAACGGTGGACCATTCGAAATCCTCCAAGGCTTTAGGTGCTGCTTCGGGGAAATTCTTTGTAACTACGGTCATAATTTCCTTATAGGTAAGGTATGCGCCGTAATCGGTGAGGGAGCTATCGGTAACGCGGTATAGACCGCCGTAGGTTTCGTTAACGGTTTTGTCATCGCGCAAGGATTCGAAAATCGCGCGCATATCCACAACGGTAGCCTGAGTTTCATTCAAAGCAGAAAGCACCTGATCATAAATGGTGTATTCCTCGGATTTAACAGGCAAAACATCGGGATAAATGGTTGTTACATTAGGAACAAGAACGTAGATAAGCTCAACGGGCTGTCCCTTTGCACGGTCATAATAATAACTGGATGCCGCAGAGTTAACGTAGGTCTTGATATCCTTCAACTGAGATTCGGTGTAAAGGTTCTTAGCGGTAGCGTCAATTTCCATCTTGTCGAAATACAAGCGAGAATTTACGCCCACAGAAACGCTGTTGCCATCAAGACGGTTCTGCGCGGTAGCATCATAGTTAGGGCGCAATTCAACCTTGGGCGATTCGTCCTTCCCCTCTGCTTGAGCGCTAACCTTTAAAAGGTCGTTCTTTCCGGCAAGGTCAACTTTGATAATGAAGTATTCGCCGTTAGCAACCGTTTCGGCATCTTCTTTACCGCCGGTAACACGGATAACCGCATCCTTTTCGCACTTACCGCTGACAGCGATAGTGTAGGGAGCAGAATTAACCACCGTTGCAATTTCGGGCAGGTTAGTTGTGCCCTCGGGAATTACAATTTCTTCGTCGCTAACGTCGGTGTCTTTGGATTCCTCCGCTAAAGCAGACCTGGGGTTTACTTCATCTACGTTATCCAAATTAACGCAGGATGCGCACACCACGGAAAGCAACATCACAAGGCCAAGCAAAAAGGCCATTCGACGGATTTTGTTAACATTGAGTTTCATTTCAAAGCCTCACTTTTTGAGAATTCAGAATAAAATCATTACTGACTTATCCATTATACACTATTTTTTTCACAATTGCAAGACTATTCTTCTTCATTATTTTTCGCTTCTGCGATAACCTTCTGAGCAATCTCTGCAGGAACCTCTTCGTATCTTACGAATTCAAAGGTATAAGTACCTCTGCCCTGTGTCATTGCGCGAAGTTGAACGGCATAAACCGTCATTTCCGCAGAGGGGATTTCGGCTTCGATAACGGTATAGCCTTTACGGGTGCTTTCGCTCATACCCATAATTCTGCCACGACGTTTACTTACGTCGCCCATTATATCGCCGGAATAGGAAGTGGGAATAGTACACTGTAAATAACCAACAGGTTCGAGAATTACCGGATTAGCCTTGGGCAAGCCCTCTTTATAAGCAAGCTTTGCCGCAAGTTTAAAGGAAATTTCATTAGAGTCAACGGGGTGGTAAGAACCGTCGAACAAATCTGCCTTAAGGTTAGCCATGGGGAAGCCCGCAAGAACACCCTTGAGCATAGCTTCCTGCAAGCCCTTTTCAACGGCAGGATAGTAGTTTTTGGGAACGTTACCGCCAACAACGCTTTGGGTAAAGGTAAGTCCATCCTCTTCGCCGGGGGAGAAGGTAATTTTTACGTGGCCGTACTGACCAGAACCGCCCGATTGTTTTTTATGCTTACCTTCAACCGCAACGCTCTTCTTGATGGCTTCGCGGTAGGCAATCTTCGGCTCGAAAAGTTCTGCAGAAACGCCATAGCGGGTTTTAAGTTTTGCACAAACAACGTCCAAATGGATATCGCCCAAGCCCGAAACGGTAAGCTGTTTTGTTTCGGAATTGTTTACGAAACGCAGGGTGGGATCTTCCTCGAGAAGCTTTGTAATACCTGCGGAAAGCTTATCTTCATCATTCTTGGATGAGGGCTTAATAGCCATCGTGTAGTAAGGCGCGGGGAATGCAACCTTTTTAAATTCTTCGCCGGTAGCACCTGCAACGAGAGTATCGTTAACGTTGGTGTTAGCCAGCTTAACCGCATAACCGATATCACCTGTGATAAGCTCGGAAACTTCAATTTCCTTCTTACCGACGCAGGTACAAACCTTAGAGAATTTTTCCTGGGTACCGTTGGTAATATTATTAAGAATCTGGTCTTTGGTAAGTTTGCCGTTCATAACCTTAAAGAATATCTTTTTGCCGAAGTTATCGGAAAGGCTCTTGAACACGAACAAACGGGTTTCACCGTTTTCGTCGGCAGTCTTCATAGCCTCCAAAGGAGATACGAAAGCCGCAGCGGCGGTATCAAGGAAGAAACGGATGCCGGAAAGCTGAAGAGCCGAACCGCAGAAAACAGGCGCTATATCGCCGCTGAGCAATCCGGAGTTAAGCGCTTCGTGCTTTTCTTCTTCGGTAAAGGGTTCTTCCATAAGGAATTTTTCCATAAGCTCTTCGCTGGTAAGAGCAAGAGATTCGGTTAACGCAACCTTATATTCATCAATTTTAGATTGATACTCTGCAGGAAGAGTGGTTTCTATACGTTTGCCCGTACCTTTTTCGCAGGTGAATACTTCATCAGTGATAAGGTTATACAAGCCAACCTCGCCCGTACCCTCGTTAAAGGGAATGAGCAAAGGACAAACGGTATTACCGAACTGTTCGCGCAAGCCCGCAAAGGTTTTTTCAAAGTTGGAGTTTTCGTCGTCAATCTTATTTACGAAGAAAGCCTTAGGCTTACCTGCGGAAAATTCCCAAGCAAGCTCTGTGCCAACCTTACAACCGCTTTTTGCGTCTACTACGATAACCGTACTTGCCGCAACAGTAGCAGCCGCCTTTGCTTCGCCCGCAAAGCCGAACATACCGGGAGTGTCAAGAATATTTATCTTGGTACCCTTCCATTCAAGGCTCGCGAGAGCAGTGGATATAGAATATTGTCTTTTTACTTCTTCAGGGTCAAAGTCGCAGACAGTGTTGCCGTCGGAGGGTTTACCTAATC
This sequence comes from Oscillospiraceae bacterium, assembly GCA_015065165.1. Lineage (GTDB taxonomy): Bacteria > Bacillota > Clostridia > Oscillospirales > CAG-382 > Coliplasma. The sequence goes on along the minus strand of SVQU01000011.1, from coordinate 36,002 downwards.
TATCTGTAACTTTCGCAAGATATAACATGGCTTCGGCAAAAGATGTTTTACCATCGCCGCTATGCCCAACAAGGCAAATGTTTCTAAGTTGAGATGATGTGAAATTAGCCATAATGTGTTTTCCTCCATTACTATAGTGATACAACACGTGTATTATACACCAAAGGAGAAAAATAATCAAGGGCAAATTCGATTTTTTTATGCCAATTTACCAAAAAATTCGCATTTTGTTAATTTTACATCATCAAATATGATATCAGCCACACGGGAAGCATCCAGAAAAGCTGAAAAGCAACGGCGTGAACCGAGGTAACAGCACCTATACCACCGGCGATAGCAAGAAACGCAACCGCGCCGAAGGAAAGGAACACACTGATCACGCTGATTATAACGTTGCTCTTGGTTATGTGTCTTGCTTTATCGCACAAGGCAAACATTTTTAAGAAATAGTGCAAGGAAGAATTACATACGATACCGCTGTTTACACGTTCAACCTCGCCTGCAACCTCCTCGGGAGAATTACCGCGAAGCACCGAAACAGGGCATTTGCGGAATTTTATTGCAGAATTTATCATTTCGTTGTTAATGTTCGGGTCAAGAGTTTTAATACCAAGGCAAAGACCTGCGCGGTACATATCTTTAAGAAGCGAATCGAACAAGGGGTTAACTTCATATTTAATATAGAGCTTCGCCGCAAGTTTTTCATCTATTACCACGTACATAACCGAGCCGACGCCGCGTTCGAAGGAGTCATCCCCCTCATCCACGGGACATTCGAAGCGGTAACGGCGCATATACGAGCGTTTACCCAAGAAATAGTTATGCCCTTCCATAGCAACGCACAAGCCGTCGGTGGCACTTTCGATAACTCTCACCATCGAGGGTTTTTCAACAGAATTGTTAAGAGTAGCCGCCAAAACCTTGGAAAGAGGACCGCCGACATAACCAAACACCTTGGCAAGGTCGGTAATAACCATATCTATACGATAGTCGCCGTACATACGAATGTTGGTAATTTTAACCAAATTAGAGGGATACACCTCGGTATCCGCAAAGGACAAAACCGATGCAGAGGCATATTCCTCGGCAACATCGTTACCGATAAATGCCGCAGAATGCTTTGCGCCGATACGGTTTGCCGCGATAACAGGAAGGCTTATCATAAAGAATGAAGATGCAGGAACACTTGCCGCGAGAATTATGGAGAACGCCGAATAGGCATCCACAACACTGCTGCCCATAATACTCATTATTGCAAACAATACCACCCCCGCGAAGAACACAACGGGAACGATAAAATTATATACAGATTCAAACTTCGAAGGATTTTCGGTTCTTTCTACAAATCCGTCGACAAACTTTGCGCGTTTCACCGTATAAATATCGCTATCCTCGAAAAGATACTTATAAAACTCATCCGCCTCGCGTGTACCGCCGGTAAGCTCGCAAGCGGCATATTTAGGACGTTTCGATGCGAGGACTCTGAAGCATTTATAATCCTTACGAGCGCACATATAGGTGGAAATCGAATAACAAACCGATGCAAAAGCCGCAGGAAGATTATATAGCTTCAAATCGGCAGAATTAGGGTCGGTAAACAGTTGAACCAAGGAATACGCCGCGGCAAAGAATATTGCCACAACCAGCAAGCTTTCGGTATTTAACCTGAACTTAAATATCGCCCTGAATCCGTTTTTGATAGCAGACATCAAGGTTATGCCGATGAAGAACAGCAACTGAAGGTCGATAAGTATATAAAGAATACCGTAGGTGCCCTGCTTGGTATAATCGTTATGAACCGTGCTGTCGATTGTAGCCAGTTCCAAGAACAAAATACCCAACGTAAGCAAAGAAACCAAAACCATTCGCCAGAATGAAGCACGCATACGCTTTCTGTAAACCGCGGCAATCATAGAATTCTGCTCGCGGGAGGAATATTTAACCGAAACCTCATCGGCGGTAACGGATTTGCGTGTTTCTCGGTTTTTCTTTGCTATTTTTTCCAGCGCGCCGTTCTCATCATCCATCATTTCAAAGGCGAGGCGCAGATTTATATCGGTTTCGTCAAGCTCTTCTCCGCCAACCAACGCCAAATCGTTACCGTCGGTATCGAACTTAACCTGTCCCTCGCTTTCTTCATCACCGTCGAAGGTAATTTCGCGGTTGGACAGTTTTTCGCTAAGTTTTTCATAATCGGAATCGTAGCTTGCAACCTCGTGGTCATCTTCGGCTTCTTCGAAATGAAGAGTGTCGCCCAAGGGGAACATCTGCTCCTGTGTATATTCCTTTTCGGTAGGAATTTCAGCCTCGTCGGAAAAACGGCTTGTACCGAGAATACCTGCGGGAGGTTGCTTTTCGCCGTCGCTCATCGTGCGGGTGCGGGCATCGTTAATCATTTCGTAAAGCTTATCCACGCGTTCGCTGTTATTGGGCTTATTTTCCTCGGAAAGATAACCCAAAAGCTCGGAATTTGCATTTTGTTCTGCAAGCTTTGCGCGAAGCTTCTGTGTATCGCTTAAAGGCTTGTCATCACGGTGAGTGCTGTATTGGTCAATAAGCTCTGCCGTTTCTGCATTTATGCGTTTTGTAACCTTTGTGCGTTTTTTAGTCTTTGATGCTTCGTTGTTGGCAGACGGCTTTTCTTCATAAGCGCTCACCACCAAAGATTTCGCCTTTTTATCGGCGTCATTTTGTTCCGACGCATCGCGAAGTAAATCTAATATATCTATTTTAGGGGTATCCTTTTTAGAGGACATTTATAACACCTGCTTTTTAATTATTACGCTGTTTCGCCGCTTCAAACATAACGATTGCGCCTGCATTTGAAACATTTAATGAGTTTACACTGCCATACATAGGAATACCTGCGATAAAATCGCTTTCTTTTTTTAACAGCTCGGACACACCCTCGCCCTCACTGCCCAAGATAAGCGCGCAGGAACCCTTGAAATCCTGTTCATAATAGGGCTTTCCGCCTGCCTCAACGGCCCAAATCCAAACACCTTTTTCTTTAAGATAACGAACTGCCGCTGCCAAATTAGGTACACGGGCAATAGGCATAGCAAACACTGCGCCTGCGCTTGACCTTGCAACTGTACCGTTAACGCCGACAGAACGGCGCTTGGGGATAATAACCCCGTTAACACCCGCGCAGTTGGCGCTTCGGATAAGCGCGCCGAGGTTGTGCGGGTCGTTTATACCGTCGCAAATAAGGTAAAAAGGAGTTTTACCGGCATCGGAGGTGAGCTCGTAAAGCTCTTCCACCGACATATAATCGGTTTCCGCCGCAACTGCAATTACACCTTGATGCATTCCGCCCTCGGCGAGCTTATCAAGACGGCGGGGGTCGGTTTCCACAACAGGAATTCCCTTTTCCGCAGCGCGGTTATAGATATTTTTCAAAACAGGTTCGGCAGAATCCGAACGCATATATATTCTATCTACCGAGCGTTCGCTCTTTAAAAGCTCCATAACGGCATTTCTGCCGATAAACAATCCTTCGGGAACAGCCTCGGTTTTCGGGTAACGTTTATCTTTCATCGAAATTACTCCAAACTAATATTCCAAAATATTATATCACACTTAGGTTATGGTGTCAATTAGATTGGCATTTTTTAGAAAAAGAAAAACAGCCGAAAAATCGGCTGTCGGTTTTTAAATTATTCTTCAACGTTAGGAGTGAATAATCCTTTTGTAGAGAAAGAAGCCACTTTATTTCTGGGTTTAGGTCCGATGATAGGACCGTCCGAATTATCCTCGCCCTCGCCCGCGTTGGAGTGTGTGATGATATCGGCAAGATCGAATTCGATTATATCAAGTGCGGGAGCAACATATTCTTTTTTCATATCTGCAACACCCTATCCTTTTTATATATAATAAAACACGGTATCTGTATACGTACTTATTATATCAAAGAGGAAACTGAAATTCAATTGTGATTTTTTACATTTATCACATTTTGCGCAGATGTTTTTTGTTATATATGTCCAAAACGAATGTATCAACAAGAAACGTTTGCCCTCTTTGAACTTTCTTATGACTTCAAAAGCTCTACGCTCAAGAAAAAACGCGCAACCCTTTGCGGCTATCCAACAAAACAAACAAAGGCGGCTTGAAGCCGCCTTTGTATTATAGCAAGTTATTTAAAACTTATCTACGAGTCTTGATAACTACTGCAGAACCTGCGATAGCGATAAGAGCGATGATAGCGAAGAAGATCATGCTGGAAGCATCGCCGGTAGGAGTATCGGTCTGGTCATCAGTAGGCTGGTCGCCGGTGGGCTGGTCAGCGGTAGGAGCGTCTACATCGGAATCGCCGATGCTGCCTGCTTCTGCGCCGAGAACTTCGATTTCGTTGATGAATGCGAAGATACCGTTGAGAGTTACTTCAACCTTAACGAATCTGCCGGTTGCGTTAGCTGCGGTTTCTGCCCAAGCAACGCCTTCCTTAACGTCAGCAGTGAGGTCGCCAATCTTGGTGTATTCGCCGTTTTCGGAATCGGAAACGTAAGCAGTGATCTTGGATGCGCTGTTTACGCCGGAGCCGTCAACGTTATTACCGAAGAGAGTGTTAACTCTTACAGCAGAGATATCGTAGTTAGCGCCGAGGTCGATGATTACAGTACCAACACCGTTAGGAGCGTTGAGGCCGTTGTCGCCTGCGCTGGTGCAGAATGCGAACCAGTTGTTGTCGAAGGAGAGTTCAGCAGCAGCTTTACCGTCGGTAAGACCAGCGGTGTAGTCTGCGGGCCATTCGCCGCCGCACTTGTAACCTTCAGCGTCGTAATCCTTGCCAAGAGCAACGTTGGTGATTTCAACGGGCTCATCTTCGGGAATGTCGGAAGATTCAACGTCAGGAGTTTCAACATCGGAAGATTCAACATCAGAAGATACTACTTCGGAAGATTCAACGTCAGAAGATACTACTTCGGAAGATTCAACCTCGGAGGATACTACTTCAGAGGATTCAACTTCGGAGGATTCTACCTCGGAGGATTCAACTTCGGAAGATTCTACCTCGGAGGATTCAACTTCGGAAGATTCAACTTCGGAGGATTCAACTTCGGAAGATTCAACTTCGGAAGATTCAACCTCGGAGGATTCAACTTCGGAGGATTCAACTTCGGAAGATTCAACTTCGGAAGATTCAACTTCGGAAGATTCAACTTCGGAAGATTCAACTTCGGAAGATTCAGGAGGAACGTCGGAACCAGCAGCTTCATATACAGCGATTTCGTTGATGAATGCGAAGGTACCGTTGAGGGTTACTTCGATCTTAACGTATCTGCCGGAAGCGGTGGTGTTAAGAGTTGCCCAAGCTGCATTGGTATCGGAGCTACCAATGGTGAGATCACCGAGTTTGGTGAAGCCGCTATCAGCAGAGTTGCTGATGTATGCAGTAATCTTGGAAGCAGTGTTCAAGCCAGCGCCTTCAATGTTTTCACCAACAGCGGTGTTAACCTTGATAGAAGCGATGTCGTAAACCTTTTCGAGGTCGATGGTAACAGCACCAACGCCGTCCTTGGTGTTGAAGCCGTAGTCACCTTCGCTGGTGCAGAATGCAAACCAGTTGTTGTCGAATTTAACTTCGGTACAAGCCTGACCATCGGTAAGGGGTGCAATGTAGTTCGCGGGCCATTCGCCGCCGCACTTGAAGCCCTTAGCGTCGTAGGTCTTGTTGAGAGCTACGTTGCCTTCGGTGTCATATGCGTAAGCTTCGTTGTATTCGGGAAGAATGTCGGGCTGGTCTTCAATGATGCCGCTGGATTCGCCGGTGTAAATTTCGATTTCGTTGATGAACGCGAAGAAACCGCTGAGTTCAACTTCGATCTTTACGTATCTACCGGTAGCTTCAGCGTTAAGGATTGCCCAAGCAACGTTGTTAGCAACTTCGCCGTATTCGAAATCGCCAAGAGATTCGAAATCGCTCTTGTTGTCAGAAACGTAAGCGGTGATTCTCACGGGCTTGGTAATACCGGATTCGCTACCAACGTAGGTGTTAACCTTGATGGACTTGAAGCTCTTGGAGGAGCCAAGGTCGATGGTAACAGCGCCGATTTTGTCAGGTGCATTAACGGGATTGTCGCTTTCGCTATTGCAGAAACCGAACCAGTCGTCTGCTTCATAGGAAAGCTCAGGCTTTGCTACGCCGTCGGTGAGGTTTGCATTGTAAGATGCGGGCCACTGACCTTCGGAAATTACATAACCCTTGGTGTCATAGGAACAGCCGAGAGCGATATTTTCGTCTGCAGCTGCGGGTGCTACTGCAAAGAGAGATACGAGCATTGCAGCAACAAGAAGAAATGCAAAAATTTTCTTCATAACAGTTTTCCTTTCTTTTTTTGTATTATGATTTTATATCATACCGTGCAAATTATAACACGCCGTTAACACTTTGTCAACATTATTTAAGCAAAAAAACAGAAAGAACCGCACAAAAAAGCGGTTCTTTAGTTGGTAATTTTTTACATATATCAAAGGGTGATATGGTCTATTATATAGTTGAGATAATTTTTATATTCCTGCTTATCGGCAACGATACGCTTCATTTCGTAAAGCTTGTTGGGAGGAATAGCCTCTTCTTCCTCGCGGGTGAGTTTACCCTTCATAAGCTTATCGGTAGTGAGAGCGTCGAAAATGTCCATAGCCACGATATTGTTACCGCGCAAGCACATAACCTGCTTCATCTGACCTGCCACAAGGCTTTCCACCGCCGCACAGCCCATTTGGGTTGCAAGAACTCTGTCGCGCAATGTGGGTGCGCCGCCGCGCTGGATATGCGCCAAGCGGGCAAAGCGGGATTCGATACCGCTGCGAGCCTCGATCATCTTGCTTAATTCTTCGCCGTAATCCTTACCCATACCCTCGGAGGTGATGATGATAAAGTTACGCTTGCCGCCTTTACGGGCAGTAATCATTTTTTCGATAACGTGGTCGAAATCGGTAGGTATTTCTTTAATAACCGCGGTAACCGCACCCAAAGCGATGGAGGTCTGCAAGGCGATATCGCCTGCATCTCTGCCCATTACCTCAACAACGGTACAACGGGAATGGCTTTCACTGGTATCGCGAAGTTTATCAACAAGGTCTACAACGGTGTTCATAGCAGTATCAAAGCCGATGGTTGCCTCGGTAGAAGCAATATCGTTATCGATAGTACCGGGGATGCCGATACAGGGAATGCCCGCATTTGTAAGGTCAACCGCGCCGCGGAACGTGCCGTCGCCGCCGATGGTAACGATACCCTCGATACCGTATTTATCGCAGGTCGCCTTGGCTTTCAACACACCCTCCCATTCGCGAAACTCGGTGCTTCGCGCGGAATAAAGCATTGTGCCGCCGCGGTTTATAATAAAGGAAACGTCTCTGTCGTGAAGCTGTTTGATATTGCCGTCGATCAAGCCCTGATATCCGTTATAGATACCCATAACCTCTATACCTTTATATATAGCAAGACGGGTTACGGCACGGATAGCCGCATTCATACCCGGGGCATCGCCGCCGCTGGTTAAAACACCTATACGTTTGATTTTATTCATAGCAATATCTCCTTAAGAACAACATATATTACATACATAGTAAAAAATATCACAAAACAGTCCTTTTGTCAACAATTAAAGTTAAATATTAGTTCTATACCCCCGCCCTGACGAATAAACATATAACAAAACGCAAGGAGGAAAATTTTATGACAGATATGGGTATATACAGCGATATCGCCACCCGAACCGGCGGAGATATTTATATCGGTGTGGTAGGCCCTGTGAGAACGGGTAAATCCACGCTTATAAAACGGTTCACCGAAAACGTTATACTTCCCAACATTCAATCCGAAGCTATAAGAGAACGGGCAAAGGACGAAATGCCTCAATCGGCTTCGGGCAGAACGGTTATGACCACCGAGCCGAAGTTTGTTCCCGAAAACGCAGTTTCCATTCCTTTGGACGAGGGCGCGGAATGTCGGGTTAAGCTTATCGACTGTGTAGGTTACATTGTCCCCGGCGCAATGGGTTTAATTGAGGACGGACAGCCGAGAATGGTTATGACACCTTGGTCGGAAACTCCCCTTCCCTTTGAAGCCGCCGCCGAAACCGGCACACGAAAGGTTATTGACGAGCATTCCACCGTGGGCATTGTGGTTACCACCGACGGCACGGTGGGCGAGCTACCCAGAGATGCATACGAAGAAGCCGAAAGAAGGGTTGTTTCGGAATTGAAAGCCATAAGCAAGCCCTTTGTGGTGGTTTTGAACTGTCTTAACCCCAACAGCCAAGCATCGAGAAATCTTGCCGACGCTTTAGAGCAGGAATACGACGTGCCCGTTTTGCCTTTAAACTGTCTTGAGCTTAGCGAGGGCGACATAAAGGACATTTTGCGCGGGTTGCTTTATGAATTCCCCGTCAAAGAAGTACGCTTTGCTTTGCCAAGCTGGATAGACATACTTGACGACAATGACGAGCTGAAAAAGCACATCTACGGCGAAATCGAAAGTTCGGTTTGCTCTTTAAAGCGTGTTGGTGAAATTCGGGACGCAGCAACCGCATTTGCACCCGACAGCGAAATCGGAGCAAGGCTTGAGAAATTGGATTTGGGCAGCGGCAGCGCGAAAATCGACGTAACTATTCCCGACAGAATTTTTTATAACATTCTCGGCGAAAAAAGCGGGTTTGATATCGAGAACGAAAAGGCTTTGCTTTCCATTATGACCGAGCTTTCGGAGGTAAAGAAAAAATACGATAAGGTGGCAAGCGCAATTGATGACGTTATGAACGACGGATACGGCATTGTTATGCCCTCTATCGATGACCTAACCTTGGAAGAACCCGAAATTGTTAAACAGCCCGGCGGTTACGGTGTGAAGCTTAAAGCCAGCGCCCCATCTATACATATGATGAAGGCGGACATCGAAACAGAGGTGAACCCCATTGTGGGCACAGAAAGCCAAAGCGAGGAATTGGTTAGCTTTTTACTTAAAGAGTTCGAGGAGGACCCCAGAGCCATTTGGGAATCCAATATGTTCGGCAAATCACTTCACGAGCTTGTAAGCGAAGGATTGAACAGCAAGCTTGCCCATATGCCCGACGATGCAAGGGCAAAAATCGCGGGGACGATTCAGCGGATTATTAACGAAGGCAGCGGCGGCTTGATATGCATTCTGCTTTGATTTCGGTGATGTCATCCTTTTCCGAATTGCGAAACAAAGAGGTTATCAATATCAAGGACGGAAGTTTGTTGGGATGTGTTTGCGATATAGAGTTTAATTCCTGCTCGGGAGAAATTACCGCAATTGTTTTGCCCGGAAACGGGATTCTTGCCTCCCTCTCGGCGAAAAACCGCATTGTTATCCCTTGGTGCGATATCGAGCGCATCGGCAAGGACACGGTTTTGGTTAAGGTTCGGGGCGATTTGTTGGGCTTGCAAAAGTGATAGATATATAGAAAAAGGACAGAGGCAAAAAACTCTGTCCTTTATTATTGTGTAAATAAATTTACAGCGAACCCTTTATGCAATCACGTACTGACTGAAGTATACTCTCTTAAGATAGAGATAATCCATACTGGTGATTACTCCGTCGTTATCGATATCGCCTATTGTAATGTCGTCAACCTTATACTGGCTGAAGTATACTCTCTTAAGATAGAGATAGTCCATAGAATCGATATCGCTGTCGCCGTCAATGTCGCCCTTGTTAACCTTTTCGGGTTCGGGGTCGGTTATGTCGGAGTTGTCGGATTCGTCGGAGGAATCTTCAATGTCGGAGGAATCTTCGATATCGGAGGAGTCTTCAATGTCGGAGGAATCTACGATGTCGGAGGAATCTACGATATCGGAGGAATCGGGATCTACTTCGTCATCGGTAGGAACAGAAGGGGCGGGATCGGGTTCATCTATCTCTATGCCAACCAAAAATTCCGAGCAGAAAACGAAATTATACGGACTGGTGTTGATGAAAGACATTTTTACGTATCTTGCATTAAAAGGTGTTTTGGGTAGGTATTCGATATACGCCTCGTCGCCGCACTTTTTAACCGTAGGGATTGTGAGAAGGGTAAAATTCTCGCCGTCCTCGGAGATATAAAGCCTCATATCACGCGGGATACCGATATTGTAGGGATGATGAATATTAAACTGAGCCATAACGTGGGTTAAGCCTGTGTAAACCTCACCCAAATCAATTGTGGTGCTCATTCTGCCGTCATCGTCCAGAATGGATTTATGGTAGGCGTGCCATTCTGTACCTGCGATAGTGCTGCCCAATTCCCCATCGGTCAACTCCTTGCCGCTGACCTGCTGATAATCCATACCGTTACCGTCGGTATAGGAACGGCAACCCGTATAGGTTTTGCCGTAGGAAACCCAATCGACGTTTTCGGGAAGCGCAAAGGGTTCGGGTTCTTTAAAGCCCAAATCCTCTTCGGTCAAGATTCCCTTGGCGTATCGATAGGTAAGGTCGTAAACCGAACGGAACAATGGGTTGTCGGAATAGCAGGCTTCGTGGTAAACCGCAGGCTTACCGTCTTGGTAATAGAACTTAACAGAATCCATCAATCCGTTCTTCAAACCGCTGTGGAGATATTTGATATATCTGTCGAAATAATGCTGCTGTGCCGTTTCGTGTCGGGTTTCTATCTGCATACTCATCCCGTAGGATTTACAAAGGGATGCACAATCGTAAGCGCGGTTGGGTATGGGAGAAGATTTCCAAATTTCGTTAGGCTGCAAGCACGCCAAATCGAAGCCATAAGATTCCCATTTGTTATAACCGGGAGCTTGATACCAAGGAATCCAAATGAATTTCAAACCCAAGGAATGAAGATATTCGGAAGCATACTGCATCATAGCTTTATCGTAAGTGGAGTAAATTTCCTCCTCCAGCCAATAGAAGCCAACCAAATCCAAATGTTCATATCCGTTTTCGTTAAATCGGTTTAATTGCTCGTCGATTATCCACTTTATGGCGTATTCGCGGTCTTCCTGCTTGGAAAGGTTAAGTTCTTTTCCGCCCAAGGAACCAAAGTTTGTCTGGTTGTGTGCAGGATAAAGAATCGAGAAAAATACACCTGCTTTTTCGGTGTCGTTATTCAAAGCCGCCTTTGCCTGCCCCATAGCAGTATTCAGAGCGTTAACGTTTCGGTTATACCAGAAAACGTCGTCTACGTAAGACGTCCAGTCGTAAGCAACAGTGGGATTATTGGTACCGCCGTGCATAGTTGCGCCGGAGGGACCTGTGGTGTTCCAAGGCAGGAACAAATAGCTGTCAAAGAAAAAGTCCAATATTTCGCCGTCTGTACCGAGATAGGCAACGTAAGGAAGGAGGTCCTCGGCTGTTTGACGCACGTAACTGGCGCTGTCGGGACGGAAATGATATGTCAAGCATACGTTTTCATAGCCGTCGATAACCGAGGGGGATGGCAGTGGTGCGGCGTTGGTTTGATATGCCGCAAAGGGCAATATCATAAAAGCAAAGGCAAGAACCAACAAAAGAGAGGTTAAAATGCGAACCTGTTTTTTCATAGTGTCTCCTCTTTTAAATTTCACATAAATTTATATCACGCCTATAATACCATTTTCGGCGGCAATTGTCAATATCACATTTCGTGATACGCTCGGGTTTTGTACCATTGGTATTTTATGGGATACATCGCCACATAAGGAACAACAAAGGACAGAGGTACATCCCCCTGCCCTTTTGAAGCGTTATTAATTTATCTAATTACATACTGGCTAAAGTACACGCGTTTGAGATAAAGATAGTCCATACTGGTGATTTCGCCGTCTCGGTCAATATCGCCGACAGAGATATCCGAAAGAGGATATTGGCTGAAGTAGGAACGTTTTAAATAAAGGTAGTCCATACTGTCGATACCGCCGTTGCCGTTCACGTCGCCGATGCCGTTTGTATTGCCCACGTTAGCGGAAGTGCCCTTTGACATAACCACGCCCGAACCGTTACCCTTATAAACAATATGCTCGTATGTGTCGGGTTTGTAATAATCACCGCTTACGGTTGAATGTGGGATATATACAACAGCATTCTTTACAGCATCCTTCTTGGCAACAAAGGTAAAGCAGAAAGCAAGCTTTCCGTCCTTGGTGAGGTTGGTATATTTATATCCGCCCGTTGCTTCATCCTCGTAACCCGAAGTGAGCGCATCCACAACTATATACCATTTCCCTTTCGAATCCACGGCAAGTTTGGACGCATTTTCCCATTCGTTATAGGTATGCATAGTATTTTCAAGCTTTTTATCCTTGCGAAGCTCGAAATCGAACCCGAGAACGTCGGTATCAAAATAAAGATGACCGCACACGTGCTGAAGCCCTGTTTCGGCTTTTATATTATTAACCGTAACCGCAACCGTAACCTTTTGCCCCGCAACGTAATTCTTCGGCGCAGTAACGTCCAGAGTAAATGCGGGCGATTCGTTTTCCGTTCCCAAATTTGCGGCATCGCAAGAGGGCGCGAGAATCCCCGAAGGCTTTGCAGGTACTTTAGAGGGCTCTTGGGAATCCTTATCGGGTTCTTCGTAAGTATCTCCCGATGTGCCCTTGGGTATGCTTAACTTCGAGCCGTTGCCCACATAGGCAGTATGCTTGAAGGTGTCGGGGGCGAAAAAACCGCCCTTTACGGTTGAATGAGGGATATAAACAAGTGCATCTCCCGACGCATCCTTTTTGGCAAGAAAATTAATTTTGAAAACAAGCTTGCCGTCGCTTTTAAGGTTGGAAAATACATATTTTCCCGTTGCCGTATCCTCACGGCCTGCCGTAACAGCCTCGATACTTATATACCATTTGCCGTTAGAGTCAATCGCCAGTTTTGTGAAATCCTCCCATTCATAAAGAGGTGTCATCGCGCCGTCGAGCTTTTTATTTTCTCGCATTTCAAAATCAAAACCGAGAACGTCAGTATTAAAATACAAACCGCCGCTTACGTGCTGAAGCCCGGTTTTGGGAGTTATATTGTTAACCGTAACCGTAACGGTTATTTTTTGTCCCGCAACGTAATTTTTGGGGGCAGTAATATCCATTGTAAAAGCGGGAGAGGCATTTTTATCGCCGAGAACGCTGTCCGCCGCCGCAGAAACCACGGCAGAAAGGGGCATAAACGTTAACAGCATTAAAGCCGCAAGAAAAACCGCTGTGATTCTTTTCATAACCGTACACCTCATTTATTATATACAATAGAATTTTATCACATCTGCGTTGGGTTGTCAATATTACGGTTTTGATGTAGATATAAACAAAAGACAGAGGCTTTTCGCCTCTGTCCTTTTAGGTTTGGTTAAATTAGTTTATAGAATAGATACCGAAGTAAGCGCGCTTTAAGAGAGCGTAGTCTACTGCATCAATTTCATCGTTATTATTGATGTCGCCCACAGCGATATCGGAGATATTGTAAATACCGAAGTAAGCACGCTTTAACAGTGCGTAGTCTACCGCATCAATTTCCTGGTTACCATTAATATCACCAATAAGATCGGGAGAAGGATCAGGGTCCACAGGGGGAAAAGGATCCGATGAACCACCGGATGTATCGGATTCTGTGCCGAACACTTCGATTTCGTTAAGGAAGGCAAAGGTGTTGCCAAGTTCAACGTCAAGCTGAACGTATCTGCCCTTGGTGGAGCCGTAAAGCGCTGCCCAATAGATAGAATTTTCTGCTGTATCTATGGAAAGGTTGCCCACTTTTGTAAAGGTTTCGCCGTTGTCGGAAACCGAAACGGCAACCTTGGTAGGCGCGCCAACACCCGAGCCGTTAGCGTTTCTGAAATGAGCGCGAACGCGGGTGATATCATACACACCTTCAAGGTCTACAACGATAGTGCCCACACCGTCAACGGTGTTTTTGCCGTCGCTGTTGCCTTTATACAAGCCGAACCACTCGCTGTTAAATTCCTCGGTATCGGAAGCAACGCCGTCGGTAAGGTTTGCGGTATAAGAGCCAAAGCCAACACCCGAGCCGGAAACCGTGTAGGGTTTTTCCTTAGCAACGTTATCGTCCTCGCCGCTTACTGCGCTTTGAAGCTCATAATAAAGTCTGTCGATATTTGCCTGATAGATAGCCTCGGAGGCGAGATATTCCTCCAAAGCGGTGGCAGCTTCAAGGATGTTTTCGCGGGTTACGTCCCCTGCAGGAAGAGTGTTTGCATATTCTCTTGCCTGTGCGATTGCATCGGTATAGAACTGCATATTAAAGGAGAACACGCGGAATTCAGTGATACCCGCACTGTATTCGCCCCAGCTGGGATAATTGGGAACAGTGTAACGGTCCAACTGTAAGAATTTAACGTATCTTGCATTTGCGGGAGTATCAAGAACGATATTATCTGTTGCGGAGATATAATCCTCTAATCCCGAAACCTCATAAACCTTGGTGTAGTTCTTATTATCGGTAGAAACAAGAATCTGATAGGCAGAAACACGGCTCTTAAACATAATTTCCACACGTCTTACGGTATAGGTGTCGCCAAGGTCAACAACCATCCATTGTTCGTCTTTATCTCTTGCAAGAGAAAGGCGGGTGGATTCGTTACCGTCTACTGCAAGGGCAGGACCGAGAGAACCATCGGAGGTTTCTGTGCCCGAAACGGTAACGGTTTTGCCGAAGGCAAGGTTTGCGTTTGCCTGAAGCTCGCCCAATTCGGTTTCGGCTTCGATAACCTCGATGTCATCAATTTTACCCTTGATACCATAGCCGATTTTTTCAAGAGGAATTACGAAGGTGGACCAACGTTTTTCCTTAAGGCTATCATACACCATATGCTGTTTATCGTTTATGGTTTCGAAAGCGAGAGAATCGTTTACGATAAGTCTTGTGTTTTTAATTCCGCTGGTGAGGCAAAGCTTAACCGTTTGGTTAAGAGGAATTTTATAATCGAAGGTGAAGTTATAGCAATCGGTTTCGCTGATTTCGGATTTAAAGCCGATTGTACCGTCTTTATCGATGAATACTTCCGAGCCAATGCTGTCATATCCGCCGAAAAGTGCAGTCTTTTGGGTTGGGTATTCGGAAAGTGTAAGCTCGAAGGACAAGGAGTTGGGGAAGCCGACCGCGTTGGGTGTCATAGATATATAAGAAGTACCGTCAAGCTTGAACGAGCCGCCGCTTACAGTACCGTTATAGGTAGCATAAGAGGGAGCCGTGGAGGAGGAGAAGTCGAGTTTGATACCTTCGTCGGGAAGAGAGGTGTTGAAGGGATCGGAGTCGCCTGCTCTTACAGAAAGAGTGTTATAGCGAGCCATAAAGTTAGCGGTGGAGATTTTGCTAACTGTATCTGTGCCGCACCAGTTCTTTTCGGCAATAAGACATACCATACCGCGAAGTCTGTCGATAATGTCGCGATAGGTCAAGCCGAAATAACCTGTGTGGATATCGTTCCAAATAGCGAAGGATGCACCGAGAAGTCGGCTGTCGTTTGCTTCGCAAAGCTTGGTGCCGTAATAGTCTACGGTGTTAACCTGCCACTTAGAATAGAGCTTTTCAACATCGTAATAGTCTACAAAGCCGTAGTTGGTAGAGGGAACAACGTAAAGAAGATTATTTATGGTGTTTATAACACCGCAGTTAAGCGCCATTGTTTCGCTTATACCCGAAAGGTTGGTCGCCCAGAAGTTAACCTCGAAATCACCCTTAAGGTTAGCGCCGTAAAGACATCCGCCGTCTGCGCCAACGCCCGACCAGATACGCGCCTTATAGCCGAGGCTGTTAACGTGAGCGATGATTTCGTTGCAATAGGTTTCCATTTGAGTTTTATATTCATCGGGATATTCGTCCATACCGATATGCACGGTATCGCCAATGATAACAGGATCGTCGCCGCCCAACATTTCTGTAAAGAGCTTTTTAACAACTCTGGTTACGTTGGGGTCGGTAATGTCGAGACAGGAGGTAGGCTTAGAGGGGAGCATACTAATCTTATCTTCGCCTGTAATGAGAGAGAACGCACCTGCGTGTGCAGGGGTATCGATTTCGGAAATAACGGTTACACCGTATTCTAGCATATCCTTTTGATACTGACGGTATTCTTCCTTAGTATAATGTCCGTCGGTAGCGGTAAGACCGGGAATATCGCTTTCAAGACGGAAGATTAGATAGTTATAATAACCAATGTCGTTAAGGTGAATCTGAACCTCGTTCATTTTATACCACGACATATAACGGGTTATTTTGTTAAGTTCTTCCATAGGAACGTAAGCACGTGCAACGTCGATCATACCGGTACGCTTTGAATACGCGGGATAGTCGGTAGCAGTACCGCAGGGGAAATAGCCGTCGGCATAAACGCTTTGAACCACGGAAATACCGCCGTAAAACAAACCTATTTTGGTAGGTGCTTTAATATCGATTTTAGAAGAAGTGGCGTTGATGGTATAGCCTTCTTCGCCAACCTTGCTTTTAAGAGAGCTGTCGAGAGTAAATACAATAGCGTTGCTTGAACCGCTTGTTTTAACCGCAAGGTCCAAACCCGCCATTTCTTGGAAAAACTGCGCGACCATATCAATCTGTTTGTCAACGCCCGAAGCATTAACAAGCACAGTGGATGCGTTGGGGGTAAAGTTGCCTGTACCGCCTGTCCATTCGCGGATAGCGGGCAATACGTTAGGCGCTGCGTTTGCCGCAGAAACATTAAGTGCCATAGGCATTACCGCAGTTGTCAAAAGAATGATGGACAATATAAGTGCCAATTTCTTTTTCATAACCGTTCTCCTTATACATTTTTTGTACATAATAGGTGTATAAAGATTACCATATTAATATAATATTGTCAATATTTATCAGCAAAATGATAAAATCTATTACTATATATTATAAAAGATACTTTTTTAAAAGGCTTCCGTACGCTTCGGCGAAGCAATATATGGCATTTCTTGCCTCCTCCACGGTATTTCCGCAAGAGCCGACCTCTAAAATAATACTTCCCTTTGTGTAGGATTGATTAAATTCCTGCTTACGCAGGTTTACAGGTCTTGCCAAGGTGGGAAACAGTGTGTTTATTTCCTGCTGAAGATATGTAGCAAAGGTTAGGTTATCCCGCCAATTGGGGTGGGGAATCCCCATTTCGTTGGTTCCTGCCACAATCATAAGCTGGGCGCAGTCTTTTCCGTTAATTTTAGTAAGCGGTTTCATAATATTTTCGTTGGCATCCACAACCGAATCGCGGTGTAGGTCTATTACAAATCGGATACTGGGGTTTTCGGCAAGGATTTTCTCTAAAGCCTTTGAAGAGGTTACGTAAGAGGAATTATAGTTGGGGATATCGTGCATTGTTTTATCGTGTATGGTAGGAATACCCATTTGATTAAGTTCTTCACAAAGTATACTTCCGATACCCACAACGTTTTCATTTTCGGATTCCGAGCGAAAATCCTCATCGGGAGAATAAAAGTTTTGCTTGGTGGGAAGATAGCTTTCGCTTCCGTGGGTGTGAATTATCAACACCAAGGGTTTGTCGGTTATCTCTCCCGAAATAGGAAATTCGCGGGTTATAAAATCATTCAAATCCACGTCATAGCTTGTTCGGTTAATTAGGTTAAGCGTTGGCGCTTCCCCCGCACTATACCAGCACAGGTTTTCGGAGGCAACGGGCAAATCCCCCTCTTGGGGTCGAGGTATCGGAACATTAATTTCGGGCAGTGGGGCAGGCTTTGGAGAATTCAAATTATCCTTCGGTATACTTACTTCCCCGCCCGAGCCAAAGGCGAAGGCAGGCTTGCTTTGGGGTACTATATCGGTATCCTTTAACATTTCACGCGTTGCCGACGCCGAAAAACGGGGTATGACCGATACTAATCGGGGAATAAACATTATCACCCCAACAAACATTACCAGCGCAAGAACAAGGCAAACTGTTTTTAGAACAGCTTGTCTTTGCGAATTGCTTAACAGTCTTTTCATTTTTAATCTCTCCTAAATCATAAAACTTTCCTAAGTTATATATATGAGAAAAAATTTATAAATATGACTGTTTTAATCTATATATTCGCTGATTTCTTTTATATCCATTTTGTGAACCGCCATATTTATGGCGCATGCAAGCAGGTTTGCGGTTTTCTGCGCGATTATATCGTTATCCTTTGGGGTTACGAACATATTTCTTCCCTCGCTTGACAGGATTTTTTCAATAACCTGTGCGAAGTCGGAATCCTCTTTTCCGTGATGCTCTTCCAATATATCATATGCCAAGGTTGCCGCATCCACAACGGTAGGAACACCTATGGATATAACGGGAACTCCGAAAACCTTTTCGGAAAGTTCTGCTCTTTTGTTGGAAACTCCCGAACCGGGGTTAATTCCCCTATCCGAAATCTGAACTGTGGTAGCCAAACGGCTTAACCGCCTCGATGCCAAGGCATCGATAAGTATGACGCACTTGGGTTTTATACCGTTTACCACGTTTTTGATAATCTCGGCGGTTTCGATACCCGTTTGACCAAGCACCCCCGGGGCGATTGCCGACAAGCATCCAAAGCCTGCCGATGTATACAACGCCGAATCGATTTTTTTAATATGACGGGTTATCAGCAATTTTTTAACCGTCCTCGGACCTAAAGAATCGGGTGTTATTTGTTCGTTACCCATACCAACCGCAAGAACGCACCCCTCGCCTTTGGGCAAAAGCGATTCCAATTCATCAGCCAGAGTTTTCGCCGTAAGCTCGAACCGCTTTGGCTCGGCTATCCAAATTTTGCCCACGTCAAGGGTTATATACCGCCCTTGGGGTTTACCCGAAAGTTCTTCTCCTTTAGATGAATTCACGTTGGCAGTGGTAACGGTTATTCCGTTTTTCTCGGTTTCCTCGATATCTATGCCCGATTCTTCCCCGTGAAGCTCTCTTATTTCAAGGGCTAAATCTGTTCGTTTTTCAAACATTTTGTACCTCCGCAAGGATATTTTTTCTTTTATTTATGCCCCTGATTAAATTTTTTTATAAATTTTCACAAAAACTATTGCAAAATTTAAAAATGTATGATAGTATAGATTGGTTCCAAAATCCAAAGGGAGGTGCAAAGTGCATGCCTAACATTAAATCTGCAAAAAAGCGTGTAAAGGTTACCAAAGTAAAAACGCTTCAGAATAAGATGTTTAAATCTGCTATGAAGACTTCTGTTAAGAAGTATAAGGCTGCTGTTGCCGCTGGCGACAAGGCTCTCGCAGAAAAGACATATCTTGAAGCGGTCGGCATGGTCGACAGGGCTGTCTCCAAGGGCATTATTCACAAGAACAATGCCGCACGTAAGAAGAGCCAGTACACCAAACTTCTCAACGGTATCGCCTAAGTAATAGTTTAAGGCGGATGTACTTCCGCCTTAAACAACTACGCGGGTGTAGTTCAATGGTAGAATCCCAGCCTTCCAAGCTGGTCGCGCGGGTCCGATTCCCGTCACCCGCTCCACAATTTAATTAATCTTTGATTGCCGTTGGGGCGTTCAATGTGCCTTTAGCTCAGCTGGATAGAGCAACTGCCTTCTAAGCAGTAGGTCGGGGGTTCGAGTCCCTCAAGGCACGCCATTTATGGTGGCTGTAGCTCAGTTGGTTAGAGTACCAGGTTGTGGCCCTGGGGGTCGCCGGTTCGAGCCCGGTTAGCCACCCCATGAAAAAGGACTTTCGCAAGAAAGTCCTTTTTCAATTTATTAATTAACCTATGCACGCTAAAAAGTTGCATATTTCAGAAAAATGCTCCAAAAGAGTATCAATAAAAATAATTCAAAATGCAAAATACGCAAAAACAAAAGGACACCTTAGGGAGACACTTCGTAAAGAAGTGTTCTCCCTACTTTCTTTTTATATAAAAATTGACACTTTCGGTCTGAAAGTGTCATAGTGGGTTACACACTTTAAAATCAACCTTTCTCAAAGATAAGAATAATAAGTGATATTGTGAGACAGGTCTCACAGTGATATTTTGCTTTTTTGCAAAGTGATATGAAAACCTATCGGTTTTCGTGATATTATATTCGCCATTAAATCTGTCCAAAGGACAATATCACGATGCGTAGCATCATATAACTGCGAAGCAATATAACTCGCCTTTGGCGAATATAACTGAGGCACCTTCCTTACGGAGGGTGCCTCTAGGGTGTCCTTTTTTTGATTGAACTTTTAAATTTAAATATTTTTAATTTAAAGTCATATACGGCTCGTACTCGGCGAAATTATGCGAGCGCACGTAGGTATCGAGGTTAGGAACAATCATTGCGAAGTCCTCCACAGTGGTATCGAAAATACCTGCGCCCATCAAAACGGGAGCAGTGTTGCCCGTGAACTCAACCAAGCAGAGTTGATTACAGTTTGTAAATGCAGTGCCGTCGATTACCGCAAGAGAGCTTGGGAATATAATCTCGGTAAGACCGCTGGCATTTGCAAACGCATTTGCGCCAATCATTACAGTGGATGCATAGGCAGTATCGGTCATATCCAAGCTGCCGCTTCTGCCTGCAGGATATTTCACCAAAACCTTGCCGTCTTTAGAATACAGCACGCCGTTAACAGATACGAAATACGCATTAGCCGAATCCACGTAGATATTCTCCAGCGCGGAGCATTCGTTAAGTGCCACTTCTTCCAGATATGCAACGGTGGAGGGCAGAGTTATGCTCTTTAACGTTTCACCTACTGCGGCAAAAGCGCCGTTTTCTACAAAGTATACAGAAACATTGCCATACTCGGCTGACGTAATCTCATTGGGTATAATCAATTCCGCGTTCATTTGGCCGGGTATAAAATCGATCAAAGCATATTTGCCGTTATTATCTGACAAAATGTAGGTGTTGCCATTATGGGTAGCCGAAATATCGAAGGTAACCACCGGCTTGCCACTCCACGTATCGGTATATGCCCACAACGAACGGTAAGGAACGTATATCTTACAGGGCGCAGAGGCATCAATAGTCAACGATGACGGCATATTATCCCTACTACTGTTTATTAAACGATTAATGGTTATCTTTTCGAGTTTTTTATCTGCATAAAAAGTATAATAAGTCGAGCTTATTAAATTTTCAAAGTAAACGAATTTAAGCGCGGAACACTCTGCAAATACATAAGTACCATCAATAACTTCAATTTTAGGAATGTTCACCGTTTCTAGGTTAGCACAGTTTCTGAATGCACTATTGCCGATTGCGGTAAGTTTCGGTCCGTTAAACGCCTGAATTCCGCTTTTATAAAAGGCTTCGGTGTCAACAGTTGTTACCGAATTCGCAACAACCGACTTCAAGCCGGCAAGACCGTAGAAAGCGCTGTTACCAATTATCTTCAAATTGTCGCCAAAAATCAGGCTTGCATCGGTAAATGTCTGATTTCTGAACGCATTTGAATAAATCTCGGTAATGGGTTTATTGTTATACTCGTTAGGAATAACCGTTTCTCCCGAAAAGTCCAGATTTGACGTAATCAATGTGTAGCCATCGTCATTTTCCATAACCACGTAATCGCCCACGAAAAATCCGTTAACAGTCTTTTCGCCAATCTTTTCGCCTTCAGGGTAAACTTGTTTAGCGTTAAGAATACTTTTGCCCTGGTAGAAAGAGAGAAGCTCATTGGGAACATACAGCTTAACTTGAGAAGCACGAACACCGGGAAATTGATTGGTGCCTAAAGAAACATTTTCATCATCGCTACCCAAATGGAGTTCCACCATAGATGTACAAGAACGGAACATACCGCTGCCATACACCTTGGTTACTTTAGGCATTTCTACACTTACAAGGGAATCACAGTAGGAAAACACCTCATTTGTTCCGCTTTCGGCAATCGTAATCACCGCGGGCATTTTCACGTAAACCAATGACTTACATTCTGTAAACGCGCGGGTTTCCACCGAAACTGTGCCGCCGGTATTAATGCTTAAAATACCGGAATTTCTGAATGCTTCGCTGCTGATTCTTTCCATAGAATCCGGCAAAACGATATCCTGCGCCAATTTTGTACAGTAGGCAAACGCAGAAGCACCGATCGTCTCGAGCGAATTGCCAAACTCAACCTTAACCAATTCACCGAGCTGATAAAAGGCACTGTTGCCGATAGTTTTGATATTGTCTCCAAGCTTAAACGTTACGTTTGTAAACTTTTGGTTTCTGAATGCATTATCATAAATTTTGGTTATCGGCTTTTCGTTAAATGTTTCGGGAAGCGCAACACTGTCAGAATAATCAATGTTGGAGGTAATTAACGTATAGGTATTATCGCCATTGTCGCTGACAATATACGTGCCTATATTAAAGCCGTTAACCGGCAGTTCGCCCATTTTTTCGCCTTGAGGATAAACCATCGAAGCATTAATGCCACCAAGTTGCTTGCTCCTATAAAACTCAATGTGTTCCTCCGGCACATAAAACTTAAGTTTATCTCTATTGCATTCGTGAAAGGCGTTTGAACTCAAAGACAAGCCATCATCTTTCGCTGCAAAATACACTTCCCTCAAGGATGTGCAATTATAGAACATTCTTATTCCGCCTGTTTTTATAAGGGCGGGCATTTTAACACTAACCAGCGCGCTGCTAGCCTCGAACAGCTGGTTTGTTCCACTCTCGCCAACTACTTTTACGTTGGGTAATTCAGCATAAATCAACTCCGTGCAATTCATGAAAGCCGGGCCATCAATAAAAACGGTACCACCGGTATTCACCGAGGTGATTTTTGTTTTTTGGAATGCCGACGCACCGATAGAATTCATTGTATCGGGCAAAGCGATGTCCGAATTGAGGCTTGAGCAATTCAAAAACGCATTTTTTCCGATAGTTTCAAGAGAATTGCCAAAATCGACAGTAGCCAAATTCAAATCCCCTGAAAATGCATCATCACCAAGGTATTTAACGTTGTTCAGATAAACTTCCGTAATGTTTTTATTATCAGTAAAATTACCTGCCCCCAGATTTTCAACGGTATCGGCAAATTTCACCGTAGTTCCCGTAAAATTATGTCGGTATGCATTATCATAAACACTTGTGATATTTAAAACCGTACCGTCGAGGGTAATATTTTCGCCTATCACGGTATCCTCGTGTTTAATGCAATAAGTAATTTCCCATTTATCGTCGCTTATATTTCTTATGAAATGAGTTTTGGTTTCATCCAAAAACGATATAGGATAAATTCGGGTATCCACCCCTGTATATACCGATTTGTATAACTCGATATATGTCTCGTCTACAAATATCGCATTTATGTTAGACAATCCGGCGAGTGCGTTTGCAGACGGAACCGAAGCTGCCAAATGTACATAGTTACCGTGAGTAAACCAATAATCCCCGAACGTAGTAACCCCCGAAGGAACGGTAATAATGCTTTCCATATCGGAATTAAGGAATGCACGGGCACCAATCTCAACCAAATTTTGAGGAAGAACCAAGTTTTGATATTTGGTAACTCCGCTGTACGCATAATCCGGCAATCTGTTATATACACCGGTCTTTTTGTCATACACGGTAGCTCTTTGCATATCCAAACGTATAAGCGAAAGCATATTGTTGCTGTTCATAAAGGAAATATCGTCGTTTGTAACCGCTTTATTTCCAATGGAAACGATTTCAAGTTCCTGTACTTCGCTGAGCATACAACCCGAGGTTGCCTCATTGTTAAGATAATTTTCCAAAATCGACTGAATGGTAGTAATTTCGCCGTGATAGTTCTGATAGTAGATTCGCAAGCGGCTGTCATTACCCTCTTCGATTTGCTCTACCAAGAAATCCTTCTTTTCAACCTCGATATCATCATTACCGAAATCGCAATTACCCGTAATCTCCATAGGGCTACCCGATAAGCTTTGAATAATCTTGGTGTTACCTGTACAGTTGCCGGCATCATCCACAACAAACTTAACCGACCATCTGGGCAGCATAATAGGGTTATCGATATCGTTATTGTTAAGAATATAGATTTGAGGGCTGTTGGTCTGTTCCAACTGAGCCATGCTTGAAAGATTAATCTCGCCGATGACACCGTTGTTTACAATCTCGATATTATTCGCTCTTAACACCGATTGGAACGTACCGATAGTAGTGCCGAAAGCCACGGTTGCTCTGGTGTTGGATTCCAACTGGATTACTTTGCGAGAGTTCTTAAGGTCAACTATTTTAACGTCGTTAAAATTCACACCTGCCGAACCAAAGGCATTTGTAGCATCAATGATAACGTTCTTTTCTACAACGATATCGCCGTTGGATGCATTAGAACCGTTTAGGGTAACGTCGCCGATAGGCGCTTTTATTTGGAAATTACCGCCGATACCCTCTTTAGTACACTGTACGACAATTTTACCCAAGCCACCTGCATCAAGCTTTAGACTGTTGCCCAAAACGTAATCGTAAATCAGGTTGCCGTTAACCGTCAGGGTAAAATCGTTGGTTTCAAGATTTATAGGCTTATTGAACACCAAATCTCCGTAATACACAACATCGGAGCTTAGTTTGATAATATCACCGGGATATGCTTCAACTCTGGCGCGGTCGATATCCTCGCGGGAGGAGCAGTAATAAACGTTTCCGATTTCTTCGGAACTGTCAAAGCTACCGCCAAGCTGTGTAGCGAAAATATTGTAATAGATGTTTATGCCTCCGCCGGAATACTCCTCGTTATTATGAACAAGGGTGTAGTCCATACGGTAAATCTCATATCCGCCAAGCGCCTCGATGGTACCGTTTACGTTATTTCTGTCGATGGTGGCCATCTCGCTATCGATTTTCTCGGGCTCGGGGCAATCGGTAACGATTAACTTATTGGCATCGGTCAAGGTAACCTTATCTGTAACCTTGGAAATATTATATTTATATCCGCCGATATATGCAGTTCCGCTTTCGGTTATACCGGTAATATCAAAAGCGAGGCGGTACTGAATACCGATAGAGCCTGTGCTTTTAATCGCAATATAGGTTGTACCTGTGGTACCCATCTGCCCGTTTTCGATGGTAATCAACGGAGCATTTATATATTGACTTTCGTTTTCGTCCTTTGAGGAAGCAGTCGCTCTGAGGTTGCCCTCTTTATCGAATACGTAGGTGATAAAATCAATATTACCCGTATTGAATTCCACGCCCCACATACCCATATTGTTGATATACCAAGCCACGGTACCTGAAACGATAAGAACAAGCACAAGCGCAGAAATAATGATAGTTCTCAGCAACACTTTACGTTTAACGGCTTTTGATTTTTCTTTTGATGTATTTAATATATTATTCACCTAAATGCTCCTCCTTATCTTTATTATCTTCTTTATCTTCTTTATCTTCTTTTATGGTTTTTACGATAATGGAAATTTCGTTAACAATCAACACTCCCAGGGGTATTATAATAATCAAAATAAATCCATACTTACTGTTAATAAGCGAAAAGAGTTTGCCCGCCAAAGGAATGGTCAAAACGTATTTTGATAATATCTGGGACGAAGTGATGGGCGGGTCAGAAATGTTATTTGCCACACCCTGAGTAGTGAACATTCCATCATCAATGTCCACGATTTTGTGGGTGATGATTTTTCCGTTTAACTCTCCCGTTTGACCTGCATAGGTAATAACATCGCCTATTTTCAGTTCTTCGGTGTCTACCGATTCGCAAAGAATTATATCCCCTGCCATAATTTCGGGTTCCATACTTTCGGTAAGAACGTAATAAAATGAATATCCAAAAATGCTGGGTGCTTCGCCCAAAAAACGCATTGTCAATACAAACAACGACAGGCAAATAATTAACCCAAACAGACAGTATGAAGATACTTTAAGAATTTTGGAAATCATCTTTGTCATGGTTTCTCCCGAATTAAATGGTCAAAAAGTTAATAGTGCCGATAGAAAATGTCATATCCTCAAGATTCTCGCTTCCTGCCGCCGAGAACATCACATAAAAGTATATCGACACAGGTGCATCCACGTTATGAGGCGGTATTTCCACCCCGTCAACAAGGGAAAAGCCACCCGAGGCGTCTATTCCATCTGCCAACGTTTTGTTTTGCACTGACGGCGCAGGATAATCCGAATTAAATCCCGCAAATCCGTTAGTACCTATAACTATATTGTTTTGCAATTCTTCATTCTCGCAAACGATATCCGATAATATCACCTGCAAGGTAACCGAAGCCTCGCTTAGATTTGTTATATCCACCCTGAATTTCTTTCTTGAGCCGGGGGCAAAATTGTCATAAGATTCCAAAGTGGGCTGGGACACCACACTCTGCAGCTTGGTGATGTCGTCAAAAACGTCGTCCTCCACGTTCACCGAAAGCTTTACCTCAAGCTCGCTGTCTGCCACGGTTGCATTATTAAGCTTAAGTGTCAAAACACGTCCGCCCGGATTTTGCAATTCGTTAATCCACGCAAAGGTAACAGCCACGCACAAAGCCAACGACAGCAAGGAAATTATAACATTTTTCAGCCTATTCATATTGCCTTTGTGCCTCCTTGGATTTTTTATCGGTCAATAACTATTGAACAAATGCAGAGTCGAATTTCAAAACCATATTAAACTTTTCCCCTGCGATTTCCTTAACGCAGTTTTCATCCTGACCTTCAAGCCAGATTCGGATATTAACCCACTTCTGCTCGCCGGGATTTAACATAAACAAAGCCTTGCTTTCGTCTCTGGTAAAGTTGTAATTATATTCATCGGCAGGGTTATCCTTGTTATAATCCATTCTGCCGCAGTTGAAATAGTTCAAGCCGTAAACGGTCTGATAGCCCAGAGCACCCGAGTCTTCAGCATCGGTTTTGCCGTCGGCATCGCTTAACACCGCGCGATATAACGGATTTAACGTATCATCCTCCAGCGCGTTAATAACGCTTTCGTTATCCTCTAAATCTGCCAGAATAACCGTTTCGGTCAAGGTTTGAGTGCCCGAATCCGTAACGATATCCTTATCATAGGTAAGAGAAATTCTGATCGCCCTGTTCAAATCGGGGTTTGCGGAATTTTCTTTAATATAATTGATCACCGTATCGGGGTGAATAAAAATATACTTTGCCGTTGTAAGAGCATCATCCAGTTTTAAACAAAATCTAGCATCAATATAATCGCCCTTACGCGTATCGTTTGTACCGATTTTATAAAATACGGCGGGATTCTCTTTATTGGTAACGGTGGGAGAAAAATCCTTCCAAAAGAAATTGATACCGTCCTGACTGGACACCTGTCTGAAGGTAAAGGAATTATCCACCGCTATACCGACAACGTCATTCAAAGAAACCTCTGTATAAACGGCATCATCCCCCAAAACGCTGATAACCAGCGCACCCGAGCTTGCAATATTTATATCGTTGCTCTTGATACTGGGAGTCCAGTTACGAGAGACCCAAGTATACGTATATGCAATTAACATCACGCACAGCCATGCGGCCAAAAGCACTGATAAAATTCGTCTGTATTTCGGCATACTCTCGCCTCTTTTCCGTTATCAATTCTTGGTAAATTTTTTATAGTCGGTTTCGTAATGTGTGTCTGTTTCGGGATATTTGAAGTAAATGGATTTTCCGCCTTCCAACACGGGCAAATTCGCCGAAGCAGGAAGATATTCTGTCCAATTACGACCGTCGGTAGAGAAAACCATTCCCGCAGACAAGCCGCTGAATTTAGAATCGTTCTGATTGAAGGTGATGCCGTTAATCGCCGTTTGTTTTTCGTCATCAACGGATTTCGCCACACCCACAAATTTCAATTTTACGTTTACGTTACCGCCTGCCAAAGCCTGATGAGCCTCGCGGTCGGTACCCTCGAACCAAATTCGAATTTTTACCGTTTCCTGAGCATAAGCGCCCTGACTTTCGGGATTTAAAGACACCAACACAGGCGAATTGCCTGTATTACCCTTGTTCGCGTTGGTGGAATCCACAACAAATCTTTTGCTTGCATAGTCATCTTGGGAAACTTCCTGCTTTACAAGTTCACCATCGGCATCCTCGCCGTAGTAATAATATGCAGATTCGGGGGTTGAATCGCCGTTTTCGCCCGATTTGAATGCATAGGTTCCGTTTGCGTTTTGAATAAGCTGATATTTAGAATTGGGCGCCCAAAGCATTTTAAGCCCCGTTTCGTCAACCACCGCAACGCGCATAGCACCCGCAATATAATCGCGGCTGAAGTTACCGTAAATATTCGCTCCCGAATCCTCGGTATTAACAGGTGAAATAAAGGATTCCTCGCTTAAATACACGTTCATTTTAGATACCGAACGAAAAGCAAGCTCCATTTCGATATAATCATAGTTAGTGCTGTTATCCAAAGAAGAAACAGCTGTTGTAAAACCGATAGGCTGTTGGTTTTCATCAATTTCGATAGGTCTGTATAAATTAACACCGTTACCCGAAATATCAACGGTGGTAAATGAACCCGCGCTGTAATCTAAAGCGCTCGCCCATCTTGTAGCGGCACCGCCCTCCACCAAAGCAATTTCCAAGCTGTCGCCCGCCTCGCAAAAAATGCTGTTACCGTAGCTGACCGTAACCTCTTCGTTAATATAAAACCACGCCATAGTACCGCCAACCAATGCAATAAGCAGAATAACACAAATACTACCTAAAATAATGCGTTTTTTATTCATTATTATTCTACCTCCTGTGCAGTAAATTGGAGTTTCATAGTAAAGCCCTGACCGCTTAAAAGCCCGACGCATTCTCTGTCGTAGCCCTCAAGCCAAACTCTGACCTTTATACTTTTATAATAAAGGTTATCCTCACCTTTATTGTCCATTGTTAAAATAACGGGGGCGTTTTCGGGCATATTCTGCCCATTTGTCCACAAGAATTTATATTCTTGGTTGTATCCGCAGCCGTTTTCGTCCGTACCTTCTGTAGAAATTATCGCAACGTCGGGATTTGTTTCATCCAAGCCGTCAACATTTACAGGGGTGGTGGATTTTTGATAGTAATAATAAGGCTCTACGCCGCCATCTCTTGCAAAGGAGTTTGTTGCGGCGGTATACTCCACGGTAGAATTGGGCGCCCAAATACATTTTAAGGTTTCGTTTCCGTTTTCGTCCAATTCTAACAACGCCACTCTGATTGCGCCGTCAATATAGGTGTTATCTCGGGGATTTACCGACATTACGCTGCTTTCGGGGGACAAATAAACGTCCTGAGCGACGTCGGTACGCAAATCCAAGGTCTTTTCGTAATAATATTGATTTCCGTTAACCTTGTTAAAGGAAACAAGCTCTTTAGAAAAACCGCCGCCCGCATTTTCAACGTCCTCATAAACGGGAGCAAAAAAGCTAACACCGTCGCCGGAAATTTCTTTGAAGGTTCTGTTAAAACCAACGTCAAGCTCTAAACCGCCTGCCCAATCGTCGCCGTTGTCGGAAATTTGAATATACGAAGCCTTACCCACAGGGGTTGCCAAACCGTTCATATGAGCGTAGGGACCTGTATAAAACCACGCAAAGGCAGCAACCATGATTATAGCAAAAGTGGAAACAAGCAAAGTTACGTTTTTCCAAATCGGTATTTTTTTCATAATTGCCACCTCCTGCCTTAATTAGTTTTTATTGGTTTTATTCTTTTGTCTGAGAGCCTCGATCTTTGCCTTTTCTCTCGCCTTGATTTTGGCTTCCTTTTCTTTAAGCAAAGCCGCTTCCTTGGCTTTCTTTTCTTTAAGCCTTTCGCGTTCTTTAGCCTTGCGAAGCTTTTCCTTTTCTGCAAAAGCCTCTTTCTCCTTTTGAAGCTTAAGCCTTTCTTTTTCCTTGCGCTTTCTTTCGGCTTCCTTTTGAAGCGCAAGTTCCTTGGCTTGCTTTTCTTTCAGCCTTTGCTGTTCCTTCGCCTTGCGTTCCTTTTCCGCCAAAGCCTCTTTTTCTTTTTGAAGCTTAAGTCTTTCTTTTTCTTTGCGCTTTCTTTCGGCTTCTTTCTGAAGTGCCAATTCCTTGGCTTGTTTTTCCTTTTTCAGCTTAAGCTTTTCTTTTTCCTTGCGTTTTTGCTCGGCTTCCTTTTGAAGTGCTAATTCCTTAGCCTTCTTTTCTTTCAGCCTTTGCTGTTCCTTAGCCTTGCGCTGACGTTCCTTTTCAAGAAGCGCCTGTTTTTCCTTTTGACGCTTTAATCTTTCGCGTTCCTTTTGCTTCTTTTCAAGCTCTTTTTGTTTTTCAAGCGCTTCCTTAAGAGCTTGTTTTTCCTGCGCCTTTCTAATCTTTTCTTCCTCAAGACGCTTCTTTTCTTCTTCTCTTATGCGCTGTTTTTCCAAGCGTTCCTGTTCTTTTGCCAATTTCTCGGCTTCCAGCTGTGCCTTTCTTTCGGCACGGATACGCTGTCTTTCCGCCTTTTCCTGCTCTAGCACTGCAAGACGGGCGTTTTCTATATCGTCCCTGCGCTTTTTCTCGGTTTTCAATGCGCGGTCGATAACGGCAAGAATTTCCTTTTCCTGCTTTTGACGTTTTTTGGTGGATTTCGCCACCTGCTCGTTAAAGATACGCTGGATAACGTCGATATCAAAGGACAAATCATCCAACACGTCCAAAAAGGTTCTTTCGATAATCTTGGGCGTGATAATTTTTCTTCGCTTTTGAGGCTCGTATTCTCCCTCGCTGCCGATATGATGCTTCAACAGCGAATAGTTAAGAATCATTGTAGAATACAAATCCGACAGATATTTATCGCTGGGGATTTCGTTTGTTTCGGTAACCTCAACGTTAAAGCCGGATTCTCTGTAGGTTTCGATGAAATCCCACAAAGCCTTTGCCTTTTTAAAATCGGGGTTTTTCTGCAAAACGTTGGTTCTCATAATGGGAGGACGAACCAAGGTTGTGCCGTTTAGCGCCTTGATTAAAGGCGAATTCTGAAAATCGTAAAGAATCTTTTTGATTCTTTCAATTCTTTGGAATTTACTGAGCTTTTCGGGGTCAACGTCAAGCAAATCGCCGTCCATTTTAAAGCCGGGGGAATCAATTGTCATCTCGAAAGAGCATTTTACGTTTTCTTTTCCGATGCTGAAATTATCCTTGAACAAAATGGAGGTAACGTTGTTGCCGTCTACGCAATCCTCGATAGCTTTAAGTCTTTTACTGATAAAATACTGAAGATTGATAAGCAAGGTGTAGATAAAGCGGTTTTCGTAGGTTTCGAAGCTTTCTTCCTTAAATATGTTAAGGATGCGGTTGGGAGTAACCGTATCTTCTTCTACCTTGGCTATCATATTGGTATGCTGAGCCAAATGTCTTATAGATTCGGGAGAGATTTTTCTTGCCAACTCGATGTTAACAATTTCCTCCTCCTGAACGATAAAACGACGGGGGTTTCTTATAATGTTGTCAAGAGGTATAATCGCTTCTTCAATAGCCTCTATCCAGGTTAAATCGATTTGTTTATCAATAAAGCGGTGCATATAGGACACCTCGGAGTTGCCACTCATTGCCTTATTCATAAACTCGGTGTAAAACTCCTCGCTTTGAACAAGAGAGATAAAGTCCTGAGTATATATGTCATATAATAATTCAAAATCTAAGGTCATTTTATCTCTCCTATATCTTCAGAATAATTACTTAATTAGAATAGCTTTTGCAATCTGGACAAATACGCCTTGGATTCGCCCATATTTTCTTTGCCGAACAATTCGCTTAAATAAGCGATAAGTCCTTCGATTTCATCACGGATGAACGCAAGGTTCAAGCTTTCGAACTTTCTTAAAATCTTGTTAGCCAGAACATAGTCGATACCGTCGATTTCGGTACCGCCGCAAGCAACGTAAACGGGAACGAAATCGCGCAACTGCTTAACGATACGGTTACCGAAAGCCAAGCGGAAGTGCTCGATAACGTAGTCGTCAAGAACTTCGATTTTCTTAAGGTTTTCTTCGGAAACCTTGTTTGCCGCCTTTGCTTCATCAAACATCTTTTCAAGATGCTTATAGCTTAAGTTTAGGTTTTCGGTATAGGGTGCTTCGAAATACACACCCTTGGTATCGATGTTAATGGGAAGTGCACGGTCATAAACCTTATCCGAAATAGCAAAGGTAGAGTCGTCGTTGTTTGCAGTACCAACGTACCACATATTTTCAGGCAAACGGAAACGGCCGTTTACGATATGCTTTGGGTCATTAGGCCAACCGCTGGGAACAAGGTCGATAACCCATTCGGAACGGCTGGGCATTTCCAAAATAGAAAGCATTTCCGCGAAATAATATTCGATACGGGCGATATTCATTTCGTCCAGGATGGTAAGGAACACATCCTCGGTATATGTAGCCTCGTACATTCTCTTTAAAGTTTCGGTTTCGTTAAAACGCTTGGTAAATTCGTTAAAGTAACCATAAAGCTCGGTTCTGTCGCGCCAAGAGGGCTGAACAGAAGCGATATTGGTATCGTTTTGAATAAACTTACCGAATGCGTAAGGCAAAGAGGTTTTACCTGTACCCGAAATACCCTGAAGAATAATCAATCGGGTAGAAGCAAAAGCCGCTATGAACAGACGTATAATTTTAATTTCATAGAACAAGCCCATTCTGGAGCAAGCGAAATTTCTGAACATATCACAAATTTCGGACAAAGTGATATCGTAATTATATTCCTTGGGAACGTAATCCTTCATCTGTTCATCGATAAGAGTACACTTATAGAAACGGCTTTCGCCCTCGGTAAGAGGAGTTTCTTCTTTATGTTCTTCCTCGATAACGTTGCTTTCATCGGGCTTTAATCCAAGCTGAGAAACCTTCATAGCAAGAATACGCTCTTTTTCGGTGGAAAGCTTGATAACCTCGTGGTTAAGCTTGCCAACCTCGTTAAGAAGCTCTTCTTGACTAACCATAGTGGTTCTGATTCGAACGTACTTTCTGATTGCCAAGTAAATAACGAACACGATACAGCCGAGAGCCGCTATCAACAAAATCACCGTTAAAATAGCCAACGCCCATGCAAGTCCGCCGAAATCGCCGGAATATTCCTTAAAGGTTTCAACATATTTGGGTACGTTAAACATACCGATAAAACCAACGAACAAGCCGCTTATGCCGGACCACAAAGAGCCAAAAAATGTTTCTAAAAAGTCAACCAGAAATTTAATAAAAACATCCATTTGAAATAATCCTTCCGTTTAGAGTGAGTCAAGTATATCCGAGCCGCCCAAAGGTTTTTTAAAGCCTTTTCGGCATTTCGAATTTGCAATAAGTTATATCCTCTTACCCAAAAACACCGCGAAAACCCCTCCCCTCTTTGTGGTTAAGGGATTTTTCGGAAATATTTGGTTTATTAAGGAAAAACAGAGCAAACACTTGCATTTCGCAAGTATTTTGACAATGAGTGAGCGAAAATATGCCGCCCAAAGGTTCGGATACGCTTGACTCACTCTAAGCGCACAGCAAAAACATACATAAAAACGTTTTTGGGTTTAAACGTACGTTTTATGCTGCACACTTAATCGTTTTTGTCTTCTGTTTCTTCTGATTTTTCTGTTTTTTCTGCTTCTTTTTTCTGTTGCTGCGCGAGATATTCGGCAATAATCGCTTCCTTAACCTCATCGCTGGTGGATTCGTTGGCAGCGTTGACAACGTCAACCTTATGGTTGTAAAGAATAATCATAACCAGCTTATAGATTTGATAGAGAGTGAACAACAAAACGGGGAGTAGAATAACCAAGAAGAAGCCCATTCGAGTACCTAAATAGTCGATTACAGCGCCCATCTTAGGAATTTTACTGTCGTTATATTTGCCAATAACGTCGCCGGGAGCAAGCAAAAGCTCGTCAGGCTCGGGGTTGGTTTGTTTGTTATCACCCTGAGTCTGATATTCGATAATATCTCCCTCTTTGAAAACGTCCACGATTCTGTGGGTATTTACCACGCGTTTACCCTCGATAAAGGTAAAATAGGTAACGATATCCCCCACCTCTAACGCTTTGGTGTCGCATTTTTCCACAAAAATGTAATCGCCCTTGCTTAGCGTGGGATACATAGAATCGGTTTGTACAGAAAACGGAGAATAGCCAAACAAATCGGGGACACCGTTATTTGCCTTAGCCGTTATAGAAGAAATAGAAATGATAATAGAGAGCAGAACCAACACAACCACCAATATGGTAACCAGTGATGAGCAGATCTGTTTAATCACTTTATTCAAGTGTTTCCCCTCCTTTTAGTTATTTCCAAGGGGTGGGGTTTTCCACCCCTTGGAACAAGATATACGAAAAATTAGTTGTTGGGAGTAGTTGCAGCCTTAGGTACGTTGAAGCTAAGGATGGTTCTGAAGTCTGCGTTAGAAATCTTGTTAACGCAGTCTACGTCCTGACCTTCCAACCAGATGTATACACGAACCTTGGTGATACCGGGGGTAAGTTTAACAAGCTCGAAGGTGCTTTTTTCGGTAGTAACGGATGCAACGTTATCGCCGAGATTCTTTTCGTTTTCAGCAGCAAATGCCTTTGCAAAGCCTTCATAATCGATTTCGCCTACGTTCTTAGTGTCAACGTGAGTGCTAGCGTTGGGTTCCCAAATCTTAACAGTGCCGTCGCCCTTAAGAGCCTGAGCTTCTGCAGGAGTAGCCTTTGTGCCCATAGGAAGCAAAGCAACACGAACAGCGGAAGAGGTGAGAACATTAGAATCAGCACCGGTAGCGTAATCGATGCTCTTAACCTCGGAGTTACCTTCACCTACCAAGAAAGACAAGGTCTGTTCGGTCTGGGTCTGGAAGAACAAGTCGAAAGCAACGTAGTTAACGTTGGAGGTGCCTTGCACTTCTGCAATAGCCTTGGAATAAAGGGTACCGTCATCGTTGTAGCCGCCCAAGAACATTTCCAACTGACCGTTGGTAACGTTACCTGCGGTGGAAACGGGAGCGATTTCACCGGTGGGGTACTGAATGAGACGTTCGGGATAATCGGTTGCATCAAGGATAGCGTTCTTGATGTCTTCGCCGGAAATGGTGTTTTTCC
Organism: Oscillospiraceae bacterium; assembly: GCA_015065165.1. Classification (GTDB taxonomy): domain Bacteria; phylum Bacillota; class Clostridia; order Oscillospirales; family CAG-382; genus Coliplasma. The sequence continues at coordinate 1,172 of SVQU01000011.1, read as the reverse complement.
AGTTTACAGCGTCAAGAGAAACCTGAATGCCGTTTGCAGTCATAACGTTTACGTCGAGGTTTTCAATGGTAGCGGTAGTACCTGTTGTAAACCAAGCGTAGGTTACGCCTGACAATGCAATTACAGAGGCCAAAACCATAGCAATTGCGGGAACCAGAGCTTTTTTAGTTAAGTTCTTGTTCATAAGAGTTCTCCTTTTTTAAAAATTTTTTGTCTGTTTAATTTATCTTAAACGTGTTGATATAAGAGTAAGGTTAGTTTTGCAAGAATTTCAAGATTTTAAAGATACTGACTTACGTGTCCCCGTCAGTCGGTCTCTAAAACCTTAAAATTCATTGACATTTTAACTACTCCGCCCTTAATATCATCAACACATTCAGGATCGTTACCCTCGAGCCAAATTACAACGGTGTACTTATCCACGTCGCCGGGCTTAAAGCCTTCGGTAGTGTTTTGAAGCACCTGTGTATTGGAAAGAAACGGAACGGTATCGGGTTCAGGCTCGGAAGAACCCTTTTGAGGTTTAGCATAAACCGTTTCTTCACCATTTTTTAGTATCATCACTCTAACCGCATTGTCGGCTTCTTTTGTAACCGCGTGAATGTCGATTTGTGAAGAATAAGAAATTTCGTTTTCGCCTGCGTTTTTCAAATAGAAGGTATAAGCTATGTAATTATCACCGTTGTGTGAGCCCTCGCCCTCGTCTATATTCTCGGGCAGCCACGCTTTTGTGATATTATCCATTTGAGCAATCGTATCCGCCTCTAAAATAGTGGCACATTCCTCGAAATCGGGCGTATCACAAAGAGTGATAAGGTTTAAATCCTCGTCGGATATCCACACCGTGAAGTTACCCGCCTTGTTTACGAAGGCGGAAAGCGCATAAAACACGCCCAAAAGCAAAATTGCAATAAGAAGAATTATACAAAATATTCGCAAAAGCAAATTACGTCGTCTGACAGACTTTGCCGTTGCTCTGACAACAAATGGTTTCATTCGTTCGTCAGTGATATTCATATTCGGTTTTTCTTTCAAAACGATGATACCATCCCTTCGGTCTTAAATCGAGAAATATTCGGCTTCTCCAAACAACCTGCCCTGCATATACAAGCATTTTAATTCAAGCAAAAATGCCTTTTGCTGTTCGTTATCAACGCCCTTTGCAACCACGG
>SVQU01000038.1 GCA_015065165.1 Oscillospiraceae bacterium | reverse complement strand
TCTCGAGGTTTTAAGGTCTATCGGCAGAATTCACACCTTTGAAACGGCAAAGCGTTGTTTTGAAGACGCGAAAATGGCGGGCTTTGAAAATATAAGCGCAGATATTATATTTGCCCTACCCAACCAAAGCAACCGAACCTTTGAAGACGGCGTTAGGAAAATTGCGGATTTAGGAGTGAAGCATATTTCGGCTTATTCGTTGCAATTGGAGGAGGGCACTCCGTTATACTTCCGAAAAGAAGCTTTGGAATTCCCCGACGAGGACAGCGAGGAAGCGCAATATGATGCACTTTGCAGGATTCTTACGGACAAGGGTTTTGAGCATTACGAAATATCATCCTTTTGCAAAAGCGGTTATGAATCCAAGCACAATATGACTTATTGGGCGCGGGGTGAATATTTTGGGTTTGGCGCGGGGGCACATTCTTTCTTTGGCGGAAAGCGTTTTTTTGCGGTAAACGATATTGAGGAATTTATCAGGAAAAGCGAGCTATCGGCTTTTGCGCCCACTGATTTTGATGAAGCGTCTTTGATAACCGAGGAAGAAGCTGAGGAAGAACGAATTATGTTGGGATTAAGGACAAACCGGGGGGTTTTGATACCCGAAAATGCTCACAACCAAGCTAAAAGGATTGCAGAAATGGGATTCGGTAGCTTTGAAAACGGGATTTTAAGGCTTAACAGCAGAGGTTTTAGAGTTTCCAACGAGATAATAAGCGAGATTTTGTTAGGATGAGATATTGCGAATATTTAGAAAACTGTAAAGCACTTAAAAACGAAATAATCGGGACACACACCTTTAACTAACAGAGAGCTACCGCAGGGCGAAATCTTGCGGTAGTTCTTTTTGTTGCAATATAATTATTTTCGTGTTATAATAACCTTAGAATTAGCAAATACGAGGTTATGATATGAACGAAACCGATATTTTTGATATGACCGAGGAAAACAAACCGCAAAAGGTTATGAGCAAGAAAACAAAAAGGGTTTTGACCTATCTTTTATGCGGCATTATTGGTATTACCATAGCATTATTGGCGGTTTTGATTTTCGATGCGGTATTTTCGGGTGCCCCTACCCCCGAGGAGGCTGTTGCCGATTATCAAAGGGCGGCTTTGATTTATGACATCGACGGTATAATTGAATATTCCTCGGAATATAACAAAACCGTGCTTTACGGCAACCGCGAAACCACAGACAAGCTGCTTAGAGATTATCTTAAAAAGGGGTACGCGGGATACACCGCCCCTTATGAAGAAGAAAAGATAAATTTCAAGCTTGTTTCGGTTTTGGAATATGAAAAGGGCGAAGGCAGGTTTGAGGAAATAACCCAGCCGTATTCCGAAAAGGCAGACGCAGAGAAAATAAAAAAAGCCGCCATTGTAAGAATGACGGTTGACAACGGCAAAAGCGATACCACCAGAGATTATGTGGCGGTTAAATGCGGAATGCGCTGGTATTTTGCCTATGCATTAGGTATGTGAAATACAACAACAAACCGTGTGGGTTCAAACTCACACGGTTTATTATTTTTTCTTTATTCTTTTATGCTGATTTTTACATCGCCCGTGTTGGTGGAAATTTCGCATCTGCCGCCGTTTAAGAGCACGGGAACGTCTATATCCCCTGTGTCGGTTTCGGCGAAAATCACCTTTTCTGTGAGAAACGTGCCTTTTACGTCGCCCGTATCGGTTTCGATTTCTACCTCCGCAGCATCGCAACCATCGAAAAATATATCACCTGTGCTTCGCTCTACGGACATATTTCTCGTTGCGACCACGTTTGTCAGAGATATATCCCCCGTATTACCCTCGGAATCAAAATTTTCGCAGGAAAGGTTGGTTATTACCGCTTTGCCCGTGCTAACCTTAACGCCGACATTAGATTGACAGGTAACCGACGTGGCTGTTATATGGCCCGTAGAAACCGAAAGGTCCAGCGATTTGGCATAGACGTTTTCTACCCTTATATCTCCCGTAGTGGAGTGGATTTTCAGACGGTCGGTAACGGAAGCGTTACAAATCACATCGCCTGTGGAATGGATAATCTCCATATTTTCAAACCAAAAGTCATTTGTTATGGTTGTATCCCCCGTGGTTTTTCTTATTAATAGAGAGCCGTATTCTCTTTCGGGGAGGTATATTTTTATTTCGGGATTGCCTCCGCCAAAGGACAGAAAGTCGATTAATTCACGGGTATCGTTGCGTCTTATCGTTAATTTACCATTTACAACCTCTACGGTGTGAAGAAGATTTTCTACCTCATAGCAAACGATTTTACATTCGTCATTCTCGGAGGGGTAGAAATATAACATAGATTCGTCAGACTCTACAGCTATATCAACGAAAGAGTCTGCCGAGAACGTATAAACGTTCGTTACGAAAACTCGGTTGCCGAATTTATTAAAGTCCCATTTTAAGGAAGTCATCGCAACCGAGAACAGTATTGCACCAACAAGAACGAGACAAGCGGCCGTAACAAGCCATATTTTCGTTTGTTTTTTCATTACGCTTCCTCCTTCTTAACGAAACAATTTTTGATTTTTAATGCAATAACCTTGGTTAGCTTTATAATGCCGTCGGTTGCGGCTTTACATCCATAGAAAAAGAGGATTGACAAGCCTAAAAGTGTTATGCCTGCGCCGATTAGGGCAATGCCCTTGATAATATTACCGTTGATAACGAAAAACGCGCCCGAAAGTATTCCGCCGAAAGCACATCCCACAACCGAGCCGAAAGCCGCCCAAAGGGAGATTATAACCGACCACAGAGAGATATAAACTGCAAGCACAACAGCAATTGCAGCGATTATAAGGGACAGCCATATCGGCGAACCGAGAATTAGAAGGACAATTTCCCAAGCCTTGAATTTTTTATTGGGTGTTATTTTTTCTTTTACGATTTTTGTAAGAGGGATTTCAGAAATGATACGGGATATAACCTCATCCACGTCGCCTATATCCGAAATTGCTTCTTCCTCCGAAATGCCTTCTTCCATACGGTCGTCTATCATTTCCCTGTAAAATTCAAAGCGTTCTTCAACTTCATTTTGCGGTAACCCCACAAGGCCCGAACGCAGTTTTGACAAAAATTCCTGCTTAGTCATCATTCTCATCCTCCTTTGTTACAAATTTATATATGGACATAATTTCAATCCATTCTTTCTTAAACTCCTCGATACGGTTTAGCCCCTCGTGGGTGATATGGTAATATTTACGAAGTCTTCCACCGTGTTCTGCGGTATGAACCGTAAGCATATTTGATGTTTCAAGCCGTTTTAGGATTGTGTACAGCGTGGATTCGGATAATTCAATATAAGGCTTCATATCCTTAATAATCTTATATCCGTAGGAATCCTCGCTTTTAATCGCCGCTAAGACGCACACGTCCAAAAGTCCGCGTTTTAATTGTATATCCATGCAATACCTCCTCTCTTGATATACATCGTATCACGAAGTATCGTTTTTGTCAAGGGGTTTTGTGAAATTCAGTGCAATAAAGAAAAAAACGGCAAAGAGAGTTTTTCTCTTTACCGTTTTGGAAAATTAGGCATGGTAGATGTAATCTAACAGCTCGTCTTCCCTGCCGACATATTTAAAACCTGATTTTTCAAACAGTTTTATAGAAGCTATGTTAGATTCATCAATAGAAACGCTGATTTCGGAATAATCTAAGCTTAATGACTTATTTTTTATATCCTTGAGAATGCTTGTGCCTATACCACGATTTTGATATTGGGGAAATACAACAATGTCCATATACATAACACTATCATTAAGTTCAAAATGAACAGTAGCAACCAAATTGCCGTTATCAAAAACTTTGTAAAAAAACACGTTTGGTGTTTCGGTTACGTATTTCCAATAGCTATCTTCATCTATACTGACATAACGCGAAACCGAGGGGATATTGTATACCGAAAGGATTTGTGGGATGTCTTTATCGTTGATGTCGGTTAAACGTGTGTATATCATTTTGTGTTTTCCTTGGCGGTATTAATAGAGGCAACCAGAATACGTCGAATAGTTCCACATTTATTTAATAAGTCAATTGCGGCTTCTCTACTAAGAATATCCGATTTAACAAATAGTTCTAACCAATATTCGGTTTCGTAACACTCTTTCAAAGAGATTTGCAACTTTGCAATAAAATCAGCCTTACCGTGAGCATAATTTGCTTCATGAATATTGGCGCCGATGGAAGTCGCGGAACGTTCAAGCTGATTTACAAGAGAATAATGACCTTTAATAGTTTCACAAAGCTTTATTATTCTTATAGCAAAATCCATAGATAAATCTACGAGTTTATTTTCTCTCAAAAATATCACCTCTAATAAAATTATATCATCTACGATGAAATATTGCAAGCAATATGAAATAATCTTTCGATTATGAAATATTTTGCCTTTTTGCAAAATATGAAGTAAAATAAATCCCTTTATCACTCATACGCGTAGCGTATTTCATAGCGTTTGCTATTTCATATGCCCTTGGCATATTTCACAAATCCCGCAGGGATTTATTTCATTGAAAAAAGCACTTGCGAAGCAAGTGCTTTTTTCTTTGGAGCGGATTACGGGGCTCGAACCCGCTACCTCCACCTTGGCAAGGTGGCGCTCTACCAAATGAGCTAAATCCGCTGGTGCCTCCGATCGGAATTGAACCAATGACACGGAGATTTTCAGTCTCCTGCTCTACCAACTGAGCTACAGAGGCATATCACTTCCCCACGTTGGTGGGAAAGTAATGGCGACTCGGATGGGACTCGAACCCACGACCTCCGCCGTGACAGGGCGGCATTCTAACCAACTGAACTACCGAGCCATTTTGGAGCTGATGATGAGACTCGAACTCATGACCTCATCCTTACCAAGGATGTGCGCTACCACCTGTGCCACATCAGCATCTCAAAATGATTTATATTATTAAGTTGTTTGCGTTTTTGGAGGCGCCACCCAGAATCGAACTGGGGAATAAAGGTTTTGCAGACCTCTGCCTTACCGCTTGGCTATGGCGCCATAGTTACCGCCACAAGCGGTTTGAATGGTTGGAGCGGATTACGGGGCTCGAACCCGCTACCTCCACCTTGGCAAGGTGGCGCTCTACCAAATGAGCTAAATCCGCATAACTTGAACAGCTTGGAACGGAAAGCTCTGTCAAAACCTCTTTAAAAAAGTGGCGATTCGGATGGGACTCGAACCCACGACCTCCGCCGTGACAGGGCGGCATTCTAACCAACTGAACTACCGAACCACATTCGCCGCGTCAACGCGCTTGATTATAATATCACATTTATTTTCATTTTGCAATACCTTTTTGAAAAAAAGTTGAAAAAATTTTCATTTTTTTATTTCACGTGATAATACCAAGGGTTTTCGCGGTAATTTTGCCTTTAAACCGAAACCGCCGCCTGCTTTTCGGCAAGAATTTTATCTAAAATCTCGCAAGCAGTGGAAACAAAACGAACGCAGGGGCGAACCTTATAGTATTCCTCTGTACGGGGTTGGGGGTCTTTGGAATCGGTATTGGCTATACCCTTAAGAAGATAGTTACAAATATAAGTGCCGTGAACCGCCTTGAATTCCTCGGCTATACGACGGATAAGGGCATAATGATCGGACTTTGCCTTGTTATCGTTAACGTCGGTATATCCCCAAAGTACGCCTGCAACAGCGAAAGCGCCGGTAACAGCACCGCAAACCTCACGAAGCTTACCCATACCCCCGCCAAAGGAGGAGGAAAGCTTAAGTGCAGTTTCCTTATCCATATTCATTTCGTCGCAATATGCAACGAAAACCGCTTGGGCGCAGTTATATCCGTTGGCAAACAATACCTCTGCAATTGCTTTATGTTCCATTTTTACACCTCTAGACATTTTTTAATATTTTACTATTTGTCTTTTATTTAGTCAAGAGAATATTTACACATATTAAGGTAAAAATAGATTAGAGGTGTTGAAATGTCGATAATTATTGCCCGTGCATTTATTTTTTATTTTATCCTTACCCTTATGATGAAGCTTATGGGAAAGCGACAGCTTGGAGAAATGGAGCTTTCGGAATTGGTTACCACCTTTTTACTTTCCGAACTGGCGGTTTACCCTATTACCGACCCTGATATCCCCCTTATTCACGGTTTGTTGCCTGTTTTGCTGATATCATCCTTGGAAGTGATTATTTCATTTGCTTGTCAGCGAAGCAAAACGTTATTGAAGCTTCTTAACGGAAACCCTATTGTATTATATGAAAACGGCGGTTATATCGATAACAACCTTATTAAAACCCGTGTTTCTACCGAGGATGTGGAAACGCAAGTGAGAATAAACGGCTTTAAGGGGCTTGAAGAAATAGACAAGGTTATTTTGGAGCGTACGGGAAAAATGAGTATTTTACCAAAAGGAAACCAAACATCTAACCAAAACGGAGAATGATTTATGGGAAACTTTATTTGTGCTACGGTTATTTTAATTTTAATGGTTATTTTTATATCGGTAAATTCGGTTATGGTTTGCAATATTTGCGACGACATAACCGCACTTATTGATGAAAACGACCTTGAAGCTGCCGCCGAGCTTTGGCAGGAGAAAAAGAACTATATTTCCCTTTTTGTCAGGGATGCGGAGATTGACGTGGTTACCGCAGAGGCAATGAAAACAGAAGGAGCCACACCCATTGAGGATGCCGAGGCCGCGCCTAATTCTCTCGCCTTCCGCGATGCGGTTTCAGAGGTTAAAAACAGTGAACGTTTTTCTTGGCAGGGGCTTTTATAGTATTTCAATTATGCCTTTTCAAGTATTGACATAAAGGAAGAAAAAGGGTATTATATAATAAGCAGGCAAAACGTGTTTTTGAGGTTTAGATCCTATATTTTTGACGTACCGACACGTATATACCTGACGAACCTTCAATTACAGAATATGTTAAAAACTGTCGAAAGGGCAACAAAATATATGAAAAGAGTTAAACTTTCTCCCTCGGCGCTCGCTTGTGATTTTGCCAACGCGGGTGTGCAGATAAAAGCGGCAAAGGACGGCGGCGCGGAATATTTACATCTTGACGTTATGGACGGTATTTTTGTTCCCAACATTTCTTTTGGGCAACCTATCGTTAAATCATTAAGCAAATGCACCGATTTGGTTTCGGACGTGCATTTGATGATTACCGACCCTATCCGTTACATAGAGGATTTTGCAAAAGCAGGCGCGGACATTATTACCTTTCACGTTGAAGCCACCGACGACCCGCAGGCTGTATTGGCAAAAATAAAGGCTTGCGGCAAAAAGACGGGTATTTCCATTAAGCCCGCCACCCCTGTTGACGCTATTATCCCCTATCTTCCCATGTGCGACCTTGTTTTGGTTATGACGGTTGAGCCCGGTTTCGGCGGACAGAAGTTTATGTCGGATATGCTTCCCAAAGTGCAGCAGCTTAAGGAATATGCCGAAAGAAACGGTCTTGATTATGAAATAAGCATAGACGGCGGTGTTTCTGCGGAAAACGCAAAAATGTGTGTTCTCGCAGGGGCAAACGTTTTGGTTGCGGGCAGCAGTGTTCTTGGAAAAGAGAACATTAAAGAAGCAGCCGAGGATTTGCTTGCCGCAACGGTTATTTAATTTTTGGAGAACGGAATGGCTGATACATACAACAGACAAAAACGCCCCGCATCAAGCACGGGCAGAACAAATACCCAAAACCGCAGACCGCCCCAAAAGCGCAGAAAAAAGAAGAACCCTAACGGTTCATTATATGCTTTTATCGGTTTGATGGTAATTGCGGTTATTATTATCGGAGTGTTGCTGGTTATGGTTACTGACAGAAGCGAGCCTTCGGAAAGCAGTTCTTCTATATCCGAGCAGGAAAGCTCGGTTGTTGTTTCGCAGATTGAATCTTCACAAAGCGTTAACGAAAGCTCGAAACCCGAGGAAAGCTCTACACCCGAGGTTTTGAAAAACGCTTGGAAAGAAGAAAACGGCGACAAATATTATTTTGACGGCAACGGCGAAGCCTTAAAGGGCAAAGCAGAGATTGACGGAAGTATTTATATCTTCGCCCAAGACGGCAAAATGCTTTACAACTGTTGGCAGACCGTGGACGGCAACGAATATTATTTGCTTGAAGACGGCAAAGCGGCTGTGGGCGAGGTTGAAATTGCAGGTAAGAAATGCCACTTTTCTTCCAAGGGTGTTCGATTTGCTTTGGCGAACCCCTGGAACTCTGTTGAAGTTACCGACACTTCCCTTTTAGTCAAACTTCCCTCTGCTTACGGACACGAAACCAAGGGTTTGGTGCACAAGGATTGCTATAACGACCTTATGGCTATGATGGATGCTTGTTATTCACAAACCGGCAGAGACGTTTACGTTATTTCGGGACACAGAACCTATAATTACCAAAAGAACAATTATGAACGTCAGGTTTCCGTATATACAAACCAAGGTTATTCCCGCAGCGAAGCCGAAAGGTTAGCCGCCGAATGGGTTGCCGTTCCCGGAACCAGCGAACACCATTTGGGATATGCTGTGGATATAATCGACACCGAGATTTGGGATTTGGTGGAGGAGCAGGAAACCCTAAAGGGTCAGCAATGGCTGATGGCAAATTCCTGGAAATACGGCTTTATTTTGCGTTATCCCAAAAACACCAAGGATGAAACCGGCATAAATTACGAGCCCTGGCATTACAGATATCTTGGCAAGGAATTGGCAAAAGAGGTTTATGACTCGGGCTTGACCTTAGAGGGTTATATTAAAAGTTTAGGTTAATTTTAGAATTTCACAAAAAAACTGTCGAAGTTGATTCTTCGACAGTTTTTGTTTTTTATTAGAATAATTCAATTCGCACTGCTTTTGCAAGGGGTGTTTCGGATTTGAATACAAATTCATTATTACCCTCAGTCAGCGCGATTTCGCGGTGGTCGGTGAATATCTTACCCTCTGTACCGCCCACGATAAATCCGCCTGCGTTTTTGGTGTTAACCGTAAGAGAAATACTTGTTTGGGTTAACGCGGGAGTATCCGAAACGAAGCTTACACGAAGAATTGCCTTTTTAGCAACATCGGAAACTATGGTGCAGGTTCCGTTTTCTACCTCGCAGGAAACGTTAGGTATTTTGCCCTCACATTCCGCCTTGAGGTCTTTTTTACCGTAGCCGGAACGCATTGCCATATAAGAAAGGCTATCCAAGGTAAAGTTAAGAAGGTTTATAGCGCATCTCTGCAATTCGCCGCGGGTTAGACTGCCGTCGGCAATGGATGGAACGAGATTATCCTCGCGGGTTAAGGCATCGGGAGAAACCATATAAACATCGTTTTGAGCGTGAACCATAGCCTTAAGGTTGGTTGTGCAACCGCTTCCGTCCTCGTTGCTTACACGCGCCCACCAGTCGGTCATAACAAAGCCGTCAAAGCCGAAATCCTCACGAAGGAGACGAACGGTTAAGTCGTAATTAGATGCCGCCCAGCGACCGTTTACGGGGTTATAAGATGTCATAACCGAGCGAACGGGGCTTTCGGTAACGCAGATTTCAAAAGGCTTTGCATAAATTTCGCGGATTGCTCTTTCGCTTATAACCGCATCTACACCGTGGCGGTCTAATTCTTGGTTATTTGCAAGAAAATGCTTAACCGCACCGCTTACACCTGCATTATCAAGACCTATACAGATTGCCGCCGCCATTTTACCCGAAAGAAGGGGGTCTTCGGAGAAATATTCGAAGTTACGGCCGCAAAGAGGGTCGCGGTGGATGTTTGTGCCGGGACCGAGAAGGATATCCACATGGTAGGAGGCAAGCTCGTTACCGCAGATATTATACATTTCGATTAACAAATCGGGGTTCCAGGTTGCCGCCTGACAGGTAGCCGAGGGATAGGAAACACAACGGATATCGCTTTCCATACGGATACCCGAGGGACCGTCGGTACAGCAAAGGGCGGGCAAGCCCATTTTTTGAAGGGAGGGTGTTACACCCACAAACGCCGCGGCAGTGCCGGGGGTTACCTTGGGGCTTGACATACCCTCAGCGCGGACGATACAAACCAAATCCTCGTCGCTGAAGCGGGAAACAAAATCTTCTATGGTAATTTTGCCGTCGGCTACGTCAGCCAAGGTCATACCGTCCTTTTCCTTACGGGGAAGCTCGGCGGGGATGGGCTCTTCGGCAGTAACACGTAGGGGCGCAGGCTCGTAAACGCAAACACCCGATTTATTTGCCATACGCTCGAAGGGTGTTACAGGTGCCATTGCAGAACGCATTTGACGGACAACCGTATCTTGATTTATTGTGAAAGAGCAGGATTCGGTATTATCACCTGAATTATTGGCAAGAGTTATAATATATTCGCCCTGTTCGAGAACCCAAGCGTATCTATTTCCGGTTACACCCGAATCGTCATAAGAAGCAATGGAATAATCGGTAAACTCAAGGTCAACCGTACAGCTTTCGCCGGGTTGGAGCAATTTGGTTTTTTGGAACGCCGCAAGAACCTTGCGCGCCTTACCCAATTTGCCCGAGGGTTGATTTACATAGCACTGAACAACCTCTTTACCCGCAACACTGCCCAAGTTGCTTACAACGGCGCGGATAAGAGTTTTGTTGTCCTTGCGGTGGATATCTATAAAGAAAATGCCGAATTCGGTATAAGAAAGACCGTAACCGAAGGGATAAAGGATTTTTTCGGGGGCGAAGGTATGGAAATATCTATAGCCGACAAAAATATCCTCTTGATACAGCAATTGGCTCGGCTTATCAAAGTTTTTGGCGGAGGGATAGTCCTCGCGCTTACGGGCGATAGTATCGGGAAGCTTACCCGAGGGGTTTTCCTCGCCAAGCAACACCTTTGCCGCCGCAAGACCGCCCATCATACCGCCGTGAGGGAGATACAACAAGCCGTCGGGGCAAACGGAGGATATTTCGGAATAATCGATTATATTACCCGAATTTACAAGGATAACGAATTTTTTAAAGTATTTACGGATGAGCTTTAGATTTGCTATTTCGGTTTTTGTAAGTAAAAATCCGCCCTCTACGTAT
>SVQU01000010.1 GCA_015065165.1 Oscillospiraceae bacterium | reverse complement strand
TTTTAGAAACGATGGAATGCCCGAAAACCGCACAGTTAAAGGCTTTTTGGAAGATTGACTTCCGTTTGGCGAAGAAGATTTCGAGTCAGCCCCGTTATGACCACTTCGATACCTCTGCATAAATTTATGAATATTAAGTTGTATTAGAATTTGTCTTAGAACTCGTTAATTCTGATGGCGGTTAAAGTGCCGAAAGCCCAGATATTGCAAGGGGTTTGAGGAATTAGGGTTCTGTGATTTTTACAAGATTTCGAGTCGGACCCGTTATGTCCGATTTGCAGTAATACGAAATTTTCTGTCAGCTAATCGCCAACAAAATTTCGACCGATGCACGAACACGTCCTCTGCATTTTATCATAAAAATCCCGCGGTTTTTACAACCGCGAGATTCATTGTAACACGAAGCAAAGATTTTTGCAACAGTTTTTTGAAAAATAATTAATTTAAAACGGCAACACCCAAATTTAAATATCCCGCAAAGGCAACCCAAATCAAATAGGGAATTAAAAGCCAAGCGGCGATTTTGTCGATTTGCTTAAACTGGGCATAGGTTATATAAATCAACACCCACAAAGCCACCAACCATACAAGGGCGAAGAAATATTCTTCAAGGTTGAAAAAGATTATAGACCACACAAAGTTAAAAAACAGCTGCGCTCCATAGACTACCAAAGCCTGCTTGCGTTTTTCATAGGTTGTAACCGATGTCCAAATACGGTAGGAGGATATGCCCATAAGAACGTACAAAATCGTCCACACCACAGGGAAAAGCCAAGCGGGAGGGGAAAGGGGCGGTTGCCTAAGCTCTTGAAACTGTTGGTAACCGCCTGCGGTCAAAGCCGCCGATAATCCACCCACCGCCAAAGGGATTGCCACAGCAATAAGTAACTTTTTCCAATTAATTTTCATAAATATCACCTTGAAATATATTATGTCCAAGGTGGATATTTTATAACAGAATTTTATAACCCAAAAAGCTTTTTGTTGACAGCGATATAAAAATGGTTTATTATATTTACGTAAAAATTATCAACGATAAGAAGGGAAGCTTTAAAATGGTAAAACACATCGTAATGTTCAAATTTCTCCCCGAAGCAATGGGGAGAACCAAAAAAGAAAACGTTGAAATAGCAAAAAATATGTTAGAGAATCTCCAAGGTAAAATCCCCACTTTGGTTAGCTCTTCGGTTCAAATCAATTCCGAATCCGCAAACCCCGATAATTACGATTTAGTTCTGATTTCGGATTATAACAGCTGGGAAGACCTTAACGAATATATAGTTCATCCTTTGCATAAGGCTGTGGGCGAATTTATGAAGGACGTGCGTGAAAGCCGCGCCTGTGTTGATTATGAATATTGATATTCTTTGCGAAACCTGCGAATTCGCCCGTATCGACGAAGAAACAGGCGACCTTATTTGTGATGCCCTGCTTGACGAGGACGAAATGGTTCGCTTTATGTCGGATAAAAGTGGCAGATGTAAATATTATCGCTTTTACGATGAATATAAAATGGTTAGAAAACAGAATTAAGGTAAAGAAAAGCACCCCGCGGGGTGCTTTTTGTATTGGGGATAAAGTTGTTATACCGCCAAATAAAAATATTCGGTTAATGTTTCGGGTGAAACTTTCATACCGTTATCTATCCACCACCTGACCGTATCGGTAAAAACCGATGCTATATGGTCTATCCAAAAATCCTCGGGTAATATATCGCTTTTTCGTTTTTCAAACAAAGGTAATTGGCTTATAACCATTTTTCTAAGGTTGGTTTTGAAATAGCGTAAAAACAGTTCGTTATTTCGGCAGGAAAGAAGCTCTAAAATATTGTTATCGTTCTTCTGTAAATGCTGTAATAAATGCAAAAACACCGAGCCGGAATTATCACATTTAAATATGTGTTCGTGCTGTTCGTTGTTTTGACAAACGCTGTCGAAAATATGGCAAAACAGTTCTTCGCAAAGCTCTTTTAGAAGAAAATCCTTGGTTTCAAAGTGGGAATAAAAGGTAGACCTTCCCACGTCCGAAAGCTCTATTATCTCGCCGACCGTGATTTGGTCGAAGCTCTTTTTAGATAAAAGGTCCGAAAACGCTTTAAATATCGCGGTTCTTGTTTTTCGCTGTCTTCTGTCCATATTTATCCTTTCCGTACATTTTTTCAAAAATGTTCATTATCAAACTATTAAAACATATTGTATATTGAAACTTCGTATATTTTTGTTAAAATAAAAGCGAACTGAGGGTTTGTTAACGAACATATTGTACGGCAAATAACCGTAAATGTCAACAGGAGATGCTTATGAAAACAGAAAACAAAATTCTTTTAGCCTTTGCGGCAAATCTTTTATTTTCGATATTTGAATTTTTCGGCGGGATTATAACCGGCAGTATTGCCATCGCCTCGGATGCTGTTCACGATATGGGCGATGCGCTTGGGATAGGGCTGTCCTTCGCCCTTGAGAAGCAAAGCAAAAAGCAACCCGATAAAAAATACACCTATGGCTATGGGCGGTTTTCGGTTCTCGGAGGAACCGTAACCTCCTTGATACTTCTGATAGGCTCGGTTACCGTTATATTTACCGCCCTTAAACGTATTATAAATCCTGTGGATATTAATTATAACGGAATGTTGATTTTTGCCATAGCGGGTGTGGCGGTTAACGGTTTGGCGGCATTGCTTACTCGCGGTGGAGATTCTGTTAATCAAAAGGCAGTAAATTTGCATATGTTCGAGGATGTTCTCGGTTGGATAACCGTATTAATCGGGTCGGTGGTAATACGTTATACCGATTTGGCGATACTTGACCCGATTCTGTCGCTGTGCGTTTCGATATTTATTTTGATAAACGCTGTAAAGAATTTAAAAGAATCGGTTGTGCTATTCCTTGAAAAAGCACCTTTGAAGATTGACGTGGATGAAATTATAAAGCATCTGTCGGAAATCAACGGTGTGCTTGAGGTTCACCATGTTCACCTGTGGAGTATAAATGAAAATACAAATTGCGCCACGGTGCATATTGTTACGGATGAAAATTTTTCGGATATAAAAAGCAGGGTAAGGGAAGAACTTAAAGAACACGGTATTGGGCATATAACAATAGAGCTGGAATCCGAATTTGAAGAATGCCCTGAAAAGCAATGTATTATCAAGCCGTCGGAATCTTCAATTCATCATCACCATCATCATTAAAGTGTAAAGAAAAGCACCCCGCGGGGTGCTTTTGTGTTGTGAGAAAATCTCATTTAAAAAAATCATCCAAGAATTTCTTTAAGAAGTGCAATTTTTCTTTGGGCAATTTCAGTGCTATATGGTTTCTTTTCTTCTTCGGTAAGAATGCGCTCGCATTCAAAGTATTCCAAACACTCAAGTATGGCGCCACCAAACAGTTGAATATTTGCTTGTAAATATTCGGATAGCTGTTTTCCTTCCAAAAGATTACTTCGGCCGAGATTATATTCATAGCACAATTCAAAAGCAGGTAATTTTTTCACACAATCTAAAGCTTTGTCGTTTTCGCCATTGGTATAGTAACGATACATCAAATCGCGTGAAACCCTATTGCGCATTTCTGTATCTGTACTAATTTCAAGAATTTTGTGATATAGAATGATGGCTTCTTCGTAATTATCTTCGGACACTTTTTTCGTGCCCGACAACGCCCAAGCAAGCTTATACATAAGCTTTTCGTTTGCGGGGTGTTTTATAAGCATTTCTCGAAGAATCGGAATAGCTTCCATATAGCGATTTTCTGTGAATAAATTATCTGCCGATAAACAAACCTTGTTTATTTCCTCGATTTGTTTGCTTGTGTCATGACCTATAAGATAATCAACAGACACGCCAAAATAATCTGCAATTATCGGCAGAAGCGATATATCGGGATAGGATGAATTGGTTTCCCATTTGCTTATTGCTTGGCACGATACTCCTAAGTTTTCCGAAATCTGTTCTTGTGTCAAGCCAAGTTGCTTTCTCATGGATTTGAAATTTTCAGAGAACATTTTGCTCATATATTATACCTCGTTAATTTGTATTGAACCGGTTCTGTTTTTATTATAACAAATATATAGATAAAGTCCATATACAACTATTTTAATTTTTTTCAACTAATGGTTGCTAACGAGGTTTAAGCGCTGATGGGACTTTTTAATTCTAACGTTTAAGAATTTTTTGGTTTTGTGTATTTAATGGAATAGTTGACCTTTGGTTCATTTTATCACCTCAAAAAAATATAACATAAAATACAATATAATTCAACAGCTTTGCGAAGCAAAGCTACCGATTCTATTCACTTTTCACTCTTATCTTTTATCTGGAAACGACAATTTAAGAGAAGAGAGAAGAAAGAAAAGAGAAGAGATAAGAGAACAAAAACAAAACGACAATCTTCTTTCGAAAATTGTCGTTTCTTTTTGGTGCAGCTGATGGGACTTGAACCCATACGGTTGCCCACACGCCCCTCAAACGTGCGCGTCTGCCAGTTCCGCCACAGCTGCATATTCCATTTTTACGGTTCGGTTTCAAGAGAGCCTAACCAAACGCGCAAAAACTATTATACACATATATTTTTGTTTGTCAAGCGTTTTTTGAAAAAATACTAAAAGATTTGAAAAAACTTTCTAAATAAACACAGTGTCCTCATCGGGAAGCGCCTTGGGTATAGGGGAAAGCTTTAACAAATCCAGGGTGAACTTACGGCAGGTGTCGCTTGCGCTAACCGCCCCGACCTTTTTGCAAATACAAATATCCGATTCGCTTATTAAAACGGCATTTTCACAATAGGCGCAAATGCGTTCGATATCTTCGTTTAGGTTTTTCATAAGAATTCCCCCTTTTTCGAGCTTATTCTTACTATACTACTAAAACTCACTTTTGTCAACCGAAAATAATTGCCAAAGCCGTCATAACCGCGCCGTTTATAAGTTTTCCTGCCAAAAACGGGCGAATGGAAAATCTGTTTCCCACCACGCTTTTCACCTGCAAAACCACCGAACCGCCCATTTGCCCCAGCGCAAAGGCAGAAATTACAAAAGCATATTCACCTGTATTTTTTGCGGCGACACACCCCGATGAAAATTCCAGCATAGATTTAAAAACCGCTTCCGCTTCGGGTGAAAAAGAAAACAATTGGGTAAAAACCCCGCCCGCCACGATAAAAAACACAACGCAGGCGCAAAGGCTTACCATCGTAACGGCACTGTCCGAAACCGCTTCCCAAAGCCCTGTTTTTCCATAAATCCCTTGGGAAGCTTGGGGCAGTTTTTCTTTCCCGAACATTTTAAATTTCATTATCTCCGCCGTAATGGCCGAAGCGGTAATTTGAAAAATCAAAAGCATAATCCCAAGCCTTATATCTCCAAGTATTTCCGCGCCCACAAAGCCTATCACAAAAGAGATACTTGCGTTGTTGGAAAATGAACACAAATATTCCGCGTGTTTTTTTGTAATTTGTCCGTTGTCATAAAGCAAAACCGCATTTTTTGCCCCGATGGGACAACCGCAAAGGGTACCCAATATCAACGCCACCGATTCCAAACCCAACAATTTCGTAAGCTTGTTGATTATAGGTGAGGCTACAATCATTTTCGAAAGCACCATATAAATAAACAGGCTTGGGATAAGTGTTTTTCCGCAGAACTCCAAGGCAAACCTTGTGGGTTCTGTAGCGCTTTGAGGGAAAATCAAAAGATAAATAAACAGAAAAAGGGTTATCATCTGGGCGCAAAAGGAAAATATACGCCTTGCTTTCATAAAATCACTCCCCAATGAGTATATTGAATCGGGGAGTGGATTTATGAAACCGATTTCCGAACTTAAACAAAAGGTAGAAAAGATTTTACAGCAGAACTCACAGATATATATAGAAATCCACGGCAGAGAAAGTCTGCTTGCCGAGGGGTATTGCCGTATAGAGCATTACGGCGAAGAAAGCGTAATTCTTTCTTCGTCTAAAGGTTCAATACGCATCGTCGGTGAAAATCTTACCCTTAAGCACCTAAGCGACGAAAGAGTTGCCGTGGAAGGGAGAATAAAAGAAATTGAATTTCTATAAGCTTATACATATTATTTTCGGCGAATATATTTTCGAAACCGATGCCACTCTTTTTCCTCGCTTTGCAAATTTGCTTTCTCAAAATAAGCTTAACGTTTGGGGAAGTAAATATAAAGACGGTAAGGTTGTCTTCAAGAGCTCGATATTTACGGCAGATAGGGTTGCCGAAACGGCAAAGGACGCCCACGTACCCATAAAAATAATCGAACGAAAGGGATTCCCCTTTTTGTTTTCCCGCTATCGCAGGCGTTACGGACTTATTGCAGGGTTTGCGTTTGGTTTCTTTTTGCTGTTTTATTCCCAACTGTTTGTCTGGAAAATAGATATAAACGGAAACAAAAGTATTCCCGCCCTTCGGATAGAACAGGCGTTGGAGGAGTGCGGTTTGGGTGTGGGAACCTTTATCCCCGCCCTTGACACCAACTATGCCGAAAACACGCTTTTGCTTAATTACCGAGATATTTCCTCGGCGGCAATATCGGTTAAGGGAACGCATATAATCGTTTCTGTTCTTGAGCGAATACACCTTCCGGATATAGTTGACACGGGGGGATATTACAACGTGGTTGCCTCGGAGGACGGCATTATTCTGGATATTGATGCCGCCGACGGAACACCAGAGGTTAGGGAAGGGGACGTAGTTTACAAGGGCGAACTGCTTATTAATTCCTTTATAAAGGGAAATAACGATACCTACCGCCCAACCCACGCGCGTGGCATAGTCTATGCGGCGGTAAACCGAAAATTCGAAACCGAAATCCCCTTGGAAAGGGTTTCGAAAGCTTACACGGGCAGAACAAACTCCAAAACCAAATATAAAATATTAGGTTGGTCTGTGCCCGATTTGTTCGGGGACGAAGCCGATTATGAATATTTCAATGCAATTTCCGCAAGACAGCATATAAAGCTTTTCGGATTTATCGATTTGCCTATTGAAAAATACAGTATAACCTACACCGAATATAAACTTAAAACCGAAATAATAACCCCCGAAACTGCCGAAAAATTCGCCAATGCGGAATTGAAGGATTATTTAAAAAGCCTTAACGCCGAGGTTTTGGAATGTGAAAGCCAATTTTATCATGACGAAGAAAACGGCATCTGCAAATTAACTGCAAATGCCGTTGTGAAATTGAATATTGCCACCGAGGTGGAATTTAATTTAAATCAAAGTATTTCCGAAAGATTAGACAAAGCTTCGGAATAAACCTCCATACCTGCGAAGAATTCATATACAGAGATATATTCATCGCGCTGGTGGGCGTTTCCGCGTTCGTCCCCAAGGAAGTTGCGTTCGCTTTCAATACCGCTGCCGAAGGCAACAGTGTTTGGCAACCAACGGGCATAAGTACCGCCGCCCATTGTATAGGGCTTGGATTCAATACCCAAAACCTTTTCGCAGGCATCGGTAAGGGCTTTTATCTTCTTATCGTCAGCCGAAACGAAATATCCGTCGGAATTAGAGCTGTAATCTATCTTTCCGCCAAAGGGCGCAACCGATTTTTCGATTTGTGCCACAATTTCCTCCCAAGGTGTTTCGGGGAGATATCTTATGTTAAAGGATTGAAGAATTATTCCGCGTTTGGAGGAAATAACACCGCCTACACAGGTGAGATAACCGAAAGCCTCGTTGCTTGCCGCAATACCAAGGTTTTTGCCAAGATATTCGCCCGTAGCTTTTCTTATAAATCCGAGAGGGCTGTTTTCCGAAACGATACCGTTATCAATAAGATATGCAATCAAGCTGCTTATAGCGTTAACCCCTGCTTCGGGCATTGCCGCGTGGGCGGCTTTGCCAACGGCTTCGATTTTTACGCCCTCTTCGCATTTAGAAACGGTAATGTCGGTTGCTTCTTTAAGTTCCTTTTCGGTTTTAACTATTGCATAAGCCTTGCCGGGAACAGCGTTGGAAACAGTACCTCCGCAAATCTCCACAATGCTTTCGTCTAATTCACCAAAGTCAATTCCCACCGATAAAATACCCTTTTCGCCGATACAAACGGGAAATTCCGAATCGGGGGTAAAGGAAAACATGGGCGGTTTACAAACCTTTGCAAAATATTCAAGGTCGCTGCTTCCTACTTCTTCATCACTGCCTAAAATAAGCCTTACGGTAAAGGGAAGCTTAATGTTGTTTTCCTTGAAAAACCTTAAGGTATACAGACTTTGTATAAAAGGTCCTTTGTCGTCGTGGGTACCTCTACCCATTAAAAGACCGTCCTTTTCGGTAAGCTCGTAAGGAGGAACACTCCAACCGTCCCCCGCGGGTACAACGTCAAGATGACAAACTATACCTACTTCGGGCTCTGCATCGCCGTATAAAATGCTCATACAGTGATAATCGTGGTTTTCTACACGAAATCCGTATTTTTCGGCAAGCTCTGCGGCTTTATCTAATGCTTCTGCGCAAACCTTACCATAGGGATAAATCCCTTCGCGCTCTCCTGCAACCGAGGGGATTTTAATAATCTCCGCCAAATCGTTTATGGCTTGACGGCGTATATTTTCATCGGCAAAAAATGCCTTTGCCGCACCGTTAAGAGCCATTTATTAACCACCAAACCCTTCGCGAAGTTTATTCAAAGCGTCGCCGAATCGTTTTTCGGTTTCGCTTATGGTTTTATTCATCTCGTCCTGTCTCATACGGAATTCTTCTGCCTTTGCAGAAATTTCCGCGCATTGCAAGCGTGTGCTTTCAATAAGCTTTGCCGCTTCTTCCTCGGCTTGCTGACGAACAGCCTTTGCCTCGGCTTCGCTGTCGTTTCGTGCCTGGGCAAGAATAAATGCCGCTTCCTTTTCTGCGTTCTTAATAATTTCCGCAGCGCGGTTGTCGGCGACAACCATCTTTTCGCCGATTTCGGCATAAAGGCGGTCGTAATCCTCCTGCTTTTGGGCAATTTCTTCCTTGTGGCTTACCGCATTGTCCTCGATAGTTTTTTGCAATTCTGCAATTTCATCGCGAAGTCTTGCGTTTTCAGCCTCTGCGGCGCGCAAAAGGTCGTCGTGCTCTTTAACGTTGTTTTCATAGGTGTCGCTTAAAGAAATAATAAAAGAATCTACCTGCTCGGGATTATAACCCCTAAAGGTTTTTTTAAAATAGGTTTCCGCCAAAGCCTTCACCCATCCTTTCGAAAATATATATAACACTTTACCATACATCGAAAAAAAAGTCAACACGGAGGCGGTCGAAAATAATCTCTGCGCTTAAAGATATAATATGGGGTATCCCAACCATTGTGTTACTGGCGGTTTTCGGGGTGTATTTTACGGCGAAATGCCGTTTTTATACCCCGAAAGCTTTAAAAAAGACGGTAAAGGATTTATATTCCTCGCTGAAAACCCAAACAAAGGGAATATCGCCCTTTGCTGCCGTGGCAACCGCTTTGGGAGGTACGGTGGGTATAGGAAGTATTGTGGGCGTGGGCTATGCCCTTTCGGTGGGCGGCGCGGGAAGTATTTTTTGGATGTGGGTTTGCTCGTTTTTCGGAATGGGCTTGAAATATGCCGAAATAAAAATCGCTCTTAACCGAAAAAATTCAGGGGGAAAGGGCGGAGCGCCTTATAGATTGGCAGATTTGGGAAACAAAAAGCTTGCGGTTTTGTTTTGCGTGTTTTGTGTTTTTGCTTCCTTTGGTACGGGCAATCTAACCCAAACGGGGGCAATTGCATCCTTTCTTACGGGGCGGGGAATTTCTCCTTTTATTTCGGGTTTGATATGTTGTTTCATAATCGCCCTTGCGGTGTTTGGCAGTAAAAGGCGTATAGCTTCCATAAACACCTTTTTGGTTCCTGCCGCATCTGTGGTATATATCGTCGCTTGTCTTTGTATAATTATTTTAAACCCCCTTGAAATCCTAAACGCCTTTTCGCTGATTTTCAAAAATGCTTTTGGCTTTTCATCAATTACGGGCGGCTTTTCGGGGGCGATACTTTCCCGCGTGATCCGCGAGGGTTTTGTGCGAAGTATGTTTTCGGGCGAGGCAGGGATGGGTTCATCTCCCTTGGCGCACGGAAGTACACACGGGGACGTAACCGTTCAGGCAGAATGGGGCTTGTTCGAAATATTTTTCGATACCTTTGTGGTTTCAACCCTCACTGCCCTTTGTATGGTTGGCGGAGGCTTTACCGACGCAACCCAAATGTTTCTTGCCTTTTTCGGCAGGACGGGTGTGTGGGTTATAGGCGGACTTTTAGCCGTTTTTGCCTTCGCTTCGGTTATAAGCTGGTGTTATTATTCCCGTTGTTGTCTGGATTTTATGTTCCCACGTTCAAGGGTTGCCGAAAGGGTTTACAAGGTTATTTTTGCCCTTGCGGCAATAGCGGGGGCGTATACCTCGAATAACCTTATATGGGAAATTTCCGACGTTTTAAATGCCTTTATGCTGTTTCCTAATTTATATTTACTGTTTCGGTGCAGAAACGAAATAGAAAGGATAATATAATCAATGTGGTATCACGACGACCTTAACAAGCTGTTTTCAAGCCTTGATACAAACGAAAAGGGCTTAACCGCCAAAGAGGCGAAATTACGATTTGAGAAAAACGGACCGAACGAATTAAAAGCTGCCGAGAAAAACGGATTTATAAAGCGTTTTTTCAAAGGTCTTTGCGACAGAATGACCATTGTGCTTTTAATTGCGGCGGCGGTTTCATTTATCACCTCTTATATTTCGGGCGAGGGTTATGCCGACCCCATAATAATTTTAATAATAGTGGTGGTAAATTCGCTTATCGCCGTTATTCAGGAAAGCCGTGCCGAAAAGGCTTTAGAGGCTTTAAAGCGTATGACCTCCCCCGAGATAACCGTTTTAAGGGACGGTGAAAAGAAGCGAATCCCATCGGCTGCTCTTGTGGCGGGGGACGTGTTTTTCCTTGAAAAGGGAGATATAGTTCCCTGCGACGGCAGACTTTTAAGCTCCAACGAGCTTTTGGTGGACGAATCTGCATTAACAGGGGAATCCACGGGGGTTTATAAGGATTCTAAAGCTGTTCCCACCCAAGGCTGCCCTATATCCGAGGCATATAATTCGGTTTTCACCTCTGCGCCGGTTATTTCAGGCAGGGCAACCGTCCTTGCGGTGAAAACGGGTATGGATACCTGCGTGGGGGAAATTGCGGGGATGATAACCGCATCTAACGAGGAAACACCCTTGCAAAAGCGTCTTGGAAGGTTAAGCGCCCTTTTGGGCAACGTTACAATCGGTATATGCGTTTTGATTTTCCTGTTTTCGCTGTTTAAGGGGATGGAAATTGGCGAAATGTTTATGACCTCGGTTTCGCTTTCTGTGGCGGCAATCCCCGAAGGTCTGCCCGCAATCGTAACCGTTGTGCTTTCCTCGGGGGTACAAACGTTGGCGCGCCGCCGTGCAGTTGTTAAAAGACTTCCCGCTGTTGAAACCTTGGGTTGCGCCCAAATAATATGCTCGGACAAAACGGGTACTCTCACCTGCAACAAAATGACGGTTTCAAAAATTTACGGCGATGAAAATCAACTTAAAACCGCCTTTGCCTTGTGCAATAACGATTCTTCACCCACCGAGCTTGCCCTGACAGCCTTTTCGGGTGATGCTGAAAACATAAGAAAACGTTATCCCCGCGTTTCGGAAATCCCCTTCGATTCGGTGAAAAAATATATGCTCACCGTTAATAAAACCGAAAGAGGCTATACCGTTTACATAAAGGGCGCGCCCGACGTGATAATGAAATATTGCCGTGGTAGTGAAGAGGAAATTAAAACCAATACCGCCCAAATGACCTGCGATGCATTACGGGTAATGTGCTTTGCCAAATACGAAACGGCGGTTTTGCCCGATAATCCTTTAAATTCCAACTTCCAATTTATCGGTCTTTGCGGTATCGAGGACCCGCCCCGTCC
The DNA here is from genome assembly GCA_015065165.1 of Oscillospiraceae bacterium. Classification (GTDB taxonomy): domain Bacteria; phylum Bacillota; class Clostridia; order Oscillospirales; family CAG-382; genus Coliplasma. The sequence continues at coordinate 51,661 of SVQU01000010.1, read as the reverse complement.
CGAAGCGGCAGAGGCGGTTAAGCTTTGCAAAAAGGCAGGCATACGCACGGTTATGATAACGGGCGACCACCCCGACACAGCCTTTGCTATTGCCAAAAAGCTAGGGATAACCGACGAAAAGGGTATGGTTTTAACCGAAAAGGAAACCGAAAATATGAATTCATCTCAGTTTGGCAAAATTCTTGAAAAATGCAACGTTTTTGCCCGAGTAACCCCTAATTTTAAATTAAAAATCGTTTCGGCGTTAAAATCAAAGGGGTACGTTGTGGCTATGACGGGAGACGGAGTTAACGATGCGCCCGCACTGAAAAAGGCTGATATCGGTTGCGCTATGGGTATAAGCGGTACCGAGGTGGCAAAGGAATCGGCAGATATGATATTAACCGACGATAATTTTGCCACAGTGGTAACGGCGGTGGGAGAGGGCAGAGGTATTTACGAGAATATCCGCCGTTCGGTACATTTTTTACTGTCCTGCAATATCGGCGAGCTTTTCACGGTGTTTTTCTCCATAATCGCTTCGCTGCCAAACCCGCTTTCGGCAATACAGCTTCTTTGGGTAAATCTTACCACCGATTCTCTGCCTGCTATTGCCTTAGGACTTGAAAAAACACCCGACAGTGTTATGGAGCATCCCCCCGTAAAGCCCGATTTGCCCTTGTTTTCATCAACCCGTGTATTGCGAATACTTTTCGAGGGAATTTTAATCGGCACGCTTTCGGTTTCTGCATTTGTAATCGGCATAAAGCTTCGAAATTTTTACGTGGGCAGAACAATGTGCTTTTTAGTTTTGGGTGTGTCTCAGCTGTTCCATTCCTTTAATCTGCGAAGCGACAAAAGTGTTTTCTCCAAGCAAACCAAAAAGAACCCCTTTGTGTGGCTTGCGGCTGTGGTATGCTTTGCAATGCAATCTTCGGTTATATTAATCCCTGCGGCGGCAAGCCTTTTCGGGGTTTGTGCCTTGACCTTGTCCGAATGGATTATCTCCCTTGCACTGTCCTCCTGCCCTCTTATCATTTGCGAAGTTTACAAAAAGTTAAAATAATATCTTATTTTAGTTCACAGAATTTCTATATCCTCCTATGTGTAATAATTAAAGAATGGATATATAATCTTATGGACAGAAATATTATTTGTGAAAATACTTGCATAAAGCTTGCAGATAACGGAAATATCCGCATACGCGGCCGTCATACCGTCCAAAACGGTTGCCTTGCCTTCGATTGGAGTAACAGTGGCTTTGGCTTTGCATTTACGGGCACAGGCTTTATCATTTCTCTGGGCGGTTACGATTGCCACGAGATCGGCTACGTTAAGGTTGTGGTTGACGGTGTCCGCCGTCAAAGATTCGCCGTGGTTAACGGTAAAGAAAAGCTTATTATCGAGGGATTGGCGGATAAACGCCACAGGGTAGAGGTTATCAAGGTTACCGAAAGCGACAATCCTATTCTTTTCGAAAGCATAATTCTTTCGGGTAAGGATGCAACTCTGAACAATCCTCCCTTTAACAGCCCCCGCCGTATCGAATTTATCGGCGATTCTATGACAGCAGGTTATGGCGTGCTTGCCGACCACACGGAAAGAGCATATAACACCTATCAGCAGGACAGCAGTTATTCCTTCGCTTACCTCACCGCCGAAAAGTGCGATGCGGATGCAAGATATATATGCATTTCGGGTAAAGGTATCGTTTGCAATTGCGAGGGCAATTACGAAGACGTTAAAACCGGCGAATACTATAACCGTCAAACCCGTTTGGGCGGTGTTTGTAACGACGGCTGGGAACCTCACGTGGTTGTAATCAATATCGGTACAAACGATTGCTGCGGCAACGCGAAGGATGAGGAATTTATCCCTGCGGCAAAGGACCTTTTGAAAAAGGTACGCGAAAGATATAAGGATGCGCAAATTATTTGGACTTACGGTGTAATGACACAGCGCTTTGCCGATACTATCCGCGAAATTATCCGCGAAATGTCCGAAACCGATAAGAAACTGCATTTTCTTTATATGGAAAGCATCGAGGGCAATCCTGCAGAAAACGGCGCGGCGGCTCATCCCAACGTTCGCGCAAGTATACGCGTTTCCAAATTGCTTTATAAAAAAATCCGTTCGGTAACGGGTTGGCGCAACGCCATTCCTGCCGACGTTGAATTTAACGGAGAAGAATAATGGCTAAGAAAACCAAGGAAGTTAAACCGTTTCCTATCGCTGTGGCGATATTGCTTTTGCTGTTGGCATTTGCGGTAATGGGTTTGTTTTTGTTTTATATGTTTTCGCCCTCGTTAAACGAGAACTCCCACGTGGATTCCTTAGGCGAGCAGTCCTTTGAAGAAGAATCAAGCGTAGAACCGCCCCCTCCTCCCGTTGTAGAGGTTAAGGAATTTATGTCCGAAGCAAACGTCGGCGACGTGGTGGTGTACGGTAAATACGAGCAGGACAATAATTCCGAAAACGGGGCAGAGCCTATCGAGTGGTCGGTTTTGGATAAAAACGACGAGGGTCTGTTTTTAATAAGTCGTTTTTGCTTGGATTGCAAGCCTTATAACGAAAAACGCGAAGACGTAAATTGGGTGGACAGCACACTTCGTTCCTGGCTGAACGGTGATTTTTATAACACCGCCTTTGACGAAACCGAACGGGCAAATATCATTCCCAAGGGCGAGGGCGTGCTTGTAGACCCTGTTGATTCATCTGCCGAAACTCAGGTTGAATTTCAGGATAAGGTTTCAATCCTTTCATCCGAGGATGCCAAGAAATACTACGAATACGATTCCTGGCGCATAACCTCCGCTACCGATTATGCAGTTAATAACGGCGCATACGTTTCGGGGGAAAGCGCTTGGTGGTGGCTTCGCGAAAGCGGAATTGCCCTGTGGTCGAAGGACAGCGAAGCGCAATACGTTTATTTCAACGGCGCAATTAAGGATTTGGGCTTTGCGGTGGATTATGATATAGTCGCCGTAAGACCTGTTATATGGGTTAGCCTTAACGCCGAAAAGGGTGATAGCGATAATACCCAACCCGATTCTTCCGAAATAAGTCAATCCCAATCCGAAGTAAAATCCGAAATAACCGAATAAACTTAAAAGGTGATGCAGGTTTTTTGCACCACCTTTTTTCTATTTGCTTTTATCCAACAAATCAATAGCCTTTAAAGAAATTTCCTCTGCGGTTTCGGCATCCACCGCCTCGGCAACCAAACGGAATCTTCCCGATGCGCTGGGGTAAACGCTGACTCTGCCGTATCCGAAATCAAACCCTGCGGTTCTGTTTCCGAAATGCTCTTCTCTTAATTTTGCAATAACCGAATACATATTGTCCCTGTCGGCATAAATCGCTCTTGTCATCACCGAAAAAGGCGGGATTTTCTCGGCAAGGGCGGCTAAATCAACACCCTTTTTTTCTGCCAGCTCGGCGGCGGTAAGGGCAAGAATAATCCCGTCGCGGTGTAAAAATTCTCCCGCCGCGCTTTTGCGCTCCTCCGAATCGCTGTCGCCGTAGAATTTGGTTTTTACCGAATTGCGGTTTAAAATTCTTTCCACCATATCGGGCGTATCTCGGGGCAGAACGATTTCGTCCCTTCCGCTTTCAATACAGCAAATGGCAAGTAACTGCCAATAGGGAATCTCTTTGCCGTCCTGCAATACGGCAAATGCTTTTTCTCCGTCGGGCGTTATGCCGAACTTCAATTTACCGTCCTGTAAAATCCCCAATTCCTCGGCAATTTCCCTTGAAAATCTGTTTTCACCGCTTGAAATAAAGGTGATACTTCGTGGCAAATTACAGTTTTTGCGGATGTGGGCAAGATATTTTTTAATTAAAACTCCGTGGGGAAGAAGATAAACACTGCCTGTTATTTTGGAATCGGTTGGGGTTTTAGCCGAAAGAACCCTAAGCTGTTCTCTTGAAAAGGGCATACCGTTTTCCGAGAAAAGCCTTATTTGCGTTTTGTCTCCGCTTTTGTATATAAAGGCGGTTTTGCTGTCATATTCCTTTGCCGCAAAGGCTGCCAAAGCCGCGTTACCGCCCGAAATCACCGTGCAGGAGCTTCCCGTTTTTGCCGCACCGCAAGCAAGCTCGCATGCTTGCTGAAGCGTAACCCCGCTTCCTTCCGCAAAGGCAACAACGGTTCCGTTTCCGCCGAGAAGCCGCCCAAGACGAACGAAATACCCCTCGTCATTATCCTCGGCGATAATACAATCGTCATCCAAAACCAACTGTTGCTTGGGCTTGGGAAACCAATCGGCAAAGGATTTGCTTTTTATAGTTTCCTTGGGCTGAACAATACTGCCCGGTGAAAGCACTGTGCCGTCCATAAGCTCGGCAAATGCGCCGATAACGCAACCCGAGGGGATTAGGCAATCGTTACCGATAACAACGTTTTCCGCCACAATGCAACCGCGCAAAATACTGTCGCCGATGGTACAATTGTCAAACACCACGGCGCAATCGATTTTGGCGGACGGGTGAATAGAAACGTGGTTGCCGATACAGCTTTCGCCCTTGGACATCCATAAATTACATTTGTGATAATCCCCAAAGGAACCGATATCAAACCACATTCCCAACGGCTCAATTCCCGCAATAGGCATACCTCTGCGAAGCATTTCGGGGAACAAATCCTTGGCAAAATCGAAAAATTGGTTTTCGGGAATAAGGCTTAAAGCCTTTTTGTTAAAAAAGTATATACCTGTGTTTACAAGGTCGGATAGGGTGTCTCTCGCCGAGGGCTTTTCGCAAAGCTCTGTAATTTTCCCATCGTGAACACAAACCGAGCCGTATTCTCCCATATCCTTGGTTCGCGAAAGCAAAATACCGCCGTCGCAATTGCTTTGCAAAAATTCTTCCTTTGCTTTCTTCAAATCAAAATTACAAATAGCGTCCCCCGACATAACGATAATACAATCCTCGGCGCGGTCTTTAAATTGCCCAACCGCACCCGCACTGCCAAGGGGAGATTCTTCATAGAAAAATTCGGTAACGCCTTGGTCGTTGTCAATGCCCTTAAGCTTTTCGGGGAGATACATCGCCGTAATTGCGGTTTTGGAAAACCCGCAATGGCGAAGAAGCTTTAAATTACGCGACAGCGCGCTTTCGTTTGCAATGGGAAGCATAGGCTTGGGCGTGGTGTCGGTAAGTGGAGAAAGACGCTTACCGAAACCGCCCGCAAGGATAATCGAATCGAACATAGTTTTTTCGGCTTGAACCATATATAACACCCTTCTTGAATAATTTATAATTATTGTTGTCATTTGTTCCGAAAATATACCGTTGGAAGTTGACAAAAAGGATATATTTGGGTATTATATAAGTATTATGAATGAAAAATTTTTATTATCTTCTGATATAACATATTTGAATAATAAAGCAGCCCCCCTTTCGAATGGCTGTGCGGTGGCTGTCGGTAGCTTCGACGGTGTGCATTTAGGGCATCGCAGGCTTATTTCCAAGCTTGTTGACGAATCAAAACGCTTGGGCGTACCTTCTGTGGTTTTCAGCTTTGACCTAGAGGATAATCCAAAATCCGCGCCCTTGCTTGCCGATAAAAAGCAAAAGGCTTACGTTTTAAGAAAACTGGGCGTGGACATAATTGTGTCGGGCAGATTTTCGGATTTCCGCGATATAGAAGCCGAAGCCTTCGCGCTGGATTTTCTTTTGGGCGAGCTTGGGGCAAAAAGTATAATTTGCGGTTACGATTTCCGCTTCGGTAAGGACCGAAAGGGAAGTGTCGAGCTTTTAAAGGAGCTTTTAACCCAAAAGGGTGTTGAAATTTCTGTGCCCGAGGTTGCGCTTTACGGCGAAACGCCCATAAGCTCATCAATGATACGAAGCCTTATTTCCGAAGGGGACGTAAAGACCGCTACCAACCTTTTGGGCAGATATTTCTCCTTTTCGGGGGAAATAAAGCGCGGCGCGCAGTTGGGCGGTAAGCTGGGCTTTCCTACCATAAATCAGGATTACCCCGATTTTCTCGTTAAACCAAAATTCGGTGTTTATGCCGTTTATTTAAAATTAGAGGGTGAGGTTTACAGCGGTGTTGCCAATTTCGGCATAAAACCCACCGTTGGCGGTACAACACCTCTTTGCGAAACCCATATTTTTGACTATTCGGGGGATTGCTACGGCAAAACCGCTGAAATATCCTTTGTGGAATTTATCCGTCCCGAGCAGAAATTCAATTCTGTAGATGAATTAAAAGAACAAATAGCGCTTGATACAGAAAAAGCCTGGTCGGTTCTTTTTCAAATTTAATTCATATTGATTCAAGGAGAATGACTATGAAAACAATTCGCGGGCTTTCCTTTTTTATCGCCCTGCTGCTGATATTATCCTTTTGCCTCCCCGCCTCTTTGGCTGTAATTGCCGCTGAGGAGGTTGCGGACAATCCGGGGCTTATTTCGGGCAACGCCGCTGCGGCTTATGCTCTTGATGAAAACAGATTTTTATATAGCTACCGTTTGGACGAAAGGGTTGCCCCTGCGACGGCGACAAAGCTTGTTACCTGTATGGTGGTTTCCGACCTGCTTTCGCAAAAAAATCTTTCTGCCGACGAGGTTACGGTTACCGTTACCGACGAGGCTGTTTCCCTTGCGGGTAACGTGCTGGACGCCCGCGTGCCTGTAATGGGCTTTAAGGGTGATGAAAGCTACACCGCCAAGGATTTACTTTCCGCCACATTGGTTGCGGGCGCAAACGATGCCGCGGCGGCACTTGCGGTGCATTTCGGTATGGCATTCCTTAATGGCAACGTTAATACCTTTGTTGAGGAAATGAATAAAAAGGTTGAGGCATTGGGTTTGAAAAACACCCATTTCGAAAACGCTACGGGACATAACCACCCCAACCAATATTCCACCCCCCGTGAGGTTGCCCTTATATCGGCGGCATTTTATGGATATAACGACCTTGTAACCCTTTCCAACGTGGAATATTTCACCTTTAACAACAAGGCGACGGTTCACAGCAAAAATTATCTTAAAACCACAAAAAACGTTTCGGGATATAAAAATTCCAACGCAATCGGTATTATCGCGGGTCAACTGGATATAAACGGCAATTACTGTCTGATAGCCGCCACCGAAAAGGACGGCAAGGCTTATATTTTCGTTGTAATGTGCGCCAGCGGTATGGTGATCAACCGCGACCCCGAAACCGAAAAGGTCGATTATTATTTCGAAATAGGTAACAACGCCTATGACGATATGAATAAGCTTATTAAATGGACAAGAAATTCCTTCGAATTGGTTTCGGTTGCGGCAAAGGACGGCATAATCGACGAGCTTCACGTTGATTTGGGCAACACCTCCGACCACGTTATGATTGTCCCCGCCGAAACGGTGGAAAGCCTTATTCTTAAATCCTCCAAAAAGAATATAAAAGCAGTGTTGACTTATGACGAATCTATCGTATATAAAAAGGATTTCAACGGCGAAAAGTACGATACTGTCAGAGCGCCTATCGAAAAGGGACAGCGCGTGGGTGTTATCACTTATACCTGCGACGATATTGTTCTTGCTCAGGTGGATGCCGTGGTTAAAGACGGCGTTTCCCTTGATACGGTAAAAAATTTCTTTGCCGAAGTGGAAGGCTTTTTGTTCGGCCCTGTTATGAAAACCGTTTTTATCGTAATTTTGGTTATCATCGGCTTGTATATTGTTGCCGCAATAGTTGCTTTCGCTATGAAGGTCAGCAAAAAATCCAAAAAAACCAAGAAAAATAATAAAACAGCAAAAAATACGAAAAAGGTTAATAAAAAGGACGATAAAACCGACACTAAAGAAATGGTGTAAATTATGAACAAATTATTAATTTTTCGTTAGAGTATTGCAATTATCGTTTGATTGTGGTATTATTTACTTTGCCTGTCGTAAGGCATTTATACCGATTAATTGCCGTAAGGCATATATCTGAAAGGAATTATAATTATGACTACACTCGAATACATCATTGGCGGTTTATTGTTGATTCTCGCTGTTGGCCTTGTTTGGCTTATCGGCGCACAGCAGAGCAAGCGTAAAAGCGGCTTAAGCGGTTCTATCGCAGGTCAGGGCGCTTCCGAATCCTACCTTTCCAGAAACAAGATTGCAAGCAGAGATGCTTCTTACAAGAAGATTACTCTTATCGTTGCTATCGTTTTCGTTGTTCTCGTTCTCGCTCTCTACACTATCGGTTCCGTAGACCCCGCAGACGAAACCTCCGATGCAGCAAGCAGCGCTGTTAGCTCTGTTGAATCTTCTTCTGCTTCTTCTGTTGCAGCATCTTCTACCGTTGATTCCTCCGTTGCAGAATCCTCTACCGTTGATTCTTCCGTTGTAGAATCTTCTGCCGTTGAATCCTCCGCAGTAGAATCTTCTGTTGTAGAATCCTCTGTAGTTGAATCCTCTGTTGCAGATTCTTCCGCTGAATAATTTAAAACGAAGATAAAGCATATAAAAACCGCGATGAACTTCATCGCGGTTTTCTTTTTATTTCTTTTTGACTTCGATTTTAAACTTTTCGGTTTCGCTGTCCTTCGCAACCTTTACGGAAAAGTTGTATTTCATTTCTCCGTCGGTAAGATTAAAGGATAGGCTTGCTTCTCCTTCGCCTGTGGGCTTAAGTATAAGGGTGCGGTAGGATGCCGTGCCGCCCCAACCGAACAAGCCGTAATCGTCGGTTTGCTCGTTGTCCATAAATATATCGAAAATTTCTTGATTTTCAATGGAGTATTCCCATTTACCAAAGGGCTTGACGTCGCTGGTCATATAAAAGCTCACCATATCTCCCTCGCCGTTGTCATAGCAGGTAAAACGAACCTCGGTTACAATATCGTCCTCCTTGCCGCAAGCCGAAAGGGCAAAGGCAGAAAATATAAAAATCAGAGCAAGAAAAAGTGTGAAAATTCTGTTTTTCATAGCTATTTACCCGAAATAGTAATGCCGTCAAAGGACATATAGGGCATAACCATTCCTCCGTCCTCTAAGGTTTCCTTGCTTATATCCACAAGGTTAAAAAGCATATCCGCAAGGTTGCCGCTTATCATAGTTTCGCTTAAAGCCGAAACGATTTCGCCGTTTTCTATCATAAAACCGTTTTTGGCAACCCCCGAGAATTCACCGTTTGCGCCGGGGCTTCCTCCCGAGAATCTGCCGATAAGCACGCCTTTTTTTACGTTCTTAATCATTTCCGCCAAAGGAGTGGTTCCGCCCTCGATAACCATATCCCACGATGTGTTGGGGGCGCGTTTGTTGCCCGTTTTATTGGCGACGTATTGAGAAATCATAAAGCTTTGCAAAACGCCGTCTTTAATTAAATCGTAATCCTCTGCCAAATAACCCTCGCCCGTGAATCGCTGTCCGTTTATAATACGGCTGTCGCGGGGCTTAAAGGAAACTGTAATGCGTTTGTCCGCTATGGTCTCACCCAACTTATCCTTCCAAACAGAAGTCCCCTCAAGCATTGCCGAATCTCCTGCAAAATTACTGCAAACGTTGCCGAAAACGGTGTTTGCCACACAGTTGGGGGCAAAAATAACTCTGCCCTCGAACTTGCCCTCGGTGGGCTTGGTGTGAATCTGCTTTTCGATGTCGGAAAGCTCCTTTTCAATCATGGCACATTCAATAAAAGGCTTATCGAGATTATCCACCGTAACGTCGCTGCTGTAAAAGGAGGTGGATTTTTCACCCTCGTGGGCAGAATACATCAAGCTTGCCGAATAACTGCCGTTGTTGATATAATATTCGTTACCCTCGGTGCTCATATAAACGCCCTTTTGGGATTTATAATCAACAATCATCTGCTCGGTTATAACCGCGGGATGCTTTTCCTTTATATTTTCCAAAAGCTCCTTGGCGCGGAAGAAAAGCTTATCTGTGTCGGGGGTTAAAACACCGCCGTTAAATTCCTTTTTGCCGATAAAGGGTGCAATCTCCCAGGCTTCGTCGGGCATAGCGCTTTTTGCCGATTCTATGCAGTTTTCAACCGCCGCCGCGATTTCTTCTTTGTCAAACTTGTTAATGCTTACCGAGCCTTTTCTTTGCTCTACGAAAACCGTTATGGATACGCTTCTTGTAAACAAGGTTCTGAAAAGAGAAAACTCGTTTCCGTCTACGTTAAATTCACGCTTTTCGCCCTCCAAAACGTAACAAAAGGCTTTTTGCGCCCCCTTTTCTTTGGCAAGACCAAGGACAAATTCGGCTGTTTCTTTATATCCGTTCATATCAGCGACCTCCTATCATAACCTTGCAACGTACTGCGGGACCGCCCATACCAACGGGCATAGGCTGTTTCTTTCCGCAATAACCCGAGCTTGACCAAACAACCTCGTCCGAAACCATATCAACGGTTTTAAGCATATCAAAGGCAACGCCCGAAATGGTGGTATCAAGCAACGCTCTGCCAAGTTTGCCGTTTTTGATTTCATAACCCATAGAAACACCAAACATAAATTCGCCCGTGGTGTCTGCCTGACCGTTGCCCGAATCGATAAGATAATAACCGTCCTCAACGCTGGCAATAAGGTCTGCCAATTTGTCCTTGCCGGGCAAAACCGCGGTGTTTCTCATACGAATTAAAGGCTCGTCGGAATAACTAAAGGCTCTTGCATTACCGCAGGGTGTCATACCGAAATGCTGTGCGGTTTCGCGGTTGTTCATATATCCAACCAAAATTCCGTTTTCAATAATTTTTGCGTCAACCGCCTGAACGCCCTCGTCGTCTACGTAAACGGGTAGGGGAGCGTCCTTGCCAAAGGCGTGGTTTGCAAAATCGGTAAGGCTTACAAGCTCGCTTGCTACCTGCTTGCCAAGATTATGTCCCGCAACGCTTCCGCCCAAAACAAGGTCGGCTTCAACGGTGTGTCCCACAGCCTCGTGGGCGAGCATACCTGTCATAATACCGCCCAAAACAACGGTTTTTTCCCCCGCCTCGGCATAAACACCCTCTCGCTTTTGCATAACCTTTTCATAAAGGGCATCGATTTCGGGATATAAATCGGCGGGGTTGTTAAAATTGCTGTTGAACCCACCGAAACCGCCGAAAGCCTTAAAAAGCTCGACAGGCTTGCCGTCGGGTGTTTCGGAATTAAGAAACACGTAAACGTAAGAACGAATAAATTTTGTGTGTGCATCGAAGCCGTTGGAAACCCTTAAAATCTTTTCCGAGGAATCCTCTCTTATGGCAACGGTACGGCTTTTTAGGTCCTTGTATTTTTTCGAAATATAATTATCTATTTCTCGGGCAAAATCTATATAAACCCTTTGTTCGGTTTCGTTTATGGGGGTTGTTGATATATATTTACCGCATTCAACGCTTGGCAAATTGGGCTTGCCCTTGTTAATGTGCTTGCTCATAAATTCGGCATTTTCGGTTGCCGCCTTAAGAACAGCGCGAACGGCATCATCCGAAACCTCCGCCATAGACGAAAAGCCGTAGGTTCCGTTTTTGTAAACTCTTGCGGAAACACCCGAGCCGTCGCTTCTTGCGTTTCCCGTAAGGTTGCCGTTTACAAGGGTAACCCCGCGGGAACGGGAAAACTGCTTTCGAAGCTCGGTGTGGCATTCCGAAGCAAAATTTATATCTTTAGAATTTAATATACTGCTATTCAATATAAAATCCTCCTTTTGTGATATGTCATTTATTATTCTACCACAAAAGAATAAAAATGCAAATATAAGAAGGTATTTTTTATTATATCAAAGAAAATATATTGTATTGCAAAATAAATCGTGATATACTATCGTTCGACAGATAAAGATTTTCATATAAAGTTAAGGAGAAGTAAAATGTTAGTTCCGATTCTGATGTTGATTTTAGGCTTTGGGTTGCTTATTAAGGGCGGCGATTGGTTTGTTGACGGCGCAACGGGCATTGCAAGGCGTTTTCATTTGCCCGAATTGTTGATTGGCGCAACAGTAGTTTCTATAGGCACAACTTTGCCCGAGGTGATGGTTTCCGCAGGCGCAGCTTTTCAGGGAATAGGTTCCATTGCATATGGTAATGCTATCGGTTCGATAATTTGTAATACCGCCCTCATTGCAGCCATAACCATTGCTGTTAAGCCCGGTGTGGCTGCCAGAAAAAGCATGGCTTTGCCCGTGGCGTTCTTTTTCGGAGCTGCTGTTGTTTATTGTATTGTAGCGTATTTCACCGGTTATTTCAGTCGTATGGTTGGCATAATTTTGCTTTCTATTTTCGCTCTTTATATGGTTTTAACCGTAGTGCGTATGAAGAAAAATTCCGCATCGGTTGAAATGGTTAAGCTTGAAGAAAACGGCGTTGTTGTAAGTGAATCCGAGCTTGAACGTATCAGCGGCGAAGACCATGTGGTAGAAACAAAGGAAGATGGAACCAAAGATAGTCTATTTAAGGATATTATTCTTCTCGTTTTGGGCGCTGTTCTTATTGCTTTTGGCGCGGATTTTTTGGTTGATAATGCTATTATCATAGCCGAAACCTTTGGTGTTTCCGAAAAGGTTATAGGTTTAACTATAGTTGCGTTGGGTACCTCTCTCCCCGAATTGGTAACCGCCATTACTTCTCTTGTTAAAGGTCATGGCTCTCTATCTTTGGGTAATATTATCGGTGCAAACCTTTTCAATTTGGTGTTGGTAAGCGGTGCCGCAATTACCATAAGTCCGTTTGAAGTGCCCGTGGCAGGAACTATAGGCGGAATTAACGCTTCTTTGGTATTGGATATTCCTATTATGCTTATTGTTATGTCTGTTTTAACTATTCCCACTCTTTTTCGTGAAAAGCTTTCCCGCTGGCAGGGTGTGAGTTTGTTGGGAATTTATGCGGCATTCTGCGTTTTGCAGTTTGTTATTTAAGAAATTAAAGGTATTGCATATTGTTTGGTTCTTTGCTATACTAAATTAAAGTTTTATGTTCAAGGAGCAATTAATGAGCACTATAAACAGAAGCAGCGGTGTGCTTATGAGCATTTCCGCGCTTCCTTCGGAATACGGCGTTGGCGTTTTCGGTAGGGAAGCGGTTGATTTTGCAAGACGTATAAAGGAAATGGGCTTTTCCTGTTGGCAGGTTTTGCCCTTCACCCCTTTGGATTATGCAAACTCTCCCTATGGCTCGGACAGCGCCTTTGCAGGGAACGAGCTATATATAAGCCCTGCGCTTATGGTTCGGGACGGCTATTCCACCCTTAAAGAAGCAAATGAGAATAAATACGGCGGAAGTCCCTATACTGCCGATTATGCTTTTGCAAGAGAACAGCGCGAAAAGCTTTTGCGCTCTGCTTTTTCCCGCCTTGATGTCGAAAAAAAGCAGGAAATAGAAGAATTTGTTGATAAAAAAGGCTTGTTTTCCCATTGTCTTTACCGCGCGTTGAAGCATGAAAACGGCGGCAAGCATTTTTGGGAATGGGAAAAAGGATTTAAATATGCCGATGCTTTAAAGCTTGCTGATGAATTAAAGGAAGAAATCCTTTATCACGGCTTTGTTCAATATCTGTTTTATACCCAATGGGAAGAAACCAAAAGGGAAATAAACGAAATCGGTATAAAGGTTATCGGTGATATGCCCATTTACGTCTCCCGCGATAGTGCCGACCTTTGGGCAAACCCCGAGCTTTTCGCCGTGGACCCCGAAACCTACGTTCCCGACAGAGTTGCGGGCTGTCCTCCCGATTATTTCTCCGAGGACGGTCAGCTTTGGGGCAACCCTTTATATAACTGGAAATACCATAAAACCACGGGTTATGCTTGGTGGATAAAGCGTATAGAACGCTCCTTTGAGCTTTACGATATGCTTCGTATCGACCATTTCCGTGCCTTTGCCTCTTATTGGGCAATCGAGGGTAAATCCAAAACCGCCAAAAACGGCAAATGGATGAAAGGGCCCGGTATGTCCCTTTTCAAGGCGGTTAAAGCCGCCCTTGGCGACGTTCCTATTATCGCCGAGGATTTGGGTGCTTTCGGCGATGACGTGGTTAAGCTTCTTAAGGACAGCGGATTCCCGGGTATGCGTATAATTCAGTTTGGCTTCGACCCTAACGATAACGCAACCCACCTGCCTCATAACTATCCCATAAATTGCATTGCCTATACGGGCACGCACGACAATAATACGCTTCTTGGCTGGCTTTGGGAGGCTACCGAGGAGGAAAGACGGTTCGCCCTTGATTATTGCGGTTTTGATAACGGCGATTGGGGTAAGGGTGGTTTTGATGCCCCTGCCTGCCGTAAAATTATCGAAGCCTTGTGGCGTTCAAGCGCAATTCTTGCCATAATTCCTTTTCAGGATATGTGCGGCTTCGGCAGCGATGCGAGAATGAATATCCCCGGTGATGACAGCGGTAAATGGCAGTTCCGTACCACCGAAAGCACCTGCGATAATATCGACGGGGAGTATTTCAAAAAAATCAATAATCTTTTCCGCAGATAATTTTCGGAAAACTATTGAAATTCCAAATATTTATGCTATAATCCCCCTTGTGGAATCAAAATATTTTTATTACTGAGGTTGTTTATGAAAAAGTATAAGGCGGCAGTCGTTGGCTGCGGTAATATTTTCCCTATGCACGCGGTTAGTATCGTTAGATGTCCCAACGCAGAGCTTGTGGCTGTGTGCGACGTTAAGAAGGACAGAGCAGACGCAAAAGCGGCTGAATTCGGCGTAAAGGCTTATTACGACTATATCGAAATGCTTGAAAAAGAAGAAATCGACGTAGTTCACATCTGCTTGCCCCACTATTTGCACCCCATCGTTTCTATGGAATGCAGCAGAAGAGGCAAACACGTTTTCACCGAAAAGCCTATGTCCATTAATATCGAGGATGCACGCGCAATGATTGACGTTGCAAAGGAAAACAACGTTATCTGCCATTGCGTTTTTCAGAACAGATATAACGCAGGCGCGCTTCTTGCCAAAAAGCTTCTTGATGACGGCACCTTGGGTAAGGTTATTTCCGCAAAATGCTATGTAACCTGGGACCGTTCCGACGAATATTACGGCAAAAGCGATTGGAAGGGCACATGGGATAAAGAAGGCGGCGGTGTAATTATCGACCAGGCTATTCACACTCTCGACCTTATGCGTTACCTTATAAATTCTCCCATTAATTATGTTGACGCTACCATCGCAAACCGCGGTCATGCAAAGATAGACGTTGAGGATACCGCCGAAGGCTGTATCGCTTTCCAAAACGGTGTTCTTGCAAACTTCCACGCGATTAACTATTACGGCTATGATGCCGACGTATACGTAGAGCTTCATTGCGAAAACGGTGTTGCCGAGTTGGAATCCGACAGAGCATACATCAAAATGAACGACGGCAGAGTTTTCGAAGCTGAACGTCCCAACGAAGATTTCGGCTATGGCAACGTTAAATCCTATTGGGGTGTTAACCACTGCAAGCAGATAAACAACTTCTACGAATGCCTTGAAAGCGGCGCAGAAATGTTTATTCCCGTTGAAAGCGCATATGAAACAATGGAAATGATTTGCGCTATTTATAAAAGCGGCAAAACCAAAGAAAGAGTTTATCTTAACAAATAATTAAAATACAAAGGAGGTCGATTGGCCTCCTTATGTTTTAGAACCAATTTACTCACTCTAAGAGGTGATTTTATGCTTGATATACTTGCCACCGAAAAGGGTTTTATTCTTCAACATTTAAAAGAGGGGGATATCGCCGCCGATTTTACAATGGGTAACGGCCACGATACGCTGTTTCTTTCTAAAACCGTTGGGGAAAAGGGCTTTGTTTATGCCTTTGATATACAGCCCTCTGCCCTTGAAAGCACCGAAAAAAGGCTTGTAGAAAACAACGCACCGAATAATTATAAGCTTATTTGCGATTCCCACCACAACGCAAGGGAATATATAAAAACTCCCATAAAGGCGGGTATGTTCAATTTGGGGTATCTTCCCGGCGGTGATAAAAGCATAACCACCAAAAGGGAAACAACCTTAAAGGCAATTGAAACAGCCATCGACCTTTTGGATAAGGACGGCATATTGCTTATTGCTGTTTACCCCGGCCACGAGGAAGGGGAGATAGAGGGCGAGCTTATAAACGAAATGCTTTCGAAATTCGACCGACGTGAATTTTGCTGTGCAAAGTTCCGTATTATAAACTCTCCCACGTCTTCGTATTTTTATATCGTAGAATCAAAATAAGAGGTAAAAGTTATGTTATTGTACGTAATCCGCCACGCAGACCCCATTTATGATCCCGACAGCCTTACCGAAAAGGGCAAACGCCAAGCCGAAGCCGTGGGCAGACGTCTTTCGGTTCACGGCTTGGATAAAATATTCACTTCTCCTATGAACCGCGCGAAAATGACAGCTCAGCCCGCTTGCGAGCTGTTGCGGATAAAGCCTCAGGTTCTCGAATTCGTAAGCGAGGCATTGGCGGCTGAATATTTCGGCTTTAACGATCCCGAAAGAGATAACCGCTGGGCTTGGTCATTTGGCATTAACCCAACCAGATATAAAAACGAACAATCGGTTCGTATGGGGGATAAATGGTACGAAGCATATCCCTTTTGCCTTACAAAAGCAAAAGAGGGATATGAAAATTTAATTAAATCCTCGGATGAATTTATGGAAAGCCTTGGATATAAGCGCGAGGGCTTGAAATATAAAATTCTTAATCCCAACAACGATAGAGTTGCGGTTTTCTGCCATTACGGCGCAGGAATGACCTGGCTTTCTCATTTGCTTGGTATCGACCCCGTAACCTTTTGGAGCACCTTTACCATAAACCATTCGGGCGTAACTATTATCAACTTCCCCAATAACAGCGACGGATATACCATTCCCCAGGTTTTGGCGTTTTCCGACGTTTCCCATTTTTATGGGGACAGATTGCCTATGCAGTTCACCAACGAAATAGATATCTAAAAATTAGGTTTTATAATGCAAACTAAAAAAAGAGAAATAACCGTTATTGCGGTTATACTGATTTTGCAAACGCTGATATATCTTATATGCGGCGGGTTAAAGTCATATATACATATGGACGAGGCCTATTCTCTCGGACTGTCAAATTATCATCAGGTGGAAATTCAGCTTGATGAGGATTTTTACGATAATTGGCACAGCGGGGAATATTACGAAGATTATCTCGCTTTGCAAGAGGATGAATACGGCGAATATTATCAGGTTTACGAAAACCAAAAAAACGATGTTCATCCGCCATTTTACTATCTTATATTGCGTTTCGCTATGGGACTTGCCCCCGAAAGCTATACCCATTGGCACGGCGTTATAATAAATATTATCTGTTATGCCTTTATAACTCTTTTAAGCTATGCTTTGTTAAAGCGTATTTTAAAGGATGAATCCCACGTAAACGAAAAATCTGCACTGTTCGCTTTTCTTTCGTCTTTAACAATGGCATCTCTTTCCAACGTTCTTTATATAAGAATGTATGCCTTGACGGCGCTGAATATATTGCTTATCGCTTATCTCCACGTGAAATTAAGAGAATGTACGGGCAATAAAGCAAAATGGATTGTTCTTATAGGTCTTTCCGCACTTATCGGCTCATTAACTCATTATTATTATCTGTTCTATCTTTTCGCGCTGTTTTTATATCAGTGTTATAGATTTATCAAGAAGAATGAATATAAAACTCTGCGTTTTTATATTCTCTCTATGGCTGTTGCAGGTGGCTTGTCCCTTTTGATTTTCCCTTATTCCATACAGCATATGTTTTTCGGATATCAGGGCGAGGGCTTTATAAGCCGTCTTTTCAACCTTCCGGATATGATAGATAATATACTTAATTATTCTTGGATTATAAACGAATACGGCTTTAACAATGCCTTGGTGTTTATGGTTATCGGCGCAATAGCTCTTTGTTGTTACCGTAAAAAATACCGCAAGGATATAAAACCCTTGGAAGAAACCGACGAGGAAAAGATAATAACCCTTAATTCCTTGTTAATACCCACCTTTTTCTATTTTATAATCGTTTCGGCGGCTTCCCCTTGGGTAGAGCTTAGGTATATCGCCGCAATATGTATAAATGCCTTTGTTTTGGTGTTCTATTATTTTTATCGTCTGTTGAAATCCCTTTGGAAAACCGAAACGGCAAACAAGGTTATATGTGTTGTTCTTTCATTTATGTTTGTGGTATTCCCCTTGGTTACAAGGCAAGAACCTCAAGCGATGTATCACCGCGAAAGGGCGGATATTGTCGAAACAATCGAGGAAAATGCTCACGTTCCTGCAATTTACGTGTTCAATTCCCAGGATAACCGGTTTTTGGATGATATTCTTTTGTTTGCGAAATTAGAATCCTCTTATATAGCATTTGATAAAGAAACCACCGCGGAATATTACAAATCGGTTCTTAAGGGCAAGGATATGACAGAGGGACTGTTTGTGTTTATCAATAACTATCAGGATGATGATGTTATATTAAGTTCTCTTAAAACCGCATCGGGGCTTGATTCCTGCCAATGGATAAAACACCTTAACGCTTGCAACGTTTATTATTTAAGTTAAAAAGCAAGACCACCGTTTTAATCGGTGGTCTTGACTTTATATGGCTTTAACCCTGCGCGTCTGCGCTGTATTTCTGCTTGGTTTGCTGAATCTGCTGTTGGGGTGCGGTGGTGGAAGGATACCAACCCTTTTCCGCCATTTTGCTGTAGATTTCGTTTTGCATACACAAACAATCGTTAAGCGCTTGCTTAAACGTGCTGTTCACGTTGGGCGTGGAAGATTCGATTGTGCCGTGCATAAAAATATCACATGCGTTTTTCACGCTGGTGAGAATGTTGTCCATAATAACCTGATCCTGCATTTTTAAAACCCCTCTCTATCACAGTAAATTGTAAAATCTGTCAAAGGTCTGCTGTTGCTTCTGGGCGATTTGCTGAACAAAATTGCTAAGCGCAGTATCGCCGATTTGAGAAGAAAAATCGGTGCAAACGGTTTTAATCTGCTTGGTGTGTCCAAGCGCGTCTTCGATATAAAGTAATTCTTTTGGGGACATTCTAAAAACCTCCGTTTATTTTGTTGTGTTTTTATTGTTGCCGTAAATGTGTGTAAAAATACTTTATACCTAAAAATATTTCATAACGTCGGGTTAAATTGAATAATTTGGAATGAAAAACGGCGAAATATAGCCGTTTTTCTTGACTTTGCAATAAAAATAAATTATAATAAATCGATAAAATTTGTTTGCCGGAGGCAATCTATGAAAAATATCCCCGAAATATTCGGTTCGTTGGTTTTCAACCGCGAAGTAATGAAAAAGCGTCTTCCCGAAGACGTATATAAATCCATAAAGCATACCATCCAACGCGGGGATGATTTGGATATCACCGTGGCAAACGTTGTTGCCGAGGCTATGAAGGATTGGGCAATAGAAAACGGCGCAACCCATTATACCCACTGGTTCCAGCCTATGACAGGTATCACCGCCGAAAAGCACGACAGCTTCGTTACCCCCGATAATAAGGGCGGCGTAATTATGGAATTTTCGGGCAAGGAACTTATCAAGGGCGAACCCGATGCGTCCAGCTTCCCCTCGGGTGGCTTGCGCGCTACCTTCGAGGCACGCGGTTATACCGCTTGGGACCCTACCTCTTACGCTTTTATCAAGGACGGCTCGCTTTGTATTCCCAGCGTTTTCTGCTCTTACGGCGGCGAAGCGTTGGATAAAAAAACACCCCTTCTTCGTTCTATGGAAACCTTGAATGAGCAGGCGTTGCGTATTTTAAAGCTTTTCGGTACGGATGCAAACCACGTAGAGCCCAACGTTGGCCCCGAGCAGGAATATTTCCTTGTAGATAAAGAAATTTTCAACCAGCGCGAGGATTTGGTTGTTTGCGGCAGAACCCTTTTTGGCGCAAAGCCTCCTAAAGGTCAGGAAATGGAGGACCATTACTTCGGCGCAATAAAACCCAGAATTTCCGCCTTTATGAAAGAACTTGACGAAGAACTTTGGAAATTGGGTGTTCTCTCAAAAACCAAGCATAACGAGGCAGCGCCTTGCCAGCACGAACTTGCACCTGTTTACAGCTCGGCAAATATCGCTATCGACCATAACCAGTTGACAATGGAAACTATGAAAAAGGTTGCCGAACGCCACGGTTTGGTATGTATATTGCAGGAAAAACCCTTCGAGGGCGTAAACGGCAGCGGTAAGCATAACAACTGGTCGCTTTCCACCGATAAGGGTATGAATCTTCTTGCCCCCGGTAAAAACCCCTATGAAAACGCGCAGTTCTTGCTGTTCCTTTGTGCGGTTATCAAGGCGGTTGACGACCATCAGGACCTTTTGCGTATTTCTGTGGCAACCGCAGGTAACGACCACCGCTTGGGCGCAAACGAAGCGCCTCCTGCTATCGTTTCTATGTTCTTGGGTGATGAATTAACCGCAATTCTCAACGCCATCGACGAGGACGTGCCCTATTACGGCGCAGAGAAAACCCAAATGGAAATCGGCGTTCACGTTCTTCCCACCTTCCCCAAGGATACCACCGACAGAAACCGTACAAGCCCCTTTGCCTTTACGGGTAATAAGTTCGAATTCAGAATGCCCGGCTCGGCTATGTCCGTTGCCGAACCTAACGTTATTATAAATACAATCGTTGCCGATTGCTTAATGCAGTTTGCCGATGAATTGGAAAACCAAGAGGATTTCCGTTCTGCCCTTTCTGCGCTTATAAGACGCACCATTAAAGAACATAAGCGCATTATATTTAACGGCGACGGCTATTCCAACGATTGGAAGTTAGAAGCAAAGCACCGCGGTCTTTTAAATCTTCCCACCACTGCGGATGCATTGCCTTATCTCACCAGCGATAAAAATATCGCGCTGTTCACCAAGCATAAGGTTTACACCGAAAAAGAGCTTCGTTCCCGCCACGATATACTTCTTGAATCCTATTGTAAGATTATTTCTATCGAAGCGGCAACTATGTGCGATATGACAAGCCGTGATATACTTCCCGCTGTCAGCGCATATATAAAGCATCTTGCCGAAACGGTTTGTTCTTTAAAAACCGCGGGTATGCCCGTTCCTCACCATATTTCCGAAACCCTAAAGCGTTTGATAGAGCTTTCGGATGAAATGTCTGCATCCCTCAAGCTTCTTCGCGCCAACGCGGAATATGCACAGCGTAATTTGGGAAGCGAAAAATGCGGCGTTCATTGCCGTGATGCGGTTATTCCCGTTATGGCAGAGCTTCGCCGTTCCGCCGACGAAGCCGAAATGCTTACCGAACGTTCCTTCTGGCCGTTCCCGTCTTATGGCGATTTGCTTTACTATAACTAAAAAGCATAAAATTAAAACCCCTCGTTTGAGGGGTTTTCTTTTTGCCAAAATTATGCTTCTGTGTTATATTCTGCAACGTAGGGTAAATTTCTAAAATGCTCGCCGCAATCCAAGCCGTAACCGATAACGAAATAATCGGGAATGGTGAAAAGCGAAACGTCAGCCTTAAAATCTACCACACGGCGGGCGGGCTTGTCAAGAAGGGTAATAACGCGGAAGGATTTGGGGTTGCGTCCTTTTAGAATTTTCACAACCTCCGAAAGTGTTCTGCCCGTATCAACGATATCCTCTAAAATAACAACGTGATAGTCCGCAAGGTTTTGCTTGATATCCATGGTTATTTCAACTTTTCCGCTGGAAACCGTATCGTTAAAATAGCTTTGCGCCGTCATAAACGCAACCTCGCAGGGAACTGTAACGTTTTTGCAAACGTCCGCCATATAAATAAACGCGCCCTTAAGAATACTTACAAGAAGTATGGGTGTGCCATCGTAAAGGCTGTCTATTATCTCTGCTGTCTTTTTTACGGCAGACTGTATTTCTTCCTCGGTAATAAGTATTTTTTTGATTTTACCTTTATAGGCATCGATGGAATCAAAATGCATCATTTTGCAAAACTCCTTTTAGAGTATAACTAATAATTGACACATTATAACACGAAAAGACAGTTTTTGCAAGTTGTTAAGAAAAATATATCATTTTGTGTTTTTGGGGGGCTAAACGTTTCTTGTGAAAAAAATCAGGCAACTGCCGTTTATTTAAACTTGATTCCGCTTTTTTCCAATATTTTCATAATGGATATACCGATAATCACCCCTGTAAGCCCCTGCATTCCGTTTGCGGGGATATTTACTGCCGAGGGTACAAAGCCGTATAAAAATCCCTCAAATATAAAATATCCTGCGGTCATGACGATTTCCGCCGTTATTCCGCTAAGGACAAAACCAAAAGTCTTGTTTCCCTTTTTGGATAAAAACTTTAAACCGTAAAAAGCAACAAGCGACATGATTCCTTTGATAACAAAAGTAGCGGGGGCATAAATAACGTATCCCGAAAACAGGTCTGCCAATGCCGAACCCATACCTGCGGCAAGAAAGCCGTATAAAGGGGAAAGAACCCATCCCGAAACCAAAACAATACAGTCGCCTAAATTCAAATAGCCCTTAAGAGGCGAGGGGATTTTAATAATCATGGTGGCAATACAGGTAAGGGCGGTTAAAAGCGACGCCATAACGATTTTCTTTGTTTTTTCATTCATTGTTGTAAAACTCCTTTACATTTTTCGAAGAATAGTGTACACTCTATCTGAGCATATAACAATTGCCAAAATAGGAGTATTTTATATAACCAGATGAATTACATAATTGATAAGGAAAGCCGTCCGCTGTATCTTCAGCTTTATAAGCAAATAAGAGATGATATAATTAAGGGGTTTTATCCCTATAATACCAAATTGCCGTCGAAACGGAATCTTGCAGAGGAAGCAGGAGTGAGCATTATCACCGTAGAGCACGCATATGCGCTGTTATGCGATGAGGGTTATGCAGAATCTAAAGAGCGAAGCGGATTTATCGTCATATTCCGCAAAAACGACGGCTTTGCATTAACCGAAGAGTCTGCCGAAGCTCCTGTTTCTCATAATAGCCCACATCACCAACCCGACTTTCCCATATCTGTGCTTAGCAAAACTATGCGAAGAGTTTTAAATGATTATAACGAGCTGTTGCTTGAAAAATCGCCAAACTGCGGTTGTATAGAGCTGCGCTGTGCCATTTGCCGTTATCTCGCCCGAAATCGTGGGGTTCAGGTTGATGCAGATCAAATCGTTATCGGGTCGGGTTCGGAATATCTTTATGGGCTTATCGTAGAGCTTTTGGGCAGAAAACGTATTTATGCCATAGAATATCCCTCTTACAATAAAATCGAGCAGGTATATAAAGCCGCTGAAATTAATTATGATTCTTTGGCACTTACCGATTACGGCATCGACAGCAAAGCTCTTGCTAAAACAAAGGCGAATGTGTTGCATACGACCCCTTATCGAAGCTATCCCAGCGGCGTAACCGCTTCGGCATCGAAACGCTATGAATATGTACGCTGGGCAGAGGAAAACAATCGATATATCATCGAAGACGATTTCGAATCGGAATTTTCGGTTTCTTCCAAGCCTGTGGAAACACTTTTCGCCCTTTCCAATAAAGATAATGTTATTTATTTAAACACCTTTTCAAAAACCATTTCTCCTTCGTTGCGTATAGCCTATATGGTGTTACCTAAGCATCTTGTGGATATATTCGAAAAAAAACTGGGATTCTATTCCTGTACGGTTCCTGCATTTATGCAGTATGTTTTAACCGAGCTTATTAACAGTGGTGATTTCGAAAGGCATATTAATCGTGTAAGACGAAGCAAACGTAAAGAAATTTCGATTTGATGAAAGCGGCAAAAAAACAACCGCCTTGGCGCTTAACCAAGGCGGTTTTCATATTTAATTAAACAGAAAACTTATGGAAAATCTTCTTGCCTTTTTTAACCTTTACGCCGTTTTGCAAAGCATCTGCCGAAACAGCAAAGCCAAAATCGCTAACCTTTTCGCCGTCAACGCTGATACCGCCCTGCTCGATAAGTCTTCTTGCTTCGCCCTTGCTCTTTGCAAGCTCGCCGAGAACGAGAAGGTCGATAAGGCTGATTTTTCCGTCAACAATAAGGGATGCATCAACGGTGGTGGAGGGCATATTTGTGTCATCACCCATACCGCTGAACAAAGCCTTGGAGGTTTCTTCGGCTTTCTTTGCTTCTTCCGTACCGTGAACAAGCTCGGTAAGGTGGAAAGCGAGGATAGCCTTCTTTTCGTTAATTCTGCTGCCGTCCCAATTTTCCATTTCTTCAATTTCTTCAATGGGAATAAAGGTAAGCATACGGATACATTTCATAACGTCAGCATCGTCAACGTTGCGCCAATATTGATAAAATTCAAAGGGAGATGTCTTGTTAGGGTCAAGCCAAACGGCGTTGCCTGCGGTTTTGCCCATCTTTTTGCCCTGAGAGTCGGTAAGAAGGGTAATGGTCATTGCGTTGGCATCCTTACCCAACTTGCGGCGGATAAGCTCTGTACCGCCAAGCATATTAGACCATTGGTCGTCGCCGCCGAACTGAAGGTTGCAATCGTAATTCTTGTAAAGATAATAGAAGTCGTAGGACTGCATTATCATATAGTTGAATTCAAGGAAGGAAAGACCCTTTTCCATTCTTTGCTTATAACATTCCGCGCGAAGCATATTGTTTACCGAGAAGCATGCCCCCACGTCGCGAAGCATATCGATGTAATTAAGGTTCAAAAGCCAATCGGCGTTGTTTATCATCATCGCCTTGTCTTCGCCGAATTCGATAAACTTTTCCATCTGCTTTCTAAAGCAATCTGCGTTGTGGTCGATGTCTTCCTTGGTAAGCATCTTTCTCATATCGGTTCTGCCCGAAGGGTCGCCGATCATGGTTGTGCCGCCGCCTATAAGGGCAATAGGCTTGTTGCCCGCCATCTGAAGACGCTTCATAAGGGTAAGCGCCATAAAATGACCTGCGGTAAGGCTGTCTGCGGTACAGTCAAAGCCGATGTAAAACTTTGCTTTACCGTTGTTTACAAGTTCTCTTATCTGGGGCTCGTCGGTAACCTGTGCGATCAAACCGCGCGCCTGTAATTCTTCATAAATTTGCATATCTTAACACTCCGTCTATGATATATGAGATTAACAGAGTTAATATACCATAATTCCCCCAAAAAGTCAAGCGGATGAAACCGAAAGGGGAATACACAAACTTTTAATTGACAAAAACGGCTTTTTCAACTAAAATAATACGTGGGAGGCGATAATTATGTTTAATGCCGAAAAAGTGAAAAACGATTGCGTTCAATGGATAAGAGATTTTTTTGAAAATAACGGAAGAGGCTGTAACGCCGTGGTGGGTATTTCCGGCGGTAAGGACAGCTCGGTTGCGGCGGCGCTGTGTGTCGAGGCCTTGGGCAAGGACCGTGTTATCGGTGTTTTAATGCCCTTGGGCGAGCAACATGATATAGACAAAGCATATATGCTTGTAAACCACCTGGGTATACGTCATTACGTTGTTAATATTAAGGGTGCCTACGAAAGCATTATTGCAGGTTTGCCCAAAGATTTACCCCTCACCGACCAAACCAAACAAAACCTGCCCCCGCGAATAAGAATGTCCACTTTATATGCCATTTCCCAAAGCTGTAACGGCAGAGTTTGCAACACCTGCAATCTTTCCGAGGATTGGGTGGGATATTCCACACGTTACGGAGATTCTGTGGGGGATTTTTCCCCTATGTCTAACCTAACCGTAACCGAGGTTAAGGAAATAGGTTATCTTTTAAACCTTCCCAAGGAATTGGTGGATAAGGTTCCCATAGACGGTCTTTGCGGCAAAACCGACGAGGAAAACCTTGGATTCACTTATGCGGAATTGGATAAATATATCCGCACGGGCGTTATCGAGGATAAGGCAACAAAAGAGCTTATCGACAGAAAACACAAGGCAAATCTGTTTAAGCTTCAGCTTATGCCCACCTTTGATTCGGGTATAGAAACAAAGGCGTAAAACGTTTGTATAAAACAAAAGCATTGTAATTTGGTTTTTTGCACCATTTTGCAATGCTTTTTTTGTGTATTATTTCGAAAAACTTTTGTGGAAAAATGTTTGAATATATGATAAAATAAAGTAATGTATTATCACGAATGAGAGGTGATAAAAATGCTGTCTTATTTAACCACCAAAAAGAACATAAAGACCTTTTCCATTTCTCCCGAAAATCTAACGGGTGAAAAGGGTGGGGGAGGACGTGCTGTTCACGGCAGTGCCTCCGAGGCATCCCGCGAATTGGGCGTGGGATGGAAGGTTAATCCCTATCTAAAGGTTCCACCCTTTGGAAAAATCACCCTTGCGGATTATAAAGGTCAGGGCGCAATAAAGCATATCTGGATGACCGATTGTGCCTATGCAAGCCGACAGCTTATTTTGAGAATATACTTTGACGGTCAGTCAAACCCCAACGTGGAATGCCCCCTCTCGGATTTCTTTTGCAGTGCCGATTATAAAGAGTTCCGTCAGTTAACAAGCCTTGCTATGTGCGTTAACCCTGCAAAGGGGCTTAATTGCTATTTCGAAATGCCCTTTTTCAAGGGATTTCGTATCGAGCTTGAAAATTTGGGCGGTGAATGTAATATATATTACCAAATCGATTGCGAGGAAAAGGAACTTTCACCCGATACACTTTATTTCCATGCTCAGTTCCGCCGTGTAAACCCTTTGCCGTATATGCAACCCTACGTTATCCTTGATAATATCAAGGGTAAAGGCCATTACGTGGGCACTTATATGCACTGGGGCGTTAAAAATAACGGCTGGTGGGGCGAAGGAGAGATTAAGTTTTATCTCGACGGCGATACCGATTTCCCCACCATTTGCGGTACGGGCACAGAGGATTATTTCTGCGGTGCATATAATTTCGACGTAAACGGCGAATATACCGAATTCTGCACACCTTATGCGGGTATGCACAAAATAAACAAAACCGATAATCTTTATAAAAGCCAAAGGTATTTCGACCTTTACCGTTGGCATATTCCCGACCCGATTTATTTCGAAAAGGATATAAAGGTAACAATTCAAGCCCTTGGTTGGCGAAGCGGAAACAGATATCTGCCCTTACAGGATGATATTTCCTCGGTGGCATATTGGTATTCCGATAATTTAAACGATGTATATCCCCAATTGCCGGATATGAACGGCTTGGAGATAATTTAAAAGTGTTAGTAGAAAGGTGATTGTTATGAAAAAGTTTTTAGCGTTTATTCTTTCGGCATTAATGCTCATTTCCTTGGTGTCCTGTAACAAAACCGAGAATACCGAAGGTTCAAGCGATGCCCAATCCCAAGCCTCCTCGGAGGTTTCCATAAACACAGGTTTTATAGAGAATAAAACCGTTTTAGAGCTTCAAGGCTATTTGGCAGGTGAGGTTGACAGAACACAGTTGGCAACCAACGTTTTCTACGACCGTCCCTATACTCTAAGCCGCGATGCCAGCGAGCAATACCCCAACGTAGGCTCTAAGCTTACCAATTGCCAAACCATGGATTTAATCTACGGCGCATATTCCCACGTGGGTTGGGAGGGCACGTCTCCCGTTACGGTTACAATCGATGCGGGTGAAGAAATGCACAACGTTGGCGACATTGCCGTTTGTTGTGTTCGCATTAAGGATTATTCCTATGATTTTCCTCAAAGTGTTACCGTTGAAGTTTCTAACGACGGCAAAAAGTTTACTCTTTTGTCAACACTTTATACCCCCGATGAATTAGAGAATAACACTCAATATACCTATTATTTCTCCTTCCCTCAAGCGATAAACGCAAGATATTACCGCATAGGCTTTAACCGTCCTTTGGGCGCTATGATGTGTGTTGATGAAATCTTCGGCTTTGAATATAGCGAAAACGGTAAGTATTCCACCGAAATTCTTCAGGATATAGACCATTACAACACCGTTAAGGATTTTTATAACTATAACCTTAATCTTGGCGAATCTAACGTAAAGGTTAGCGAATCCGACGCGGATTATAACGAACTTCGCAACCTTGCTACCATCGAGGGTGTGGAATTTCAGATTTCCCATTTCGACAATCTCCCTACCGAACATTCCAACAACGGTATGGAGGATATCGGAATGTTAACCGACGGTAAATATCACGGCAAAAATATCGATAATGATTATTTCAAGTTCCACCGTGGCGGCGGCAGACACGTTGTTGCCGATTTGGGACAAATTATGTCGGTTAAGGGCTTAAACCTTTATTTCCACGATAAATACACTTGGGGTATCTCCACACCTCCCGTTTATTACATAAGCGTTAGCGAAAACGGCACCGATTGGGTTACCGTATTTGCCGAGGAAAACCCCGATTACGGTAAAGTCGAGAGGGGCGAGGACAACCGAATTTGTAACTTCAAGCAGGAAGTAAAGGCAAGATACGTGCGCCTTACCTTTGAAACCGTCCCCGCAAACAACATTTCGGCTTTGGTTTATCTTGGCGAAATTGAAATTATGGGTAGAAAGAACCCCGAAAACGCCGCAACCGCCGTTTATGATGAATCTATCGTTTACGGCAACTACCCCAGCGTGGAAAAGTTTGGTGTTTCGGATATTCTTTTCTCGGGTATCGGCGACAAAATAGACGTTCATTGTACCGAATATCACGTTATTACCAAGGAAACTGCTTTGGAATATCTTGCCGTTCTTGACGAAAACGGTAAGGCTACCGAAAAACTTATGGATTCCTTTGCGTTAACCACAAGAAACCAGCTTAGCGCTCATCCTCAGCGCGAAAAAGGATATAACTTCTTCCTAGACGAGCTTTTTTATGATGATGTAAATCTCGATGCCATTGAATATGCTCAGGCAAAGATAAATGAGGATTTGGGCATCGACGAAAAATGCGAGGTTTGGATATCCGTTATCTGCCCCGCTATCGGCGATAACTTCAACGGAAAATCCGTTGAAACTGCCGAGGATTATATAGAATGTCTGAAATGGCAGGCGGACGAGGCTATAAAACGCTTCAACGAAAGCGGATATAAATACGTTAAACTTATGGGCTTCTATTGGCAACACGAAACTATGCGCCCTCATCCCGTTCACGACCCTGCGCCTGCCCACGATTACGAGGCGGCAAAGGCATTTAACGATTATATTCACAGCTTGGGATATCTCTCCCTTTGGTGCCCTTATTACGATTGCGAGGGCTTGTATTTCAACCACGTGCTGGGCTTTGATATCACCTGCTTGCAGCCTAACCTTATGTGGTATTGGACCGAGCCTTCACGTATCACCTCCGCCGCAGAATTGGCGAAGCTTTACGGCTGTGGTATAGAAATCGAAATCGAATGCTCTGCGCAATCCAAGGAATCCCAACACCTCTACCGCGATTATATCGGCACAGGTGTTGATTATGGCTTTATAAATGCTGTAAACGCTTATTATCAAGGCGCTGTCCCCGGTGCGTATACCGAATATCGCCACAGCGAAAAGCCTATCGAAAAGGAAGAATGGGAGGAAACCCTTCTTTACGTAACAGGAAAGTTGGACAAGAACTATAACAAGAACGTAGAGAAAAAGGACCTTTCCGGCTTTAACGGCGGTGAAATTACCGTTGTTAACGGCAGAAATGCCACTTTGGAAATCGGCAACCTTAAGGGATATACCTACCGCATAACAAGATCGCCTATTTACGGCTTCTTAAAGCTTAACGAAAGCGGAAAATTGGAATATACCGCGCTTAAGGGTTATAAGGGCGAGGACGATATTGAAATTACTGTTTTCGACGGTGTAAGCGAATATAAGACCGTTAAGATTGACGTAACCGTTACCGAATAATTCTAATTTAATTCCCTTGTTTTCATAAAGGAATCGTGTTATAATACCTTTATTAATTTTCAAGGTAAAAATCATTTATGCGTAAAATAAATTTGTTCGAAACCTCTCGAAAGAAAATGCGAATATTGTTAAGGTCAATCCCCACCACAACAGTAACTCTGTTTGTTGTCAGCGTTATTTGTATGAACCTGCTGGCAAACAAAACCTTGTTGCAGTTGGATTGGATTGCTCTTGACGGCGGTATATTAATTTCTTGGCTGTCCTTTATGTGTATGGATATCATCACAAGACATTTCGGGCCAAAGGCGTCCAACAGCATATCTCTCCTTGCTGTGGCGATAAATTTGCTAACCTGCCTTATTTTCTTTGTGGCAAGTATAATTCCCTCTAATGCCAACGATTATTCTGCATTTAACAGCATTTTTGGAGGCACGTGGTTTATACTTTTTGGCAGTACGGTTGCCTTTTTGGTTTCGGCGGTTATACATAACACCTTAAATTGGTTTATAGGATTAGCGTTTAAGAAAAATCCCCACGGAAAGCTTGCTTTTGCAATGCGAACCTATATTTCAAGCTTTGTGGGGCAGTTTTCGGATAACTTTATTTTTTCGGTTATCGTTTTTGTATTTTTCGCACCCATATTTTGGGACGGCTTCCATTGGACGGTTTTGCAAAGCGCAATGTGTGCCCTTACGGGCGCGGTTGCCGAGCTTTTGATGCAGGTTGTATTTTCCCCCATAAGCTACCGCATAACCAAAAAATGGCGGGCAGAAAACGTTGGTAAAGAGTATTTCGATTATATAGAAAAGGAAAAAGCGTGATGAAAATCCTTATAACGGGCACTTCTCAGGGAATCGGTAGGGCAATCGCCCAAAGGTTTCTTCAAGAGGGAAATACTGTTTTCGGCATAGACAGGCAGGAAAGCAGTATAGATAACGAAAATTATACCCATTTTGTTTGCGACGTTTGCGATTATGAAAGCTTACCCAAATTGTCAAATGTTGAAATACTTATAAACAACGCGGGCACCCAAAACGAAAATGATATAGACGTTAACCTAAAGGCGTTAATTCATATAACCGAAAAATACGGTGTTCAAAAGGATATTAAGTCTATTTTAAATATCGGTTCTGCCAGCGGACATACCGGGGCGGAATTCCCGCAATATTGTGCAAGTAAGGGCGGTGTAATCGCCTATACCAAAAACGTGGCGACCCGTGTTGCACTTTTTGGAGCAACCTGCAACAGCCTCGACCCGGGCGGGGTTTTAACACCTCTTAATCAATGCGTGATAGACGATAAAAAGCTTTGGGCGGAAATAATGGAGGAAACCCCTTTGAAACGCTGGGCAACGGCAGAGGAAATTGCCGATTGGGCATATTTCTTAACGGTTACAAACAAATTCTGCACAGGTCAAAGCATTGTTGTTGACGGCGGAGAATCTATAAATTTCAATTTCGTCTGGAAAGATTAAAAACCAAAATATAAAGTTAAGGACCACCGATGTCGGTGGTCCTTGTTTTTGTTTTATTGAACGTTGCTGCCAAAGCGTTTGATTTTCTTGGTGGTGGTCTTTTCAAAGGCTTCTTCCACAATTTCGGTTATAATAATCTTTTTATAGGTGGGAAGCTTATCGTTTATTGCCGAAACAACCTTGGAGATTTCAGCCTTGATATCCTCGGCAGAGGGGATTTTGTCCTGATAAACCTCTTTTATCTTGTCTATACAGGGGAAAATCTTTGCTTTAATGGTGGTTCCACCCTTGGAATCGGGAACGCCCAAAACCAAAGCTTCTTCGACAACGGCATATTCCGACAAACGTTCTTCAAGCTCTTCGGGGTAAATATTTTTGCCGTTTTGGGCGACGATAACGTTTTTGCATCTGCCTGTGAGATACAAAAATCCGTCTTCGTCGAGATAACCTAAATCACCCGTGTGGAAATATCCGCCGCGCATTGTTCTTGCGGTTTCTTCCTCGTCGTTATAATAACCGATCATAATGTTGTCGCCCTTGGCGATAACCTCCCCCACGCCTTCGCTGTTGGGGTTCTCGATTTTAATTTCAACACCGGGAATAGGCAAACCAACCGCGTTGGGGTTCATATAAAAATCGTTATTACCCGCAAGCAAGGGGGAACATTCGGTAAGACCGTAACCCTGATAGGTGGTAATGCCCAAATAACAGAAGGTTTCGATAACCTCGGGCTTAATGGGTGCCGCACCCACGATAAGCAATCTCAACTTGCCGCCGAGAGTTTTCTTGATCTTGCGCTTAACGATAACTCGTATAAAGAAGGGGAGAGCCTTTATGGTATCCTTCAAGGGCGTTCCCTCGGGAAGAAGCATTTTTGCGGGGAGAGAACTGCGGATAGAAGCATCAATACGCTTTAAAATAAATTCCAACAAAAGGGGAACCACAATCAAAACGCTGGGACGGTATTCGCTGATGTTCTTTGCAACCTGACGCAATCCGTCTGCATATGATATACAAGAACCGCCCGAAAGCAACAAAAGGTGTCCCAACGTGGTTTCGTAGGTGTGGTGCAGGGGAAGAACCGAAAGGGAATGTAAGGTGGGATCTACCTTAACCATACGCGCGGTGGAATTGATGTTGGCGCAAATGTTCTTTTGCGATAAGCAAACACCCTTGGAATTGCCCGTCGTGCCCGAGGTGAAGATAAGAATACTCATTTCCTCGGGGTTGATTTCCAAATTGTCGATTTTGTGGAACCCGCCGTTGTAAATCCTTTCTCCCTCTGTTACAAGAGCTTCAATCCTTTCGCCAACGAAAACGCTCTTTTTGTCGTCGGCAATAGAAAATTTGGGGATATTTATATCATCGGGGATTTGTTTTAAAAGCTTGGAATCACCGAAAATGGCGGCACAATCTGCGGAATCAACAAAGTTAAGCACGTCCGAAACGTCAAGCTCTTTATCGATGGGCACCGAAATACCAACAGTAGATGCCGCAAGATAAGCCAAAATCCAATTATAGCTGTTTGCGCCCACAACGGCAATACGTTGATTTTCAAACCCCTTGTCAAGAAGATAACTGCAAAGCGCTTTATATTCCTTTTCAAGCTGGGTATAGGTGATAATTCTGTCCCGAAGCTGAAAAGCGGGTAATTTGCCATAACGCTTCGCGCTGTCGTAAACCAACCCCCTAAAGTCTGTAACAGGGTTGATTTTGTGCCCTTTTTTCAAAAATTCTTCGTAAATGCTCATAAATATCCTCTCTAACTGAAATTTATGCCTTAATAAAATCATTATAAACCAAAATTCATCTAATTGCAATACCTTGACATATAATTTTATGAAAAAGATTACGTGGTGTTTAAAACTAGATGTGAATTTATTACTATGTATTTACAATTTCTTAAAATTTTGATATACTGAAAACAAGAAAAACTTTCTTTGGAGAACTTTATGGAACTTGTATTAATTACTGCTCTGGGTGTTGGCGGTGCAACCATATTCGGGGCGATAATAGGGTTTATTTTTAAAGGAATATCCCATAAATTTTCGGATATCGTTCTTTCCTTTGCGGCGGGCATAATGCTTGCTGCCTCGGTTTTGGGGTTGATTCTGCCTTCTCTTGAATATGGCGGAAGGCTTGGCATTATCATTACCGTTGTGGGTATTTTTGTGGGTGCGCTGTCTTTAAACCTTATCGATAAGCTTGTGCCTCACCTTCATAAATTTGTTGGTTCGGAACAGAATGAGCATAACCATTCTAACCTTAACAAGGTTTTGTTGTTCGTTATGGCGATAGCGATTCATAACCTGCCCGAGGGCATTGCTTCGGGTGTGGGCTTTGGCTCGGGAGATACTTCTCAGGCTTTGATAATCGCAGGTGGTATTGCTTTGCAGAACATCCCCGAGGGTATGGTTATTATTGCGCCTATGCTGTCTGCGGGTGTATCGCCGAAGAAAACCTTTCTATGCGCCGCGCTGACGGGTGTTGTAGAGATTGTGGGGACGCTTATCGGTTATCTGGCGGTTAGTTTATCCTATACAATATTGCCCTTTGCCCTTGCCTTTGCAGGCGGCACTATGCTTTACGTTATCAGTGATGAGATGATACCCGAAACCCATTCCCACGGCAACGAAATGGGTGCAACCTATGCTTTGCTG
Source organism: Oscillospiraceae bacterium (assembly GCA_015065165.1). Lineage (GTDB taxonomy): Bacteria > Bacillota > Clostridia > Oscillospirales > CAG-382 > Coliplasma. The sequence continues at coordinate 17,846 of SVQU01000010.1, read as the reverse complement.
GTGGGTTTCTGCGTAATGTTGATTACAGACGTTTTGTTGGGGTGAAAAGTAAATGCCTAGGTTAAAAATCATAACCGAAGAAACACAAAAAGAAATAACTTTTTCGGGGGCGCCTGTTTTAAAGGATCTGCTTAAGCAAGAGGGATATTTTATAGATTCCCCCTGCGGAGGTAACGGAAAGTGCGGCAAATGCACCGTTAAGCTTTTCGACGGTATTTCCCATAGCAACAACCTTCAATGGGAAATTAAGCTTGCCTGCAAAACCATTCTGACGGCGGATACAACCGTAAAATTGCCCGAAATCTTTATTGAAAATGCGTTTGTAGAAACGGATATTGGTACAATCCAATCTAAAAACTGCAAATTTCAATACGGTGCAGCTTTGGATATCGGTACAACAACAATCGCCTTAAAGCTCTTTTCAAAAGAGGGCAAAGCTGTTGCAGAGGCAGTGAGCGTAAATCCGCAAAGGTCGGTTTCTTCGGACGTTATGGGCAGAATAAGTGCCGCCGTTGACGGTAAACTGCCTTTGTTAAATTTGCAAATTACGGATTGTATAAACAACCTTTTCGAAAATATCTGCAACACTGCAGGAATAGAACGAAAGGATATCGAAAAAACGGTTATCACGGGCAATACCGCTATGCTTTATCTTCTTTGCGGCATAAATCCGAAAAGCATTGCCGTTGCGCCGTTTAAGGCGGATAACCTTTTCGGTGTTGAAATAAATTCGCCTGTTAAAGCCTACTTGCCTCCGTGTATAAACGCCTTTGTAGGGGCAGATTTGGTGTGCTCTGTGATAGCGTCGGGTATGTGCGAAAGCAATAAAACCGCACTGCTTTGCGATATAGGCACCAATGGGGAAATCGCACTTTGGAAGAACGGCAGATTATACGTAACCTCTGCCGCAGCCGGTCCTGCCTTTGAAGGGGCGGAAATCTCTTGCGGTTGTCCTTGTGTGGACGGCGCGATTGATAAGGTTTGGTTTGAAAACCAAAGAATTTTCACCCACACCATAAACAATTCCCCTGCGGTCGGAATTTGCGGTTCGGGATTGATAGATGCAGTTGCAGCCTTTTTAGAGCAGGGGTATATCGATTCTGACGGGATATCCCCGTCTGTCCTTAATTTACCCTCTCACGGCAAGCCGATATCAATCACTGCCGAAGATATACGAGCACTGCAATTGGCAAAAAGCGCCGTTTGTTCCGCTATAGAAACTGTGCTGGCAGCAACCTCGGTGGAATTTGACGAGATAGAGGCTTTTTATCTTGTGGGCGGATTCGGAAACCGTTTGAACCTTGATTCTGCTGTTGAAATCGGATTAATACCCAAAGCCCTTGCAAGGAAAACCAAGCAAATGGGAAACGGCGCGTTAAAAGGCGCGGCGATGATTTTGTTTGATGAAGGTTTAAAACAGAAGGCTATAGAAACCGCCCTTAAAGCAGAGCATATACAGCTTGGCGGAAATGAGCTGTTCAATCAACGCTTTTGCGAAAACCTGCGTTTTTAACCTTGGCTATCAAAATGTGTTATTCTGAAAGACTTGGCTGAAATACTATAAAATTTCAAAAAACTATAGATATATAGAAAAAATTGTGATAGAATAAAGCAAATGAACACAAAAGGAGTTGTTTTTTATGGCAAAAGATACAACCGCTTACGTTTGGCGCGAAAGAAAACGCACAATCTTCGGTCTTCCTTTGACGTTTACCGTGTATAAGCTTACCGAAGAAAAGCTTATTATCGAAACCGGCTTTCTCTCGAAAATCGAGGAGGAAATCCGTCTTTACAGAATTATGGACGTTACTCTTAAAAAGCCTTTCGGGCAACGTATTTTCGGCTTGGGTACTATCCATTGCTGCACAGGAGATAAATCCACTCCCGAATTTGATATTTCCAAAATCAAGAACGCATCTCAGGTAAAGAATATGCTTTCGGATATGGTCGAAAAACAGCGCGATGAAAAACGCCTCGCCGTTCGTGAATATATGGAAGACGATACCGATTGCGACGATTGCGTAGATTAATACCCTTTGCGCTAAAACAAATAACTAAAATTAAAAGAGGATGAAATTCATCCTCTTTTTTTGTTTGATGTTTTTTTGGGGGGCGAAAACAATAAAAAACAGGCGGCTATGAAAGCCGCCTGTAAATAGCTATTAAAGCTTTAAGACTTATTTACGAGTCTTAATAACAACTGCAGAACCTGCGATTGCTACGAGAGCGATGATAGCGAAGAAGATCATGCTGGAAGCGTCGCCGGTAACGGGGCCTTCAGTAGAGCTGTCTTCGGAGGATTCAACATCACTGGGTTCGTCAACAGTGGGTTCGTCAACGGTAGGTTCGTCAACGGTGGGTTCAGAAGGTTCTACAACTTCAGAAGATTCAACTTCGGATTCTACTTCAGAAGATTCTTCAGAAGATTCAACTTCAGGTTCGGTGGATTCGATAACGGGTTCCTTGTATTCAGGAATGATAGCTTCGGAACCGTTACCAACGAACTTGGTAGTTTCGTAGGTTACAGGGTCAACGTAGTCGCCTGCAACGGTGTTGTGAGGAATGTAAACTACGGTGTCGCCTTCAGCATCTTCGAGAGCGATGAACTTGATGTTGAATACAAGGTCGCCATCGTTGAGAGTGTCGGTGTAAACATATTCGTAGTTGTCGTTGTAGTAACCAGCGGTAAGAGCATCAACGATGATGATCCAGTCGCCGTTTTCATCAACGGAAACCTTACAGAAGTCTTCCCATTCTGCGAAGGGAACGAGAGTGCCCTTCAATTCCTGGTCCAACTTGAGGGGGAATGCGGTCTTAAGAACGGAAGAATCGAAGTGGAGTTCGCCGTGTACGTGGTGGATAGCGTCGGTAACGTTGTTAACGGTAACGGTAACAATTACTTCTTCGCCAGCCTTGTAGGAATCGGGAACAGTGATGTCCATAGTGAAGGTGGGATCTTCGTTGGGTTCGCCAAGGAGATCTTCTTCAGAGGATTCTTCGATGGGTTCGGAAGGTTCAACGATTTCGGAAGATTCAACTTCAGATTCGATTTCGGAAGAAACAACTTCAGATTCGATTTCGGAAGAAACAACTTCGGATTCGATTTCAGAAGAAACAACTTCGGATTCGATTTCGGAAGAAACAACTTCAGATTCGATTTCGGAAGAAACAACTTCGGATTCGATTTCGGAAGAAACAACTTCGGATTCGATTTCAGAAGAAACAACTTCGGATTCGATTTCAGAAGAAACAACTTCGGATTCGATTTCAGAAGAGGAGGGTTCCATAGAAGGATCGTATGCGGGGATAACTGCGCCGGAACCGGTACCTACATAGGGAGTGTGAGTGTAGGGAGGAACGATTGCGTAGTGGTCGCCGTATACGTTGTCCTTGCCGGTGTGAGCTACGTTAGGAATGTAAACAGCGGTGTCGCCGGTAGCGTCAGCAAGAGCAATAAACTTAACGTTGAATACGAGAACGCCGTCTTCGAATACGTCAGAGATGAGGTATTCGCCAGCGTTGTCGGGATCTTCATAACCAGCGGTAGCAGCGTCAACTTCTACCCACCAGATGGTGCCATCGGTCTTCATTCTGGTCATATCTTCCCATTCGTTGTAACCTGCAAAGGTGTTCTTAAGTTCCTGCTTATCCTTAAGGGGAAGGCTGAAACCGAGAACGGAGGTATCGAAGTAGAGGTTACCGTGTACGTGCTGGAGACCAACAGTGGTGTTAACGTTGTTAACGGTTACGGTAACAACAACTTCTTCACCAGCCTTGTAGTATTCAGGAACGGTGATGTCCATGGAGAAGTTGGGGTTTTCAACGGGAGTGCCGAGGTCGAAAGCAGGAGCATCGGAGGTTTCGCCGTCAGAGGTTTCGCCGGAAGTTTCGCCACCCTGGGTAGCATCTTCAGCGTAAACTTCGATTTCGTTAAGGAAAGCGAAGATACCGCTAAGAACAAATTCGATCTTAACGAATCTACCGTTAGCTTCGGTAGCAAGTTCTACCCAGGTAACGCCTTCGGAAACGGTAGAGGTGAGGTCGCCGAGAGGTGCGAATTCGCCGTCAGCGGTGTCGCTGATGTAAGCGGAAATTCTGGAAGCACCACTTACGCCGGAGCCGTCAACGTTGTTACCCATAAGGGTGTTAACTTTGATGAGGCTGATGTCGTAAGCAGCTTCGAGGTCGATGGTAACAGTACCAATGCCGTTAGGAGCGTTGAGACCGTTCAAACCAGCATCACTGCTGCAGAATGCGAACCAAGTGTTGTCAAAGTTGAGTTCGCTTGCAGCATTGCCGTCGGTGAGGTCTGCGGTGTAGTCAGCAGGCCATTCGCCTTCTGCCTTGTAGCCCAAAGCGTCGTAAGACTTACCAAGAGCTACGTTGGTAGCTTCTGCGGATGCGGGAACTACCATAACTGCGAGCATTGCAGCGAGCAATGCTACAGAGAGAAGAATTGCAATTGTCTTCTTCATTTTAGGGTTTCCTTTCTTTAAAAAATATTTCGGGACATTATCCCATGTTCGATGTAATTATATCACACAGTTTGGCGCTTGTCAATTGTAAATTTTTTCAAAACTCATCTTTTTTAAGGAATATTTTGCCCTGTTTTACGTCTAAGTGTACAAAAAAGTTTTACTCCTGCGAAAAACAGGAGTAAAAGTAGTTTTATTTGGTTTCTTACATTATATTATATAGCATAAAATCACAGGCTTTTTGTGGCGGTCAATTATCGCCCGAGATGGATGCTCTGTATTCTTCTTCGTCGTTTATCCGTGTGATAATCGACGCCGTCTTCCAAATGAAAAACGCTGTGCAAGCGAACCGCCAGAACGCCACGGCGGAATATAGGTAGGGCACGGTGTAACCCACTGCCCAAAATATCATACTTAAGCAAAACGCAACCCAAGGCAGGGTTATATCAATCTTTTCGCCGCCGAGATTTTCAGATAGAAAGGACAGCTTTAAAAGAAATTCGCGTATACACAACATACAAACCGTTGCCGTAACAACCGAAATAACCGCGTTTGCCGAAACGATAGACAAATCGGTTTCGTAAATAACAACCGCGCCGTAGGGTACAAAGCTTCTTTTAAATATATCCGCGCCCAAAAGCAAAACGAAGGAAATTACGGACAATTGCTTAACCGAACCGAAATCGCAAATGCTTTTAATTGCAAGGGAAACGGCAAACATAAGCAAAAAGGTTGCCCAAGGGGGCGCTATTGGAATTTTGTCTACGGAAATATCCACCAGACAGAAGAGCGCGATATATAATACAAAGAAAGCGCGCTTTAATTTTTTTGGACGGGTTAATTGGGGTTTGGAGGTGAATTCGGAAATATAACGAGTATCCAAAATCTCCCCCGATTCGTTATGAAGCGTGTTTAACAACCCGCAAACCGAAATGTGCCAAGCCACGCCCGTAATAAACGCCAAAAGCGAAAGCAACAAAACCAAAAGGGGCTTTGCAACCATAATATCGTTAATCAAATCCAGCGTTTTAAAATCGGTGGTGATGTTTTTTCTTTGCTCAACCAACGCCAAAAGCTCGGGTAAAAGGGATGCGGCTATTCTAACCGATACCGCCAAATAGGATAAAAAGGCGGTTCCGTCGCTTTTTGCCAAGGCTTTGTTACAGTTGTTTCTCATTGAAAAATAAGAAATACCGCCCATAAGCTGTTTGAAAAAGAAAATATACAAAATAATTTCCAAAAAGGAAAACACAAACACGCCCAACATACGGTTAGAGCCGATTTCGGTTAGGAAAATAGATTTTGTAAGCAAAAGCTTAAAAAACTCCACCACAGCCGAATAAAGTGCAATCTTTTTTGCGTTTTCGATAGCACCGTCGAAAAACGCCAATTGCGTTAATCCGAAATAGATTAACACCCAACCGAACAGGTCGGGAACAAAATCCAACCCCAAGGGTACGGGATTTACAAAAAACAAAAATCCGAAAATTAAGAGATACTTATTACGTTTTGCCAAGCTTTTATTTACGTTTGCCAATTCGTTTGGATACCTCCCTTTGTTCAGCTTGCTGTTTTTCCAACCTCTTTGCCCGTTCCTTTGCAATTTCCTGCTTATCTCTTTCATATTGTCTTTCGCCCGTAATTAGTATAAAACAGGTGTGCAGGAAAAAGAAGTTAATGAAAATAACCGCATACTGAAGGATATATTGCAAAGCCGCAACCGAAAAAGCAAGGTTGCCCAATACACCGTTTAGGTTCAAAAGGGGAACAGCCGCCGAAAAGCACAAAAACGTAACCGTTAAAACCAATCGGTTTCTGGCTTTGTTTTCCAGCTTTGTTGCGCCGTTGTCTCTTGCAATCTGTATCACCGCGGTGAGCCAGAAATAAGAGCTTAGCATCCACGCGCCGATGTGGAGTAAATAGGTAACCGTGTTCAAAACGGGCAGGTCCTCTAAAACGAACAAACCGAAAAGCGAACACAATTGTACAACTCCGCGGGGGAGCATAAACAGTGCAGAAACCGATGCGCGCAAAAAATTGTCGTTAAGACGGGAGGCTAAAAAGAAGCCGTATCCCATTGTAAGCGCGGCAAAAAGACCGCCGCCTATATCCTGCAACAGTAAAAACGCATATCCGATTAATGCAACGCCAAAACCCATTTTTGAAACCTCTTAAACCCCGTTTCGGGGTGTACGTTATTAATTATTCTCGGTGGGGGTACTTATACCGCCACAGCATTTTTTATATTTCTTTCCGCTTCCGCAGGGGCAGGGGTCGTTAGGACCAACCTTTTCCTCTTTTTTAACAGGGGTGGGCTTAACCTTGGGGCCGTCGCCCTTTAATGATGCCGTGCCGTTAAGTACCTGCTTTCTTTCGGTTACTTGCGCTCTGGGACGCACCGAAAGAATCATTCTTGCAGTGCCTGCGCGAATTGCCGAAATCATTTCCTCAAACATAGCGCTACCCTGTATTTTATATTCGGTAACAGGGTTTCTCTGGGCATAAGCGTTAAGACCGATGCTGCCGATAAGGTCATCCATAGCGTCAATATGCTCAACCCAGTTCATATCTACGTTTCTAAGCAGAACCGAGGATTCCACCTTGCGGAATTCTTCGGGGGTGAAAACTTCTTCCTGCTTTTTCAAAATTTCTTCCCCGCGGGAAATAAGCAAATTACTGATATCCTCGGGTTCAAGGGCGGAAAGCTCGGTTTGGTTATATCTAAAGTCCTCATCATTGCAAAGGAGACCTCTGAATGCGGCGCGCAAGCCGTCGAAATCCCAATCGTCGGCAACCTCGGCTTGGGTGTAAAGACCAACGGTTTCTTCGATATAACCGCGAACCATTTTCTTGATTTTTTCGGAAATGTCAGCGTTATCAAGAACCTCGCGTCTTTCCTTATAAATAAGCTCGCGCTGGAGATTTATAACGTCATCGTATTGTAAAACGTTCTTTCTGCGCTCAAAGTTGTTACCCTCAATGCGCTTTTGTGCGTTTTCGATAGAGTTGGAAAGAAGCTTTGCATCAATGGGTTGGTCCTCGGGCATTTTCAGTGCTTCCACAACACCCAAAACTCTGTCCGCACCGAACAAGCGCATAAGGTCGTCCTGCATAGAAAGATAAAAACGGCTTTCACCGGGGTCGCCCTGACGTCCCGCACGACCGCGAAGCTGGTTGTCGATACGGCGGCTTTCGTGGCGCTCGGTACCCAAAATAAACAAACCGCCCGCCTGACGAACCTTTTCGGCTTCGACGCTTATTTCTGCTTCGAACTTTTCTTTAAGCTCGTTATAATGCTTTCTTGCGGCAAGAATTTCCTCGTCGTCGGTTGCGCCGAAGTTGGTTGCCTCGTAAAGCATATAATCGTCAAGACCTTCCTTACGCAATACGTCCTTTGCCATAAATTCCGCATTACCGCCAAGGATAATGTCGGTACCGCGGCCCGCCATATTGGTAGAAATGGTAACCGCGCCCAATTTACCTGCCTGAGCAACAATCTCGGCTTCCTTGTCGTGGTATTTCGCATTCAAAACGGTGTGGGGTATTCCTCTGGCTTTAAGAAGCTTGGAAAGCTGTTCGCTCTTTTCAACCGAAACAGTACCAACCAAAACCGGCTGTCCCTTTTCGCGGCAAGCCTCGATTTGCTTTATAATAGCCTCGTATTTGCCCATAATGCTCTTATATACCACGTCGTTGTGGTCAAGACGAATCATAGGCTTGTTGGTGGGGATTTCCACTACGTCCAAATTATATATTTCGCGGAATTCATTTTCTTCGGTCATGGCAGTACCTGTCATACCCGAAAGCTTTTTATACATTCTGAAGTAGTTCTGGAAGGTAACCGTCGCCTGAGTGCGGTTTTCGTTTTGAACGTCTACGCCCTCTTTTGCTTCGATTGCCTGGTGCAGACCTTTGGAAAAACGTCTGCCGGGCATAATACGTCCCGTAAAGGAATCTACAATAACAACCTTGCCGTCCTGAATAACGTAATCCACGTCCTTTTTCATAATACCTCTTGCGCGGATAGCGTTATTAAGGAAGTGCATAAGCTCTTGGTGTTCGCCGTCGCCGATATTTTCCAAGCCGAAATGCTTTTCGGCTTTAGCCAAGCCGTTTGTGGTAAACATACAGCTGTTGGCTTTTTCGTCAACTATATAATCTTCTTCAATGGTTTCATCGCTGGTTTTGCTGTCGAATTCTTTTATACGGAAGCACTTAAGCCTTTTAACGAATTCGTCGGCCTTTTTATACATATCGCCCGATTCACCGCTGGCACCCGAAATAATCAAAGGTGTGCGCGCTTCGTCGATAAGGATAGAGTCAACCTCGTCCACAATGGCAAATTCGTGTCCGCGCTGAACGGTGCCGGATTTATAAACCACCATATTGTCGCGTAGGTAGTCAAAGCCGAATTCGTTGTTTGTACCGTAGGTTATGTCTGCGGCATAGGCGGCCTTCTTTTCGGCAGTATCGCCGCCGTGAAGAACAAGACCAACCGTAAGACCGAGATAACGGTAAATATTACCCATCCATTCGCTGTCGCGCTTTGCGAGATAATCGTTAACCGTAACGATATGAACACCCTTGCCGCTAAGTGCGTTAAGATAAGCGGGGAGGGTTGCCATAAGGGTTTTACCTTCACCGGTTCTCATTTCGGCAATTCTGCCTTGATGTATAACGATACCGCCGATAAGCTGAACACGGTAATGCTTTTTACCCAAAACACGCCAGGATGCTTCTCTTACCGTAGCAAATGCTTCGGGCAGAATATCATCCAAGGTTTCGCCCTTTTCCAAACGAGATTTTAAAATGGCGGTCTGACCTTTAAGCTCGTCATCGCTCATAGCGGTGTATTTGCCGTCAAGGGCTTCTATCTTGTTAACAATAGGTTCGATTTTTTTAATCTGCTTTTCGCTGTATGTACCGAAAAGCTTAGAAAATAAAGCCATATCTTTCTCCTAAACAAGTTTTATATATAATCTTACAAACTATATTCTATCACAAAAACCTTAAAAAGTATATAGATATTGTTAAAATTCTTGCAATAAAGAGTAAAAAGAGTTATAATATAACGAATATAGTAAAACGGAGCAATTTTTTATGACAACCATTGCGGCAATAGGCACTCCTCACGGCAAAGGCGGTGTGGCTTTAATACGTATCAGCGGCGACGAAGCATTTGACGTAGCCAAGCGTATTTTTATCCCCGCCTCTGAAAAACGTTTTGCCGAGGAACAACACGGAGTTAGCTATTACGGTTCTTTCTGTGATGAAAACGGAATATTTGACGACGGACTCTGTGTTTTGTTTCACGGTCCGAAATCATTTACGGGGGAAAACGTTGCCGAGCTTTATTGCCACGGCGGTATTCTCGTTACACAAAAGCTTCTTTCTGCCGCTTTGAAAAACGGTGCGGTGATGGCATCGGCAGGTGAATTTACCCGCCGCGCCTTTCTAAACGGAAAGATAAGTCTTACCCAAGCCGAGGCTATCGGCGATATTATCGATTCCAAAACCGAAAAGCATCTTTCGGTGGCATCCAAGCAGGCGGGCGGTTCGCTTTCCCGAAAGCTTGGCGAGATTTACGATGAATTAAAATTGCTTACCGCTTCTGTTTATGCCTATATAGATTATCCCGACGAGGATATGACAGACGTTTCGGTAGAAGAAATGCGTTCCCGCCTTGGTTCGGTGAAAAAATCCTTGGATAAGCTTGTGGGCAGTCATACCTACGGCAAAGCCATAAGCGAGGGAATAAGCACCGCAATTGTGGGCAAGCCCAACACGGGCAAAAGCTCGTTGCTTAATGCCCTTTGCGGCGAGGAGAGGGCAATAGTTACGGATATCGAGGGAACAACCCGCGATATCGTTACCGAAACGGTGCGCCTTGGGGAAATTCTGCTTCGTCTTTCCGATACGGCGGGTATACGCGAAAGCCTTGATACCGTTGAAAAAATCGGTATAGAAAAAAGCAAGCAGGCGATAGAAAATGCCGATCTTATTTTGGCGGTGTTCGACCTTTCGCGACCTATCGACGATGACGATAAACGGTTGATAGGTTCTATATTCGAAGCAGGGAAGCAAAACCAAACGGTTTGTATATACAACAAGGCGGATATATCCTCGGATACCTCCTGCCACAAGCTCCCCTTTGAAAAAACCGTTGTTTTGAGCGCGCTGAATAATGAAGGGCTCGAAGCCTTGGTTTCCTTGGTTGCCGAAATGTTCGGCGAGGGGGAAATAGGCGAAAGCGATGAAATTGTTACAAACGCACGCCAATGCGCCGCGGTGGCAAACGCCGCCAAGGCGGTGGGGGACGCTTTAAATGCCCTGAATTCCTTTACCCAAGACGTGGCGGGTATGGATATCGAGATTGCCCTTGGGGCAATTGCCGAGGCCGACGGCCGTCAGGTCAGCGAGGATATCGTTAACGAAATCTTTTCTCATTTCTGTGTGGGAAAATAATAAGCTTGAAATCTTAAGGAACGTTAATTTATGCAAAAATATATTTCCGAACAATTAGACGTTGCCGTTATCGGCGCGGGCCACGCGGGGCTTGAAGCCGCCCTTGCCTCGGCACGTATGGGGGCAAAAACCGCCCTGTTCACCTTAACCCTTGACCTTGTGGGCAATATGCCCTGCAACCCCTCTATCGGCGGTACGGGTAAGGGACACCTTGTTTTCGAAATCGACTCCTTGGGCGGAGAAATGGGCAAAGCCGCCAATGCGGTTATGCTTCAAAGCCGTATGCTTAACGCATCCAAAGGTCCCGCGGTTCGTTCCTTGCGTATGCAGGCAGACCGCGTTCGTTACCGCGATTATATGAAAAACGTGGTGGAGAATACCCCCAACCTCACCCTTAAACAATCCGAGGTTGTGGAGATTTGCGCCGACGAAAACGGTGTTACGGGTGTAACAACCTCTTTCGGCGCGTTCTATCCCGCAAAGTGCGTTGTTATTGCAACCGGCACTTCCCTTGGCGGTAGAATTATCGTGGGCGAGGAGGCTTACGAATCAGGTCCCGATAACACACTTCCTGCAAACCGTCTTGTGGAATCATTAAAGGAAATAGGGGTAAAGCTTGTTAGATTTAAAACCGGCACCCCTCCCAGAATCCACGCGGACAGTATCGATTATTCAAAATTAGAGCGTCAGGACGGGGATGAACAACCCACAATGTTCGGATTTTATCCCTCTCGTCCAAACGCCCTTCCTTGCTATATTGCTTATACCAACCGAGAAACACACCGTATAATTCACGAAAATCTTTCCCGTTCGCCCCTTTATTCGGGTGTAATTCACGGTACGGGCCCCAGATATTGCCCCAGTATCGAGGATAAGGTTGTGCGCTTTGCCGATAAAGAGCGCCACCAGATTTTCGTTGAGCCTATGGGGCTTGATACAAAAGAAATCTATCTTCAGGGTCTTTCAAGCTCGCTGCCCGAGGAGGTTCAGCTTCAGCTTGTTCACAGCATCGAAGGTCTTGAAAACGCTGTGTTTATGCGTACTGCCTATGCTATCGAATACGATTGCTGCGACCCGCTTCAGCTTTCTTCAACCCTTGAATTCCGCGATATAAACGGTCTTTTCGGCGCGGGACAGTTCAACGGCAGCTCGGGTTATGAAGAAGCCGCGGCGCAGGGACTTATTGCGGGCATAAATGCCGCGCTTAAGGTAAAAGGCTTGCCGCCTTTTACCCTTTCCCGAAGCGAAAGCTACATAGGTACCCTTATTGACGATTTGGTTACAAAGGGCACAAACGAGCCTTACCGTATAATGACCTCCCGAAGTGAATACAGATTGTTGTTAAGACAGGATAATTCCCAAACCCGACTTATGCCCAAGGGTTATGAAATCGGTCTTGTAAGCCAAGAGCGTTACGAGGAATTTTTGAATTTCGAAGCAAAATTGCAGGAAATGATTTATTCCTTAGAGCACCAAAGCATAAAGGCTTCTAAAGAATTGGACGACCTTTTGGAGGAACGTGGTTATCCGAGAACAGGAGAGGGTATCGTCAAAGCAGAGCTTCTTAAACGCCCCGATATCACTATTGCAGATGTAATCCGTCTTTCGGGTGATACCACCGATTACGATATAAATCTTCTTGCCCGTGCAGAAACCGAAATTAAATATTCGGGTTATATCAAGCGTCAGCTTGCCGAGGTTGCCCGTTTTTCCAAATTAGAGGAAAAACAGCTTCCCGAGGATATAGATTATACCCAAATACGCGGTTTACGTTTAGAGGCGGCGCAAAAGCTTCAAAAGCTTCGCCCCGAAAATATCGGCAGAGCGTCCCGCATAAGCGGTGTTTCGCCCTCGGATATTTCGGTGCTTCTTATCTATCTTGCTCAAAGGAGATAACCTATGTCATTTTCCGAAATTACAAAAAAATACCGCCCCTCGCTTACCGAAAGCGAATGTAAATCACTTGACATAATTGGTAATTGCTTGGCAGAGAAAAATCAGGTTATGAACCTTACGGCTTTAACCGACGAAAAGGGTGTGGGTCTGTTACACTTTTGGGATTCGCTAACCCTTTTAGATACCAACCTTTTCAAAAACGCATCGGTTATCGACGTGGGCTGCGGCGGAGGATTTCCGTCCTTGCCCCTTGCCCTTTGCTCGGAAAACTGTGTTATAACCTCCAACGATGCCACCGCGAAAAAATTAACCTACGTGGCAGAAACCGCTGAAAAAGCAGGTGTAAACAACATTAACACCCTTTGCGGCAGAGCCGAAGAGCTTGGGGTTATGCCGGAATACCGCGAAAGCTTCGATATTGCCGTTGCCCGCGGTGTGGCGAGATTAAACGTCCTTTGCGAATGGTGTATGCCCTTTGTAAAGGTGGGCGGATATTTCGTGGCGATGAAGGGCGAAAAGGGAAAAGAAGAAGCCGACGAAGCGAAAAAAGCCATTTCGGTTCTTGGCGGAGAATTGGTTGACATAATGCAAATTACCGTTCCCGAATTCGATTATCTTCATACACTTGTTGTAATAAAAAAGGTTAAACAAACTCCCAAAACCTATCCCAGAAGAAACAGCCAAATACAGAAAAAACCGCTTTGATTTTTATAAATTGTGGGTGATATTAAATGAAAGAGCTTCGCGATAAAAACGGTCTTACCGAAGCCGAGTTTTTGGCGCAGTACGATGCAAGTAAATACGAACGTCCCTCGGTTACTATAGACGTAATTATTATAAAAGACGGCAAGGTTCTGCTTATTAAACGCGGCGGACATCCTTGCTTGGGTAAATTGGCATTCCCCGGCGGTTTTGTAGAGCCTGACGAGGACGTTTACACCGCCGCTGTCCGCGAATTAAAGGAAGAAACAGGGCTTGATGCCGTAAATCTTCGCCAATTAAGGGTGGCTTCAACCCCCAACCGCGACCCGCGAACCCGTATTATCACCGTACCCTTTCTTGCGGATATAAAGGACGAAACCGCCCTTTCTGCAGGGGACGATGCTATGTCGGCAAGGTGGTATCCTTTCTCTTGTAAGAAAATTAATCTCAACGGCGTTGATATTATCGAAATAACCGTTCTTGACGGCGAGGAACGAAAAACGGTTAAGGTGTCTTGTCAAAGAGATAAAAACGGGATTGTGGGAGATTTGGTTTATAAACAGATTGGAAATTCCTGCCTTGCAGGGGACCACGCCGAGATTTTCGCCAATGCTTTAAACTATAAAGAAAAACAAGGTGCAGTTTAACACTGCACCTTATTTTTAGTCTTTTAATTATTCTTCTTTTTCTTTGCTGTTCTTCTTTTTCGCCTTTTTCTTGGCATTTACAATTAAAATCACAGTAATAACGATAACTGCGATAATCAAAATAGGCGTAATACCTACCACGAAAACGGCAAAGCCTTCACAAAAATCACCAAAGAATCGCCAACCGTCTTTAAATGCGGTCTTAATGCGTTCGCCAAAGGCAGGGTTGTCATCCAAAACCGTATATTCCACAACCTCGCGTACGTTAAGAGTAACGGTGGAATAATTAACCTTGTTGTCGTAAAGATTAAGCTTGGATTGATATGCCTCGATATCTGCAATAACTCTGTAAAGGTCATCCTGAATCAAAAGCATATCGTTTAGCGACGTTGATTCCTTAAGCATATTTTCCAAAGCCGTCTTTTTGGTTTTAAGGGTGTCAAGACGGGACTTAATATCATAATAATCAAGGGTAACGTCTTTTGTGCTTTCGGTGGAATGGGTTACGTTCAGCAATGCGTTGGTTTCGTTAAGAAAACCGTCTAATTTATCTGCGGGGATTCTAATAACAAAGCTTGCATTTTTTGCGGTGTGTCGGCCGTCTGCAAGATGTCTGCCGCCGCTTACGTCGGATTTTTCGATATATCCCTCAAATGCGGCAATCTGATCTTTAATTTGGCTTACAGCCTCGTCAAAGCTCTTTGTTTCGCCTGTAATGTTCACGTCGCGAATAATTTTCGTTTTTGTTTCGGTCTGTGTGATTTCGCCGTTGCCCAAAGCAGAATCGGTAGTGCCGATCGTTTCGCCCTCTGTCTTTTCTACAGAATCCATAGCGGCGTTATCGAATTTTTCATCCGAAGAACCGCAAGAGGACAAAACTAAAGACAAAGCCAAAACCAAAAGGATAAAAATACGGTAATTTTTAAAGGTATTTTTCATTTTAAGCACCTGCTTTCTAAAATCAAATCGTAAAAACATTGCAAAAAATAACTCATCCTACGTTTGTATAATATCATATAAAAATATAATAATCAATTATCAAATTGTAAATATTCCTTTATCCATATTGTGCTATACGCCAAAAAGTATTATAATGAAAATACGAATAGATACAGAAAAGAGGTTTTCTTATGGAACCTAAAAGAGATGAAATAGTAAAGCATCAGCTTGAAACAGCCTTCACCGCCGACGTTCTGGAATGGGGCAAGGATTATATGCAACGCTTCACAACGCTTATGGCTTATTACCGTTGCGCTATGATGGAGGTCGAAACAAAATTACACGTTCTTGATGTGGAATATTCACTGCAATACGACAGAAACCCTATAAACAGTATAAAAACACGCCTTAAATCTGCCGAAAGTATGCGTGAAAAATTGCAAAAAATGGGGTTGCCCTTGTCTATATCCGCTATCGAAGACAACCTTTCCGACGTGGCAGGGGTTAGGGTTATATGCTCCTTCCCCAAGGACGTTTATACAATTGCCGATTCGCTCTTAAAGCAGGACGATATCCAATTGGTGCAGATTAAGGATTATATTAAAAACCCCAAGCCCAACGGTTACAGAAGTTTGCATCTTATCATAACAGTGCCTATCTTCCTTGCTCACGAAAAGAAATTGATGAGGGTCGAGGTTCAGCTTCGCACTATCGCTATGGATTCTTGGGCAAGCTTGGAGCATCAGCTTCGCTATAAGAAGGATTATGACTTCACCGACGAAATGAAATACGAGCTGCTTCTCTGCGCCAACCTTTCTGCCGAGCTTGATGCTCGTATGGATGCTTTGCGCTCTCAGGTGAAGGATTAGATTATAAAAAGGATGTAATATGAAAAAATACAAAGATTTAAAGATAGATAAGAAATATAAAATTTTGCTGTCTATGGTTTTATTCTACGTTGTATTTATCCTATGGATTGCCGTAGACGACCTTGGACCCTATGCATTAATAACACTATCCGATCTTTCCTTTTTCTTTGTACAGCCTGTATTTTCCGCTATATATGGTTGCTTGTCTTATATATCATTCAGAAATGTTATATTGCCAAATTTGGCATTTGCAATTATAACTCTTGCATTTTGCTTTGTTGCCGAGCTATGCGGTGCTTATTTGTACGTCATCTCATATTGGGGCATCGCTGTTTCGTTGGTTGTTTCGCTGTTAACAAAGCTTATTGTATATATTAAAAACAAATTAAATCATCGAAATTCGCGGTGAAGGTCAGGATGACGATAATATTTAATAAAGTATTTTATGGGGCAAATTATGAGTAAAAACAGAAAAATAATATACCAAAAATACATAAACTTATTAAAATTTGATATACTGTTCGCTTTGATTAACGGCATGGCATTTGCCGGCATTGCAAGTAGTAATGACTTAGGAATGATGGTGATTTTAGTTCATTTCTGGCTTTTTTCCATTTTGATTGCTATTTGTCATGGGTATGTTACTTATACTAAATTCAAAGCGTTTTTTATCCCGCATTTGTATTTTTATATTGCTTGGGTTGCTTCGCTGTCGCCGGTTGTTTTTCTGCTGGATGAAAAGAATGCAGGTTATTTTGTTGATGTTTTAGAATTATCTTTCATTTTCTTGTTGTTTTCTTGTGTTGGCGCATTGGTTGCAAAAATAGTTATGGTATTCAAAAAACGGTCTTCTTCGTCAGAAGAGGAAAAAGACGCTATGGACGAAAATGATAAGAATTCAAAAATATCCGCCCTTGATTTTTTAGATTCAAAGCCAAGCGAGGTTATCCCCGAAAGGGAAGATATAATAAAAAACAATAACGATTCGAATAAAATAGATGGATAGTAATACAAATTCTAATATACATTTAAAAATGCAACACGGAAAATTTACGGAGTACTAACTTATGAACAAAAAACAAGAAAGTGATATTCCACATATTCATATGAAAAATACCCCTGCCTTTTTAAAGAATCAATCTAAAAACCATCTATATGTTGTTTTAACCTTTGTTTTGATTTTATTTCTGATAACAACACTGGTATCCTGCATTAAAAACGCTTTTGAAGAAGAAATAATAGTCGAAAAAGATTCGTGGGAAGAGTTAAAACAACAAATGTTGATAGATTATCAAATAAATATTCCAATAGATAGTGAACTGGTTTATGGGCAATATGTATACCAACAAGAAGGTTTGTTCTTAAGTCTATTTTTCAAAGCTCCGGAATCTTCTTCTTGCGAATTATCTGAAGCTTGGGAAAAAAGTCAATCCTCTTCTTCGCCCTTGTTTTCACAAATATTACCCGATATTGATTTGAAGTATGTTTGCTCTTTCGAGAACACGAAATTCCCACGACACACATTTTTAAGCAAATCAGATCCCGTCGATGGCTCCGTATATTATTTCATACATGGGTATGCGCCCTCGGAAATCATAAAATGAAATAAAGTCCGCCTCAAACTCCTGCGGTAAGGCAGATTTCATTAAGAAAAGACTTGCATAAGCAAGTCTTTTTCTGTGTAAGGGTTACGAAAAGATATCTTCGGTAGATTGGCGTATGAATTCGAACTCTTGCATATCCGTTCGTTTTTTAGTGATATTCCGACTTCGTCGGAGTGATATTACTTGCTTTGCTCGTAGTGATATTGCTCCACTTCGTTCCGCAGTGATATTATATTCGCCATTAACTGC
>SVQU01000009.1 GCA_015065165.1 Oscillospiraceae bacterium | reverse complement strand
TGGTCGAAGTAGAGCTTACCGTGTACGTGCTGGAGACCCTTGGAAGCGTTAACGTTGTTAACCGTTACGGTTACGATAACTTCTTCGCCTGCCTTGAAGGATTCGGGAGCTTCGATGTCCATGGTGAAGTTGGGGTTAGCAACAGGTGTACCCATAAGGTCATCGACGCTTGCGGGTTCTTCGCCGATTACAACGATTTCGTTGATAAATGCGAAGGTGCCGTTAAGAGCAACTTCGAGCTTAACGAACTGACCGGAAGCGGTCTTGTCAAGAGTTGCCCAGGTTACGTTATTGGTGCCTGCACCGATGGTGAGGTCGCCAAGAAGCTTATAGGTGCCGTTAAGAGTGTTGCTGATATAAGCAGTAATCTTTGCGGGACCGTAAATGCCGGAGCTGTCAACGTTTTCGCCAACGATAGCGTTAACCTTGATAGAGCTGATGTCGTAAACCTTAGCAAGGTCAACAACAACAGAGCCTACACCGTTGGGAGCGTTGGTATAACCGTTTTCGTTTGCAGTGGTGCAGAATGCAAACCAGTTGTTATCATAGGTAAGTTCCTGAACAGCCAAACCGTCGGTAAGACCTGCAGTGTAGCCACCAAAGCCCTGTTCGTTATAAGACTTACCGAGTGCTACGTTACCGGTGGTATCGTAACCGGGAGTTGCTGCAGGGGTAGAGGGGATGAAAGGTCTGTCGTCGGTGATTTCGGGTTCGGAAACTTCGGGAGTAGAGGATTCTTCGGAGGATTCAACTTCGGAAGAAACTACTTCAGAGGATTCAACCTCGGAGGATACTACTTCAGAGGATTCAACCTCGGAAGATACTACTTCGGAAGATACTACTTCAGAAGATTCAACTTCGGAAGATACTACTTCGGAAGATACTACTTCGGAGGATTCGATTTCAGAAGAAACCACTTCGGAGGATTCAACCTCGGAAGATACTACTTCGGAGGATTCGTTGCCGCTATCTGCATTGAATGCGATAGTAGCGTAAGAACCGTTACCTACGTAAGGAGTGTGAGTGTAAGGTTCTTCCATCGCATAGTGGTCGCCGTATACGTTATTCTTGCCGTCGGTAGTAACGTTGGAGATATAAACGATAGTATCGTCGCTTGCATCGGCAAGAGCGATGAACTTAACGTTAAATACGAGAAGACCGTCCTCGGTTACATCAGAGATAAGGTAAGAACCGGGGTTATCGGGATCTTCATAACCGGCGGTGGTAGCGTCAAGTTCTACCCACCAGATGGAACCATCGGTACGAAGTCTGGTCATATCTTCCCATTCTTCATAACCCTGGAAGGTATTCTTAAGTTCCTGCTTATCCTTAAGCGCTACATCGAAGCCGAAGAGGTTGTGGTCGAAATAGAGCTTACCGTGTACGTGCTGAAGACCGGTAGAAGCGTTAACGTTGTTAACGGTTACGGTAACTACAACTTCTTCACCTGCTTTGTAGGTGGAAGGAGCAGTGATGTCCATAGTGAAGTTGGGGTTAGCATGGGGAGTACCCATAAGATCCTCGGGAGAAACTTCCTTGGATTCTTCGCCGTAAACTGCAATTTCGTTGATGAACGCGAAGCTGCCGGTTACAGTAACTTCGATCTTAACGAAACGACCGGAAGCGGTCTTGTTAAGAGTTGCCCAAGCAACGTTATTTGCGCCGGTACCGATAGTGAGGTCGCCGAGAGAGGTGAACTCGCCGTCAGCGGTGTCGCTGATATAAGCGGTCATCTTTTCGGGAGCAACAATACCGGATTCGTTACCTACAAAGGTGTTAACCTTAATAGAGTTGATGTCGCACTTCTTGCCGAGGTCGAGAGTTACGGTACCAACGCCATCGGGAGCGTTAAGACCGTTGTCGCCTGCATCGGTTTTGCAGAAGCCGAACCAGTTGTTATCATAGGAAAGAGCCTGTGCAGCCTTACCGTCGGTAAGGTTTGCGTTATATTCAGAAGGCCATTCGCCGCTGGACTTATAACCCTTAGCATCGTAAGTTGCTCCGAGAGCCACGTTGCCGGTGGTGTCATAAGTATCGTTAGCAGCTTTTTCGCCGATAACAGCAATTTCGTTAATGAACGCGAAGGTGCCGTTGAGAGTAACTGCAACCTTAACGTAACGAACGCTCTTTGCGGTGGTGTTTACAACACCCCACTGAACGTTGGTGCCGTTGTCGGTATAAGCCAATTCACCAACAGATACGAAATCGCCGGTTGCGGATGCAACGAACGCTTCCATCTTGGTGGGCTTAACAATACCGGATTCGCTGCCAACAAAGGTGTTAACCTTAACAGCGCTGAGGTCATAATCTGCGCCCAAGTCGATGGTAACAGTACCAACGCCGTCGGGAGCGTTTATGCCTTCGTTGCCGGGGTTGTTATAGAAAGCAAACCAATTGTTGTCATAAGTAAGCTCGCTTGCAGCTACACCGTCGGTAAGGTTTGCGGTGTATCCGCCGTAACCTACAGCATCATATGTTTTGCCGCGTGCTACGTTGTTGGTGGTGTCATAACCGCCGTCAGCAGCAACAGCAGTAAGAACTACGTCGGTGTAAGTGCCGTTTGCGATATCGAGGCCGCTAACCTCAAAGGTATCGCCAACAACCAAAGACTTTGCAAACTTAATTGCATCGTCAAGAGAGTAATCGCTGGACCACTGTACAGACCAAACGAAACCGCCCGCAGGAATTGCGAGTGCTTGGGAGAGAATATCGCCCTGAGTTTCGTCCCAGCTGTAGCCGGATTTTGCGGTTACTTTAAAGGTGTTACCGGAAACGGGAGAAAACGCCACGTTTTCCTGATAACCGTCGATGGTGTATGCCTGCGTATAAATTGCAGAAATACCGGGAGCCATCGCAGAAGGGTTGATCGCGTTAATAGCAAGAGACTGACCTGCCGCAGCAACGGGAAATACGAATGCTGTGAACATGGTAGAAAGCATTGCTATAACAAGAAGAATAGAAATAATCTTCTTCATTCTGGGAGTTCCTTTCTTTTGATTTTTTGGGAAACGGTATTCCGAAATCGGTTCGAATAGCGAAATATCGAAGTCCACATATATACATTGTAATGATACCACAAAATCGCCCTATTGTCAATATTACTTATTGGTTTTAATAGACAAAATGTGTACAAAAAAACCGCCAAAATACTTGGTTTTCTGCTTTTCCATCGCCCCATTCGGACACCTCTGTTTGCTCGAAACCACAAGAAATAGACAGCAAGAAAAAATCGAAGCGCAAAATATGGCGCACGACGCAGAAACATTTGTTCTGTCAGTAAAACTATAAAAGCCGAGGACATACGCCTCGGCTTTTATCGTTATATACTTATTTTGTTTTATGCTTTTACGATTTTCTTTTATGCAAGGCTGTAGATACCGAAGTATGCACGGTTGTCGCTTCGCTCTCGCACGAAAACACCTATTTTCGTGCGTTTTTTGAGGTTCGGACACTACCCCTTTAAAACGCGGGCGTTTTTAGGGTCCGTTGCTCGCGCCAAGTTTGTGCGCGATGCTTTGCATCTTGTCCAAACTTGCGAACCTCTAAGGTATAAAAGCCGAGTAATGGGGTCCCCGCAAAATTACATTTTGCGGGGAGGATCACGTGTCCTCGGCTTTTATGGTTATATTATTTTATACTTTTACGGTTTTCTATTATGCAAGGCTGTAAATACCGAAGTATGCACGTTTAAGCAAGGAGTAGTCTACCGCATCCACTTCACCGTTGCCATTAATATCAGAAACACTGCTATTACTGGCAAAGATACCAAAGTATGCACGCTTCAGCAAGGAGTAGTCAACAGCATCGATTTCGCCGTTGTCGTTGAGGTCGCCCTTGTTGGATTCGCTTACAAACTTAATGCTGGGTGCAGGGCCGAACTCCCAAGTATCGGTATCGATACCGTAGAATTCAACCACGTCGCCAACCTGTGCAACCTTTGCAAGATTCAAGTTATGAGCACTGCCGACAACGGGCATTTCATCAAGAGTGTTCAATTCCCATTCGTGAACAGCGATATAAATTTCATCCGAAGCAATAGTTACGGGCTTGTCGGTGCCGTCGCCGAAGGCTACGTTGCTAACCACGTACGCATCCTTGGAAGCATCCCATTTTGCAGTGATATTCACTGTCCAAATGTTGTTTGCGGTTTGCTTGTTCAATTCGCCGAAGGAGGAGGTATAAATACCCGCTTCGCCTGCATTAATTCTGTTGTTAACCTTATTAATATAAATAAGATCGCTGCTTTCGTTAGCGGCTTCGATTTCATCAATCCAAATGAAGCTGCCCTCGAAATAGATGGTGAACTTATAATATCTTGCGGTAACAACCGAAGGAGCTTTTACGGTGTATTCCCAACGGCTCCAAACGTTGTCGCTCAATTCGCCCACGTCGGGAATTTGACGCTTGGTAAGAGTAGCGCCGCCCAACTGTGTAAAGGTTTTGTTATCGGTAGAATAGGAAACCTCCATATTTGCAGGCGCCTTAACACCCCAAATGCTGTTAGAGGCGAAATATGCCTTGAAGGTATCTCTCTGGGCAGGGTTGCTGCAATCGAGAATGATTTCAATCTTGCCGTCGGAGGTCTTCTGCCATGCGGAATATGCATTGGTATTACCTGCAACATGGCTCTTCTTACCGTCTACAAGACGAACGCCGTCGTCGACATAGGTTTCGTTAAGCTCGGTGCTGGGGCCGCCTGTTGCGCTGTCCCACTTATAATAGTTGGGAGCAGGAGCGATATATTTTTCAACGATGAACTTAGCAATGATATTGTTCAATGCTTCTGCGGTTGCCTTAACTTCGGCTTCCTTGGGGTTAGAGCTGTTGATAAGTGCAACAGCCTTGTCGCAATATTCACGGAGAGTTGCGAGGTCAGATTCGGAAAGAGAATTGATGGTAGCCGATTTTGCCATTTCAACGAGAGGCTCGAGAACCGCAGGGTCGCCTGTGCCTACTCTTACCTGAACGGGCTGGCTGTATACGATATATTCTTTACCGAGGTAGGTCCAGGATTTAACCGCCATAACAACGGTGGAGATACCTTCTTTAACAGCAACAAGCTTGCCGTTTTCAACCTTAACGCTGTCGCCTGCAACAACCGAAACGATTGTATTGTTTGCGCTAACGCTGGTAAGAGTGTTACCGTAGGTTTCGGAGGTAAGCGCGCCGCCGCCGTAGGTCTGACCGGGAAGCATTACAAAGTTCTTTGCATGAACGGTCTTAACCATATCCTTCATAACTTCCATATTGTCGGTGGTGATACCGTCGGGACAGTCGAAGAATGCAGCAGAGGTGTTGCTGTAGCCATAGGTCCAGGGCCACATAGTCATACCGCGGTCGGTAGCAACCTGAACCGCAAGGTTAGTAACCTGGTTGTTATAGCTGCCGCAGTTAACGGTGGACCATTCGCGCTGTGCGGGTTCGATTCTGCCTTCGAAGAGCTTAAGAGCCATAGAATAGGTAGAACCGGTAATATCGTTACCGTTAAGATAACCTGTGGAGATACCGGGAACTGCAGTTCTTGCAAGCTTAAGTGCGGTGGTATTAAAGGAGATAATATCAACCTGCTGTGTCATACCGCGTTCTACGATATCAGCCATAGTGCCGTTTACGCAGGTGGTGGAATTATCCTTAAATTCAACGAAAATCTTAATATCCTTGCCCTTTGCCCAGTCGAGAACCTCTTTCAAGGTGGGGATAGGCTTGCCGGTGGAGTTACCGTTAAGGTCAAGAACGTGATATTTCTTAGCCTCCGCCCATGTCATATTTCTGATAGAGGTAGAGCCTGTATAGGTTGTAGTACGGGTAAGAGTACCGTCATGGAGAATAACGATAACGCCGTCCTTGGTACATTCAACGTCGATTTCGAAAACGTCGCCGCCGTTTTCATAAGCAGCCTGGAAGCTTTCGATAGTGTTTTCGGCAGCAACACCGGGGTTACCTCTATGACCGATGGTGATAGGTGTACGGGTGAATGCTCTTGCCTGAATGTGGGTTTTAATAAGAGAAGAAACGCCTGCCGCGCTGTTGGAAACAAGACCGTTTGCGCCGGAGGTGATAGCCTTCATAGCTTCGATGTTAAATGCATCGGTGTTGGGGGTAGAAGTAACGTTTACCCAAACCGCAAGAGCCATTTCCTGAAGCTCGGCAACCGCCTGCTTGGTGGCATATTTGCTTTCGATAAGAATGAAGGTTGCGGGAATTGCACGAACGTCGCGACGGATTTCGTCGGCTTCGTAATCGGTCATGGTGCCGTCTGCCATCTGGGTGGAAATATCCACAACAAGACCTGTACGGATAGGATAAGCGGTAGAGTGAACTCTGATACGGTTAAGAACGGTTTTGTTGTTGGAAACAACGGTAGCGTCGGTAGAGCCCAACGCGGTAGAAGCCGCAATAATCGCATCTGCATGAGCGGTGGTGGTTGCATAGAAGGTAGGTACAACCTTGTTGTCTATACAGGTTTTAAATGCGGTCTGAGCATTTACACCGGTGGTAAGGTCGATATATGCAACCGAAAGCTTATCGAGGTTTGCCGCGGTAACGCTGGAAACTCTCTGAATATTAGCGATGGGGTTAACGAGGTTATCCGCATCGTGATAGCTGTTATAAATAAGTTTTGTATCGATAATTTCTTCGGGAACGGTATCCTCAAGAGTGATCTTAACGCTCTTTATTGCGATGGTACAGCCCGAAGCCTGGAAACCGAGATGTCCCTTGTAAACCTGCTTTTTAGACAAAGAGAGGTAGGAGGAGGGAGCAACGTAAATCATCTGCTTGCCTGCGATATCCACACGGAAGGTGTTATCTACAGAGAGAATGCTGAAATCGCGGTAAGCATCGGTAAGGTCGGTATAAGTACCGGGGGTTTTAAGAGCAACGTTCCAATCGCTTCCGGAATCAGTAGCGTATCTTTCAGCAAACTCGATACCGTTAGAGGCGGTATTGTTGCCACGGAAAGCCGCGTGAGTATAGTGGGCGGTGCAGGTACGGTTTTCCGTACGTGTCATAAGCGAGAACCAACGGGATTTATCGCTTTCGGCAAAGGCGCTGAACTTTACGTTCGCGGAAAACTTATAGTTACCGAAATCACCCAACCAGGAAGGAAGATATGCGCTGGTAGCATCCCATTTGCCGGTAACGCCGAGAACCAACGCGCCGTCGCTGCCCTTGGAAGCTCTGGCGGAGTTGGTAAAGGTCCAACCTGCGCTTGTAAGAGCAGAAACAGAGCTGAAGTTAGACATTGTTGCTTCATAAAGAACATATTCGGTATCGGAAGAATTCTTTGCAACAACGTAAATGTTTTTGGTTTTGCTGCCGCTGGTAGCGGTAAGAGTGGTTACGCCTTTAGCGGTAGGCTTAAAGGTGGTGATGGTGCTGCTGCCGTTCTTCCAAGTAACGTTGGAGGTAGCGGTAGTATCGCCATCGAAGGTAACCGAATAGTTGGAAAGAGTGATTGTCTCGCCAACGTTTGCACGGATAGCGGGCGAATTATTGCCGATAACTGTTGCCGCAGAAGCGGGTGTAACCGCAAAAACGGTGAACAGTGAAAGCAACATCGCCAACGTAACGATAAAGCTTAATGTACGTTTCATAATTTTCTCCTTTGTGAGTTTTTATAGCATGTGCGCTTATCATTATACCAAAAATCTTTTATCTTTTCAATGGATTTTTGACATTTTCGCATTGGCACTTTATACAATTAACACACCAAAAAATTGTGCTATACCCCAAAAACCAAACGTTCTGTCCTGTATTTTTACATATCACAAAATCGGCTTTAATCAAACGGTATCAAAACAAAAGGACAGAGGGTTTAGCCTCTGTCCTTGGAAAATATGTTTTTTACTGAATTTGATAGATACCGTAATATGCGCGTTTATCGCTACGCTCTCAATCAAAATGCGAGCATTTTGATTGATTTGACGAAAAACTACGTTTTTCCTTTTGACGTTCGTGCGTTCGCACCTCGCTGTAATGCCCTAAAAATCTTCCGATTTTCAGGGTCCCCCTTTACAGCTCGCGAACGTCATAGGTATATTTTCCAAGGCGCCTGTCCTTGGAAAATATGTTTTTTACTGAATTTGATAGATACCGTAATATGCGCGTTTAAGCATCGAGTAGTCTACAGAATCGATTTCTTCATTGCCGTTAATATCGCCAACCTTCACATCCACGCTGTAAATACCATAATATGCGCGTTTAAGCATTGCATAGTCAACCGCATCGATTTCCTCGTTGCCGTTAATATCGCCCTTCATAACAACGGGATCGGGATCGGGATCGGGATCGGGGTCGGGGTCGGGAGTAGGCTCTTTATCGTCAAACAAATCTCCGCCATAAGCGTAAATTTCAGAAACGAACGCCCAGCCTATGCTGGTAATACGAGCTTCTACGTAACGGGCGTTAACCTCACATTCAACCGAAAGAAGCTCGGTATATGCGCCGCCGTTTGCGCCGTTGGCAGTTCCCACAGAGGTGTAGGTCTCGCCGTCCTCGGAAACGAAGAATTCAACGTTGGGCGCGGTAATACCGTAACCAAGACCGTTGCTGCCCACGTGGAGGTCAAGCTGTGTCAAGCCGTAAACGTCGCCAAGGTCAACACGGATGTAGTTATAGTTGGTTTCGAGAATAGGTGTCTTGGAGTTAAAGCCAACCCAAGCGCCGTCGCCAAGGTCGTTAATGGAATTGGTCTTGCCGTCGGTAAGGGTTATTCCGCCCTCGTCGGGATATGCCTCGGGGAAGGTTTCGTCCCAATCCCAAGTTATATTGCTTTGTCTGAACAAAGGCGATTTTTCATAGGTTTTGTTGTAAGCAAGGTTAAACTTTTCTTCAACGTTGCCCTTAACCGCAACCTCAACCTCGTCCATCCATACAAAAGAACCTGTTTTGGTGATTTCGAACTTGATATATCTTGCAGTGATTTCGGAATCTGCGGTAACCGAATATTCGGTAGAGCTCCACGCGTCGGCGCCGCCCGAAACAACATCGGTCTTAACAAATGCCTTTTCGATATAAGTCCAATTGGTCTTATCGTTGGAATAAGCAATCTTCATATCGGCAGGTGCGGCAACGCCCCACATTCCGGAAGCGAAATAAGCGCGGTAAACGTTGGAAGCAGTTTCCTCGCCAAGATCCACAACGATATCGGCGTTGCTCTGCCATGCGGAATATGCGCTTGTATTGGCAGGAACTATACCCTTCTTACCGTCGGTAAGACGAATAAAGTCGTCGGAATACATCTCGTTAAGCTCGGTGCTGGGGCCGCCGGTTGCGCTGTCCCATTTATAATAGTTGGGTTCAGGTCTGGTATAGCTCTTACCCAAGGAGATAACAAGGGTACCGTCGCCGTTTACCGAAAGGTAATATTCAAGAACCTGAGCGCATTTTTCCAACGCTTCAAAATCGATATTTTCAGCGGCAAGAAGGCTCTTCGCGGTGTTATATTCCTTGCGAATGAGAGAAAGTGCGGTTGCGCTGTATTTGGATTCGTCGATATTTTCAACAGCCTCTAACAAAGGAGTGATTTTAGCCTCGAAAGTGAAGGTAACGGTGCTGTCTGTACCATATTTAGCCGACACAGCCGTACTATCGGTAGAGAAGGCGGGAATAGCGGGGGGCGCAATTACAACGTTTGCACCGTTTGCGCCAACATAGCTATAGGTTTTAATAACGTTATTGTTTTTATCAACGCAGTTAACGGTTATGGTCTTTTTGTTTACGTTATCATAAACAGCGTTAAGATGAGCGTTAACCTTTTCTGCCCAGAACTGTCTGCCAAGCTGGCTTTGGTGAATACCGTCGTTGGGGGCGTAATAGCTCTTATAGGTAGCAATATTACTTGCCTTAACCGTCATAAATTCTTGGTGCATATCAATGAGAGTGCAATCGAATTCAAGGGCAAGCTCGCGCATAACCTTTACAAACTTATCCAACGAACCGGGATAGTTATAGGTATAGTCTTCGGGAGCAACGTAATAACCGGTTTCATCACAAACAGGGTTGGGAGTGATAAGGATTACGTCGCAACCGGTCTTTTGAAGCTCGGTGATGAAATAGGTCATATCCGCACGGTAAACCTCGGGAGAGGACCAGCAATAGCCCGAAGGAAGGCTGCAGGCTTGGTCGTTCATACCGAAGCACATAAGAACCACGTCGGGATTCTTATCGAGAACGTCGGCTTGGAAACGCGCTTTACCGTGGGCGGTCATATTACCGCCGACACCCGCGTTAATAACGTTGATACCCAACAAATCCGAAAGGTATCCTACGTAGGTGGGGTTGCCCAATGCCGTAAGGCTATCGCCAAAGGCAAGAACTGTTTTGTTTTTCAAAGCGGTGGTGGTTGCCATTGCGCCGAAGGGTATTACGGCGGTAATCATAACGGCAGCCAACAAAACCGAAAGCAATCTGATGGATTTTTTCATAAACTATATACTCCTTTTTGCTTTTTTATCATTATAACACAGGTTTTCCCATTATTCAAGTAAAATATTTTGGGTTGTTTTCACCATAGCCACGGCAACAAAAAAGAGCCGACACATATTGTGTCAGCTCTTTCGTTTATGGAATTAGTTTTCCTTAATTATATATTGGCTGAAGTATACTCTCTTAAGATAGAGGTAGTCCATACTGGTGATTACTCCGTCGTTATCGATATCGCCTATTGTAATGTCGTCAACCTTATACTGGCTGAAGTATACTCTCTTAAGATAGAGATAGTCCATAGAATCGATATCGCTGTCTCCGTCAATGTCGCCCTTGTTAACCTTTTCGGGTTCGGGTTCGGTTATGTCGGAGTTGTCGGATTCGTCGGAGGAATCTTCAATGTCGGAGGAATCTTCAATGTCGGAGGAATCTACGATGTCGGAAGAATCTACGTCAGAGGAGTTGTCGTTTTCAATAACCCAGCCCCAATGAACGGTTGCATCGCAATCGTCATTCCAACTACCATGCCATTCTTCCAAATAATCATCGTAACCGTTAACTGCCCAACCCTCGGGTTGAGATTCGGCTTCGCAATAAATATCGGTCAGGCTATAGCACCAAGCAAAAGCGTATTCACCGATAAATTCCACGGAATCGGGAATTATTATGCTCGTCAAGCCGAAACAATCATAGAAAGTATATTTGCCAATAGAGATAATGGTTTCGGGAATTGTAATGCTGGTTAAATGGCAAGCGCCGAAAAATGCATAATCGCCAATAATTTCAACGCTTCCGTCCGTGGGGATAACGCTGTTTTTACAGCCTGCAATCAGAGTTTTTGTTGCGGTTTCAATAAGACAGTTTCCCGCAGAATGATAAAATTCATTTCCGTCTTCAACGGTTATACTTTCAAGGCTTTCGCCGCAAACAAACGCGTATACTCCGATAACTTCAACCGAAGCGGAAATTTCTACCTTGGTAAGGTTTTCGCAAGCGTAAAAAGCGAAATCGCCGATAAACTCTACCGAATCGGGTATGGTTATTTTTTCAAGCCCGCTGCTTATAAACGCCTCGCTATGAATATACTTTACAGAATCGGGGATATTGATATTTGACAAGCCGTAGCAATAAGCGAAAGCATGATTGAAGATAGTCTTAACGCTTCCGTCGTCAGGAATAACGCTCTTGTTACAGCCTTTAATAAGAGCTCCGGTTGCGGTTTCGATAAGACAGTTACCCGCGGAATGATATACGGGGTTTCCGTCTTCGACGGTTATACTTGTAAGATACGAGTTGCCGTCAAAAGCAAGATATCCGATTTCAGTAACCGAATCGGGAATATATATGCTGTAAAGGTCGCAGCTTTCAAATGCATATTCACCGATAGAAGTTAGGTTTTCGGAGAACATCACGTTATTCAAATTAAAGCAAAAAGCAAATGCATAATCGTCTATTTTTGTTACGGTATCGGGGATTGTAACGTCGGTAAGTTCAGTGCAGTAACAGAACGCATCATTGCCGATTTCCTTAACGGGCAATCCGTTGTAGGTTTCGGGAATAACAACCGAAACTGCTTCTTCATCACAATACGAAACGATGTAATATTCGCCGTTTTCCGCAAGTTCAAAGGTCAACGGGCCGTTGTATGCACCGTTGGATTCGCCCTTACTGATTTCCGCCAAGGAACCGTTACCAACGTAGTCGAAGGATTCGTAGGTTTGGGGGTCTACGTAAGCACCAATAACGGTGTTGTGAGGAATATATACAACAGTGTCATCGGTTGCATCCTCAAGGGCGACGAACTTGATGTTAAACGTAATATCTCCGTCGTTTAGGTTGTCAGTGTAGATATAGTTACCATCATTATCGTAATCACCGGCGGTGAGCGCTTGAATGCGTACGTACCAATTGCCGTTTTCATCTTTTTTGAGGGCGCAGAAATCCTCCCATTCCGCAAATTCAACAAGAGAACCGCTTAGTTCTCTGTCTTCTGTCAATCCAAAGTCAAAGCCAAGAACGTCGGTGTCGAAATAGAGATGTCCATTTACGTATTGAAGGGCGGTATTCGCGTTATTAACCGTAACGGTTACAACAACCTCCTCGCCTGCGGCATAGCTTTCGGGCGCGGTGATATCCATTGTAAACGCAGGGTTTTCGTTTTCTTCGCCGAGAAGCTCATCAAAAGGAGGTTCGGGGTCGGGGTTAGGATCGGGATCTACCTGGTCGTTGGTAGGCTTGGAGGGACCGTCTTGGCTCGCATCTTCGCTGTAAACAGCGATTTCGTTGATGAAAGCGAAAAAACCGTCAAGAATTATTTCGATTTTCACAAATCTGCCCGTAGCCTCGGTAGAAAGCTCTGCCCAAGCAACGCCATTTACGCCTTCGCCGATGGTAAGGTCGCCGAGATAGGTGAAATCTCCGTCAGCAGTATCGCTGATGTAAGCGGAAATCTTATAGGGGCCGTTTATGCCTGAACCCTCAACGTTTTTACCAACTACGGTGTTAACCTTGATAGAATCGATATTGTGAACCTTTTCGAGGTCAACGGTAACGGTACCAATACCATTGTTAGTGTTAGGACCGTAGTCGCCTGCGCTGGTGCAGAAAGCAAACCAGTTGTTGTCGAACTTAACTTCGTTGCAAGCCTGACCGTCGGTAAGGGGAGCTACGTAGTTAACGGGCCATTCGCCGCCGCGCTTGTAACCCTTAGCATCGTAGGTCTTGTTAAGAGCCACGTTGCCGGTGGTGTCATAAGCGTAAGCTTCGTTGTATTCGGGAAGAACGTCGGGCTGGTCTTCAATGATGCCGTCAGATTCTTCTTCGTAAACAGCAACTTCGTTGATGAAAGCGAACACGCCGCTGCCGAGTTCAACCTCAATAGCTACATATCTGCCGGAAGCTTCGGCGTTAAGGATAGCCCAAGCGATATTATTTACAACTTCGCCGTATTGGAAATCTCCAAGGGTTTCGAAAACACCGTCGCGGGTGTCAGAAACGTAAGCAGTGATTTTTTCAGGTCTGGTAATGCCCGATTCGTTTCCAACAAAGGTGTTAACCTTGATGGATTTGAAGCTTTTAATTTCGCCAAGGTCGATTATAACGACGCCGATTTTGTCGGGAGCGTTAATACCGTTGTCGCTTTCGCTGCTGGAAAAACCAAACCAATTGTCTGTGCCGTAAAGGTCTGTGGCTGTCAAACCGTCGGTAAGGTTTGCGTTGTAGGACGCAGGCCACATACCGCCGGAAACCGCATAGCCCGTTCCCTCATAGGAACAGCCAAGCGCGATATTTCCCGTTGTGTCATAATCTGCCGCGGCAGGTGCAACCGCAAAAAGCGATAAAAGCATGGCGGCAACAACAAGAAACGAAATTAATCTTTTCATATTTGTATCTCCTTTTATGTTATAATGTTAACTTGATGATATCACGGTGTTACGTGTTTGTCAATGGCGGATAGCGGAGTTAAATCGAAGTTTACAATTTATTTATATGTTTAATATGTTTTCGATATATTTTTGGCTCGTTCCTCACCGAAAACAGCAGAAACGGCGGGAGCATTTTTTTGCGCTGTCATCCCAAGCCGAGGCGGCGCAACCGACGCAATCGAAGGATACAAGCTTTAACGTGGGTTTATACGTAACGTTATCCTGCGGGTGGTCGAGGACGCCCACCCCTACAATATTTTAAAATAAAAATGGCTTTCGGAGGAAAAAATCCGAAAGCCTACCTCAATTTTTCATTCTTCATTCTTCATTTTTCATTTTTCATTTTTCATTCTTCATCATTCTATATCCTTCGGCTACGGCAATAAGATTGCCCACTCTCAAGATGGTAGGGGCGATTCACGAATCGCCCGTTTTAACATTATTTGTAGGGTCGGGCGTCCTCGACCGACCGAAAAAGGTTGCCTATATCCTTCGGCTACGGTGATTAAAAATCACCTTCGCTTGGGATGACATTAGGTTTCCTTACAATATTTTCAAAACAGAAAAAGGACAGAGGGAAAGCCTCCGTCCTTTTGGGCATATCGTTATTTTGCTTTAGTTAATCCAATCGAGGGGGTACACGCCGAAGTATGCGCGCTTAAGCATAGCATAGTCGATTGCATCGATTTCGCCGTTGCCGTTAAGGTCGCCCGCTGCTTCGATAGCCAACCCGTAAACGCCGAAATATGCACGCTTAAGAAGGTTGTAGTCCATAGCCTCGAAGCTGCCGTTGTTGTTAATATCGCCAAGGTAATAATCGGGTTCGGGCTCGGCGGGATTTTCAAACTGAACGTATGCAGCCGCGCTGATTGTTTTGTTTGCAAGGTCGATACCGTAAACCTTAAGAACCTGACCAACCTGCGCCGCGCCCAAGTTGGATGCGTTTGCAGCACTTCCCGCAACGGTAGGATCGCTGTGAGCACAAATCATAATCTGGTTGCTCTTAAGAGTGATAGTCTTGTTGCTGTCTGCATGCCAGCTTACGTTTTCAACTACAACGTAGCTGCCGTCGGACTGAAGCTCGCAAATAATATTGCTGGACCAGGTGTGGTTTGCATTGCTCTGAGTGAGCGCGCCCATATCGGGGGTGAAGATGGTGGAAGAGCCCGCGGTAATCTTGGTATTGAAGCTCTGAATCTTGGTGTAATTGGTAACTACGTTACTTGCGTTGCCGTTGGTGCGGGAAACCTCAACCTCGTCAATCCAGGTGAAGTTAACGCTGTTCTTAACGGCGAATCTAACGTAACGTGCGCTTACGTTGGAGTTGCTCTTAACGGTGTAGGTATAGGTATTGCAGGTTTCGGAGCCCACAACAGCAGAGCCCACAGAGGTTCTGGTGGTAGAAGTACCTACGAGAGAGGTGTAGTTAACACCGTCGGTAGAGGTGTAAACGCTTAAGGTAGCAGAGGGTGCGCCGATACCCCACATACCTGCCGCCATATAAACGGTAAAGGTGTTGGAGGACTGAACTGCGCCAAGGTCTACGTCGATATTAACGGTACGGTTGGAAAGAGAATTTACGTTCCAGCCGGAATAGCTGTACTGAGAAAGGTCCAAGCCGCCCTTTGTGCCGTCGGTAAGACGATATTTGTCGTCGTCGTGTCCGTCGCCGCGGTTGGGTGCGGTGGTGGTGTAAGCCGCGCCTGCGGAAAGAATAACGTTCGCGCTCTTATCCAATGCCGAGTAAACCTTGGTGGTCTGTGCGGAATATTGAGCATCGGTAGCAGAATCGGAATTGTAAACAGCCTTTGCTGCATCGTAAACGGTACGGAGAGCCGCAAGGTCGGTTTCGGTATATTCACCGATGTTCAAAACGTCGCACTTTGCGAGAGCCGCGCCGAGCATTGCCTTGGGAGAAAGACTGATGATAGCCTTACGAAGCTGACCTTCGGTAGCGTTGGTGCCAATCATTGCTTCTGCTTCGGAAATTGCTTTAAGAATACCTGCGTTAGAGCCTGCGGTCTGCTTTGCGGTGGCGATTGCAGATTTCAACTTAGTTTCAAGAGTTGCATCGTGCATACTGGATTTCTTAACAACGAGAATGGTATCTGCAACAGAACGCTGACCCGTCATAACCCAGCCTGCGTTGCCGGAGCCTGTGTTGGAAACGTACATACCTGTACTTCCGCCGCCGTCAAGACGAACTGCGGTTACACAGCCGAGCTCGATAAGGATATCGGCAACGTTTCTGAGAGTAAGAGAACGGGAGCTTACACCGGTAGAGCCGCCTTCGGTGGTAAGGAATACGTAGGTGCCGTCTGCCTTAACGCCGTATGCAGTCCAACGTGCATAGGTGGTTGTGGGGTTATGTCCGCCCACAGAGGTTTTGCCGATGGTGTAGTTCTGACCGTCTTTAACAAGATAGTCGATATTGTTAAGAACGCTGTTTGCGTTGTTCATAACGGTAACTGCGCCTGCGTTGGTTTCGGTAATGTTAATGGTAACCTTATTGCCCACAGCAAGAGAGTTAAGCTCGTTTACATAGGTAGAGCCGTTCTTTGCAAAAAGAACGAACTGGTTTTTAGCGATAGTGGTGCTGCCTGTGGTAGAGGTCTTTTTGCTTACAACTCTACCAACCAAGGTTTCGCCGTAAGAAAGCTCGGAATTGTCAAGCTTTTCGAAAAGAACTTCGGTACCGGATTCGGAATAAGAGGTCTTTGCGTTTGCGCTGTAGTCATAATAGAACATATAAGCGCCTCTTTCGGTAGAGCCTGCATCCTTATATTCCTTATTGAAGAACCAAATGGGGTTTTCGAGGCTTTTGCCGTTGATACCAACGGTATATTTAGGCTGGGTGGTAACGATATCCATACTGCCGTTGTTACCGAAAGCAACAATGGTAGACGCACCTCTGGTAGCGGCAACAAGCTTGCCGTCGGTGATAACCATACCCTCGAGAGTGCTGGTGGACATGGTGAAGTAGCCTGCGTTGATTACGCCTGCAACCTCATAGCCGTAAGTATTAACAGCGGTGCTGTATTGGGTGGGGATAGAAGCAACGCTGGTGGGTGCTCCGTCGAATGCAACGGGAATATAGCCGTTTTTAGGGTTAAATTCAAGCACGGTTGCATCTTCGGTATGTGCACCGGCAGCGCTGAATTTTTTATAAACTACCGCGCCGTCGCTGGTTACGTTATGACCGCCCTTGGAGGTAAGCATTGCCGCACTTACAAAAATGCAAGAGGAAGCAAGCAAAACCGCAACAACAGCCAAAGCAATTAAACGTTTTGCCAAGTTCATGGTTAATTCTCCTTTTATTTTACGTTTTTTTACGTTCCTATTTATTATACAAAAATAATTTTCTTATGTCAATATCTTTGCACGATTCATCCAAGAACTTTTTGCCAATTCGGCAAAATGCCAAAATCCGAAAGTATAGGATACAGGCTTGCCACAGGCAGACCCATAACGTTAAAATAATCCCCAGAAATGCCCTGAACAAACAGGCTTGCTCTTTCCTGAATACCGTATGCCCCTGCCTTGTCATCGCATTCTCCCGTGGCGATATAGCTGTCTATTTCCGTTTCGGTAAGGTGGCGGAATTTAACGATAGTTTCGCAATAGCCCGATTTTTCCCCATCCTTGCCCACAACGGCATAACCCGTTATAACGCTGTGCTCACTGCCCGATAACATTATAAGCATTTCCTTTGCGTGTTCTCTGCTTTTGGGCTTGCCCAAAACTCGGTCGCCAACGCAAACAACGGTATCCGCGCCGATAACAACCGATTCCCCGTTGCTTTGCTTATACACGTCCCTTGCCTTGGCAAGGGCATTTTTAACCGCAAGGTCCTTGGCGGGAATCCCCTTTTCGATTTCCTCTGCCCCCGAGGGCATAATTTCAAATTCATACCCCGCAACCGAAAGCAGTTCTCTTCTTCTGGGCGATGCGGAAGCAAGTATAAGTGTTTTTTTCATTGTTTGCCTCTTTAAATTTTTAAAATCTCTTGATTGTTTATTTCATTTATATTATAATGCAGAATTAACAGCACGTTATATATTATAGGTGAAAAAATGAAAATATCAACCGAAAATTTCAAAAGAATAGTTATAAAGGTGGGCTCCTCTACCCTGACCCACAATTCGGGATATATAAATATCCGCAAAATAGAAAAAATCGTTTCGATTCTTGCCGATTTACACAACAGCGGTAAGGACGTTATTTTGGTTTCCTCGGGTGCGGTAAGCTGCGGTCTTGCAAAAATCGGCTTCCGCCGCGAAACCCTCACCACCGAGCAAAAGCAAGCGGCGGCGGCTGTGGGACAATGTCAGCTTATAGATATGTACGCCCGCAGATTTGCCGATTTCGGCACGAACATCGCCCAAATTTTGCTAACCCGCGGTGTTATCGACCAAAAGGACCGCCGTGCCCACGCAAGCACCACCATTAAAATTTTGCTTGAGCAAGGCATTATCCCTATCGTTAACGAAAACGACACCATTTCCGACGAGCAGATTAACATAGGAAGTAACGATACCCTTGCGGCAACGGTTGCGGTTTTAAGTAACGCCGATTTGCTTATTAATATGTCCGACGTGGACGGTCTTTACGATTCCGACCCCAGAAGCAACAAGGACGCCAAGTTTATAGAATACGTTGCCGAAATTGACGACACGATTTCTTCGTTTGGTAGTGGCGCGGGTACGGCAAGAGGCACCGGCGGTATGACAGCCAAGCTTGAAAGCGCAAAATATACCACCGAAAGAGGTATACCTATGATTATCTGCAACGGCGCGGACCCCGAAATTCTTTACGATATATTCGACGGCGAATTTGTCGGTACGTATTTCGCCGCAAAGGAGAACGCCAATGCTTAAATTAATGTGTGAAAACGCAAAAAGGGCCTCTGCCGTTTTGGGAAACTGCAACGGCGAAAAGAGAAATCTTGCCCTCGAAGCCATGGCGAAGGCATTAATCGCCCGCCAGGATGAAATTATTAAAGCAAACCAAGCCGATTTGGAAAAAGCAAAGGAAAACGGCATTTCGGATGCGATGATAGACAGATTGACACTTAACAGCCAACGAATCGAGGCTATTTCCAAGGCAGTTTTAAAGGTTATCGCTCTTCCCGACCCTTTGTCAAGCTGCGAGGAATGGGAACGTCCCAACGGACTTAAAATTGTTAAAAAGAGAGTTCCCTTTGGAGTTATCGCCATTATTTACGAGGCGCGCCCCAACGTTACGGCGGATGCGGCGGCTTTGTGTGTTAAATCGGGCAACGCGGTTATACTTCGCGGCGGCAAAGAGGCGATAAACTCTAATATCGCCATTGCCAACGTCCTTGCAGATGCGATTTCAAGTGTTGGTCTGCCCAAGGAATGTGTTCAGATTGTAACCGACACCTCCAGAGAAACCGCCAACGCATTGATGAAAATGAAGGGCGGTATCGATTTACTTATCCCCCGCGGCGGCAAATCGCTTATTCGCTCGGTAGTTGACAATGCCACCGTCCCCGTTATTGAAACGGGCGCGGGAAATTGCCATATTTATTTCGACGAAAGCGCGGACGTAAAAACCGCACTTGACGTTATCGACAACGCAAAACGCTCCCGCCCCTCGGTTTGCAACGCGGCTGAAAGCTTATTGGTGCACAAAAATATCGCAAACACAATTTTGCCCTTGGTTAAGGAAAGGCTTGACAACGTAGAGCTTCGCGGTTGCGAAAAAACCCTTGAAATTCTTGGGGATATCACCCCCGCCACTAATGAGGATTTCTTTACGGAATATAACGATTACATTCTCACCGTTAAGGTTGTGGAAAGCACCGAAGAAGCGATTTCCCACATAAATATCCACGGTACGGGGCACAGCGAGGCGATTATCACCCAAAACCAAGAAAATGCGCTTCTTTTCTGCAACACCGTTGATGCGGCGGCGGTATACGTTAACGCCTCCACCCGCTTTACCGACGGCGAGGAATTCGGCTTTGGTGCGGAAATCGGCATTTCTACCCAGAAAATGCATGCCCGCGGTCCTATGGGGCTTTCTGAAATGACCACATATAAATACGTAATCAACGGCAACGGACAAATTAGATAACACGCAAAACGGCAGAGATTTTCTTCTGCCGTTTGTTTTTTGTGTTTTATCATTTTTATTTATAGTGGTGTTCCCCAACAAATTAAATTTTCAGCGAGAGCAAGAGTAAGGGCGATTCAAGAATCGACCGCCAAAAATTCTCGCACGTAAGAGACTTGCAAAGTTGAATCCACCCGCATCGCAAAAAAAGACAGAGGCAAAAACCTCTGTCTAATATAAAATCGCTTAAATTATTCGAAATATCTATATTTCTTGCCGTTTTTAAGGGTTACAAACTTTTCGTCGGTTGCTTCAACCAAGAAATCGGCTTCGCATTCCTTACGAACAGTGGTAACGCCCGTACCCGAAGCAACACGGGCAATATCCGCACAAACAGCCGCCGCGGTGGGAAGGCTACCTGCGCCCTGACCGTAGAAAACAACCTCGCCAACGGCACTGCCGGTAACGCTCACTGCGTTAAATGCTTCGCGGATAGCGTGGAAAAGGCTTGTGCTTGCAACCAAGTGAGGCGCAACCAAAAGGGATGCCTTGTCGCCCTTCTTTTCTGCCTTTGCGATAAGGCGGATAACACAACCCATTTCCTCGGCAAGGCGGATATCCTCGCTGGTTACGTTTTCGATACCCTCGATATAAGAAACGCTTTCGTAGGAAATGTATTTATCAAAGGCGATGCCCGCAAGGATAGCGATTTTTCTCGCAGAATCCAAGCCCGCAAGGTCTGCGTGGGGGTCTGCCTCGGCATAGCCGAGTTCCTGAGCGATTTTCAATGCTTCCTCAAGGGTTTTGCCCTCGGACTGCATATGAGTTAAAATATAGTTTGTTGTACCGTTAAGTATACCCGCAACGCGAAGTATATCGTCCCCCGTGAAGCAATCCTTAAGGGGCGCG
The DNA here is from genome assembly GCA_015065165.1 of Oscillospiraceae bacterium. Classification (GTDB taxonomy): domain Bacteria; phylum Bacillota; class Clostridia; order Oscillospirales; family CAG-382; genus Coliplasma. Next base: position 43,338 of record SVQU01000009.1, on the reverse strand, counting down.
ATAACGGGAATACCGCCGCCGACGCTGGCTTCGTAAAGATAAACCGCGCCGTTTTCAACCGCAACACGCTCTAATTCCGCGCCGTATTTATCAACGCAAGCTTTGTTAGAGGTAACAACGCTTTTGCCTGCCTGTAAAGCCGCAAGGCTGAATTTATAAGCCGCGCCCGTACCGCCCATGGTTTCTACAACGATAGAAACGGTTTCGTCCGCAAGAATCTTGTCGAAATCAGAGGTAACTCTGTCTGCAAGAGGATGGTCGGGGAAGGTGCGGAGGTCGAGAATGTATTTAATATTTACTTCGGACAAGGTTTTTTTATTTGCGTGGCTGATAACCTCATAAACGCCGCCGCCAACCGTGCCGAAGCCGAGAATTGCTATATTTACCATAAGACATCTACTCCAAAACGTTATATACAGCCATTCTATCACAACAAACCGTGTTTTTCAACCCCCAAATTGGGGTTTTTTCTTAAGTTTTTCGCGGATTTTATATTGATTTTTGGGGGTTCGGGGTGTAAAATATGTTTTGTAATAAATTATGCAGTAAGTTTTTATTTCACGAAAAGGGTTTATAAAATGAAAACCGTTTTTACCGACCTTATACCCGACAATATAAAAGCATATTTTGCAAACCGGGGCACACCTTTGACGGATGCCCTTTTGGTGTTGCGTTTGGATATGCATAAGGACGGCAATTTAGGGGACGGAGTTATCGCCCTTTTTAAAGACAGATTTATAATTTTGGAATCCCTTACCGTTTTCACCTCGGCAGGAAAGGACCTTTCGGGAAGAAGTGTGCGAAACGAGGATTTGAGAATTTCCCGTTTTGAAACAATTTCTCTTGAAGAAATCGAAAATCCTATTGTCGAACAGCTTATTTCCACGGGCAGAGTGGTTGCCCAAGCAGAGGGCGAATCCTTGCTTCTTTTCAACTTTACCTCGGCTTGCAAGCATTCCGCAGGTGTATTTTGCCGCGCCGTTAACGATTTGAAATCCAAGGGCGAGCTTGAAGAAGAGGTTTACGGGGCAGAGGATTATAAAAAGCACTGCTGCCCTAAATGTAAGCGCAGATATCCCGACGGAGAATTGAAGGTTTGCCCTCACTGCGCCGACACGGCAAGGCTTGTAAAACGGCTTTCGGTTTTGTTCTTCAGATATAAAAGCTCTATGCTTATGATAATTCTTTCCTTTGCCCTTATGGCAGGGCTGGCGGTTGTAACCCCTTATATCAGCAACGAGCTTCTTTATGATGACGTTTTGGGCAATATCAATTCCACGGCGGCGGACGTTTTGAAAATAGTTATGCTTATCGTTGCCGTAAGGGTTCTTTCGCTGTTTATTAACCTTTTGTCGGGGGCGATAAGCTCTACCGTTGCGGCAAAGGTTACTTACGACCTTAAAAAGATGATATTCAACACCATAAGCGACCTTTCGCTGGGTTTCTTTACCAACCGTCAAACCGGCGGATTGATGACACAGGTTAACAGCGACAGCCTTACACTTTATTGGTTCTTCTGCGACGGGTTCCCCTTTTTGGTGATGAACGTTTTGCAGTTGTTGGTTATTATGGCGGTTATGTTCGCCCAAAACACCCTGCTTGCCCTTTATACCTTTATAACCGTTCCTATATTTTTCGTATCCTTCCGCAGTATACACAATATGTTCTCCAAGCTCCACGCGAAGGGTTATTCCAAATCGCGCTCGTTAAACTCGCTTATTTCCGACGTTTTAAACGGTATGAGGGTTGTAAAAACCTTCTCCCGCGAGGACGAGGAGATAAAACGCTTTGACCGCCGAAGCCGCGAAGCCGCCGAAACCTGGAACGATATTCGCGTTTGGGATGCGAGAGTGTTCCCTCTGCTTCACTATTTGCTTCGGATTGGCTCTTACGTGGTTTGGGGCGTGGGCGGTTGGCAGGTTATGAACTCCGTTGGGGATATGTCCTACGGCAGATTAATGGCATTTATCGGCTATTTTGCCCTTATATACGGCCCTATCGAGCAATTGGCGGACGTTACCAACTGGTGGAGCCAGACTCTTAACGCATTACAGCGTCTTTTTGAAATCCGCGATGCGAAGCCCGACGTTATGGAATCTGAAAACCCGATTATCCCCAAGGAAAGCAGGGGCGAGGTGGAGTTCAAAAACGTTTGCTTCTCTTATGTGGAAAACCGCAAGGTTATCGATGATGTAAGCTTTTCTATCCCCGCAGGGAAAACCCTTGGCATTGTTGGGCAAACGGGTGCAGGCAAAAGCACCTTGGCAAACCTTTTAACCCGCCTTTACGACGTTAAAAGCGGCGGAATTTTTATCGACGGCGTTAATATTAAGGATTTGCCCTTTGACTATTTAAGACAAAACGTGGCTATCGTTTCTCAGGAAACCTATCTTTTCAGAGGCAGTATTTTGGAAAACATACGCTACGCCTGCCCCAATGCAACAAAAGAGCAGGTTATAAACGCGGCAAAATCCGCATCTGCCCACGATTTTATAATTAAACTGCCCGACGGTTACAATACCGAAATCGGATTTGGCAAAAAAGAGCTTTCGGGGGGCGAAAAGCAGAGAGTTTCTATTGCCCGCGCGTTGCTTCGCGACCCGAAGATTCTTATTCTTGACGAAGCCACCGCCGCCATGGATACCCAAACCGAAAGAAACATCCAAGCGGCTTTGGACAGACTTACCAAAAACCGCACCACGGTTATAATCGCCCACAGACTTTCCACCCTTCGAAACGCCGACAACCTTGTTGCCATTGAAAACGGCAAGGTTGCCGAAAGCGGTACGGCGCAGGAGCTTTTAAAGCAAAAGGGTGTTTACCACAAGCTTTACAAGCTTCAGGCGGAGGCATTGAAAAACGTGGGTATCGGGGAATAATCTCCGTTTTGATTCTTCAAATCTAACTTAAAAAGGATTTGTTATTATGAGCGACAATTATTTGGATTTAGCCGAAATTTTATATTTAACAAAGGATAACGCCCGTTTTTATCTTACCCAAAACGGATTTCCCGCTATGGAGGCGGTTATTCCCAAACGAAATGACGATTTAGAGCTTTCTGCCGATAACACCCCCGTTAAGCAGGATTTCGGCAGGGTTTACTTTCACCGTTGCTTCCCCTTTGAAACCCCAAACGAATTTATTTCGGTTTTGGATAAGGACGGCAGAGAATACGGGTTGATTTTAAAGCTTTCGGAGTTTCCCGAGGACGCAAGAAAAATCATTTCGGACGAGCTTGACAGAAAATATCTGTGCCCCGTTATTAAAAAGATAAATTCCTTAAAGGATAAATTGGGTTATTCCTATTGGGAAGTGGAAACCGATATGGGAGAAATGACATTCTCCACCCACGATACCTATCGCAATATGGCAAAGGTCGGGGACGGAACGGTTATTGTTACCGACGTTGACGGCAACAGATACAAAATTCAAAACGTTGCCGAGCTTGACAAAAAGAGCTATAAAAAGATAGAGCTTTATCTTTAAATTAGTTTTATTATCCCCTTTGGGATTATTTAGGGTTTATTATGAGATTTTTCAAGAAAAAAGAAAAGCCTTCGCCCTTCGAGCCAGTTAAGACAGCGCTTTTGAAGGAGCTTGGCGAAAATTCACAACCCTATACTTTTAACTACGACCTTTCCTATACCAACCAAAAGGTCTTGGGTGTTTGCGCCCTTTTTGAGAAAAAGCTTTATTTAAAGGAAAAGGACAACCCCGAAACCAGGGTTATCGATTTAGAAAGCATTAACGAGGTTTATTTTGTAAACAACTGGGGTTGTGTTTCGGTAGAGGCAAAAACCGAAAAGGGTGAAATCGAAATCTGCCGCGCCGAAATGAGGCTTTCCAACCAGATCCGCGCCGCGGTTAAGGAAATCGAAAACGCCCTCAAAGAAAATTCAAACGAGGGCGAAAAGGAAATCAAACCCAAAACAAAGGAAAATCGCCCCGAAAATAAAAAAGGCAAAAACACTTCTAAAGCAAAGCTTTTTGCGCTTCTTGTTCCCTATGCAAAGCCGCAAATGAAGCTTCTTTTACTTGCCGCCCTTTGTCTTGTGGTTGTTTCGGCAGCCAACCTTGTTTTGCCTTTCTTTAACAAGACGATTGTGGATGATTATTTAACAGCCGACCCTTTTCCCACAGATAAAAGCGGATTCTTCTGGCTTATTGGCGGTATGGCATTAATCGGTCTTTTCGCCGCCCTTATAAACGCTTTGCGAAGATATTTTGTTACCTTCGCTTCGAAAAACATTCTTATAAAGCTTCGTGAGGACGTATATGCCAAGGTTCAAAGCCTTTCGCTTTCCGCCCTTAACAAGCAAAGCGCGGGCGAGCTTATAAAGCGCGTTTCAAGCGATACCGACGAGCTTCGCGAGTTTATAACCTGGCTTGTGCCCGAGCTTATTCAGCACAGTATAACGCTTTTGTCGGTTGCGGTAATGATGCTTGCAATAAATTGGCGTCTTACTGTTTTGGTGGTTATTCCCGTTCCTTTTTTGGTGGTTATGTTCCGTCTTATCCACCGTTCCAACCACAAACGCTATCGCAGACAGTGGAACGTGGAAAGCGACGCAGGTACTTTAATGCACGACGTTTTTTCGGGTATGCGCGTTGTTAAAACCTACGGTACCGAAAAGCGCGAGGAGGAACGCTTTGCCGTTGCGGCAAAACGTATTGCCGACATAAGCCGAAGAAACGAGCTTATTTGGAACCTGACGATTCCCTTTGCTTCATTCCTTTTAAGCTTTGGTGAATACGCGGTGCTTTTCTTCCTTGGCTGTGAGCTTATCGGCGACCCCTCGTTTATCACTTCGGGCAACCCTAACTTTACCCTTGGCGACCTTACCCAATTTTTGTCCTACGTGGCTTTGATTTATCAACCCATACGTTGGATGTCCTTTGTGCCCAGACGTATCACCCGCGCCGCCACCGCCCTTTCGAAAATTGCCGAGCTTCTTGACGAGGAAAGCGAAATTGTAACCCAAGGCAGGGTTATGGAAAACATAAACGGCGACATAGAGTTTAAAAACGTTTCCTTTGGATATAACGATGCCGAATACGTTTTGAAAAACATCGACCTTAAAATAAACAAGGGCGACTTTATCGGTTTTGTGGGACGAAGCGGTGTGGGAAAAACCACCGCCGCCAACCTTATTTTAAGGCTTTATGACATAAACGACGGCAGTCTTACCATCGACGGTGTGGACCTTCGGGATATTGATGCCCACGCCTGCCGTTCCCAAATCGGCGTGGTATTGCAGGAAACCTTCCTGTTTAACGGCACAATTTTCTCCAATATCGCCTATGCCAAGCCGGATGCCACCCGCGACGAGGTTATCCGCGCCGCCAAGCTTGCCAACGCTCACGAATTTATTATGAAACAGCCCGACGGCTATAACACCTACGTGGGCGACAGGGGCAACACCCTTTCGGGGGGCGAAAAGCAAAGAATTGCCATTGCCCGCGCCATACTTCGTAACCCGAGAATTCTTATTCTCGACGAGGCAACCAGCTCGCTGGATACCGAAACCGAAAAGCAGATTCAAGAGGCTATCGCAAGGCTTTCGGGCGGACGTACCACCGTTGCAATTGCCCACAGACTTTCCACCCTTCGAAACGCAACGAAAATCGTTGTGTTCGAAAAGGGACAGATTGAGGAAATCGGCTCTCACGATGAGCTTATGCGTAAGCAGGGCAGATATTACCGCCTTGTTATGGCGCAACGGCAGGTTAATAAAATGTAAAACAAAAGGCGGATTTTTAAAAAAGTCCGCCTTAAAAAGCGATGATAATTTTCCTATTGCAATATTTTTTAAAATGGTATATAATAATGTGATTTTATATATCGCGATTTAATATCGGAGGATAAAAATGAAGAATACCGAAAAAACAATGGATAAGTTAGTTGCCCTTTGCAAGGGCAGAGGCTTTATATTTGCGGGCAGCGAAATTTACGGCGGCCTTGCAAACACTTGGGACTATGGCCCCTTGGGCGTAGAGCTTAAGAACAACATTAAAAAAGCTTGGTGGAAGAAGTTCGTGCAGGAAAACCCCTATAACGTGGGTTTGGATGCCGCTATTCTTATGAACCCCCAGACTTGGGTTGCTTCGGGCCACCTTGGCGGATTTTCCGACCCTTTGATGGACTGCCGCGAATGTAAGGAGCGCTTCCGCGCAGACAAGCTTATCGAGGATTGGTGCGCAGAAAACAATTTTACCCTTCCCAAGCCTATCGATGCTTTTTCTCAGGCAGAAATGAAGGAATTTGTTGAAGAAAAGAACATTAAGTGCCCCACCTGCGGAAAGCACAACTTCACCGACATCCGTCAATTTAACCTTATGTTTAAAACCTTCCAGGGCGTTACCGAGGATGCGAAGAACACCGTTTATCTCCGTCCCGAAACCGCACAGGGTATTTTTGTAAACTTCAACAACGTTCAGCGTACCACCAGAAAGAAGCTTCCCTTTGGTATCGGTCAGATCGGTAAGAGCTTCAGAAACGAAATCACCCCCGGTAACTTTATTTTCCGTGTGCGTGAATTCGAACAGATGGAGCTTGAATTCTTCTGTCAGCCCGGCACAGACCTTGAATGGTTTGAATATTGGCGCGGCTTCTGCCGTGATTGGTTGCTTTCCTTGGGTATGAAGGAAGAAAATCTCAGATTGCGCGACCACGATCCCGATGAGCTTTGCTTCTATTCCAAGGCTACCACCGACTTTGAATTTATGTTCCCCTTCGGATGGGGCGAGCTTTGGGGCGTTGCGGACAGAACCGATTATGACCTTACCCAGCACCAAAACACCTCCGGCGAGGATATGACCTATTTCGACCAAGAAAAGGGCGAAAAATATATCCCCTACGTTATCGAACCCTCTTTGGGTGTTGAACGTTCGGTGCTTGCCTTCTTGGTTGATGCTTACGACGAAGAAAACATCGGCAAGGACGGCGCAGAGGATATCCGCACAGTATTGCGTTTCCACCCTGCACTTGCTCCCTTTAAGGCGGCAGTTCTTCCCCTTTCCAAAAAGCTTGGCGAACAAGCCCACGAGCTTGCCAACGAGCTTTGCAAATACTTCCCCGTTGATTATGATGAAGCAGGCTCTATCGGCAAACGCTACCGCCGTGAGGACGAAATCGGTACTCCCTTCTGCATAACCTACGACTTTGATTCTGTAGAGGACAATTGTGTTACCGTTCGCGACAGAGATACCATGGAACAGGTTAGAATGCCCATTTCCGAGGTACGCGCATATATCGAAAGCAAGATTGCATTTTAATTGTATTGAATAAAACAAAAACGGCGGTTTTCGCCGTTTTTGTATATCTATTTATAATGGGTTGTGAAAATGACAGACGTTATCATCATCGGCGGAGGTCCTGCGGGGTTATTTGCCGCATACCACGCCGCAATAAACGGAAACAGCGTAATTCTGTTTGAAAAAAACGACCGTTGCGGAAGAAAACTGAATATCACGGGAAAAGGGCGCTGTAACCTTACCAACGATTGCGATCGCGAGGAATTTTTGCAAAACGTTATTGCCAACCCAAGGTTTTTAATGGGGGCAATTTCAAGGTTTTCCACCGAAGATACGAAAGCGTTTTTCGAATCCCTTGGTGTTCCCCTTAAAACCGAGCGCGGCAACCGAGTTTTCCCCCAAAGCGACAAGGCATCCGACATAACCGACGCATTGGTAAACGCGGTTAAAACCGTTGGGGTGGAGATTATTCACCGAAAGGTTTCGTCCCTTATTATATCCGACGGCAAAATTTTAGGCGTTCGGTGCGGTAAGGATGAATTCACTTCCAAATCGGTTATAATCGCCTGCGGCGGCGCATCCTACCCCCGCACAGGCTCGGACGGAGGCGGCCATAGGCTTGCCGAAAGCGCGGGGCATAAAATTACAACCATACGTCCCTCCCTTGTTCCCTTGGTTTCAAGGGATAAAATCTGCGGAGAATGTATGGGACTTTCCCTTAAAAACGTTGGCGTTTCCTTTTATAAAGATAGTAAAAAGGTTTATTACGAGCAAGGGGAAATGATGTTTACCCATTTCGGCTTGACAGGTCCGGTTATTCTTTCGGCATCTGCCCATTTAACGGGCGGTTTCCCTTTTGAGGCATTTATCGACCTTAAACCCGCCTTGGATGAAAAAACCCTTGACAAGCGGTTGTTGCGGGATTTTTCCGAAAACCAAAACCGCGAACTGAAAAACGGCTTTTCGGCTTTACTTCCATCAAAGCTTATCGAGCCCTTTATAAAGCTTACGGGTATCCCCCCCGAAACACGGCTTAACAGCCTTACAAAGGAGCAAAGGGGCAAAATACTTTCGCTTATGAAGGCTCTGCCCGTGAAAATTGTGGGCACACGTCCTATTGACGAGGCTATCGTTACGGGCGGCGGTGTGGATTGTAAAGAGATTGACCCAAAAACAATGGAATCCAAGATAGTTTCGGGGCTTTATTTTGCGGGCGAGGTTATGGATTTGGATGCCTATACAGGCGGATTTAATTTGCAGATAGCATTTTCCACAGGATTTGTGGCAGGAAGCTCGCAAGGATGATAAGTGTCCGAAAGGCGCCTATCAATGAATTTCCATATTATAAATCGACTTGCCGTTAATTCATCAGTTGAATTTTCATAAACAAAAAAGTCAGCAATTCGCTGACTTTTTATTATGCTGTTTTTAACCAAAAAATGCGGAAAGAATTTTTGCAACGGTTTTCTTGAAGGAATCCGAAAGAACAAAGGGTTGTTTCTCCTCGGCGGCGGGCAGCTCAAACGTAAACAGAAGAGGTTTTTTATAACCGCATTCTATTTCCAGATCCCATAAATTTCCGTCGCACAGCAGTTTTATAAGATTATGCCAAGATACATTGTCCTTGGGATATGCATTTACCAACTCCTCGGATTCATCCATATCCTCGGGAGGAATTGCGCTGATTTTCACCACCGAACTGCCGTTTTTATCCGAAAGCTCCAAAACGACTTTTTCCTTGGTACAATACATACAAAAGGATACTATATAGGTGAGAACTATAGAAAAATCATATTCCGAGCCACAGGCGTAATTATTTTTCAGAGAAGAATTAACCGTGATTTTTTCGCGAACCGACGGATGGTTCAGGCTTAATTGATTTATCACGGATTCGGAAACGGCGGCGACGTTGAAATAACGGGTTTCCTTGGGAAAGCAGAGATTCTTCAAGGAAAACGCCATAAATTCCTCTTTGTCGGGTTCCTCGGAAAGGATATTTATATCATACCCCGAAGCCTTGGAATAAACGGTTTCCAGCCTTTCTCTAAGGCCTGCCGACAAGGGACGGACGATTAACAAAATTTCATTTGAAAACCGCACAGCCGTTGCGCCGTAAACGGTTTCGCCGCTTAAAAGCTTAACCAAAACCGTTTGCCCCGCCGAAAGAGAACGCAGTTTTTCTTTGTCGGAGGCAACCATCAAGCCGCCCACCGAGCGCCCTTTTCGCAGGTTTGGAAAAATACGCGCAGCTATTTTATTTTTAGAAAAAACCTTAAGGCTGTCATCAAGAATAATCGCAGGGTCCCTCGAATTGCCAACGGTTTCAAAAAAGCGTTGAAAACCCGTATCAACAACGGCGTTTAAATTAAGCTTCATAACCTATTTTTCCTCGGGGATATATTCGGCAATATCCGAAAGCTGACATCCCAAAATAGCGCAAAATTGGTCTAACGTATAGGTGCTCACGTGCTCGTTATGGCGAAGCCTGTCTATCTGTCCGCGGCTTATGTGATAATGGTTTATAAGCTTATATTGAGAAATGCCCTTGAGTTTCATAGTTTCCCACAGCTTGTCGTAAACAATCATAGCCTACCTCTGTAAATGCAATTATTCTGAAAATATGTTAAAACATTCTCATTATATTGACAATTCCCCACATACGGGGAATATTAATAAATACGAAGCACACAAACCGACATATCGTCCGAAACTTGGGCGTTCTTCTGCGCCTCCCGCATAATTTTGCTTGCAAGGGCACGGGCGGCAGGCATTTGGGGGAGATTTTCCTTGGGAAGCAGATTAAATTCACTTCCCGTTTGCAAAATCCCGTCGCTGACCATAACAATCATATCCCCCTTTTGAATTCTAAAGGTTTTTCTGTCGGCGATAACCTTGTCCATTATCCCTGCGGGGGGTGTGCGGGATTCGATAAGGGCGGTTTTTCCCCCACGGATTAAAATTGTGGGGGCGGCGCCCGCTTTTATTAACGTGGCGGTGGAATTTATACGGTCGATTTCCAACAAATCCACCGTGGCGAAAACCTCTTGGTCCTTTTCCGAAAGCGCTTTATTTAAAAGGCGCAACGCGCTTTCCTTTTCTGCCCCAACGTTTAAAAGCTTTTCAAGCATTATCGCCGAAAGTCGGCTTGTTAACGCCGCATCACGCCCGCTTCCCATTCCGTCGGAAACAAGGCAATAGAAATATTTTTCATCGTTTTCAAAAACGCTAACGGTATCTCCGCAAACGGTTTCGCCGCTTTTCGCCTCGGAAATCTTGGCACATTCCACCTTAAAGGCGGGGATTGTTTTAAAGCGCATCAGGGTATAATCGTCGTGCATAACCAGCTCGGGGGCAGACACACAGGTTTTCATTTGCGAAGCCACTGCGTTTGAAATTTCGTTGGGTGTACGCTTTATTTTGTCGGGCTGAACCCCATAGGCGGTAACCGTGCGAAGTCTTGTGCCCTGAACCCGAACACCGTCGCAGGAAACCCCCACCTCGGAAAGCGAGTTTTTTATTTTATCTCCGAGAATTTTATCTGTAAAATGTGTGTTATCCTGCTTTTTTGCCCCCTCGATAAGTATGGAGGATATGGCGGAATATTCGTCGGCTATTTGCCGTAACCCCTTTTCCCCATCCCTCTCGCGAACCGCCTGAAGATTGTTCACCGACCTTGCCATAGCGCAGGCGTTGGGACATTTGGAGCTTATGTGCACGGGAATGCGGTTATAGGCGGTAACGCCGTTTCGGCGGTATTCGCTGGTAAAGAAGTTTGAAATTTCGCTTTTATCCAGCTCGCATCCATCACAATGGGAGCAATAGGAATCTACGGTTTTTACTATACGTCCGTTTAAATCGGTTATGCTTTCTTCTTTTGTAGCATCCGAAACGGTATAAAACAGCGAGGAAAGTGATGAAAACGTGGCGGCATAGCGTGCCAAACGGCGGTCGTAGGCGCGTTTTTCGGCGCTTGTGGTTTCACGGCGGAGAATGGGCAAATTTTTACGCAAAGGAACGAAAGCAAGGAACACCGCAAGGAAAATTACCCCCGCCGTTAAGGTGCCGTCCACCCCTGCAAGATAAAAATATCCGCTGACAGAAAGCATAAAGGCAAGGACAAGGGCAAGGGGCTCGATTTCGTTTGCCAGCAAGCCGTAGGTCATACCCAACACACCCAAAGCCCCCGTTGCCGCACCCCCCGAAACCAAACCGCAGGCGATACCGTAAACACCCCCAAAGGCAAAGCCTTTAATTCGCGCCGCGCAAAGGGTAAACGCCGTTGCGGGTGCAATAGCGAGGGAAACACCCCCTATTTCAAAGGGCGAAAGCAACAAAGTAAAGGCAAAAGCAAAGGACAAAAGAGAGATATCGTAATGCTTTTGGCGAATTTCCTTTTTCTTATGGAAAAAGCCGATAAAGGCATAGGTAAAGGCAGGGTAAGCGATTATTGCCGCAATAAGACGGAACATCCCCGCAATATCGTTTATACCCGTTATGGCGATATAGGATGCCCGCAGAGCGCTTATGGAAAAGGAAAGCAACAAACGGACAAAGGTGTAAACCCCGCCGCTTTTTTCCTTTGATGAGAGTACAAGATAAATATACACCGCGCAAAACAGAGCAAGAGGTATGCAGGCATCGAAGAATGCCGAAATCAACACCCCGAAAAAGGTTTCCTTTCGCCCCTTTTTGGGCATAGCGCAAAGGAGGGCGCACCCAAAGGGCATTACCCCCACGGCAAGGGGGGCAATCCCCAACAAGAACCCCAAAAGGGCATAAGCTATTTGCAATTTCGGGGCGAGTGTGGTTGTTTTTTGGTTGGTTCTTTCCATTTTTTCAAATCCGTTTCTTTGTGTTTTGGGTGTTCATTATAGCCCAAAGGAGATGTTTGGATTTGTCGAAGCCGAACCGAATTTTTTGGATGTTTTTTTCTGTTTTTGTTTAGGATTATTACCGCTTGGGTTATTTTGTGCCATTAAATTCAAAAAGGGTTTCAGCCGTCGTTGATATAGAGATTTAAACCTTCGCTGTCGATTAAATTGTTTATTGCTATTAAACTTTGGTTATTTTCCCGATTTAGGTTCCACCACAAAGCGCCCCTGAGATTTTTTTCAGCCATAAGCCGAAGTCTTGCGGATATAGAGCGCACGTCCTCGAACCAAACTCGGTGTTGGTTCCCCTCGGCGGTATAATCGAAATAAGGGGCGAACACCGTTTCGTCAAAGAATATTTCCGCGCCGTATTGGGCGGCAAGGGAAAATGCCTGTTTTGTGGAAACCGAGGGCGCGCGGGAAACACCTTGGGTATAGGGCAGAGTGAAATCATAACCGTAATTGGATATACCCAAAAGAATTTTTTCGGCGGGGATTCGCGTTAGGGCATAATCCACCACGTCGGCAACAGGCTTTATGGGGGAAACCGCCATAGGCGGACCGTAGGTGTAACCCCATTCGTAGGTCATAAGCAAAACCGCGTCTGCCGCCTCACCCAGCAATTGATAATCGTGCCCCTCGTAAAGTGCGCCCGTTTGGTCATCGGAGGTTTTGGGGGCTAAAGCTGTCATAACCCCATAGCCATAGGGGCGCAATCTTTCGCGGCAATAGGCAACGAATTGGGCATATTTCACCGCGTTTTCTCTGCCCAAAAATTCAAAATCCACGTCCAGGGCGGTATAACCCTTGGTTTGCATATTCATAATAATTTCATCCAAAAGCTTTTCCTGCAAATCCGAAGAATTAAAAAGCGATTCGGCAAGTTCTACCGAGAAATTATCGTTATCGGTAAGGGTGGAAATGTGCATTACGGGTTGGGTAGAATAATCGGCGCAGATTTTAAGCATTTCCCCGTCCTCGGGAGATATAAGGGTACCGTCGGGGCGAAATCCGTAGGTAAAAGGCATAAGAGCGCCCATAAAGGGCAAAGCACGTCTTAAAAGTACCTCGTTTATAAAGGGATAAGCGTAACCGCCCGTGGAATAAGTGCCCAAAAGCTCTCTCTCGATTTCAATATACAAAACCTGCCCCGGCGAGATTTCGGGTTTTCCGTTTAGAAAAAGGTTGTTTCGAAAAAGGTTTTCAACGGTTGTACCATAAAGTTCTGCCACCGAAAAAAGGGTTTCCCCCGATTGAACGGTATGGGTAACCCTTGGAAAAACCACCGCAACGGGTTGCCCCACGGGAAGGCGTAACGGGTCGGCAATATCGTTGTCGAAGGCAAGAACTGTTGGGTCTACGCCGTATTGGTTGGCGATAGAAAAAAGTGTTTCGCCTTCTTTTACGATGTGTATAATCATTATTACTCCCCCTTAATTGAAAAATACGGTTTAAAATCAACGGAAAATCGGCGGTTTTCTCTTGATTTTAATGTGAAAATATGGTATATTATTTGAATAATCAGAAATAACTCAACATGGAGATAAATATGGCGGATATAAAAACAATTATATGCGAAACCGTTGCGGAATATGTTGCTTCCAAGGGCGCATCCCTTTCGGCAGACGAGGTGGCGGATTTTCTTGAAACCCCTGCAGATTCCAAGCTTGGCGACCTTGCATTGCCCTGCTTTAGGCTTTCAAAGCTTTTAAGGGGTAATCCCGCGATGATTTCTGCCGAGCTTGCAGAAAGATTCAACGCTGTTGACGGTATAGAAAAAATTGCACCCACAGGCCCTTATCTTAACTTCTTCTTTGCGGGGGACAAATATATTTCGGATTTGGAAGGCTTGCTTTCCGACGAATATCCCAACCTTACCAAAATGGGAGAAAACAAAACCATTGTTTTGGACTTCTCCTCCCCCAACATCGCAAAGCGTTTTCATTTGGGACATTTGGGCACAACCGTTATCGGTAACGCCGTTAGAAACATTTATAAATTCTGCGGTTATAAAACCGTAGCTTTAAACTATCTTGGCGACTGGGGCACACAAAACGGCAAGCAGATTGTGGCTTTTAAAAAGTGGTCAAGCAAGGAACAGCTTGAAAAAGAGGGCATTAAGGAGCTTGAACGTATTTACGTTATGTTCGGCAAGGAGGCGGAAAAAGACCCCTCTCTTAACGACCAAGCCCGTGCCGCCTTCCGCGAACTTGAAAACGGCAACAAGGAATATCTTGAAATATGGCAATTGTTTAAGGATATTTCCCTTCGCGAATATACCCAGACCTACAAACGCTTGGGCATTGATTTTGACGTTTGGGACGGCGAAAGCCTTTATACCGACAAAATGCCCGCTATTGTAGATGAGCTTAGAGAAAAAGAGCTTCTTAAAATCGACGACGGCGCATCTATAGTTGACCTTTCGGAATATAATATGCCTCCCGCACTTATCCTTAAGCGCGACGGCAGTACCCTTTATCCCACCCGCGATATTGCAGCGGCAAACTATAGATACAACACCTATAATTTTGATATTTGCGCTTACGTTACCAGCGCAGGTCAGTCCTTGCACTTTGCCCAATGGTTTAAGGTTACCGAGCTTATGGGCAAGGAATGGGCAAAGGATTTGGTTCACATCCCCTATGGCACAATGAGCTTCGGGGGCGAAAAGCTTGCATCCCGTACAGGCAACATTATTTTGCTTAACGACGTTTTCGACGAAGCCGTTGCAAAGGCATTGGCTATTATCGACGAAAAGAAGGCAGGAGAGGACAACAAGGATATCGCCGAGGCGGTAGGCTTGGGCGCGGTTATCTTCGGTGCACTTTCCAACAGCCGTATTAAGGATACCAACTTCACCTGGGAAAGCGCACTTTCCTTCGAGGGCAACACAGGTCCTTACGTTCAATATACCTATGCACGTGCCGCCAGCGTTTTGCGCCGCGGCAATATGGAGGGCGATTGGAAATCCTACACCCCCGTTGGTGAAGAAACCGAGCTTATCCGTAAGCTTTGCGAATTTGAAAACGTTGTAGAGCGTGCCGCAAATGATTACGAGCCCAGCCATATTTCCCGTTTTGCTCTTGGTGTTTGTACACTTTATAACCAGTTCTATCACAATTGCAGAATTCTCGGCTCGGACGGTGAAACCGAACAGTTCCGTCTTGCTCTTACCTCCGCAACCCGCAACATTTTGGGCAGATGCCTTGATTTGCTTGGTATGAGAAGAACAGAGGAAATTTAAGTCGCTTACGCTCTCAATCAAAAACACTTGTTTTTGATTGTCTTTTGTGAGTGCCGTTCGCTCGCGCAGGATTCGTGCGCCTCGCTAACGCTCGTTGTCCGAATCCTCAGCACTCTAAGGTGTATTTTTCGACGCGACGGGGCCCCCGCAAAATGAAATTTTGTGGGGTAAATCACAGGTCGCCGAAAAATACCAAAATACATAAATTTGCTTTTAATAACCACTAAGGAGTTTTACTATGTCAGGACATTCCAAATGGAAAAATATAATGCATAAAAAGGAAAAGACCGATGCACAAAGAGCAAAGGTGTTTACCAAAATAGGCAAGGAAATTGCTATTGCTGTTAGAGACGGCGGTCCCGAACCCACCTCTAACACCCGTCTTCGCGACCTTATCGCAAAGGCAAAAAGCCTTAACGTACCTAATGACAACATAGACAGAGTTATAAAAAAGGCTTCGGGCGCGGACAGTGTGCAATACGAGGTTCTTACCTACGAAGGCTACGGCCCCGGCGGTGTGGCAATTATCGTTGATGCCGCAACCGACAACCGTAACAGAACCGCAGGTGAGGTTCGCCATTACTTCGACAAGTTCGGCGGAAACCTTGGCACAAGCGGTTGCGTTTCTTACCTTTTCGCAGATAAGGGCGTTGTGGTTGTTTCGGGGGTTGAAGATGAAGATGCGTTTATGGAAGCTTGTATGGATTGCGGCGCGTTGGATTTCACCAGCGAGGA
Source organism: Oscillospiraceae bacterium (assembly GCA_015065165.1). Classification (GTDB taxonomy): domain Bacteria; phylum Bacillota; class Clostridia; order Oscillospirales; family CAG-382; genus Coliplasma. The sequence continues at coordinate 27,234 of SVQU01000009.1, read as the reverse complement.
CGGCCACGGCGAGGTTTTCACCGACGTAAGCGAGCTTTCTTCTGTTAGAGAAGCCCTTGAAGCAAAGGGTTATACCATCGAATCGGCAGACCCCGAAAAGGTCCCCTCTAACTACGTTCGTCTTGACGACGAGGACCAGATTGTTAAAATGAACAGACTTTTGGAGGCGTTGGAGGATAACGACGACGTTACCGAGGTTTGGCACAACTGGGATGACGGCGAATAAAATCGGCATTTTCGGCGGAAGCTTTAACCCCGTTCACAAGGGGCATATTTTAGTTGCCGAAAAATTTATAAAAGAGCTTGGGCTTGATTTACTTTATATTATCCCAAACCATATTTCGCCCTTTAAAGATTTGGAAAACGTTTCGGGCGAGGACCGTATTGAAATGTTAAAAATCGCCTTTTCGGGGAATAGTAAAATCGCTATCGGCGATATGGAGCTTAAGCGCGGTGGCAGAAGCTATACCTGCGACACCGTTGAAGAAATTAAAAAGCTTCACCCACACAGCCAACTGTTTTTGCTTATCGGCGACGATTTGGCAGAGGGCTTTACAAGATGGAAAAACGCAAAGTTTATTTTGGAAAACGTTAATCTTGTGATAGCCACCCGAAATTGCGAAAACCTTTTGCCCTTGGCAGAAAATATAAAAGGCTTTGCCCAAACAAGCGTGGATTTTCTGCATAACGAGGCTTTTGAATGTTCATCCTCGAGCTTCAGAAGGAATCCCGACCACAGCAGTTTACCCCAAGGGGTTTACGAATATATCAAAAAACGGGGGTTATACGGATTATGACAGATGCAAACAGAATTCTTTCTTCCATTAAGGTTTCGGAAAGACGTCTTAAGCACACTATGGGTGTGGCAGTATGCGCAAAAGAGCTTGCAAAAACCCACTTTCCCCAGTTAGACCTTAATATGGTCGAGCTTGCGGCGCTTATGCACGATTACACCAAGGAATACTCTGTGGAAAAACAGTTTGAGCTTTGCGAACAATACCATATCGAGATTACCGAGGAAGAAAGGCTAACCCCGAAGCTTTTACATTCCAAAACCGCTGCGGCTATTGCATCCCACCATTTCGGTTTGCCCAAGGATGCCTGCTCGGCAATTTATTATCACACCACGGGCAGGGCGGATATGACACCCTTTGAAATAGTTATATACCTTGCCGATTACATAGAGGAATTCAGAGATGATCCTTCCTGTGTGAAGCTTCGCGAATTCTATCTGAAGAATCTAAACCGCAAATGCGACAAAAACGCAGTTTTAATAAACACTCTGGTGCGCTCCTTCGATACCACTCTTAAGCATCTTATCGATAAGGGCAGTCTTGTGGACCGCAACACCATTGCGGCAAGAAATTTTTATCTGCGCCGTCTTGCGGAATTATAAACAAACACTGAAAGGAAACTATAAATGAGCGAAAACATTCAAAAAGAAACGGCAAAGAAAATTGCGGAGATTGCGGCAACCACCCTTGACAACAAAAAGGGTATTGACGTTACCACCCTCGAGGTGGGCAACCAGACCATTTTGGCAGACTATTTTGTTCTCGCAACGGGTACCTCCAACACCCACGTTCGCGCCCTTGCCGACGAGGTTGAATTTCAGCTTAAGGAACAACTTGGCGTAACTCCCAACCACATCGAGGGCTCGGCGGGCAACGCTTGGACCTTGCTTGATTACGGCTGTGTGGTTGTAAATATATTCACATCGCAGGCAAGAGAATTTTATAAATTGGAAAGGCTTTGGAACGGCGCCGAGGTAATTTCTATAAATAACGAGGAGCAGGAATGAAACACGAATTTAAGGATATAGAACAAAAATGGCAATCCCGTTGGGACGATGCCAAGATTTTCGAAGCGGATGACAACAGCAAAAAGCCCAAGTTTTTTGCTTTGGTTGAATTCCCCTATCCCAGCGGTGCAGGTATGCACGTTGGACATATCAAGGCTTATTCCGGCCTTGAGGTAGTTTCCCGCAAGCGCAGAATGGAAGGCTTTAACGTTATGTTCCCTATGGGGTTTGACGCCTTCGGTCTGCCCACCGAAAACTACGCTATAAAAACCGGTATGCACCCCAGAGCTGTTACCGACAAAAACATCGAAAAATTCACAAGCCAGCTTAAACGCGTTGGCTTCGCCTTCGATTGGTCCAGAGTTGTGGACACCACCGAAGAGGATTATTACAAGTGGACTCAGTGGATTTTCCTTAAAATGTTCGAAAAGGGCTTAGCTTTCAGAGATACCGCCCTTGTTAACTACTGTCCCGAATGTAAGGTTGTACTTTCCAACGAGGATTCCCAAGGGGGCAAATGCGACGTTTGCCACAGCGATATAATTCAGAAATCCAAGGACGTTTGGTATTTGCGTATTACCGAATATGCCGATAAGCTTCTTAAAGGCTTGGAGGAGGTTGATTATCTCCCCAACATCAAGCAACAGCAGGTTAACTGGATCGGCAAATCCGAGGGCGCATTCGTTAACTTTAAAATCGCAGGTAAGGACGAAACTCTGCGTATTTATACCACCCGTCCCGATACCTTGTTCGGCGTAACCTTTATGGTTATGGCACCCGAGCATCCTATGATAGACAAATATGCCGATTCTATCGCAAACATAAAGGATATCGAAGACTACCGCGCGGAATGTGCAAAGAAAACCGAATTTGAAAGAACCCAGCTTGTTAAAGAAAAAACCGGTGTTAGAATCGACGGTCTTTCGGCAATTAACCCCTTGAACGGCAAGGAAATTCCCATTTACATCGCCGATTACGTTATGATGGGTTACGGCACGGGCGCAATTATGGCTGTTCCTGCCCACGACACCCGCGACTGGGAATTTGCAAAGAAGTTCGGTATTGATATTATCGAGGTTATCAAAGGCGGAAATATCGAAGAAGAAGCATACACCGAAAGCGGTGTAATGGTCAATTCGGATTTCCTTAACGGATATGATAACAAGGCGGATTCTATCCGCAGAGCTATTGAAGAGCTTGAAAAGCTTGGCTGCGGCGAAGGCGGTGTTCAGTTTAAAATGAAGGACTGGGCGTTCAACCGTCAGCGTTATTGGGGCGAGCCTATTCCCATTGTTCACTGTGAAAAATGCGGTATGGTTGCCGTTCCTTACGAGGAACTTCCCTTGAGATTGCCCAACATGACAGAATTTGCCCCCGGTCAGGGCGGCGAATCGCCCTTGGCAAGGATTGAGGAATACGTAAATTGCAAATGTCCCAAATGCGGCGGCGATGCAAAGCGTGAAACCGACACCATGCCCCAGTGGGCGGGTTCTTCCTGGTATTTCTTAAGATATTGCGACCCCAAGAACAGCGATTTCTTTGCTTCGGAGGAAAAGCTTAATTATTGGCTTCCCGTCGATTGGTACAACGGCGGTATGGAGCACGTTACCCGTCATATGATTTATTCCAGATTCTGGCATAAATTCCTTTATGACCTTGGTCTTGTTCCCGTTGCGGAACCCTATGCAAAGCGTACCGCACAGGGCTTGATTCTTGGTCCCGACGGCGAAAAAATGAGTAAATCCAAGGGCAACGTTGTTGACCCCAACGACGTTGTTGACGAATACGGCGCAGACGTTTTGCGTACCTACACCTTGTTTATGGGCGATTACGGCTCTGCCGCGCCTTGGTCGCAAAACAGCGTTAGAGGTTGTAAGCGTTTTCTCGAAAGATTTGCCGCTTTGGACGAAATGCTGGGCAAGGAGGACGAAAAGCTTATCCGTTCCTTGCACAAAACCGTTAAAAAGGTTTCTTCGGACATCGACGGTATGAAGTTCAACACCGCTATCGCGGCAATGATGAGCTTCCTTAACGACGTTTATGCCGTTGGCTCTATCGATAAAAACAGCTTGCTTGTATTAACCCGTATTTTGTGTCCCTTCGCACCCCACGTTTGCGAAGAAATGTGGGAAAAATTGGGTATGAACGGTTTCTGCTCTACCGCAGAATGGCCCGGCTATGACGAAGCATTGACGGTTGATAACGAAATTGAAATCGCCGTGCAGATTTGCGGTAAGCTTAAGGGCACTGTGGTTATCCCCGCAGGCGCCGAGGAAGACACCGCTTGGGAAATTATCACCCAAAACGCAGGCATTATGGCAAACCTCGAGGGCAAGCAGATTATTAAAAAGATTTACATTAAAGACAAAATTTTCAACATCGTTGCAAAATAAAAACGGTTTCTACCGTAAAACGGAGGTTCAAATGGATACCATTAAAATTAACAAAGGCAACGCACAAATCGTAGCACACAGAGGTCTTTCGGGCTTGGAACGTGAAAATACCGCTTCGGCTTTCGTTGCGGCAGGCAACAGAAGCTATTTCGGTATTGAAACCGACGTACGCCCCACCGCAGACGGCAAATTCATTCTTCTTCACGATGACAACCCCGTTCGTTGCGGCGGCGATATGCTTATCCCCGAGCAATCCACACTTCAGACCATCCAATCGGTTCAGCTTTTCGATATGGACGGCAAGCGCGGCAGAACCGACCTTCGCATCCCCACCATGGAGGATTATCTCCACATCTGCAAGCGTTATAATAAGGTTTGCGTTCTTGAATTTAAGGGTTATTACACCGAAGAACAGATGAAAAAGGTTGTAGAAATCGTTAAGGCGGAATATTGCCTTGAAATGATGATTTTCATCTCCTTCGCCTTTGAGAACCTTCAGATTCTTCGTACCATCTGCCCCGAGGCAAATTGCCAGTTCCTTACCGGTGCTTTCTCGGAAGAGCTTGTTCAGCGCCTTAAGGACAACAAGATGGACGTTGATATCTGGTCCAAGGACCTCACCGAAGAACACGTTAAGAGATTCCTTGAAGAAGGCATTAAGGTTAACGTTTGGACGGTTGACAACCCTGCACGCGCAGAAGAGCTTATTTCTTGGGGTGTGCAGTTTATTACCTCCAACATCCTTGAATAATTCTCGACTTGGGATTTTGGGATAAAAGCAACACAATAAAAAGTCAGCGAAAATACGCTGACTTTTTTATTTTAGGTGGAAACGGGCGATTCGTGAATCGCCCCTACTTTTTTGTTTTGGTATATCTTATGTTAAAAAACGGAACGTCGGGGACGCCGTTCCCTACAGAATCAAAATGTAAGCATTCAATATAACTAAAAAGCTACGAATGAGCGAAGCATATTCTTTTCAATTAGATGTATCTTTGTTTTTTCGAATACGTTTCAAACAGAATTGTAGGGGTCGGCGTCCTCGACGACCCGCATATAACCTTCATTTTCGAATTGCATTTCCTATTATGCATATCCTTTAGCTTCGGCGCAAATGAGTTTTCGCTACAGTAATAAAATCTTTTTCCGAAAATGTAATTTTCGGGGGGGTAAAAAATTTTGGGGTTTAAGGGGTATTTTTTGAAAATACCCCTTGATAAAAAATTCAACGCTTCCCGTTTTCGAGAAGCGTTATTTGTTGAATTATTTCAAGCACGTAAATAATCCGTCCAGTTCGTTCTGAACCTATTGCTGTATGTCGGAGAGCATAACTACAATCATCGGTCTGTGCTTTGTACGTTTGCGGGCATATTCGGCAACGTCATCGCGAAGCTTCGAGCGCAAAACCTCGATATCGTCGATACCCTTTGCAAGGTTGCGGATAAGGGAATTACGCGCCGATTCGGTAATTCTGCCAATAAGGTCCTCGTTTTCTTTTTCGTAAACAAAGCCACGGGAAATAACCTCGGGATAAACCGAAATTGCCATAAAATCCAAATCCACCCCTGCGGTAACGATAATAATACCGTCCTCGGAAAGGCGTTTTCTGTCCCGAAGCACAATATCGCTAACCTCGCCTGCGCCTGTACCGTCAACCATAACCGCGCCTGCCTGAACGTGGTCGGTGGGAACGATACCTCTTTTGCCCATTTCCACAACCCTGCCGATTTCGGGGATAACAATGCGGTTTTCAGCCATACCCATTTCGTGGGCAAGGTTTGCGTGGGCGATAAGATGCTTATATTCGCCGTGAACGGGCATAAAGAATTCGGGAGAGGTTAAGGAATGAATAAGCTTTAATTCCTCACGGCAGGCGTGGCCCGAAACGTGAACGTCATAATTGCTGTAGGTAATAACCTCTGTGCCGCGCTTGAAAAGCTCGTTGATAATTTTTGTAATTAACTTTTCGTTGCCGGGGATTGCCGAGGAGGAAAGCACAACCAAATCGTTACTGCCAAGGCTAACCTGATTATGCTCGCCGAAAGCCATACGGTAAAGGGCGCTCATAGGCTCACCCTGACTGCCCGTGGTGATAACCGTAACCATTTCGGGGGGATATTTCTGGGCATCGTTAAGGTCTATCATCATATTTTCGGGGATATAAAGATAACCCAATTTTGTCGCCGCGTTAACGAAGTTTAGCATACTTCTGCCCGAAACGGCAACCTTTCTGCCATATTTTTCGGAAGCGTTTATAATCTGCTGAACGCGGTGAACGTTAGAGGAGAAGGTGGCGATAACCACACGGCGGGATTCGTTGTTGAAAATTCTGTCGAAGCTAACCGCCACACTGCTTTCGCTGGGGGTATATCCCGCCCTCTCGGCGTTTGTACTGTCGCAAAGCAAAAGGCGAATTCCCTTTCTGCCAAGCTCGGCGATACGCGCCAAATCGATAGGCTTTTCTTCAACAGGGGTGAAATCCACCTTGAAGTCGCCTGTGTGAAGAATTCTTCCGTTGGGAGTGGTTATACAAATAGCGCAGGCGTCGGGCATAGAATGGTTCACGTGGATAAATTCGCAATCGAAATTGCCCAAGCCCACAATCATACCCGCGTGTACTTCCTCAAGTTTGGCATTGCGGATTCCGTGTTCGGAAATCTTGCCCTCGATTATGCCCAAGGTGAGCCTTGTGGCGAACACGGGAACTTGGGGGAATTTCTTTAAAAAGTAGGGCACTGCGCCAATGTGGTCCTCGTGGCCGTGGGTTATAAGCAAACCCTTGATTTTGTTAATATTATCCTCTAAATAGGTGAAATCGGGGATAACCAAATCTACCCCCAGCATATCGTCCTCGGGGAAGGAAACACCGCAATCCACCAAAATAATATCGTCATCGTATTCAAAGGCGGTACAGTTCATACCGATACCGTCCACACCGCCCAGAAAAATAATTTTTACGTTGGATTTTTTAGAGCGAGGGCCTTTATTTTCAAAGAAACTCTCGTTCTTTGCCTTTTTGGTTTGCGCCTTTGCAGAGGCGTTTTTTGTTTTTGCCTTTTTAGGCTTTTGAGGCGCCGTTTTTTTATCGGCTTTGCTGTTTTTGGCTTTCTTTTCTTCTTTGATTTTTGCCATAATTGTCCTTTCTTGTTAAGTTTACAGAATGTTATATGTATCGGGCGATAGACCTGCCCGAGTTACGGCAGAAAATTAAAACTGACATTACACATTATGCCCTAAAAACCAAAAAATGTCAAGTTGCGAAAATTCGCATAAAATGTAATGGGGTTACTTCTTGACATTTACATAATGTAATGATATGATGTATAATGTATATACCTATATAGATTTAACTTTTAAAATTCAACCGAAAGGTGTTTTATAAATGGATAGACTTTATGTTTCGGGTGGCAAGCCTCTTTTGGGCTCGGTTACAATCGGCGGTATGAAAAACGCCGCTTTACCTATTATATTCGCCACCATTTTGGTTAATGACGTTTGTATTCTCGAAAACCTCCCCGAGGTTAGCGATATTTATTCCGCCCTTGAAATTGTAAGACGTATGGGGGCAGAGGTAGAGCAAATCGAGCGCTTTACCTACCGTATCGACACACGCACCGTACGCAGCAACAGCGTACCCCTTGACCTCGCCCGTATAATGCGCGGTTCTTATTACGTTTTGGGTGCGGAATTGGGCAGATTCGGCAGGTCGGCAACGGCGTTGCCCGGCGGTTGTAACCTCGGCGCAAGACCTATCGACCAGCACATAAAAGGCTTTGAGGCTTTGGGCGCAACGGTAAACTGCAACACCACCATAAGCTGTTATACCGACAAGCCCTTGGAGGGCACCTCGATTTATCTCGACGTGGCATCGGTTGGCGCAACCTGTAACATTATGCTTGCCGCCACCACCGCAAAGGGTATGACGGTTATTGACAACGCCGCCCGCGAGCCTCATATTGTTGACCTTGCAAACTTCCTTAACTCCTGCGGGGCGAACATTTCGGGCGCAGGTACCGAGGTTATTAAAATCCGCGGGGTGGAATCCTTACACGGCGGTACTTACGCGATAATTCCCGATATGATAGAGGCAGGCACATATATGATTGCCGCCGCCGCAACCAAGGGCGACCTTACGGTTAAAAACGTTATTCCCCGACATCTTGAAGCCACCACCAGAAAGCTGGAGGAAATGGGCGTTACCGTTGAGGAAGGGGACGATTTTGTCAGAGTTTCCTCTGACGGAAACCTTAAAAAGGTTCGTGTTAAGACCGATTTTTACCCCGGTTTTCCCACGGATATGAACCCCCAGTTCTGCGTTCTTCTTTGCTTGGCAGAGGGTCAAAGCAAGCTTACAGAGAGCGTTATGGACTTCCGTTTTAAATACACCGACGAGCTTATACGTATGGGCGCAAAAATCAGCGTTCAGGGCAGAGATGCAATTATCGACGGCGTGCCCGAGCTTACCCCCGCAAACGTTCGCGCGGTGGATTTGCGCGCAGGCGCCGCAATGGTTATCGCCGCCTTGGCTGCCAACGGCACCACAATTATCGAGGATATCCACCACATACAGCGCGGCTATGAGGATATGGTCGGCAAGCTTCGTGGTGTGGGCGCGGACATTAAAATTGTCAGCGACGATATAAGAGCATAATCACCAAAGAACCTTTTGGGTTTTCCAAAGGGTTCTTTTTTAATATTTTTTCGCTTTATTGGGATGAATTGATAAAACGCTATTGCATTTTGATGAAAGCTATGGTATAATTTTCTTAATATTTACCCGAAAGTGAGGATTTTTTATGAATGCAGAAGTTTTGGCATTGATAGTTTATTTTGCTGCAATGCTTTCTATCGGCATATTTTTCTTTTTGAAAAACAAAAGCAAGACCGACAAGGATTATTTCCTTGGCGGCAGAAGTATGGGCCCTTGGGTTACCGCGATGAGCGCGCAGGCGTCGGATATGAGCGCTTGGCTGCTTATGGGTCTGCCCGGAAGTATTTTGGCTTTCGGTTTAGGTCAGGCTTGGATCGGTATCGGTCTTGCCTTGGGTACCGCCCTTAACTGGATTTTGGTGGCACGTCGCTTGCGCCGTTTTTCTCAGGCAGCAAACGATTCCATCACTCTGCCCCAATATCTCTCTAACCGTTTTGCAACAAAGAGCAAGGCGTTGCAGGTTGTTTGCGCAATCGTTTTCTTGGTTTGCTTTACCGTTTACGTTGCATCTGCCTTTGTTGCGGGTACAAACGTGTTTACATCCATCTTCCCCCAGATCGACAAAAGCGTTGCTATGCTTATTTTCGCCGCAATTCTTATTATTTATACCTTCCTCGGCGGTTATAAGGCGGTTTGCTGGACAGACTTTTTCCAGGGTATGCTTATGATAGTTGCCGTTCTTGCGGTTCCGATTATTATCGCTATCACCAAGGATTTGGATTATTCTGTTCTTGACGTTGTGGTTTCTTCCACCTCCGCAACCGGCGAGGTTACCGAATATGGCTTTGTAAGAGATTTGTTCTCCGCACCCGCCACCGAAATCGCCAGCGGCTTGGCTTGGGGCTTGGGTTACTTTGGTATGCCCCACATTTTGGTTCGCTTTATGTCTATCGAAAAGCCCTCGATGGTTAAAAAGTCGGCTACCGTTGCTATCGTTTGGGTTGTTCTAGCTCTTGCGGCAGTTATCATTCTTGCCGTTATGGGTAGAGTTATGGTTGGTGCAGAATTGCTTGAAAACGGCGCACAGAGTATGGTATTTATCACCCTTGCAAGAAAGCTCTTCCCCGCATTTGTGGCAGGCTTGCTCCTTTCGGCAATTATCGCGGCATCTATGTCTACCGCAGACAGCCAGCTTTTGGTTGCTTCCTCCTCCTTCACCTCCGATATCTACAAGCCTCTTATCCGCAAGAATGCCAGCGACAAGGAAACCCTTTGGATAGGCAGAATCGTTGTTCTTATCGTTGCGGTTATTGCTTACTTTATCGCAAGCAGTAAAGCCGAAGGCGCACAGGCGATTATGAACCTCGTTGAAAACGCTTGGGCAGGTTTTGGTTCTGCGTTCGGTCCCGTTGTAATCCTTTCTCTCTTCTGGCGCAGATTCACCTACAAGGGTGCGCTGGCAGGCGTTATCGCAGGTGCGGTTACCGACGTTTTGTGGCTTATCTTCCTTAAGAGCTCCACAGGTCTTTACGAGCTTATCCCCGGTTTCGCGGTTTGCTTGATCGCCTGCGTGGTTGTTACACTTTTGGACAAAGCTCCCTCGGCAGAGGTTTTGGCTATCTACGATACCGCCACAAGCGAAGAACAGGAATAGGCTTAATTCTTAGTTTTTAAATAGTTTATATACAAAAGGGGGCTTTTTGAAAAAAGCCCTCTTTTAAAATCCCCAAAAACTTTTTATCCCCCGAACTGTTTTTGATTTGTCAACAAAAGGTTCTCGACAAAAGTTTTGATAATCCCCGAACACCAAAGGCGCTTTAGCAAATCTTCCAATAATTTATATAACATTTTGTCCAAAATCACGTTGATTAAATTGAAGTTATCTGTTATAATTAATTGACTATACATTTATGCAGAAAGGCAATGGCTTTTTTGCAAAATAAGCACAAAGGAGAAAATTTATGAAACGTGCATTAAGCGTCATTTTAGCGTTGGCAATGTTGGTTTCTATGCTTACTGTTTTTGCAGTTACACCCGCTTCTGCGGCAACAGTAATCAAGAACAACTCCCCCGCTATAACCGCAACAGTTGGCACAAAGATTGCTCTTTCCAACTATTCGGTTACCTTTGACGGTGATACCTCTGCTACTTCCAACGTTACCTGGAAGAACGGCAGCACCACCATCACCGAATTTACACCTACCGCAAAGGGTGTAACCACCCTTACCGCTACAAGCGGCAGCAAAACCAAGAACATTTACGTTGTTGCGAAGAATGCTTCCGACAGCGAATATGTACTTTACGAAGCAAACTTGGCTGATTTTGCAAGCACCTCTGCACTTACAAGCGCAGGTTGGACACTTCCCGACACCGCAAGTATTGCAGACAGCGCCCTTTCTATCAAGGGTAACGCTGTTCAGTCCACCGCATATCTCCCTGCATGGCTGGGCGATTTCGGTAACTACGGCTTCTCTGCAAACGTTAAGCTCACTTCTGTTAACGAAGATACCCGTTGGTTCGCTTTGGTTTACCGTTCCGACAACCGCGCAGGTACCGCAAGCCATTACCAGATGTGTATCCGTAACAACACCACCGCAGCAAACGGCATTGAATTTTCCGAATTCACCACCTCGGGCTGGAACGTTATTTCCAAGGCGGCAGCATCTTATTCTACCATGGCAGATGCATACCGCGTTATCGACGTTAAGGTTTCGGGCAATGACGTTAAATATTCCATCGGCGGCACTCAGGTTTTGTATATGGCAGGCAGCAGCTATACCTCCAAGACCGGTCTTACAAAGGGCCACCTCGGCTTGACCGCTTCGGGTACCACCCTTTCTGTTAAGAGCGTTAAGGTTGTTCTTCAGGAAAGCGTTCCCGAACAGCTTCCCAGCGGTCTTAACCTTATTTACAACAACTATCACCCCACCGAAAACCTTGTAACTCCTATTGCAAACGTTCAGAAGGTTACCTCGGTTAGCGCGGCTAATCTTTCTAACCTCTCTGTTGCATATTTCGACCTTACCACAAGTATCGACGCGACCGCCGCTTTGAAGGCTGCTGTTGCGGCAAACGTTGTTCCTACCTTCTACGTAACCACCAACGCTCAGGTTGACAAAGTGGTTGCCGCAATTTCTTCCGCAGGTAAATATGACGTTAACGTTATTTCCAACACCGCAAGCGTTCTTGCTTACCTCCACGGAAAGAACAGCAAGGTTCGCAGAGGTCTTGTAGTTAGCCTTTCTACCGAGCTTGCCGACGGCGTTCTCACCTCTAAAGAAGCTGATGCGGTTCGTAAGAAGGTTCGTTCCGCGCCCGCGACATTTGCGGTTGTAGACAGCAAATATGCATCCGCGCAGGCAGTTAACGCACTTAACGAGCTTGCAGTTGCAGTTTGGGTAAACGTCGCTTCTACCCAGGGCACAGATGCGTTCAGACTTGAAGCTATCACAGCTCTCACCTCCGGCGCACACGGTATTATTTCGGGCAGCGCAAGCGCAATTGAAGAAATTATCGCTAACGATTTCGCGCCCAACACCTTCACACGTCTTTCTGCAGGTATCGGCCACGCAGGTAACTATGACGTAGCAGAAGAAAACACCATGGAAAGCTTTATCGCTGCTTATGAAAACGGCGCAGATATTCTCGAGCTTGATATGGGTATCACCAGCGACGGTGTTCCCGTTCTTCTTCACGATAACACCCTTAACCGTACCACCACCTATACAGGCACCAAGAACATTTGGGAAATGACCTGGGCAGAGGTTCAGCAATACCCTGTTGTTAACACCAGAACCGGCGTTAACACAGGAAAGCCCATTCCCAAATTCGAAGAGCTTTTGCAGTTCGTTAAGGGCAAAGACCTTAAGTTGTTTGTTGAATACAAATGGAATGCTCACGATATGATTCCCAAGTCTATCGAGCTTATCAAGAAATACGATATGTTGGACCAGTGCGACTTCCTCAGCTTCTACGGCAACTGTCTAAACGCAGTTCTTTCCTTGGCTCCCGGCGCATCCACCAGCTTTATCTATAACAACAACAGCACCGATATTAAGGGTACTAACGCAACCTATGCACAGTCCCTCCTCTCTCTTGACCATTGGATTTCCAATTCTCAGTATTATAAGAGTACCATCAGCTGTCCCCGTTACGTTCCCATCACCAACGACCTTATGCAGGCTGCTACCGACAGAGGTATGACAGTTTGGCCCTGGACTTACGACACCAAATCCACCAACGATGCGTTCTTTGCTTGCGTTGACGGTATGACTATGATTAACGCTCAGGACCTTAAGGATATGGTTAAAACCGTTTCGGTTGACAATCTTGAAATGTTCGTTGGTCAGACCTACACCGGCGGCGCACTTACCGCAACAACCTACAGCCGTTATTCCTTTAACGTTAGCGGTGCAAACACTGTTGCTGCTGTTGTAAGCGGCGATGCAGTTAAGGTTGAAAACGGCAAGTTGGTTGCTGTTAAGGAAGGTACCGCAAAGGTTATCTTCGGTTGCAAGACCAACACCTATATGGGCTCTGAATACGTTGTTTACACCCAGCCCGTTGACGTTACCGTTGGCGGCAACAGCGCAAGCGTTCTCAGACCTTTGGTTGAAATGGCTGAAACCGCTACTCTCAACTCCCTTTCCGAAGCTGACCTTGATTCTCTCCGTCAGCTTTACACCAAGGCAAAGGCTCTTCTCGCTTCCGACAACCCCTCTGAAGACGAGGTTAAGAACACCGCTTCCGCTATGTCCAAGCTTATCGAAGCATTCGCTACCGTAAGCTACACCACCACCGCCCCCAACTATGACTATTGGGATGCCTCTGCTGCAAATATGTTCTATGACGACGGCATACGTTTGATGGACGGCAAGAAGCAATCCATCACCGGCGACAGCTCGGCATATTCCGCATGGACCAAGACCTCTGCAGGCGTTGTTGATATCACTGTTGACTATTCCACCTCTGCTACCAAGGATACCTTCAAGGGCTATTTCGCACACGATAACTGGGGTGTATACTGTCCCTCTGCAATGGATATTTATTATTCCGACAACGGCAGCACCTGGACAAAAGCCAACGTAACTCTCTCTACCGAGAAAACCAAGGATGCCACCACAGATTTACCTTGGGCGTTAAGCACCGTTACCGCAACCTCCGCAACCCCCATTACGGCAAGATATTTCCGATTCACCATCACTCCCGGCTACTCCAACGGCTTTATCTGGGTTGATGAAATCGAGCTTCTCGATAGCAACGCTTCCTTGTCTTACGTTTCCAACGTTAACACCAAGATTGCCGCAGGCGATTGCACCGTGTTTAACAGCAGCTTCGGTGAAATTACAAACTCCACCGCAAACATCAAATATACCGCTTTCGTTATCGCAAAGTGGGATAGCGCAGAAGGTGCATACGTTATTAAGGAAACCTATTCCTCCAACACCGACGGCAAGACCTTCAATCTCGCAAGCGACGAAATTCTTCTTGCTGCACACGATTGGGAATCCAACTTGGCAGGTCAGCAGGCGGTTGTAGGCAGTGCATTTAACAAGATGATGCTTTCTAACGCTACCGTTGGTCAGAAGATTCAGTTTGTTGGTATCGACACCGATACTTGGGAATTCAACGTGGCTCCCGGCTTTAAGCTTGTTACCGAAGACGAACCCGAACCCACCCTTAAGGGTGACATCAACGGCAACGGCGAAATCGATGCTGTTGACTATACAATGCTCAAGCGTGCTTACTTCGGCATCTACGCGGTTGACCTTACCGCAGGCGATATCAACGGCAACGGCGATATCGACGCAGTTGACTACACAATGCTTAAGCGTGCTTACTTCGGCATTTACGCAATTAACTAAAAAATAAATGACCAAAAGGGGTGTTTTTGAAAAAACACCCCTTTTGAAATCCCCAAAAACCTTTACTGCCGAAAATTTCATTTTCGGGGATAAAAATTTTTTGGGGGAATTTAAAAGGGGGACTTTTTTTAAAAAGTCCCCCTTTTTTAAAACCAAAACCAATAAAATTAAATAAGGTCGTTCAAAAGGTCGCCCTTATAGAGTTCTATCATACCGCCGTCGCAAGCCGCCGCAATTGAAGGGTCGATGGGAAGCTTGGCAACCTTTTTAATGCCGTGAGCCTCTGCAACCGCATCAACCTTGCTTTCGCCGTAGATATAATGCTTTTCTTCACAGTTGGGGCATTTAAAATAGGAATAGTTTTCCACCAAGCCGAGTATAGGCTTGTTCATAAGCTCTGCCATTCTCACAGCCTTGCCCACAATCATCGAAACCAAATCCTGAGGGCTGGTTACGATAACCATACCGTCAACGGGCAAGGATTGGAACACCGTTAAAGGCACGTCGCCCGTTCCGGGAGGCATATCGATAAACATAACGTCGTTTTCGCCCCAGTTTACGTCGGTCCAGAACTGCTTTACCGCACCGCCGATAACGGGACCGCGCCATACAACGGGGTCGCTTTCGTTGGGAAGAAGCAGGTTAAGGGACATGATTTTAATACCCGTTTGGGAAACAGCGGGCATCATTGCCTCGCCGTCGCTTTCAACCCCCGCCTTTACGCCGAAAATCTTGGGGATAGAGGGGCCTGTTATGTCTGCATCGAGGATACAAACTCTTTTACCCTCACGCTGGGCGTTAACCGCCAAAAGGGAGGTTACAAGGGATTTACCAACACCGCCCTTACCGCTGACAACGGCAATAACCTTGCCGATTTTACTGCCCTCGCGGAGCTTTTCGGTTTGTATAATTTGTTTTTGGTCGCGGCTGGCGCAGTTTGCGCTACAGCTGGAGCAATCGTGAGTACATTCGCTCATTGTTTTACCTCTTTCTGTGTATTTCAAAGGGATTTATACAATCTGTTTTAAATATTCTATGCTCTTTTGGGCACATTCAAGGGAATTCATACCCATAGAGGGGTGATCCTGCTCGACAACGAGCCACTTAACACCATTTTCGGGGGCAATATCCACAAGTGCCTTTATGTCAACGATACCGCATCCGTTGGGACGAAGCTCGAAGTTGCCTTGGTCTTTTCTGCCAACGTAATCCTTAAGGTGAAGAACGGGGGTGCGGTTTGAATATTTTTTAAGATATTCCGCAGGGTCTACACCGCCGTAGTGAACCCAACAGCTGTCCTGCTCTGCCAAAAGGTCGGGGACCTGAGCATAGAGGATATCAAACATATATTCATCGCCGATTTTTTGAAATTCGAATTCGTGGTTGTGGTATAAAAGCCCAAGACCTGCTTCTTTTGCCATTTTGGAAAACTTACATATATTATCTACCATTTCCTTGCCGTATATACCGTCTATACGGTAATCGGGATCAAGCCAAGGAACTGCGATATATTCACATCCCACGGTTTTGCAATTTTCAATAACCTTTGCCATATCGTCCCGCATTTCATAATAAGAAACGTGGGCAGACATAGCCTTAAGACCGTATTTGTTTAAAAGGTCGGCAAACTCCTCGGGTGTTCTGCCGTAAAAGCCTGCAAGCTCAACACCCTCATAGCCCATTTCTTTAACAGACTTAAGGGTAGATTCAAGGTCGGTATCGCAAAAATCCCTAACCGAATAAAGTTGAATACCTATGGGTAATTTCATAATTTCACCTCTGTGTATAACGCTTTTAATTTATTCCGCCCACTTACCGTTTACGAAAATGGGGGTTGCCTTGCCGTCTTTATATCCCGTAATACACATATCCTCTGTACCTATCATAAAGTCAACGTGTATCATCGAATCGTTAACACCTTTTTCGCAAAGCTCATCGAAGGACATATTTTCAAAGCCCTTTACACAACCCGTATATCCCGAGCCCAGCGCCACGTGGCAGGATGCGTTTTCATCGAAAAGGGTGTTGTAATATAAAAGACCGCTTTGAGAAATAGGCGAATCGGTGGGTACCAAAGCAAGCTCGCCCAGCATACAGCTGCCCTCATCGGTGGAAATAAGCTTGCCCAACGCTTCCTCGCCCTTTTCGGCGTGCCAGGAAACCGCCTTGCCGTTTTCGAAATCGATATAAAAGTTTTCTATCAAAGTTCCTCTTGAAGACAAAGGCATGGAGGAAACCAATCTGCCCTCGCATTTGCCCTTCATAGGTGTTGTGAAAATTTCCTCGGTGGGCATATTGGGGTTGTAATAAACACCACCCAAGGTATATTCTCCGCCGCCGCACCAAAGGCTTTCCTTCATAAGCTCACATTTAAAATCGGTGCCGTTTGCGGATTTATAATGAAGATAATCGAACTGCTGTTTATTAAGCCAATCGCACTTTTCTTTAAAAGTCTTATTTTTGTTATCCCAAGCAGCGATACAATCGGTTTCGTCATCGCACATAACCGTGGAAAGTATAGCCTTCCAAAGCTTTTCAACCGCAACGCTCGTTCTGTCCTTTGGGAACACCTTTTTTGCCCAAGCCTTGCCGGGGATAGCGCAAACAAGCCATTGGTTTTTGTTGTCCATCGCATCTCTAAAGGGCTTTAGCACCTTATTTGCGGCGATAGTTGCGCGGCTGACCTTTTCTTGGTTTACCTTTGCCAATCCGTCGGGGTCCTCGCAGATAAGACGGATTTGCGCGGGAAGAATCTCGCTGTCAAGCTTTGCCTTTTCTATTTCCCAAGCGGGAATATCGCAAAGGGATTTCATAGTTCTGTGGCGGTAGGAAAGCTTGGTTAATTCCGTCGACGACCAATCCACTCGAACCTTGCCCGCACCCGCGCGGTAGGCTTCTTCGGCAAGGAGAGTTACAAACTCTGCCGCCTCGATATCGGCGCGAATGTTAAGCTGTTGACCTTTTTGTATATTTACGCCCTGCTTTATAAGAAGCTTTGCGTATTTTCTTTGCAACGACTTTTTCATAATAAGTTTCCTTTATTCAATGATTAGAGGCTGTTTTTACACAGCCTCGTTGTTTTTTTATTTCTTTTTAGAATCTTCTGCGGGTTCGGGAGCGTTGGCTCTTTCGAGAACGCTGTGAACAGCCCATTTCTGAATTTGAATTTTGGTTCTGTTACCGCTGGATTCGATAAGAAGCATATCATCGGTAACCTTAACAACCATACCAACGATACCGCCGGTGGTAACCACAACGTCGCCCTTTTCGATAGAGGAGCGCATATCTGCGGTTTCCTTTTCCTGCTTTTTCTGGGGACGGTAGATGAAGAAATAGAACACCACCGCAAGCAGAATCATAGGGATGAACAACGAAACAAGCGAGCCTGTTGTTGCGGGTTCACCCTCGAAAAACATCATCATATTTGTAAAATTCATTTTAAATCTTCCTCGTTATAATTAATTCTCTTTACGTCTGTACAATAAAGGGTTTTTTCGTCCAAGGTGAACACCGCGCCCCTAAGGGATACGTTTTCAGCGGCGGGGATACCCTTCATACGCACGTTCCGTGTGAACCTGGGCACCGCGGTTTCATAGCTTATGCCGATAACCGAATCTTCACTGCCCACCATACCGATATCGCTGATATATCCGCCGCCCCTTGGGGTTAAGCGTTCATCCGCGGTTTGCACGTGGGTGTGTGTGCCGTAAATAATTTGTATTCTGCCGTCAAACTCGTGGGCAAAGGCAAGCTTTTCGCTGGTTGCCTCACCGTGGAAATCACAAATGGCAATATCATATTTGCCTTTTTGCGATTCCAAAAGGCGGTTTACCGCCGTGAAGGGTGAATCGGCAGGGTCCATAAAAACCTGACCGCAAACCGAAATAACCATTGCCCTAAGCCCGTTTTTAACGGGAACGATACAAAATCCTTCGCCGGGGGAACCTACGGGAAAATTCAACGGTCTTAAAATTCTCGGTTCATCCTCGATAAAATCCATCAAGGCATATCTGCGGAAGGAATGGTTGCCCCCCGTGATAACGTCGGCGCCGCTTGAAAAAATCAAATCCGCCTCCGCCCTGTCAAGACCGTTGCCTCCGCAGGCGTTTTCGCCGTTAACGATGACGAAATCCGCCCCCTCGGCATTAATTATTTTTCGCAAATGCTTTTTAACAAAATTGCAACCGGGCGCGCCGAATACGTCGCCCACCGCGAGTATTTTTATCAAATCCAATACTCCAATCTAATCGCTGATACCGTTAAAAGCATCAACAAAAAATACAATAAAGCAAATACAATTAAAATTCATATTATCCAAGGACACGTGCCTTGGATAATATACCTTACGCCTTCGCGAATTTGGACATTTATGCACAAATTCGGCGCGAGTAAATGGGTTCCCTGAAAATGCTTGCATTTTTAGGGTTAAGCGCACGAAGGCGCAAATCCGCCCGAAAATAAGTGTTTTCGGGCGATAGCGAAGCGTAGCGTAGCGTTTACTTCGCGTAATCTACCTGACGCATTTCGCGAATAAGGTTAACCTTAATCTGTCCGGGATATTCAAGCTCTTCTTCAATCTTCTTTGCAATATCACGGGCGATAAATACCATTTCGTCGTCGTTCACCTCGTCGGGCTTAACCATAATACGAACTTCTCTGCCCGCCTGAATTGCAAAGGATTTTTCAACGCCCTTAAAGCTTGTTGCGATTTCCTCAAGCTTCTGCAAGCGTTTAATGTAGGATTCGAGATTTTCACGTCTTGCGCCGGGACGTGCCGCAGAAACTGCGTCTGCCGCCTGAACAATCATAGCAACAAGGGTGTTGGGCTCTACGTCGCCGTGGTGAGCCTCGATAGCGTGAACAATCTCGCGGCTTTCTTTATATTTTCTTGCAACGTCAACACCAATCTGAACGTGAGATCCGTCGATTTCGTGTGTCATTGCCTTACCGATATCGTGCAGCAAGCCTGCGCGCTTCGCCTGGTTAACGTCCACACCCAATTCAGCCGCAATCATACCTGCGATATGCGCAACCTCGATGGAGTGCTTAAGCACGTTCTGACCGTAGCTTGTGCGGTATTTCAATCTACCGAGAAGTTTAATAAGCTCGGGATTGATACCGTGAACACCGGTTTCATAGGTGGCTTGTTCGCCCTCTTTCTTAATAACCGCTTCAACCTCTTTACGGCTCTTTTCAACGGTTTCCTCAATTCTGGAGGGGTGAATTCTGCCGTCGGAGATAAGTTTTTCCAAAGTCATTCTTGCAACTTCACGGCGAACAGGGTCGAAGGTGGAAATCGCAATAGCCTCGGGCGTATCGTCGATAATAAGGTCAACCCCCGTAAGCGTTTCGATAGCGCGGATATTTCTGCCCTCTCTACCGATAATTCTACCCTTCATTTCGTCGCTGGGAAGGTCAACAACCGAAACGGTGGCTTCCGAAACACTGTCGGCAGCGCAACGCTGGATTGCCAACGCAATTATGTTCTTGGCGGATTCTTCTGCTTTGTCCTTGCATTCCTGCTCAACCTCAAGCAGCTTCATCGCCATTTCGTGTCTTGCTTCACTTTCCACACGCTCGATAAGCATCGCGCGTGCATCCTCAACAGACATACCCGAAATTTTCTGTAATACCTCGGATTGCTGAGCAACGAGTTCTTCGTTTTTGGTTTTCAATTCTTCGTTTTCACGAATTTTTTCGTTAAGTACTTCCTCTTTCTTTTCCAGAGCTTCATACTTTTTGTCCAGATTTTCTTCCTTCTGAATGGTTCTGCGCTCCATACGTTGAAGGTCGTTTCTGCGTTCTTTAAGCTCGCGTTCGGTATCGTTCTTAATTTTAAGAGCTTCTTCCTTTGCTTCAACGAGCTTTTCTTTCTTCGCCGTTTCTGCGGCTTTTGTAGCGTCCTCGATTATCCTTTTAGCCTCTGCTTCTGCGCTTCCGATGGATTTTTCGGCAAGCTTCTTGCGTAAAACATAGCCTATTAAGAAACCTAAGGCGGCAGCGATGACACCCACAATGATGCCAATTAAAATAGGATTGTCCATTTTTGCCTCCTGAAATTTATTTTATCCCAATATAAAGACATTTTGCCCGACTGATAAGTTCTTTTCCGCCGTTTTGCTTATTAAGGCAAACAAAACAACTCCAATAGTTATTTCGCCGCTGCAAAAACTTTATATTAGTATTCACACTAATTATACAACTATATTATTAATATGTAAATAGTAAATGCGTAATTTTTACAAAATGTCCATTAAATTTTTCAATCTTTTTTAAACAAAAAATTCAAGGGTTTTCCGTTTGCCCAAAGAATTATTTTGTATAAAACGCCAAAACCGTTGTAAAACATCACGAATTCTATTTTTCAATCTTGTTTTTCTTGTTATTTGTGGTACGCTAAACGTAGAACAATGCAAACTCATCAAGCAACATGTTAGGAGGTGAATCCAATGGATAACGAAGTTTCAGAGTTTTCGGTTATACAATTTGCAAAAAACAACATATCAACAACAAAGAGAAAGGATTCACTGTATGAAACATAAAAAAATTGCATATATTTCTATTATGCTTTGCGCTGTTTTACTTATTTTGTCAGTTTCACCCATAGCATCCGCAGAGGTTCAATTAGCATATTCAAAAATTTCCGATGACCTTATGGCTGTATATAACCAAAGAAGCAGCAGCGAAAAAACCGACGTTATAGTTTGGCTTAACGATACTGCCACCGAGGAATATCAAAAAGCTGTACCTAAAACCTCATCAAGCTTAACAAAAGAGGGTTCAATCGTTAATCTCGATGACATTATCAACTCCAATCTCTCGTCAACTAAAGTTTCGCTGGAAGAAAGATTGGAAAGAATCGAAGAAAAACAAGCTGAAATTATGGAAAACCGCCGTATTGCCCGTGAAATATATTTAGAGCACAATACCGCGGTCGCCGAAAAACTTTCCAAATGCGGAGAGGTTACCTATATAAGCGAATATTCACCGATTTTGATATGCAGTCTTACAAAATCCGAGGCCCTTAACGTGGCAAGAAATGATAAAGTTTCATCATTGGTTCGCGGTGATATAGAGATGGAAGACTGCGCTTCCTTGGCTTATACGAATACAAATATAGGGTTCCCATATTTATTGGGGTACGGCGGACAAGGTATTAAGCTCGGTATGTTGGAAACAGGGCGTCCTGATTTGAACAACAGTGTGTTGGCTGCTCTTAGTGAAAAAATCACATTTCAATCATCTAGCGCAGAAGTAAAACCCCACGCTACGGCAGTTGCATCCATAATGGTTGACCCAAATTATGGTTTTGCAAAAGGATTTGAACATTTATATAGCGCATCTTGTGATACGTATGGCAATATGGTGTTAAGGATCGAATGGTTGTTGACGCAAGGCGTGAATGTAATTAACATGAGCAGCGGAGACGAAAATTCTTCAAACAGATATTGGTCATATGCAAAATGGATAGATCATATAGCGTATAACCATTCTGTTCATATAGTGATTGCAAGCGGAAATCACGGCAGAAACAAAGTGGCTCTTCCCGCGATGGCATATAACGCAATCACTGTAGGCGCTGTCGATGATCAAAATACCGCCTCATACAGCGATGATATGCAATGGTATTACGTACAAAGCAGTTCATTCTCCGACGACACCGTTCCGAGATCGGCTTATAATACAAACGAAGATCGCCCCTACAAACCCGATATTTGCTCTTATGGTGGCAATATACTCATTCCTTCCATTTCCACAAATCCCGAAGAAGCTTTTAACGGCACAAGTTTCGCCGCGCCACAAATAGCCGGAATGGTTGCAACGTTATGTTCGTTGGAGCCCGAACTTTTAACGGCTATGGATTTAACAAAGGCTATATTAACTTGTTCTGTATTACAAAAAACCGAAAACACTCAACACAACTATAATACTGACGATACCGGATATCATCAATATGGCGCCGGCATAGCAAACGCTTCGAATGCAACCTATTTAATAAATGGCGGCACGTACGTAAGCGGTACCATAACCTCCACCGAAGATACAGATATCATCCCGCTTGGGGCGCTTCAAAAAGGTCAAAAGGTTACCGTTTCTATGAACTTCTTAAAACGCACCATGTTTTCAAGCGCAGGACACGGCAATTTTGCCCCCGATGTGGATACACCTTTGCCAGATTTGGATATTTATATAGTTCCAAGAATTCAAATGGGTATTGCTACGTTTGACAAAAGTCTTTACGTAGACCCAAACGACTATACCTATATTTACCGAAGTATCAGCGTAAATAATAATTTAGAAAAAGTAACGTTTGTTCCCGAAAGTAATATTGAATATTATCTTGTCATAAAAAAGCTAAAAAAGCAAAATTCCGTTGATTATCACGATATTCTATACGGCGCAGCATGGATTAAACATACTTCTAACATAAAATAGGAGGAATTTATATGAAATCAAGAATCGCATTAATTCTTTGTATTGTAATGTGTTTCTCGGCTTTGGTGTCCTGCAAGGGCACGGGCGATTCGTCAAGTAATATTTCAAGCGAAATTTCATCAAGCTCGGTTGCGGAAAGTGAAACCGAAAGCCTTGAAAGTTCCGTTGAATCCTCCGAAGAAAGCAGCGAACCCGAAACCACACCTGCTATACCCGAAAAAGTGGCTTATTTCACCGGCAAGTACCAATACTATACGTGGGAGCCTCAAGTCCTTGAGCATAGCGGCGGGGGGATAAACGAATGGTACAGCTGTGAAATAACCGGGCAAGGTATCTCACACTTGTTATTTGACCACGAACCCTCCCTTGACAAAACAAACGTATATTATTACGTAGGAATTACGTTCTTCACAACGGACGTTTCTGATGAAGGACTGAATATATTAGAAAATAAATTAAGCCAAAAGGACGAAATCCTCGAATCCGTTGGGTTTATTCCCGTGGACGACAAATATCTACAAATTAAGTATCACGCCGAGGTTTTAGATTATTCCAATATTGACATTTGGTCGGAAGAATTTAAAGATGAATTTGAAGATAAATTCCGTGAGCACGCCCAAAATCTTGCTCCCGACGCAGATATTTCAAAGTATGCGGACTTTAAGCGACTATACAAACTTCGCTATGACGCTACGGGATATATAACTCTTGACGGTTTGGAAAAGCTGGGAGAGGAATATGGTGAAATTGGTTATACGTGGCTCCCTGCCCCCGATGACAGAGAACGACTGCTTAATTGCTTAGCCCGTTCGTGATATATACCCAAGACAAACTCGTTCTTTACGTGCTTGAAAGTCTATAACAACGAAAGATATGCTTCTTGTCAAAAAACAAAAGCCACGGATTTTACCCGTGGCTTTTTTCTGTGGTTATTGACTATTTGCGTTCAAAGAGTTATAATAGAATTTAACGAAACTTTTGGAGAATTTATGATTTATTTTGATTCGGCGGCGACCACCCATCCAAGCGAGGGCGCGGTTAATGCCGCAAAGAACGCAATTGAAATATACGGCAACCCATCCTCGGTACATTCGGCGGGGATAAACGCGAAAAAGCTTTTGGACAATGCCAGAAAGGCTGTTGCGAAAGCGCTGTCTGCAAAGCCCGAGGAGGTTATTTTCACCTCTTGCGGAAGCGAAAGCAACAACCAAGCCATTTTCGGGTTGGCAAAGCTAAGGGCAAGGCGAAGCAAGCGCATTATCACCTCCGACAGCGAGCATCCTTCGGTTTCTTCCCCTCTTTCGGTTTTGGAGGATGAAGGTTGGGAGATTGCGCGTGTTCCCACCCTTGGTGGAAAACTTGATATGGATTTTCTTCAAGCCGAGCTTTCCAAGGGCGCGGCGTTTGTAACGATTATGCTTGCCAACAACGAAACCGGGGCGAAATATGATATTTCGGCGGTTCGTAAGGCTATCGACAAAAGCGGTTGCGGTGCTTTGCTTCATTGCGATGCTGTTCAGGGGTTTTTAAAGGTTTCGGACAAGCGTGAAATTGTTAAAAACTGCGACGTGGCATCTATCTCCGCCCACAAAATCGGCGGTTTTAAGGGTGTGGGCGCACTTTATGTAAAAAGCGGTGTAAGGCTTGCGCCCTATATCCACGGCGGCGGGCAGGAGGGCGGCTTGCGCTCGGGCACCGAGAATTTGGTTGGTATTTCGGCTTTTGCGGGGGCGGTGGAGGAATTTGATTCCAACGTTACCTCCCACATAAGCGAGCTTTATAATTACACGGTAAATTTGCTTTCGGGCAAGGATTTTGTTACGCTTCACATACCCGAAAGCCATATAGATTCTATACTTTTAATCTCGGTTCCGGGAGTTAGAAGCGAGGTTATGCTTAACGCTCTTAACGCGTTGGGTATTTGTGTTTCGGCGGGCAGTGCCTGCTCGGCAAGAAAAGGGGTTACCCACGCAATGGCATCCTTTGGGCTTTCCAAGGAAATGCTGGAATCGGCTGTACGAATAAGCTTCGGCGCGGGAAACACCAAGGAAGATTGCATCACCCTTGCAGAAAAATTAGAAGAAACCGCAAAGCGGTTGAAACGGTAGGTTTTTTATGAAAGAAGTATTACTTTTAAAATACGGGGAAATAGTATTAAAGGGGCTTAACCGCGGTTATTTCAACTCGGTTTTGGAAAAGCGGGTTCGCAGAGCTTTAAAGCCTGTTGACGGTGAATTTTATTTCGATTACGCTCAATCCACCCTTTGTATTTCCGCATCCGACGATGCAGATATGGACACCGCCTATGAAAAGGTGAAAAAGGTTTTCGGCGTTGCCACCGTTTGCCGCGGTATTCAGTGCGAAAAGGATATGGACGACATATCCGCGAAAATCGCCGAAAATATCGACGAGCTTCTTGGAGATGCAAAAACCTTTAAATGCGATGCAAAGCGAAGCGACAAGAAATTCCCCTTGAAATCTCCCGAAATTTGCGCTATTTGCGGCGGTATAGTTTTGGAAAACCGCCCCGATATGAAGGTTGACGTTATCAACCCCGAAAGGGTTATTACCATTGAAATCCGCGACCGCGCCGCCTTTGTTCACGGTAACGGCGAAAAGGGCGCGGGGGGTGTACCCGTGGGCAGCAGCGGCAGAGCGATGCTTATGCTTTCGGGAGGTATCGACAGCCCCGTTGCAGGACATATGATTGCCCGTCGCGGTGCGGCGATGGATGCCGTTTATTTCGAAACTCCCCCTTACACAGGCGAAGCCGCGGCAGAAAAGGTTAGAACTCTTGCCGAAAAGCTTACCGAATATTGCGGAGAAATGTATTTACATTCGGTTAGCCTTACCGAAATTCAGGAAACCTTGGTTTCCACCTGCAAGGAAAGACTTTTTACACTTCTCCTTCGCAGATTTATGGTGCGTTGCGCCTCGGCTTTGGCTGAAAGATACGGCGCGGGCTGTATCGTTACGGGTGAAAGCTTGGCGCAGGTTGCCAGCCAGACTATGCAATCCTTGGCGGTTACCGATGCGGTGGCGACAGTTCCCGTTTTGCGCCCCTGTATTGGCTTGGATAAAGAGGAAATTGTTGTTAGAGCAAGAGAAATCGGCACCTTTGAAACCTCTATACTTCCCTATGAGGATTGCTGTACCGTTTTCACACCCAAGCACCCCGACACACGCCCCGATATGGAGGAAATCCTTGCGGAGGAAGCAAAGCTTGACGTAGCAGGGCTTGTGGAAAGGGCTTTGGCAACCGACCATTTCGTTAGATTAGGTTGATTTTACACCTCTTTTGGTGTATTCGATAGATTAAATGGGGTAAATATTTATGAAAATTCTCGTTAAAACCCTTAAATCGCTGGGTTTTAAAATAGCCACAGCCGAATCCTGCACAGGTGGCTTGGTGGCAAAGATGATAACCGATATTTCGGGGGCAAGCTCGGTTTTCGAATATGGTGTGGTTACCTATTCCAACCAAGCGAAGACGGCTTTGCTTGGGGTAAAACCCGAAACTCTTGACAATTTCGGCGCGGTTTCGGAGGAAACGGCAAAGGAAATGGCAGAAGGCGCTTTGAAGCTTTCGGGCGGTGATATCGCCGTTTCGGTTACGGGGGTTGCAGGGCCCGAGCCCAGCGAGGGCAAGCCTGTGGGTACGGTTTGTATCGGCGTTGCCACAAAAGAAACCACCTTGGCAAAAACCTTTGTTTTCTCGGGCAAGCGCGGTGAAATAAGACGTCAATCGGCAAAAATGGCGCTTAATATGGCTCTTTTTGCCTTGGGCGAAACCGCAAAAAGAGAGAAAATAACCCAAAAAGCATTAACTGCTATGAAAAAAATCACAAATAAAATAAAAAAGAAGTAAAAAACCACTTGACTTTTTGTTTTTTCAGTGTTAGAATAACTCGTGCGCCGAATACGGCGTGCAGTATAGCGGAATTGTGTAACGGTTAGCACGACAGACTCTGACTCTGTTTGTTGGGGTTCGAATCCCTATTCCGCTGCCATCAAAGGGCAATGAAAAAGATATTGCCCAAGAAACCCCCGATTTTATCGGGGGTTTCGCCGTTTCTACGGTCGAAATTT
>SVQU01000037.1 GCA_015065165.1 Oscillospiraceae bacterium | reverse complement strand
TTCTTCCGATCTAGCAGGACTTAACCCCTATATGGTTGAAATCGCAAACATCCGCGAACAGTGCTCTTGGGTACACAAGGATATGACTACCGGTACCGAAAAGGCGATTATTCTTGGTAAAGCGGCAGTTGCGAAGGTTAACCTTAACACTCCTCTTACCCCCGGCGAATCTCCCGTTACAAAGCGTGCGTTGGTTATCGGTGGCGGTATTGCAGGTATTCAGACTGCACTTGATATTGCAGACGCAGGTTTTGAAGTTGACATCGTTGAAAAGCTTCCCACCGTTGGCGGTAAGATGGCTCAGCTTGACAAAACCTTCCCCACTCTTGACTGTGCGGCTTGTATTCTTACCCCCAAAATGGTTGACGTTGGACAGCACGAAAAAATCCGTATCTTCTCTTACAGCGAAGTAGAAGAAGTTAAGGGCTTTGTGGGTAATTTCGACGTTAAGATTAAGAAGAAAGCACGTTACGTTAAGGAAGAGCTTTGTACCGGTTGCGGAGATTGTATCTCCAAGTGTCCTATGAAGAAGGTTCCCAACGAATTTAACTTGGGCATGGACAACCGCAAAGCAATTTACATTCCCTTTGCACAGGCAGTTCCCAAGGTTGCTACCATTGACGCAGATTACTGTAACATGCTTAAGAACGGCAAGTGCGGTGTTTGTGCTAAGTTCTGCCAGGCAGGTGCAATCGATTATACTCAGAAGGATGAATTTATCGAAGAAAAGTACGGCGCAATCGTTGTTGCTACCGGTTACAACCCCATTAGCATGGATAAGTTCGATGAATTTGCTTATAACCAGTCTAAAGACGTTATCACTTCTCTTGAATTCGAACGTCTTACCAACGCTGCAGGTCCTACCGCAGGTAAGCTTCTTCGTCCCTCTGACGGAAAGCACCCCGAAAAGATTGTTTTCGTTCAGTGCGTAGGCTCCCGTTGCGATGCATGTAACGAAAAGGGCAAGGAATATTGCTCGAAGATTTGTTGTATGTACACTGCTAAGCACGCAATGCTTACCAGAGATAAATACCCCGATACCGACGTTACCGTATTCTACATAGACGTTAGAACTCCCGGTAAGAACTTTGATGAATTCTACCGCAGAGCAGTTGAAGAATTCGGCGTTCACTACATTAAGGGTATGGTTGGTAAGGTTAGCCCCGAGGGCGACAAGCTTGTTGTTCAGGCTTCTGACCTTATTGCCAACAAACAGATTAAGATTGATGCAGACCTTGTAGTTCTTGCAGCTGCAATCGAGCCCGACAAGTCTGCACGTCCTCTTGCTACAATGCTTACCGCAAGTATGGACACCAACGACTTCTTTACAGAAGCTCACCCCAAGCTTCGTCCTGTTGAAAGCCCCACCGCAGGTGTATTCCTTTCGGGTGCTTGCCAAGGTCCTAAGGACATTCCCGAAACCGTTTCTCAAGCAGGCGCAGCCGCTTCTAAGGTTATCGGTCTTTTGGCTAAGGATAAGCTTACGGGTAACCCCTGCGTAGCACAGTCCAACGAAATGATGTGTAACGGCTGTTCTACCTGTGAAAGAGTTTGTCCTTACGGCGCAATCACTTATGAAAACAAAGAATTCCGTATGCCCGACAGAACAACCTTGGTTAGAAGAATCGCGGTTGTTAACCCCGCGGTTTGTCAAGGCTGTGGTTGCTGTACCGTTGCTTGTCCTTCCGGCGCAATGGACCTTAAGGGCTTTGCTAACAACCAGATTATGGCGGAGGTAGATGCAATATGCAAGTAAACGAATATAAACCTTTAATTGTGGCATTCTGCTGTAACTGGTGTTCCTACGCCGGCGCAGACCTTGCCGGTAACAACCGTTTGAATTATCCCGCTGAGGTTAAGATAATTCGTGTTCCCTGCTCCTGCAGAGTTAACCCCATGTTTGTTCTTCGTGCTTTCCAGCGCGGCGCAGACGGTGTTATCCTTTGCGGTTGCCATCCCGGAGACTGCCACTACACCTCGGGTAACTATTATACCCGTCGCAGAATGGCTATGTTGTTCTCTATGCTTGATTATCTCGGCATTGAAAGAGAACGCACCAGAGTTGAATGGGTTTCTGCGGCAGAAGGTGCTAAATTCGCCGCTACAATGAACGATTTTGCCGAAAAGGTTGCTTCCTTGGGCGAAAACAAGAGATTGGAGGACCTGAGATGCAAAAAATAACTCGCGACGTTTTGGTTGAAAAGGCGGTTTCTCTTTTGGAAAACGGAACTGTAGGTTCTGTTCTCGGTTGGAGAAAGGGCGAATTCGATTATGATATCACCCCCGCAGTTTTCACCGACAAGGCTGATATCGAAGCAAATTTCGTTTGGAACGATTTTTGCGGCGCAAACTTCTCTAAATATTTAGTTAAAAAGACTATTAACGCTGAAGGCAAGATTCTTGCTTTCCTTAAGCCCTGTGATACTTACAGCTTTAACCAGCTTCTTACCGAACACAGATTCGACAGAGAAAAGGTTTATGCGGTTGGTGTTCCCTGCGAAGGTATGGTTGACATCGACAAGATTAAAGAAATCGCAGGCGACGGTATTTCCAAAATCGAATGCGGCGACAAAATCGAAGTAAGCACTATTTACAGCGATGAAGTTGTTAAAATCGATGCAAAAGACGTGCTTGAAGGCCGTTGCTTAAGCTGTAAGAGCAAAAAGCACGTAGCCTACGACGAGCTTTTGGGCGAAGAAGGCGAAGTGCTTGAATCTAACCGTTTCGACGAGGTTGCAAAGCTTGAAGCTATGACCCCCGACGAAAGATTTGCATTCTGGCAGAACGAGCTTTCCAAGTGTATCCGTTGTAACGCATGCCGCGACATTTGTCCTGCATGTACCTGCGAAACCTGCGTATTCAACAACCCCAAATCCGGTGTTGAAAACAAGGCTGCCGCAAACAGTTTCGAAGAAAAGATGTTCCACATCATTCGCGCATTCCACGTTGCAGGTCGTTGTACCGACTGTGGCGAATGCTCGAGAGTTTGTCCTCAGAACATTCCTTTACATCTTCTTAACCGTAAGTTTATTAAGGATATGGACAATTTCTACGGTGAATATCAGGCGGGCGCCGAGGTTGGCTCGAGAGCTCCTTTGGTTAACTACACCACCGATGATATTGAACCCTCTGAAGTTTTTGAAGGAGGTAAGGAATAATGTTTAAGTGTTCAAAAGACGCCCTTAGCGGCATTTTGGCGAAAATTGCTGAAAATGCTTCGCTTTACGTTCCTGCCGACAACAAGGACGGCAAGGCGGTTTATACAAAATGGGAAGACGGTATTGAGCTTAGCAATCAGCTTAACACCGTTAAGAGCCCCAAGGATTTCTTCTTCCCTCAGCTTGAAGACATTATGGCATTTAAGGTTGAAGGTAAGAACATTGAGCTTACCGACATCCGCGTTGCACAGGAAGACTTTGTAGTTTTCGGTGTGAGAGCTTGTGATGCAAAGGCATTTGAAGTTCTTGACAACGTTTTCCTTGTTGACCCTGTTGACAGCTATTATGCAGAACGCAGAGCACACGGTGTTATTATCACCGTTGCTTGCGGCAAGCCCTCGGAAACCTGCTTCTGCCAGACCTTTGGCATTGATGCGGCTAACCCCGGCGGAGATATTTCTGTTTGGAAGACCGAAAACGAGGTTTTCTGGCAGTCTAACACCGAAAAGGGCGCAAGCCTTCTTGCAAAGCTTTGCCTTGAAGAATGCGGCGATGATGCTGTAAACGCAGAAAAAGAAAAGATTAACGCTATTTTGGCAAAGCTTCCCCTTGCACAGTTGAAATCCGATGCTTTCGGCGGTGGCAAGACCTTGGAGCTTTTCAACCGTCCCGAATGGAAATCCCTTTCGGAATCCTGCCTTGGCTGTGGTACCTGCACCTTTGTTTGCCCCACCTGCCAATGCTATGACGTTAAGGATTTCAACACCGGCAACGGTATTGTAAGATTCAGATGTTGGGACTCTTGTATGTACTCTGACTTCACCAAATGTGCTCACGGCAACCCCAGACTTAGTCAGGTTGAAAGATTCAGACAGAGATTTATGCACAAGTTGGTTTACTATCCCGAAAACAACAACGGTCTTTTCGGCTGTGTTGGTTGCGGCAGATGCTTGGCTAAATGTCCCATTTCTATGAATATTGTTAAAGTTATGAAAACATTAGGAGGTAACGCATAATGAACGCACGTCCCGAAGCATTGATGCCCCATATCGGCGTTATTACCGACGTTCGTCTTGATACCCCTGATATTAAGACCTTTAGAGTTGTAACTCCCGACGGAAAGAAAGCCTTTGACCATATGCCCGGTCAGTGCGCTATGCTTTCTATCCCCGGTGTGGGCGAAGCGATGTTCTCTATCACTTCTTCCCCCACCAACACCGAATATATGGAATTTTCCATTAAGAAGTGCGGTTGTGTTACCGAATGGTTACACCAGGCGGAGGTTGGTCAGCAGATTACCATCCGCGGACCTTACGGTAAGGCATTCCCCGTTGACACCGAATTTGCTGGCAAGAACCTTTTGTTCATCGCCGGCGGTGTTGCGCTTGCTCCTCTCCGTTCTGTTATCAACTACGTTCGTCATTACAAGGACAGATACGGCAAGATTGATATCGTTTACGGTGCAAGAAGCAAGGAAGACCTTCTTCAGTACAAGGAAATTATGGAAGAATGGGTACACGATGAAGGTGTTACCGTTCATCTTACCATCGACCGCGAACAGCCCGAATGGGACGGACACGTTGGTTTCGTTCCCAACTACGTTAAGGAATTAGGATTTGACACTGACAAAACCGTTATCCTTTGCGGACCTCCCATTATGATTAAGTTCACCTTGGCAGGTCTTACCGAGCTTGGTTTTGAGAAAAAGCAGGTTTACACCACACTTGAGCTTAAAATGAAGTGTGCTATCGGTAAATGCGGCAGATGTAACGTTGGTTCCAAGTACGTTTGCAAGGACGGCCCTGTATTCCGTCTTGACGAACTTGACGAATTGCCTAACGAGTATTAATGATTTAACCCACGAGGTCGCTACGCTCTCAATGAAAAAACAAAAGTTTTTTCATTGGATTTTGTGAGTTTCGTTTGCTCGCGCCAAGCTTGTGCGCACTGCTTCGCAGTTTGTCCAAGCTTGCGAAACTCCAAGGTATCATTTCCAAGGCACATGTCCTTGGAAATGATGAAATCAAGGTCGCTGACGCTCGATTAAAAAGGTATATTTTCCAAGGCGCGTGTCCTTGGAAAATATATAAATTAAAAATTAAAATAATTAATGGAAATTTTCTATAGAATCGAAAAGGAGATTCATAACTGATGGAAAATATGGTTAACGTATTTTTGTTCGGTAAAAAATATGAAGTACCGGGCAATTTGACGATTATGAAAGCAATGGAATACGCAGGCTATCAGCTTGTTAGAGGCTGTGGTTGCAGAAACGGTTTCTGCGGCGCTTGCGCTACCATTTACAGAATTAAGGGCGATAAAGAATTGAAGGCTTGCTTGGCTTGCGAAACCAAGGTTGAAGACAATATGTATATCGCTACACTTCCCTTCTTCCCTCTCGTTAAGGAAGTTTACAACATCAACGAAATCCCCGTTGATCAGACTGTTATGATGCAGTTGTACCCCGAAATTTACGCTTGTATCGGTTGTAACGCTTGTACAAAAGCTTGTACCAAGAAGCTTAACGTTATGCAGTACATTGCTTATGCTCAGCGCGGCGATTTTGAAAAGTGCGCTGAAGAATCCTTCGACTGCGTAATGTGCGGTGTTTGTTCCTCCCGTTGTCCTGCAGGCATTTCTCATCCTCAGGTTGCTATGCTTGCAAGACGTATTAACGGTAAGTATCTTGCTCCCACCTGCAACCATCTTAACGAAAGAGTGCAGGAAATCAAGGACGGCACCTTTAACGATCTTATCGAAGCTCTTATGCAGAAGCCTATCGATGAAATTAAAGAACTCTATAACAACAGAGATATCGAGAAATAAGGAGGGCGACACAGATGTATTCCGAAAAATTCCAAAAATCCTTGGCTGCAGTTGAAGCGGCAAGAGATAAAAACGTTGCTCTTGAGCCTGTTAGAATGACTGCACAGCAGAAAACAGACCTTCTTGCAGCATATCACCCCGACTATAGACAGGACCAGTTTGACGAATTGAAAATCGGCCCCAACAAGGGCGACAAGGTGCCCAAGGAATTGGCTACCATTCTTCAGGCACACAGCCGTATTTGCGCTGACTGTGTTGACCTTAAGAACCCCGATTATGACGTAGACGTTCTCGTTATCGGCGGCGGCGGCGCAGGTTCTTCTGCGGCTATCGAAGCACACGAAGCAGGCGCAAACGTTATGATCGTTACCAAGCTTCGTATCGGTGATGCCAACACCATGATGGCAGAAGGCGGTATTCAGGCGGCTGACAAGCCCAACGACTCCCCCGCTATTCACTTTGTTGACGCATTCGGCGGCGGCCACTTTGCCGCAAAGCGCGAGCTTCTTCAGAAGTTGGTTTGCGACGCACCCGAAGCAATTCAGTGGTTGAGCAGTCTCGGCGTTGAATTTGACAAGGCTGAAGACGGCACTATGATTACCACCCACGGCGGCGGTACCTCCAGAAAGCGTATGCACGCTGCGAAGGACTATTCCGGCGCAGAAATTATGAGAACTCTTCGCGATGAAGTTATCAACAGAGGTATTCCCGTTGTTGACTTTACCGCTGCTATTGAGCTTATTCTTGACAACAACGGCAATGCCGCAGGTGCTGTTCTTATGAACATGGAAACCAAGGAGCTTATGGTTGCCAAGGCTAAGACCGTTATTATCGCTACCGGTGGTGCAGGTAGAATGCACTATCAGGGCTTCCCCACCTCCAACCACTATGGCGCAACCGCAGACGGTTTGGTTTTGGGTTACAGAGCAGGTGCAAAGCTTCTTTACGCAGAAACACTTCAGTATCACCCCACGGGCGCAGCTTACCCCGAACAGATTTTTGGTGCTCTCGTTACCGAAAAGGTTCGTTCCTTGGGCGCAAAGCTTGTTAACGTAAACGGCGAAGTATTTATGCATCCTCTTGAAACCCGCGACGTTACCGCTGCTTCTATCATTCGCGAATGCTCTGACAGAAACAACGGTGTTGAAACCGACGACGGTTTGGCTGTATGGCTTGATACTCCTATGATTGAAAAAATCGGCGGTGAAGGCACTATTGAAAAGAGAATTCCCGCAATGATGAGAATGTTCGGTCAGTTTGGTATCGACATCCGCAAGGAACCTATCCTTGTTTATCCCACCCTTCACTATCAGAACGGCGGTTTGGACATTACTCCCGACGGTATGACCACCAACATCAAGAATTTGTTTGTTGCAGGCGAAGCTGTTGGCGGTATCCACGGCAAGAACAGACTTATGGGTAACTCTTTGCTTGACATTATCGTATTCGGTAGAATTGCAGGTAAGAGCGCAGGTAAGACCTTTAAGGACGTTACCGTTGGTGAGCTTACTCTCGACCATATCGCAAAGTTTGAGAAAGAAATTAAGGATGCAGGCATCGAAACCGACGTTGTATCTCCTAAGCTTCTTCCCGATTACACCAGAAAGGTTAACGGTTAATTCGGAGGCTTAGTTTAAATGAAAAATTCCAATAATAACAGCAAGAAGCTTCTTTGGGTTGGTCTTGCTTTAATCATTGTTGTTGCCATCGCGGCTTGGTGCGTTTTTAACGTAACTGCAGGTGATGAACAGGGCATTTACGGTTCTGCACACATTTTCAATTTTAACAATACCTTTGTATTGTTCACCCTTATGTTCGTTATCGTTGCCTTCGGTTATCTTTTGGGCGCAATTGATATTAAGGGCGTTTCCTTGGGTACGGCAGGCGTATTCTTGGTTGCAATTTTAGTGGGTTGGCTTTGTACTCTTGACTTTGCCGACGTTCCCCTTTTGGGCAAGTTCCACATTGCAGGCGAAAGCTCGTCTATCGTTTCCACCTTTAAATCTACCATTCAGAACACCGGTCTTATCCTTTTTGTTGGTTCTGTTGGCTTTATTGCAGGTCCCAACTTCTTTAAGGACCTTGCAAAGAACTTTAAGACCTACATCGTTTTAGGTGTTGTAATTATCCTTTCGGGTACTGCCGTTGCGGTTATTTGCACCTTGCTTACCGATTACGGTCCTGAATTTTGGTCCGGCGTTATCTCGGGCGCATTGACATCCACCCCCGGCTTCTCGGCTGCTAAGGACGTTGTTGCGGCTCAGCCTAACGCAAGCGACCTTGAAGCTCTTATCACCTTGGGACACGCTATTGCTTATCCCTTTGGTGTTATCGGCGTTGTTCTCTTTGTTCAGCTTATGCCCAAGTTCCTTAAGGCTGATATGGACAAAGAAAGAGAAGCCTTGAAAGCTGACAACAAGGAAGAAAGAAAGCTCCCCGAAAAGCTCTTTAAATGCGAGGACCTCGGTCTTGTTCCCTTTGCTCTCGCGGTTATTTCGGGCTTGGCGGTTGGTTCTATCACCATTCCCCTTTCCGCGGCAGGCTATGACGGACCTTGCTTTAGCCTTGGTACCACAGGCGGCGTGCTTATTATGTGTCTTGTTTTCGGACATTTCGGACACTTCGGCAAGCTTTCCTTGGAAGTTCCTCACACCACAACGAAGGTACTTCGTGAATTCGGTTTGATGATGTTCTTGCTTGGCGCAGGTTTCCACGGCGGTGTCGCTTTGGTTGAACAGGTTAGCAAGTTCGGCGGCGCTATCGTTGCTTGGGGCTTTATCGGCGGTGCATTGATGACTATCGTTCCTATGCTCGTTGGTTTGTTCCTTGCGAAGTTCCTTATGAAGCTTCCCTTGCTTAACTCTCTCGGTTCTATCACCGGCGGTATGACATCCACCCCTGCTTTGGGTGCTTTGATTAAATCCGCAAAGACCGATGACGTTGCAGGCGCTTATGCTTCTACCTATCCTATCGCGTTGGTTCTCATCGTTCTGGCTTGTCAGTTGATGATTACCTTGATGCGCTAATTAAAATCTATTAAAAGAATCCTCCTGCGGCAAAACGCTGTGGGAGGATTTTTTGGTTGAATTTGTAAATAATTAAATTAGATGTTGAAATATCTATCGTTTTGTTATATAATAGTTTGGTAATTATTTTAATGAACGGAGACACAAATGAAAAGATTTATTTCTATTCTTTTAGTTTTGGTCCTTGGCGTTTCGATTTTTACGGGATGCAAAAAGGACG
Organism: Oscillospiraceae bacterium; assembly: GCA_015065165.1. Lineage (GTDB taxonomy): Bacteria > Bacillota > Clostridia > Oscillospirales > CAG-382 > Coliplasma. The sequence goes on along the minus strand of SVQU01000037.1, from coordinate 3,688 downwards.
ATGAATCGTCGGCGGAATCGAGCAACAATTCCGACGTAACCTATTACGCGGACATTGTGATTAAGGAATACGGCACAATTACCGTCAAGTTGGATGCCAAGACCGCGCCTATCACCGTTGAAAACTTTGTTAGCCTAGCTAAAAGCGGTTTTTACGATGGACTTACCTTCCACAGAATTATGGAAGGATTTATGATGCAGGGCGGCGACCCCAAGGGTAACGGTACGGGCGACAGCGGTAAGAGAATTAAGGGCGAATTTGCTGTGAACGGTGTGCCCAACAACATCTCTCACAAGAGAGGCGTTATCTCTATGGCAAGAGGCGGTTACAGCTATGATAGTGCAAGCTGTCAGTTCTTTATCATGCACGCCGATGCCCCCACTCTTGACGGGCAGTATGCGGGATTTGGTTACGTTACCAGCGGTATGGACGTTGTAGATGCAGTTTGCACAAGCGCTAAACCCACCGACAACAACGGTACTATTCCCAAGGCAGAACAGCCTGTTATTGAAAAAATCACCATTAGAGAAGAATAAGTTTTAAGAATAAGTTTTAAGAATAAGTTTTAAAAATAGGCTGTCAAATTTGACAGCCTATTCATATAATATTAGAAATAACATTTTTGGAGAGTTTTATGAAGGTTTTATTGATAAACGGAAGCCCCAAGGCAAACGGAAACACCGCAAGAGCTTTAACAGAATTGGAAAGCGTTTTTACGGCAAACGAAATTGAAACCGAAATTATACATATCGGCAACAAGGAAATACGCGGTTGCACCGCTTGTTTAGGTTGTTACAAGGGCGGAAAATGTGTTATTGACGATATTGTTAACGAGGTTGCAAAGAAGTTTGAGGAATGCGACGGTATGGTTGTTGCTTCCCCTGTTTATTACGCTTCGGCAAACGGAACGCTTATTTCATTTTTAGACAGACTTTTTTACAGCACCTCCTTTGACAATCGGATGAAGGTAGGTGCAAGCGTTGCTGTTGCAAGGAGAGGCGGTTGTTCGGCGACCTTCGACCAATTGAACAAATATTTCACTATTTCGGGTATGCCCTTGGCATCCAGCCAATATTGGAACAGTGTTCACGGGGCGAAGCCCTTAGAGGCAGAGCAGGATTTAGAGGGTTTACAGACCATGCGAACATTAGCCAACAATATGGTATTTTTAATGAAATCTATCGCACTTGGAAAAGAAAAGTTCGGTTTGCCCGAAAAGGAACAGGGTGTTAGAACTAATTTCATCAGGTGATTAATACCGACGTTTTACAATCCCTCAGTCTAGCTATTGCTCGACAGTTCCCTTTACACAAGGGAGCCTTTTAGTGATATAAGTATTTGCAGATTCAAAATATAATCGTCTTTTGATAGAATAATGCACTAATAAAAAACTACGCTTTGGGATTTACCAAGCGTAGTTTTTCTTTTAATTTTTGTTTTTTGAAAATCGGTTATAGATATAAACAAAAAGCGGGATTGCTACAAGTGGGAACAACGCGCCAACCGACATACCGATTTTCATACCCAACTGCTCTGCCGTTAGGTTGAATTGTTCTGCCAAGCCGACAACCGTTTGGGATTTAATTGACATATCGGCGACTATACCAACAAGCTGAGGACCTACCGATGCGCCCAGATCGCCGCCTGCCGCCATTAATGCAAACAAAAACACGCCCGCATTGGGAAACCTATCAGATGCTACGATAAGACATCCGGGCCAAAGCATCGAAACGCAAAATCCTGTTAGTGCACAAGCGAGGAGACCGATAACGGCAATATTTGAAACTGCGGATACTATATAGCACACAGCCGCGCCGATTATACCTACGAGAAGCACTCTTGTTATATTTTTGCCGTATTTGGAATAGAGTGTTCTGCCCAAGCCAAGCATCATTCCAAACAAAGCCACACCGAATATATCGCCCCAGACCTTTGGGATATTTAAGGCTTGTTCGAGATAGCCCGAGCTCCATTGAGCCATAGTACATTCCGCCGCACCGCCGAAAAATATGGCTATTACACAAACCCATAGGCTTTTGTTTTTTAACTGTTTGCCCACGTCCGCAACCTTTTCGGGGGTTTTCATAGGGGGGATTTGTGATTTGGAAAAGAGGATGCAGGAGGTTATGGGGATTAGCATCAACACAAGGGCAAGATATTGCCAATTCTCTGAGCCAAAGGCAAGAAGAAAAAGTGTTGAAAACAGAATTACGAACACCACGCCCCAAGCATAGACCGAATGGAGTTTGCTCATTTCCCTATCAGGGTCCTTCGAGGGAATTTCGGCAATAACGGGGCTTATAAGCACTTCGGCAAGTCCGCCCGAGGCGGAGAAAATAACCGTTCCCACGATTAAGCCGAAATAGGCATTATCGGGGAAAACCCACGGAAGCAGAGCATATACCGAAAGACCTATAACCGTTAGCAAGGGAGTTATTTTTACCGTCTTGGAGATATTGAATTTATGTGAGAAAAAGGAGAAGATTAAATCTACCGTTAACTGCACCACAAAATTAACCAACACCAAAAGCCCCAACAAGGAATATGATATCCCGTAGAGGTTACGGAAGGTTATGAACAGCACGGGGGACAAATTTGCCACCACAGACATTGAAAGGTTTGTGGTATAGCAGGCATATTTTACTCTTTTATATTTATTGTCCATAAGATTACCTCTCAAAACGCAAAAACGCCCCGTGAATCGATTTTACTGCACGGGGGCGATAAGTTTATCACAAGGTGGTTATTGTCGCGCGAAAACGGCAAAAACCGTGTTACCGCATATAACTTATAATTACCTTTATATTTCTTATGCTATAAAGGACAGCCGAAATTATCATCATAGCAGTGCAAAGTAATATAAGCAGGAAGGAAACATAGGCGGGCAGGTCGAACCATATTATATGAACCGCCATAATTATATAAAGCATTACCGTTGCCGCCTTACCGTGCCACAACGCGCCCATAACCTCGCCCGATTTTTTTATGGAAAGGATACCCGTAACGGCGGCAATAGTTTCTTTTACCACCAAAAGAAGCAAAGGGAACAGCATTAGCTTGAAACGGCTTGTTAAACAGAAAAGCATTACCGCCTGTGTTAGTTTATCTGCCACAGGGTCGAAGGCTTTGCCGAAATCGCTGACCATATTGAATTTACGGGCTATTATACCGTCGGCAATATCGGTTAAGCTTGAAACCGTTAACAGCACCAACGTGCCAAAATAATCCTCTTTCACACAATAGAGCCAAACCAGCGGTGGTATCATTAAAATACGCAAAAAGGACAGCAGGTTTGGTATGGTTATTATTTTCTTTTGATATTTTTCGTTTTCGTTATCCATAATTATCTCCTGATTTTTTATAATTACAGACTTTTATATTTCCTTTTATTTCAATTATTACTATTTTATACCTAATGATTTTTTTGTCAACAGTTTAGCATTTATTTTATGTTTTTTTAACAATTTGTTTGCTTTTTATATTCAAAAAACCGAGGCAAAGGAACAGGTTTCCTAAGGACAGTTACCTTTAATAAAAACGGAATTTGGCACACAAATTCCCTGCTTGTAACAGTATAAGACAAAAAACTACCCGAAGAAGAGAAAACAAAACTCTTTTTCGGGTAGTACTTTTTATATAGTGATATTCTGCGCTTTTCGCACAGAGTGATATTTCCCTTTGGGGAAGT
>SVQU01000036.1 GCA_015065165.1 Oscillospiraceae bacterium | reverse complement strand
CGCTCTTCCGATCTGCTTTTATTATTATCCTTTTGTAAAAAGGAAAGGATATTTTAAAAAATGAAAAAAACGTTAAACTCAATTCTTTTAGTTCTTCTTGCCATTGTGTTGGCTTTTTCCGTTTCTGCTTGCGGTACCGAAGCCGATAACAGCAGCGAAAGCTCTGCTGTGAATTCAAAAGCCGAAATCTCTGCCGAAAGCTCTGCCGAAAGCTCTCAATCCGAAACACCTCAAAATCAAGGAAGCACAACAGAAAGCTCCGAAATCGAAAAAACAGGTGTGTGGGAAAATGCAACCTATCTTTCGGATAAAGAATTTGGAAATGGTGAAAAAACTCTCGTTGTGGAGGTGAAAGCAGAGGAAAAGCTCGTAACCTTCACAGTGAAAACCGATAAAGCTACTGTTGGCGAAGCCTTGCAGGAGCAGGGGATTGTCGAGGGCGAGCAAGGTCAATACGGCTTGTATATCAAGAAGGTAAACGGCATTACCGCCGATTATGATATTGATCAAAGCTATTGGGCGTTTTACATAAACGGCGAATATGCGATGTCGGGTGTAGATACCACCGAAATAACCGAAGGGGCTGTATATAAGCTTGAATACACAAAATAATAGACAGAAGAATTTTAAAAGAATACTTGTGTCAATTACTGTGTTCGCTATGCTCAGCGCGATTATGTTTGGTCCAAAAAAACTAATGGAGTTTTTGCCCAATATTCACCTGCTCGGAATGTTGATAATGACCTACACGCTCGTGTTTCGCGTAAGAGCACTCATACCTATCTATGTTTATGTTTTTCTTGACGGACTGTTTTCGGGTTTTGCAATCTGGTGGTATCCATATCTATACGTTTGGACAATTCTTTGGGCGGTAACAATGGTATTGCCCAAAAATATGTCGCCAAAGGTGGCAAAGGTTGTCTATCCCGTCATATGCTGTCTTCACGGTTTGGCATTTGGCATACTTTATGCCCCCGCCCAAGCGTTTTTCTTCGGCTTTGATTTTAAACAAACCTTGGTTTGGATAGCGGCAGGGTTTCCCTTTGATGTGCTTCACGGAATAGGAAATTTATTTGCAGGATTGTTGATTTTTCCCTTGACCGAGGCTTTAAAAATTGTATGTAAGGATATCTTGCCGACAAAAAACAAATCCCCAATTAAAACACAATAAAACACAATAAAACACAAACGCCCGAGGTACACCTCGGGCGTTTTTATGCTCCGGTTTGGTCAAAATCAACCATATCCGATGGGTGTATTTGTTCAGTTTGGCCATAATTGACAAAATGGGTTGAAATTTCAAATCAACTAAGGTATAATGTACGGACATGTGAAATTTCCAATAGAGAGGCATTACTTATGAAAAAGATGAAATTCGTCATTTCGTTGGTACTCGTGTTTTGCTTTTTAAGCGCACTTTACGTACCTAACGAATTCACTTCCGAATTCACAAAGGCGTCCGCCGCAACAAGCACAAAGTTTTCCGCGATGCTTGCCCGCGCAGAAGCGTTGTGTAATTACGAATGGGTTCCCACCTCCAGAATTTACACCTGGAACGGCAACTCCTACAAAGGCAGAAAATATTTCGAAAAGGGCGAAACCGTAAAGGGCGTACCCTATACCTTGTTCTTCTATGAATTTAACGTAGACAGTTTGCTTTCCTTGGAGCAGTATAAGGCTGTTGCATCCAAAAACTATTCGGCTACCGCATACGCTTCCTCTGCAGGCGCAAACCGTACGGGTCCCGTATACGGTAACTGCTGCGCAACCTTCGTCAGCGAGGTTTTCGGCGGCAGCTTTATGAACGGCAGTAACCCCCGTTACGACAGCGTTTATAAAATCAGATATAACGCTACTGCCTACAGTACCACCACCACTAACGTTAAGCTTTCTAACGTTAAGGCGGGCGATGCATTGAGTAACACCAAGCAAACCCACATTATCTGGGTAGGTGCAAAAACCGATACAACCATCACCATTTACGAATCTACTCCTCCCGTATGTAAAAAGACGGTTCTTAACATAGCAAGCAACACCGACAGCAACGGTTATCTTGTTTATGACGGCGGTACTTATAACATCCGCACAAGAAGCAGCGAAATCATTTACGACACCACAGGAGATACAGGCGGATCCACTACCGACGAACCCAACTTGGAAAAGGTATATACCGATTATACTCCTATCAAGGCATTGCCTATCGCCACTGCTAACTTCGACGTTCAAGCAAGCGACTTATCTACAAAAGCAGGCACTATCTACACCACCGACATTTGCACAATTAATTATATCTACAAAAACGGCTGGTGTCAGGTAACCTATCCTACAGACTCTTCTACAAAAACCGCATATACGAAAATAAGCAACTTTGTAAATACAAGCTTCACTCCCGTTAAATATACCCCCAACGGAACAATGACCTGCTACGAAACTAAAGACCTAACCACCAAGTTCGGTACGGTTGGCTCTAATCAGCCCTATTACGTGATAGGTCAATCCGGTTCGGCATCTCAGGTTTTATATTGGATTTCCGCCGGCGGTTATAAAATAGGTTGGGTTAACACCTCGGACCTCCCCTCGACTACAGAGCCCGAACCCGAACCCGAGCCTGAACCCGAACCTGACCCCACACCCACTCCTACCCCCGACGTAGATACCTCAAGCTTGACCTACGGTAAAACCTACACCTCAAGCGGTCTTTATTATGAAACTCCCGGTGAATATTTCTATCCCGATGAAAACGGTACGTCCTTAACCGACGGTATTTCCGCAGGACTTTCCGCAACCTATGCCGATGCGGCTTTCGCAGGCTTCAACGCTCACTCGGATGAATATATTCAAAAAGGTTTTGCTTCTGTTACGGTAGATTTGGGAAGCATTTATAACCTTAACAAAATGATTGCCTACGTTTCTTCTTCCAACGAGGATAATACAGGCGCAGGCGTTCACGTTCCCGGAACGGTAGAATTCTACGTTTCCTCGGATAACTCCACTTGGAGAAAAGCAGGCTCTGTAACTCCTACGGCGGGAAGTGCAGATACAAACGCAACTCTCGAGCTTTCCACCCCCGTTGCAGGCAGATATATTCAGTACAGATTCATAAGCGATACTTCTTGGATAATGGTTTCCGAGGTTAAGGCTTACGGTTCTTCTCACACTCACGCTGCGGGCAGTGAAATCGATTGGGATGAAACCAACCACTTCTATCCCTGCTCCTGCGGCGAGCATATGAACGTTTCTGCTCACGACAACGGCGAATGGATCACTATTAAAGAAGCGGACGAAACAACAGAAGGCGAAAAAGAACTTCGTTGTACCGTTTGCGGCTACGTAATTTCTTCCGAGGTTATCCCCGTTATCCCGTCTCCCGACGTTATTATCGGCGACCTTAATGAAAACGATGAAATCGATGCGGTTGACTACTCCTTGCTTAAGCGTGGATATTTCGGCATCTACGGCGCTGACAACGCTGTGGCAGACGTTAACAAAAACGGCGAAATCGATGCGGTTGACTATGCCTTGCTCAAACGCGCATACTTCGGTATTTACAGCATCCAATAGTTTTTTACAAACACCGACTTTTTTCAAAGTCGGTGTTTTTGCATAAATAGGGGATTGTGAAAAGATAAAAACCGTGATATAATTAGGTTAGTTTAAATAAAGAGGTGAAAGAATGAAGCTTGCAATAAGCGCATTGATAAAATATATCACAGGCGTTGTTTTGGTAGGGTTATTGCTGTTTCTCCCCGCAGGCTCGTTGGGTTATTCAAACGGCTGGCTTTTTATGGGATTGCTTTTCGTACCAATGCTTATTTTGGGTGTTGTGTTGTTGGTAAAATCCCCAAAGCTTCTAAAAAAACGCCTTGACGCCAAGGAAGAATCGGCATCGCAAAAAAAAATAGTTTCGCTTACGGGATTGTTTTTTGTTTTGGGATTTGTCATAGCAGGTCTGGATTACCGTTTCGGCTGGTCCGACGTTCCTTCTTGGGTAGTTATAGCCGCATCGGCGATTTTGCTTGTATCTTACGGTCTATACGGCGAGGTAATGAGAGAAAATGCCTTTCTTTCCAGAACCGTGGAAATTCAAGAAAACCAAACCGTAGTCGATAAAGGACTTTATTCCATAGTCCGCCATCCTATGTATGCGGTAACCCTATGGCTTTTCCTTTCGATACCTTTGGTTTTGGGTTCATTTTGGTCCTTCCTTTGCTTTTTGCCCTACGTTGTTTTAATCGTGTCGAGAATAAACCACGAAGAAAAGCTTTTGGAAACACAATTAAATGGCTATGCAGAATATAAAACGCGTGTAAAATACCGACTTTTTCCCTTTGTGTGGTAAATCGGGTTTATAAATTTTTCGGGGGTTCGTGGTTGAACCCCTGTATTTTTTTGCTGTAATTTTACACAAACTGTGGGTTTGCAACGAAAAATCCTTTGTATATGCTTGACACATCGGCATAAATGCTTATAATATTAACGTAAAGCTTTGTAATTAATGAAAGTAAAATTGAATTTCAAAATTATCGGAGAGGAAATTATGATTAAACGTTTATCTGTTATGCTACTTGCACTGTTAATGGTGCTAAGCCTTTGTTGGAGTGCATTCGTTTCCTTTGTTCCCGAGGTTTCGGCTGCAACTGCAAGCGTTCTTGTTTCACTTCAAACAAAATGGAAATATTTAGACACAGGCGCAGACCCTGCGGGTTCGGGCGCAAGAACCTCTTGGACAACCGCAAGCTTCGACGACAGCGCTTGGAAAACAAGCTCGGGTAACGCCAAGTTCGGTGCGGTTTCGGGCAAGCTCGCTTATTTCAGCGACGGTACAACCATTCCCGAAAACCTGTTAAATCAATATCTTTCGGGCACCACAACTAACGTACCCGCCTACTTTTTCCGTACAACCTTCCAGCTTTCCTCCTTGCCCTCAAGTGATACTCCTCTTGTTGGCTCGTTGAAATATGACGATGCTTGTATCATCTACATCAACGGCACTCGTGTTATCGATTTTGACGAACCCGACGGCGGTTATGCATCCAACACCTCCTATGGTGCTGCCGTTGGTATCGGCGCGCCGGAGCCCGTAGAGTTCACCTTGGATAACTCCGTGCTCAAAACAGGCACAAACGTTATTGCGGTTGAGCTTCATCAAGCAAATAAGACCAGCTCGGATATTTATTTCGAAATGTCCTCTCTCGTTTTGGGTAACGCTTCTCAAACTCATCTTTCTATGAACGTGGGTTCGGATGAAACCAAGCGTAACTTCATCTGGCGCTGCACAATAGGAGAGGGAAGCTTGGAATACGCTGTGCGTAACGGAAATACCTTCCCCGCAAACTTCAAATCGGTTGCTACCACAACCACCGCTATCGATAATACCTTCGTTCATAAGGCTTCTATCGATAACCTTGCTTATGATACCGAATACGTTTACCGTATAAGAAACGGCGGCGCGGTGTCTGATAACTATTACTTCAAAACCGACAAAAACGGTGATTTCAACTTCATTTACGTAACCGACCCTCAAATCGGGGCGTCGGGCAGTGCAGATGTTGACCTTGAAAACTGGACAAAGGCGGTTAACCTCGCCAACGAAATGTTCCCCACGGCGAATCTTATGGTTTCCGCGGGCGACCAAATCGACTGGCCCGAAAGTCCCGCCGACCAATGGGGTAAATTCTTCGCCCCCGATAAGCTTAAATCTATGGCTTTGTCCGCCACGGTGGGCAACCACGAGGCTTATGCAAAGCAAGAGCATATCTATTTCAACAAACCCAACAAAACCGTAAACGGTATTCAGTACGGAAAAACCGCGGGCGGCTCTAACAACTGGTTTACCTATAATAACGTTCTGTTTATTAACCTTAACGGTAACAGCTTAAGCGCCGCAGAGCATAGAGTGTTTATCGAAAATGCGATAAACGCAAACCCCGATACAACCTGGCGCATCGTTATAATGCACCAATCTCTCTTTGGCGGTACGTCAAGCTATATTAACCAAAACATAATAAACCTGCGTAACGCTTTGTTACCCGTTCTTGCCGATTATGATATCGATGCAGTTCTTTCGGGCCACGACCACGTTTATGCTCGTACATATATGCTAAGCGACGGCTTCACGCCCGATAAATCCAACGGTGTTCCCACCAAGGTGGTTGACCCCGAAGGTGTACTTTATATAACCAACTCCACCGCCTCGGGCTGTAAGTATTATAGCCTGACAGATATGGCGAATACACCTCATATCGCGGTAAGAGAACAGAATACACCCACCTTCTCCAACGTTGAGGTTACCGCGAATTCTTTTAAGGTTACGACCTATCGCGTTACCGATAAATCGGTTCTTGATACCATCGAAATCGTTAAAGATAAGGAACTTGACGAAGAAAGATCCAAATATAAAAACATCGCGCAGGGCAAGGATTACACAGCCCCCGAAGCATCCGGCGACTATACCGCAAACCTCACCGACGGTATTGCCGAAGCAGTCCCCACCTTTGATGACACTTGGTACGGTCTCCTTTATGGTACAAATACCAACGGAACTGCATCCGTAAGCTTCGATTTTAAAACCGAAAAGGAAATCGAAAGCTTTAGGGTTCATCTTCTCAACGGCGGTGTGAATAATTCCTCGGGCATACGTAACCCCGATAAAATCTAGGTGTTCACCTCTGCCGATGGCAAAAATTACACCTCGGCAGGCTATTTAACGCTTGAAACTCCCACAACCAACGATTACACAATGTATTGGGCAGAGCTAAAGCTGTCAAATCCTGTCAACGCTCAATACGTGCGTTTTGATATTTCCCATACACTGGGCTGGGTAATGCTTAACGAGGTACAGGTTTACGGCGCAGATAAGGGTGCTTCGGGCACCGTTGAAATCGGCGAAAACCTCGCCAAGGGCAAAAAATATACCACCTCCGAGCTTTATCCCGAAAGCGGTTCTGCAACCTATCCCGACGAGGGCGGTGTAACCATGACTGACGGTATACTTCCTCCCGACGATGCGAAATATGACCACCAAGCATACATCGGCTTTAATAAAAACGTTCAGGATTATACCGATAACGGATATTTCTCCATAACCGTAGACCTTGGAAATATCTACAATCTGGCAAAATTCACCGCTTACGTGGGCTCTGAATATAACGGCGCAGGTATCGTCGCTCCCGAATCGGTTTGGGTATACGTTTCGGATGATAACGCAAAATGGGAGCTTGTGGGCGCAACCGCACCCGAGGATACAACCTCTGTCAGCGCAATTCCCGCAACGGTAGAGCTTCAAAATGCCGTTTCCGCGCGCTATGTTCAATACCGTTTCGTTTGCAAAAAGTCCTGGACAATGGTTGCCGAGGTAATGGCGTTTGAGGGTATCGTAAAAGATACCGAGCCTCCCGTTGTAACTCCCACTGTGAAAAAAGGCGACGTAAACAATAACGGAGAAATTGATTCTATCGACTACTCTTTGCTGAAACGAGCTTATTTCGGCATATTCGGTGCGGACTTATCCGTTGGCGACATAAACAACAACGGCGAAATCGATGCAGTAGACTACGCCTTGTTAAAGCGCGCTTACTTTGGCATTTATGTGATTCAATAAATATAACTTAAAAGGGGACTTTTTGAGGTCCCCTTTTAAAATCGCCTTTTTAGTATATACCCTTGAAAGATTGTATTCTATATGTTAAAATATACCTATAAATCACAGAGGTTTTATATATGATGAATTTGTATGATTTTATCGCCCAAATAATAGGCACTAACCCTCAAAAAATTATAATAAGCAATCCCGCTTCAAAAAGCGCGGAATATAAGAAAATCGTTGCGGAACAAAAAACCAACAACTATCTTATATCTAAATTCACAGAAAAACAGGCATTTCACGAAACTGTAGAGGTTGGTGAATTCGCCAAACGCGTTTTCGAGCTTACCGAAAACCAATTTCGCCAATTAAATGCCTTTTCGGATAACGGCGAGCATATTTTGCTTATTTCAAAAAAGGGTGCCTGTAAATATACCCATAAAAAGGACGCCGCCCCCAAAGCCTCGGTTACAAATCAACATAACCGCCAAAAGCAATATATCTTAAGAGAAGGCGAGATAATCCCGCCCCTTGTGGATATGGGTGTTTTCACTTCCGACGGTAAAATTATCAATTCGATGTATAATAAATACCGACAAATAAACCGTTTTCTTGAAATAATCGATGACGAAATTTCAAATTCCTCCATAACTCGTCTAAATTGTATAGATTTCGGTTGCGGTAAATCCTATCTTACCTTCGTTCTCTATTATTACCTAACCGAGATTCGTAAAATAGAAGTTAATATGATAGGCTTGGATTTAAAAGGCGATGTTATCGAAAAATGCAACGCCTCTGCGAAAAAATACGGCTATAAAAATCTGTGCTTCCAATTAGGTGATATAAACGGATATAAAGCGCCCTTTGACGTGGATATGGTTATTTCCTTGCACGCCTGCGATACAGCTACCGATTATGCGTTGTTTAACGCAATTAATTGGAACGCGAAATATATCTTTTCCGTTCCTTGCTGTCAGCACGAGCTTAACCAGCAAATAACCCCCGAAAGCCTTTCCATACTTTCCCGCTACGGCATAATAAAAGAGCGTTTTTCCGCCCTTGCTACCGATGCGATTCGCGGTAATATTCTTGAATATTGCGGTTATAAAACCCAAATTTTAGAATTTGTGGATTTGGACCACACACCCAAAAACATTCTTATCCGCGGTGTAAAACGGGGAAGTACACCTAACGAGGTGCGAAAAAAGGCAATTTCCGAGGTAAATAACCTCTGCCGTGAATTTAATTTTAAGCCTACGCTGTGCCAACTTTTAAATATCAATCTTGAAAAGGAAGAATAAAATGAAAGCATCTGAAATTATCGAAAAAGTCTTCACCTTCGGTAAGGATTTCCATTATGAAACCACCTGCGATACTTTAAAATGCGGTTCTCCCGATAAAGAGGTTAAAAAGGTCGCTGTAACAATGAACTCCACCGTAGATTCTATTAAAGAAGCCGTGGCGTGGGGCGCGGATATGATGATAACTCACGAACCTCTTTACTATAACCATATGGACGAACATTCGGACGAATCCTTAGAAACCGAAAAACGTGCCTTTCTTGAAAGCACGGGAATGACGGTTTACCGCTTTCATGACCATCCTCACAGAGAAAAGCAGGATATGATTGGTAAAGGCGAGTATATTGCCCTCCAGTTGGACGGAACGGTGTCCTATCCCGATATATTCGCTCTCACAAGGGTAAATATGAACACACCTATAACCCCCTTAGAGCTTGCAAAGCGTATCGAGGATAAGCTGGGTATAAAATACGTTCGTATTGCCGGAGTAAGGGATGAAAAATGCACCCACATTTCCGCTATGTTCGGCGCACCCGGAGATATTATTCCCGAGCTTTCCCGCCCCGAAACAGAAATTATGATAGTTGGTGAAACCATTGAATGGCGCTGTGCCGAATATGCGCGCGATGCCGCCGCATTGGGCAGAAAAAAATCCCTTCTCGTGCTTGGACACGAGGGCAGCGAAAGAGCAGGTATGGTGTATATCACCGAAAAATTCAAAGAGCTTCTTCCCGAAATCGAATTTAAATATATCGAATGTGGCGAAGTATATACTTATACACGATAAAACGAGGTGTTAATATGATTTACAATAAAGTTTGCAACGATAACCTTTCAATTCTGGGTTACGGAATGATGCGTCTTCCCACCCTTGAAAACGGAAAAATAGACGAAGCACAGGTGGCTGATCTTGTTGATACCGCAATAAAAAACGGTGTTAACTATTTCGATACCGCTTGGCCCTACCACGGCGGCGAATCCGAAATTGTTACCGCCCGCGTCCTTAAAAAATACCCCCGCGAAAGCTATCGCTTGGCAAGTAAATATCCGGGACATCAAATTTTCGACAGCTATAACCCCGCAGAAATTTTCGAAGAACAGCTGAAAAAATGCGACGTTGAATATTTCGATTACTATTTGTTGCATAATATCTACGAAAAGTCGGTAAACGTTTATATGGACGAGCGTTGGGGGATTCTCGATTATTTCCGCGAGCAAAAACGTCTTGGCAGAATAAAACACCTTGGCTTTTCCACCCACGGAAGCTTGGAAACCATAAAGACCTTTTTAGATTATTGCGGAGAGGATATGGAGTTCTGCCAAATCCAGCTTAATTATCTTGATTGGACCTTGCAATCTGCCAAGGAAAAATATGAACTTCTCACAGAAAAGGGCATACCCGTTTGGGTTATGGAGCCTGTGCGTGGCGGAAGACTTTTAAAGCTTCCCGAATCGGTTTTGGAAGAACTTAAAAACCGCCGTCCCGACGAATCTATTGCCGCCTGGGCGTTCCGTTTTCTTCAGGAATTACCTAACGTTAAAATGATTCTAAGCGGTATGTCCAATATGGAACAGCTTACCGACAATATAAAAACGCTTTCCGAAAATAAACCTTTAAAGGTTGACGAGAGGGAATTGCTGTTTAATATTGCCGAGGGTATGAAAAATTCCATCCCTTGTACTGCCTGCGGTTACTGTGTGGAGGGATGCCCTATGGGGTTGAATATCCCCATGCTTATGTCGGTGTATAACGAAATCCGCTTTTCGCCCATAACAAACGTGGCAATGCGTATTGAAGCATTACCCGAGGAAAAACAACCTTCATCCTGTATCTCCTGCGGTAAGTGTACCTCTATCTGCCCTCAAAATATCGATATCCCAAAGCATTTGGCAGATTTGGCAGAGGCTCTTAAAAAAATCCCCAGCTGGGCGGACATCTGCCGCGAAAGAGCCGAAGCAGCCGCAAAGCTGAAGAATAAATAAAAACAAAAAAGAGGTTGTAATGACCGAACAAATTTTAAAACGCGAACAAGTTCAAATCGAGAATACTTGGGATTTAACCCCTATGTTTAAAACCGACGATTGTTGGTTTGAAGAATACGAAGCATTAAAAGCAATGCCCGCTAAAATAAGCGAATTCCAAGGCAAATTGGGAGAAAGCGCAAAAAGCTTGCTTTCCTTCTTCCGCTTGGAGGATGAAATAGAACTGCGCCTTTCGCCTCTTTACGGCTATGCCAACTGTAAAGGGGATGAAGATACGGCAAACGGCTTTTATCAGGATATGCGCGGTAAAGCGATGAGCGTTTACGTTGCCGTTTCCGAGGCTTGCTCCTTTTCTACTCCCGAAATTTTAAATATCCCCGAAGAAACCCTTTGTAGATTTTTCAAGGAAGAACCCGCCCTTGAAACCTACCGCCGCCCTATCGATTCGGTTCGCAGAAAGGCAAAGCATATCCTTTCTCCCGAATGTGAGCAAATTCTCGCCTCTGCGGGTGAAATTGCAGATTCTCCCGATAATATCAACGGTATCCTTCATAATGCCGATATGCGTTATCCCTCGGTGGTGGATAAAGAAGGGACGGAACATGCCTTGACTGACGGAACCTTTGTACCGCTGTTGGAAAGTGCAGATTCGGATTTCAGAAAACAGGTTTTCCAAACCTACTATAATCGCCTTGGAGAATTCAAAAACACCGTTGCCGCAACCTTGGATGCACAGTTTAAACAGCTTCGCTTTTTTGCCAATGCAAGAAAGTATAATTCTACTTTGGAAGCATCTTTGGATAATACCGAGGTTCCCGTTTCGGTTTATCATAACCTTATCCAAGCCGTTCACGGAAATCTTGATAAAATGTACAGATATGTAAATTTGCGCAAGAAACTTTTGGGCAAAGAACAGCTTCATATGTACGATGTGTATACACCTATCGTTTCGGGCTTTGATAAGTCTATTTCCTATGAAGAAGCAAAGACAACGGTTTTGTCCGCCCTCTCGGTTCTTGGGGAGAATTACGTTTCAATCCTTAAAGAGGGCTTTTCCAACCGCTGGATAGACGTTTATGAAAACCAAGGTAAACGCGGCGGGGCATATTGCTCGGGCAACAGCCGTCCCCATCCCTACGTGCTGTTAAATCATAAGAATAACCTCGACAGTATGTTCACCATCGCCCACGAAATGGGCCATGCACTGCATAGCTATTACAGCGCGAAAAACCAACCTGTTTGCACGAGTGATTACGTTATATTCGTTGCCGAGGTGGCGTCTACCTGCAACGAAATATTGCTTATGCGCTACTTGCTTGGTAAAACCGAGGATAAAAATGAAAAGGCATATCTCATAAACCACTTCCTCGACCAATTCAAGGGAACGGTTTACAGACAAACTATGTTTGCCGAGTTTGAGCTTGAAATAGGCAAAATGAGCGAAAACGGCCAAACTCTTACCGCCGACGTTTTGTCCGAAAAGTATCATGGGCTTAATAAGCTTTATTTCGGGCCCGATATGGTTTCTGACGATGAAATTGCCTTGGAATGGGCGCGTATTCCTCACTTTTTCTATAACTATTACGTGTTCCAATATGCAACGGGCTTTGCCGCCGCAGTGGCAATCGCCAACAGAATCCTCACCGAGGGTGAAGAAGCAGTTAAGGATTATAAGAAATTTCTTTCGGGTGGAAGCAGTACAGATCCTATCTCCTTGCTTAAAATCGCGGGTGTGGATATGTCCTCTCCCGAACCTATCAATTCCGCTTTAGCGCTTTTCGGCGAGCTTTTAGCCGAAATGGAAGAATTGGTATAAAAATAAACAATAAAAAACGCTTTCCGTTTTGGAAAGCGTTTCAGAGTGAAGACAAATGGGTTATTTACGTCCTTGAAAGAATAAAAAAGACAAATAACGAGTTTCATTTTTAATATGAAGCTCGTTATTGTTTTTATAGGAATATTAATTTTTATTGTATTTTCAAGGACTTTGAAGAAATGCTCGACTACCTTACCATTGTAAGCTTACGCTCGCATTTCTTCAAAACTAACCTCATTTCTCTCACTCTGCTTCAGTCT
>SVQU01000035.1 GCA_015065165.1 Oscillospiraceae bacterium | reverse complement strand
ATAAATTGTATTTTTCAAGGGCTTGCGCGAAAACTCTCGACTGCCCTACGAAAGTAGGGCGACGCTCGGTTTTCCCGCAAACTAACCTCGTTTATCTCGGTCTTGAGGGAGTACGGGTTATTTACGCCCTTGAAAAGAAAAAAACACAACGCTTCTCAAAAAATGGGAGGCGTTGAATTTTTATAAGGAATGAATTGTATTTTTCAAGGGCTTGCGCGAAAACTCTCGACTGCCCTACGAAAGTAGGGCGACGCTCGGTTTTCCCGCAAACTAACCTCGTTTATCTCGGTCTTGAGGGGGTACGGGTTATTTACGCCCTTGAAAAGAAAAAAACACAACGCTTCTCAAAAAAAGGGAGGCGTTGAATTTTTTATAAGGAATAAATTGTATTTTTCAAGGGCTTGCGCGAAAACTCTCGACTGCCCTACGAAAGTAGGGCGACGCTCGGTTTTCCCGCAAACTAACCTCGTTTATCTCGGTCTTGAGGGAGTACGGGTTATTTACGCGCTTAAAAACACATAAAAAACAACGCTTCTCTGTTATTTGCAGAGAAGCGTTTTTTGCTAATATTTGGGATTTTCAAGGAGATTTTGTGTATAAAAATAAGTATCTATTGTAGGGGCGATTCACGAATCGCCCGAAAATGTAAACAACGGCGTTTGACCCTGCAAATCTTGAGATTTTCGGGGAACCAAATTCCTTCGGGCTGTCGAGGACGCCAGCCCCTACATTCGCGGTGTGTGTTTTTGAAAATTTGTTGCCTTTTCGTCCGCGAACGGTTCTTCTGCCCCGTCCTGTCATCCTGAGCGAAGGCGATTTTTAATCGCCGAAGCCGAAGGATATGGGCAACAAATCTGTGTTAATCTTTCAGTAGGGTCCGGCGTCCCCGACGGACCGCAAAAATGTAGAAATCGACGTTCCCCACTAAAACGTTTGTGTTTCGCGGTGTTTTTGGGGGTATAATGAAGGAACCGCCCGATTTTATCCTATTCGAACTTAATACAGAACCGTACGGTGCATTATTTCGGCTATTGTAGGGGCGATTCACGAATCGCCCGTTTTGCCGATTTTTATATCCTTTGTCTCGTTTTATTTAGAGTTTTTCAACATCTTGATAATTTCTTTCATCTTGGGAGGCTTGCCGTATAGAAGCACACCCATTCGGTAGATTTTCGCCGAGATAATTCCCACACCCACAATAGAAACCGCAAGAATTGCCACCGAAATAACAACAGAAGCGGTGGGAACGTCGGAAAGCGCAATTCTTGTGAACATTGCCATAGGGCTTGTAAAGGGGAAGAACGAGCAGAACTTCATCAATCCGCTGTCAACGTTTCCGCTACTCATAGAGGTCATAACCACGATAAACGCAAATATGAACATAAGCATAACGGGCGTAACCATAGTGTTTATGTCCTCAAGCTTAGAAGCCATCGAGCCTATCGCGCCAAAGAGGAATGCATAAATAAGGAATCCCAAAAGGAAGAACAAAAGCATAAATCCAACCAATTCGGGAGGAATATCAAGGAGCATTTTCGCAATTTCGTTGTCGCCCCAATAATCCTTGTTGACGTTAAAGAACAGCAAAGCCGAGCCAAACACCGCAACAAGCTGGGTAAGTCCCGCCACACAAGCGCTCAGAACCTTACCGAACATCATTGCCGTGGGCTTTGCGCTGGTAATAAGAAGCTCCATCGCGCGGGAACTTTTTTCGGTGGCAACGTTGGTGGCAACCATCTGACCGTAAAGAAGAATAACCATATAAAGGGCAAAAATCATTATATAGGCATAGAAAAAGTTCATAACCTGGTCTTTGCCCAGACTTTCATAGCTGTATTCCACGGGGGCAGAAAGAATCTCAACCGCCGTTTCGGGGGCAACACCCGCCGACATTAAGGAATCAATGAAATAAACGTTTTTCATCATTTCCGCCGCAATTTCCATATTGCTGTCGGTAATGGAAAAATTATTTACGTAATAGGTAAAAGAAGTGAGGGATTTCACGTCAAAGGCGCAATATGCCTCTTCTGAAACAATCATTTCCTTGGCAGATTCAACGTCGCCGTGAGCCACAACCTTATAATCGGGGAAGGCAGGGGCAAAATTTTCGGCAATAAGCTTTGCCTGATCTTGGTTTTCGGCAACGATAAGCATAATTTCCTTTTCATCCTCGGGCGTGTCGGAAAATTCCATATCCAGAGCCTCGGAAATTCTGGGAAATGACATAACCAAGGCGAGAATTGCCACGAAAAACAACGTTGTGCCCACGAAAACCTTGTTTTTAAAGAAGTTTTTAATCTCGTATTTAAAAATCGTCAGAAACTGTTTCATAATTCAACCGCCCTCCTTAAATTCCGTCGCCCGCGTATTCTACGAAAATGTCGTTAAGAGAGGGCTCAAACACCTTCATTTCGTCTATATCGTAAACCTCGGCGAGATTTTTCATCACCTCGGATTTATCCTCGGGACGGTTCAGCTTTATTATAATTTGGTTTTCGGCAAGTTCTTCGCAATTGTAATTTCCCGTTGCCTTTATTTTTTGGGCATCGGGGGAAGATATAACCAAGCGGTTTCGGGGATAGTTGCGTTTAATTTGGTAAAGGTCCCCCGAAAGGGCGGCCTTGCCTTGGTTAAGAATAACGATACTGTGGCAGAATTCCTCGATATAATTCATTTGGTGGCTTGAAAACAAAACGATTTTGCCCTTTTCAATCTCCTCCTGCACAACGCTTTTCAAAAGCATTGCGTTTACGGGGTCCAAACCCGAAAAGGGCTCGTCAAGAATAACGATTTGAGGGTTGTGGGCAAGGGCGGTTATAAGCTGAATTTTCTGTTGGTTGCCCTTAGAGAGGGTGTCAAGCCGTTTGTTGCGGTATTCGGTCATTTCCAAGCGTTCAAGCCAATAATCTATCGAAACCACCGCATCCTTGGGGTTCATCCCCTGAAGCTCGGCAAAATAAACCAGCTGGTCGATAATCTTCTTTTTGGGATAAAGACCGCGTTCCTCGGGAAGATAGCCTATTTTAACTTTATTGTAATCGATAGGCTTGCCGTCGATTAAAACCTCGCCGTTGTCGGCGGGAAAAACGTTCATAAGAATTCTAAGGGATGTGGTTTTACCTGCGCCGTTTCGTCCCAAAAGACCAAAGGCTTTTCCGCTTTCGGCTTTAAAGGAAATGCCCTTAAGCACCTCTTTTTCGCCGAAGCTTTTTGAAATATTGTTAAATTCAAGTGTCATAAAAGGTCCGCCTTGATTTTTGATTGTTTAAGCAATTATACCACGCTTGCTATTTTAAGTCAAGTTGCCGATAATGGCGAAAAGATTTGGAATATTGCGGAAAATTCAACAAAAAACTTTACAAACGGCGAAAAATGTGGTATTCTAATTAAAGATTGATAATTTCGGAGGTATATGTTATGAGATGTCCTATGTGCGGTCATATAGAAAGTAAGGTTATCGATTCCCGCCCCGCTGCCGACGGTAGCTCTATCCGTCGTCGCCGTGAATGTTTGGAATGCCAAAAGAGATTTACCACCTATGAAAACATCGAAACTCTGCCTCTTATCGTTATTAAAAAGGACCATTCCCGCGAGACCTTCGACAGAAACAAGATTTTAAACAGTATCATCCGCGCCTGCGATAAACGTCAGGTTACCTTGGCGCAGATGGATTCTGCCGTTGCCGAAATCGAAAACGTTTTGCAGAACTCCTTGCAGAACGAGATTACCTCCGAGCGCATCGGCGAGCTTGTTATGGACAAGCTTAAGGACCTGGACGAGGTTGCGTATATCCGCTTTGCCTCGGTTTACCGTCAGTTTAAGGATTTAAGCGCGTTTATGGATGAGCTTAAGAAAATGCTCGCCGAAAAATAAATCGGACCGGTTAAATGCCGATATTTACGTGCTTGAAAGAACATTACACAACGCTTCTCGAAAAGGGGGAGCGTTGAATTTTTATAAGGAATTATTGTATTTTCAAGCACTTGCAAGAAAACTCTCGACTGCCCTACAATCGTAGGGCGACGCTCGGTTTTCTTACAAACTATCGCCATTTTCCTCGGTCCGCACGCTACGGTTAAATGCCGATATTTCCGTGCTTGAAAGAACATTACACAACGCTTCTTTAAAAAGAGGCGTTTTTTGTTTTATTTGGATATATTGGAATTTATTTTTATTGCAATTTGGCGGAATAGATGATAGAATGAGTTTGGATACACAATATCAAAAAAACGAAAGGCGAAAATTTATGAAAAAATTCCTTTCTTTATCTCTGGCTGTTTTAATTATATTCGGCGCAATAGCCGTTGTGGCTTGCGGTATCGGTGATAAAACCCTTAAGGGTGATATCAACGGTAACGGCAGTTTAGACACTATGGACTATTTTATGCTAAAGCGCGGATATTACGGCACCTATGAACTCACCGCCGAGCAACTACAGTGCGGTGATATAAACGGAAACGACGAATTCGACGTTATCGATTACACCCTTCTGAAGCGCGCGTATTTCGATATGTATGAGATTGTGGATGACGAAAACGACGGCGAATCCTCCGACGTAACCTCCGACACCACCTCCGAGGAGGATACAACCCCTGCTGTGGGGGACGTAACAGTTTCCTTGGGCAAGACCTACACGGTAAGTAAGGAAGCGGCGGCGGAATATCCCGATTCGTATAATTCCGAGCTTACAAACGGTGTTTCCGAAAACGGAGCATACAGCTATAGCAATTCCGAGCTTGCGGGCTTTGCAACGAGAAGCCTTCAGGTGGTTCTCGATTTGGAAAAGGCGCAAAGCGGAATTCACACCATTTCTGCCAGTTATTATCTCGACAGCGTTGCGGGCGTAAGCAGTTCGCTGGGCTTTACCGCGGAATATTCCACCGACAATTCCGCGTGGACCAAGCTTGGCACGTTGGTTCAAACCACCTCGGGCAAAACGGGACAGCTTAACACCTCTCGGCTAGAGCTCGATGAACAAATAACCGCCCGTTACATCCGCTTTAACGTTACGGGTGATGCCGCTTGGATTTTCTTAGAGGAATTAACGGTTGTCGCCTATACCGAAATCGAAAAGAAAATCGATTACAGCGGTGCTATCGAAAAAACCTATGAAGAACTGGGCACTATTTCTCCCATAGACGGCGAAAACGAAATTAACACCGACCTTGGTAAAATTTGCATTTCCGAAAATATGCCCTATACTATCGACGGCGGAGTTAACCAAAAATATCCCGACGTTGGCGGAGTTATGTTAACCGACGGCGTATCGGAAACACTTTATGAGCACGCCTGCTGGGTTGGCTTTGACGGTGGCGAATCGGTTAAAATAAAATTGGATTTGCAGGAATATGCAACCGATATAGAATCTATAGAAATTACCACCTTCGCCAAGGAATATTTAAACATTTACCACCCCACCGCCTTTGATTTCAAAGCTATCGACGAAGACGGAAACGAAACCGTTTTGGGTAGACTTTATGCGGGTTTGGATTCCGAAGAGGGAAGAAAAAACTTTGTCTTCTCGGTGGGCAAAACCTTTAGCGCAAGATATATCGAAATAACTATGCACACCATTGATAATGCCTTGCATTTTATCGGTGAAATTTCGGTTTATTCCCGCCGCAGCGAAGATTCGGACGACCTTTATCCTCCTGTTGAAATAGAAACCGATGCAACTCCTTGGGAAAACCCCACCGAAGATTATGTAAACCTAATTTCCGGCAAAACCTGCCAGATTCAATTGTCGGGCGCGGTTAACAAAACACAATTTGCAAACAACACTCCGATCACCTCGCCGATTTTAACCGACGGTGTATTCACCGAGGACCATAACATTCACAACGGCAAATATTTTAAATTCTGTCAGGGCGATAAGAGAAATATTGTTTTCGATTTAGAGCATATTTCTGCTGTGGAAAAATTCACTATCGGCTTCTGTCATATAGAGGCGTGGGCGGTATATGCGCCTTCCTCGGTTCGACTTGTTGCCTCTATTGATGGCATTGATTGGTATAGCGTTGGCGAAATTGATATAAGCGACACTCCTTCTCAGGGTAACAGACGCGGCGAATTGGTTCTTGATAAAGCAATCAAGGCTCGTTACGTGGTGTTCGTGGTGAATACCGTAAACTGGACGGGTATCGACGAAATTCAGGTGTTTGGCAGAAAAAGCATAGAAAATGCCGACGATCTTGACAAATTCGCCTCTGCTTATGAAAACGCAACCGTTGGAATCCGTAAAGAGCCCTCTGCCGATTTGCTGGGCGGCGCAGAGCATCTTTGCTTGATGTATCACGCTCATGATGCAAAGCCCTATGATAAAGAAGCGCTTTTGCCCTATATGGCATACGTTGACAAAAACGGAAATATTATCGACACAATGTTCGACAGCTTCCTCTTCCTCCACAGCACGGGGGATATGCCCAGCGGCGGCTCGCCTTATAAGAACTCGATTAAGAGCGACTGGGAATGGTGCATTGACGACCTGTTCAAGGCGGGCTATCAGCTTGACGCTATGGAAGAAACCGCAGGTATGGTTAAAGAAGCCTTGGGCTTGGATGACGACTTTAAATATAACGTAACCATGACCATTTATTACCCCGGCGAAATTACCGATTTCGGCGACGTAGACGGCGACGGAATTTCCGAGGACTTTACCGTTTATGCCAACCGTATGAAGGCTATTAAATGGTACGTAGAAGAAATCGAAGCGCGCTTTGCGGCAGAAGGCTTTAAGCATATTCAGCTTGTGGGTTATTATTGGTGGCACGAAAGCATTAACACCTTCGATACCGAGCTTAAGACAATGCTTAACGAAATTTCGGATTATCTCCACGATATGGACAGAGATTTCTTCTGGATTCCTTATCACTGCGCTTCGGGCTTTAGCGAATGGGACGCTTATGGCTTCGACATTGCTTGTATGCAGCCCAACTATGTGTTCAGAAGCGAAACACCTTATTCCGTATTGAAAAACAACGAAAAGCTTACCAAGATGTACGGTATGGGCGTTGAAATGGAAATTGACGAGAGATGTTTAAGCGATAAGCTGTTCTTTAAAAAGTATATGGAATATATCACCTTGGGCGCCGAAAAGGGATATATGACCGATACTGTAAATATGTATTACCAAGGCTATTTCACCTTTAAAAAGGCGGCAGAAGCTACCGATTTGATGGCGAGAACAATTTATGAAACAACCTACCATTACATCAAGGGCGACCTTAAGAATATCCCCGACGTTTTAGACTCTTACTATTTTGAAATCGAGGGTAATAAGATTTACGAGGGCAACCTTGGATTTGCCGATGAAAAGCTTAGAGAATTTAAGGTTTCCGCACTTCCCGAGCACGGAACGGTTATTTTCTGCGACGACGGAAGATTCTATTATTTCCCCGAAAAGGATTACGTGGGCGAGGTTAAATTCACCTTTGTTTACAACGAATATCTCTCCTGGTCCGAGCCTTGCGAAATAGTAATAAACGTTAAATAAACCAAGCGCTTTAAACACAAGCCGTAATCCTTGCGAAAACGCAGGGATTACGGCTTTGTTTTGGTGAAAATTCCCCTTTATTTTGATAGTAAATTGTTGCATTTTGCGGAAAATGGTGATATAATACTATGAATGGTTATCTTTAAAAGGAAGTGTATACATAAATGAAAAATCCCGTTATTGTTGCCACCATTTGTATTTATATCGTTATTATGGCAGCAATAAGCTTTTTAGGTAGTAAAAAATCAAAAAATATGAGTGATTTCACGGTGGGCGGCAGAAATGCAGGGGCGTGGATGTCGGCTTTCTCTTACGGTACGGCATATTTCTCTGCGGTTATGTTTATCGGCTATGCAGGGGGTACGGGCTGGCAATACGGTATCTGGGGCGTGCTTCCCGGTATCGGCAACGCTATTATCGGTTCGCTTTTTGCTTGGCTTGTTCTTGCAAAGCGCACCCGCACGGTTACCCGCGAAAGGGGTATAACCTCTATGCCTCAGCTTTTTGATAAAAGCTTTGGGTCCCGCGGGTTAAAGCTGTTTTCGGCTATCGTTATTTTCGTGTTCCTTGTGCCCTATTCCGCTTCGGTTTATAAAGGGTTAACAAGCGTTTGCTCGGTTTTGTTAGACCTGCCCGAAATGGTTTGTATGATAATTATTGCCGCCGCAAGCGCGATTATCGTTGTGGCGGGCGGATATATCGCCGCGTTGCGCGCCGATTTCGTTCAGGGATTGGTTATGCTTGCAGGTGTTATTGCCCTAATTGTTGCGGTGCTTAACAGTAAAGACGGCGCTTCTGCGAATATGCAGAGCATCGTTGAAAAAACAAAGGCGCTAAACCTTTCCTCCACCCAGCATCTCGGTTTGTGGGCGACGGTTTTAATGACCTCCTTCGGCACCTGGGGCTTGCCTCAGATGGTGCATAAATATTACGGCATACGCGATGATAAAGAGGTAAAGCGCGGTACCGTTATTTCCACCGTATTTGCCCTTGTTGTGGCAGGCGGCGGTTACTTTATCGGCTCGCTTTCCCGCTTGTTCTATGATAATTTAGACAGCTTCCCCAACCAAAGCACCGATTATTTAATCCCCAATATGCTTAAGGATGCCAATATCCATTCTATTTTGGTGGGCGTAATTCTGGTGTTACTTATCGCCGCTTCGGTTTCGACCCTTTCTTCTATAACCATAACGGCTTCGTCAACCTTTACAATGGATATTGTTCAGGATAGATTTATCAAGGATAAATCCAAGGATATTTCGGTGCTTACCAAGGGCGTTTGCTTTGCCTTTGTGGTTATCTCCTTCCTTATCGCTTGGCTTGGAGAGGGAACGCCTATTTTAGATATGATGAGCTATTCCTGGGGCATTATTTCGGGTAGCTTCCTTGCGCCCTATGCGGTTTCTCTTTATTGGAAAAAAATCACCAAGGCAGGTGCTTGGACATCGGTTTTGGGCGGATTTATTACGGCTCTGCCCCCCTTGGCGGCAAAGCTTGTTGGCTCGGATATAAAATTGGGCAGCTTGGGTGAAATTCATAAGCTCGGTCCCCATTTCGCTTGCTTGGCAATGATTGTTTCCTTTGTGTTGCTGTTTGCCGTAAGCGCACTTACACAGAAAAAGGTGGTAGAAGAATAAAATGGAAAACAGAATTTTTAACAAAGAAATGGAGTGTATGTCCCGCAAGGATTTGGAATCACTCCAGCTTGAACGGCTTAAAGCCTTGGTTGATTACTGCGAAAAGAATTCGGCATTTTATGCAAAGCGTCTTGCCGAGGCAGGCGTAACCGCAGATAAAATTAAATGTCTGTCGGATATAGAGTATATTCCCTATACCACAAAGGACGATCTTAGAGATACCTATCCCTTTGGTATGTTAAGCGTACCCAAGGAAAAGATAGTTCGCGTTCACGCCTCCAGCGGTACAACGGGTAATCCCACCGTTGTGGCATATACCAAAGAGGATTTGGAAAACTGGTCCGAGCAGGTTGCACGTCTTGCAATGGCGGCAGGTGCAAACGAAAGCACTATGGTTCAAATCTGCTTTGGCTACGGTATGTTTACAGGTGCGCTAGGCTTGCATTACGGCTTGGAAAAAATCGGTGCAACGGTTGTGCCCACCTCCTCGGGCAACACCGAAAAACAGCTTAAGTTTATGCGCGATTTCCAAACCGACGCTATCGTTGCCACCCCCTCTTACTGTATGTATCTTGCCGAGGCGGCAAGGGGTATGGCTGATAAATATCCTATGGAAAGCTATAATTTAAAATACGGTATCCTCGGCAGCGAGGGCTCTACCCCCGAAATGCGCGCCGAAATCGAAAGCCATTGGGGCAACGGATTTTTCTGTACCGATAACTACGGTATGAGCGAGCTTAACGGCCCCGGTATGTCGGGCGAATGTATGTACCGCGACGGCTTGCATATTAACGAGGACCACTTCCTTTGCGAAATTATCGATTCCAAAACCCTTTCTGTTTTGGATAAGGGTTCAACGGGTGAATTGGTTGTTACTAACCTTACAAAACGCGGTTTGCCCATTCTTCGTTATAGAACAAAGGACATTACAAATATAAATTACGATGTATGTAAATGTGGCAGAACCACTGCGAGAATGCACAAAATCATCGGCAGAAGCGACGATATGATAAAGGTTCGCGGCGTAAACGTGTTCCCCTCCCAGGTGGAAAGCGCGTTGATTGGTATCGGCGGTATCAGCCCCAACTATCTTATCGTTCTTCGCAGAGAGGGATTCTCGGATTCTATGGAGGTTCGCGTAGAGCTTACCGACGGAAGTCTGCTTGATAACTACGGCGAGCTTGTTGCTTTGCAGAAGCGTATTCACGATAATATTAAAAATATTCTCGGTATAGAAATTAAGGTTACGCTTGTAGAACCCAATTCTATCGAAAGATTTACGGGCAAGGCAAAGCGTGTGCTTGATTTGAGAAACGAAAACAAATAAACTTGAGGATAGATATTTATGGAAAAGAAATTGCTTTTAGGTAACGAAGCGGTTGCCGCAGGGCTTTACGAGGCAGGGGTTAAGGTTATTTCCTCCTACCCCGGCACACCCAGCACCGAAATTACAGAGGCTGCTTCGAAATATGATGAAATGTACAGCGAATGGGCGCCTAACGAAAAGGTTGCCTTCGAGGTTGCTATCGGCGCATCCTTCGGCGGTGCAAGGTCCTTCTGCGCTATGAAGCACGTTGGCTTGAACGTTGCGGCAGACCCCTTGTATACCGCATCTTATATCGGCGTTAACGGCGGTATGGTTTGTGCCGTTGCCGACGACCCCGGTATGCACTCCTCCCAGAACGAGCAGGATTCCCGCCGCCACGCTATCGCGGCAAAGGTTCCTATGCTCGAACCCTCTGATAGTCAGGAATGCCTTGATTTCACAAAAATTGCTTATGACCTTTCCGAAAGATTTGATACCCCCTTCCTTCTTCGCCTTTCCACAAGAATTTCCCATTCCCGTTCGCTTGTAACACTTACGGGCAGAACCGAGGTTGGCTTGAAGGAATATAAGCGCGACGTTATGAAAAACGTTATGATGCCTGCGATGGCTCGTAAGGCACACGCTAAGGTAGAAGAAAGAAACGATGAAATCTCCCGCTGGGCAGATACCGAGGCTTTCGATTTGGGCATTAACCTTTTGGATATGAATTCCGACGAAATCGGTGTTATCTGTGCAGGCTCTACCTATGCTTACGCCCGCGAGGCTTTGGGCGAAAAGGCAAGTTATCTTAAGCTTGGTATAGTTAACCCCCTTCCCAAGCAGGCTATTGTTGATTTCTCCAAAAAGGTTAAAACACTTTACGTTATCGAAGAGCTTGACGATATTATCGAAACCCATTGTATTAAATTGGGCGTTAAGGTTATCGGCAGAGAGGTTTTCCCGCCCCTTGGCGAATATAACCAATCGATGATAAGAAAGGCGATTTTGGGCGAGGAAAAGGAAAAAATCGCTGTTGATTGCGAAATTCCTCCCCGTCCTCCCGTGCTTTGCCCCGGCTGTCCTCACCGCGGTCTTTACTTTGCGTTAAAGAACCTTAACCTTTACATTAGCGGTGATATCGGCTGTTACACCTTGGGCGCGCAAGCTCCCTTGGCTATGATGGACACCTGCGTTTGTATGGGTGCTTCGGTTTCGGCACTTCACGGCTATAATACCGCCCGTGGTGTTGATGCGGCGAAAAAGAGTATTGCCGTTATCGGTGATTCTACCTTTATCCATTCGGGTATAACGGGTCTTATCGATATCGTTTATAACAAGGGTATTTCCACCGTTATCGTTCTTGATAACTCTATCACGGGTATGACAGGACATCAAAACAACCCCTTAAACGGCAAAACCATTAAGGGCGACCCCACCACCGCCGTTAATTTAGAGGCGCTTGCAAAATCCATCGGCATAAACCGTGTGGTTGTGGTAGACCCCTTTGATATCGAAGGTACAAGAAATGCGGTTAAGGCAGAATTAGAGGCAGAAGAACCCTCGCTTGTTATCTCCCGCCGTCCTTGTGCGCTTTTGAAAACCGTAAAGCACGAACCCGCTTTGGTTGTGGATAACGATAAATGCGTTGGATGTAAAATGTGCCTTAAGGTTGGCTGTCCCGCTATTTCCCAAAAGGTTGGCGAAAACGGTAAGACAAAGGCGTATATCGACCCCAACCAGTGCTTGGGCTGTGGTGTTTGTACAGAAAGCTGCCGTTTGGGCGCAATAAAAAAGGCTTAAGGAGGACAGACCGATGAATGCAATTAATATACTTATCGTTGGCGTTGGCGGTCAGGGTACTTTGCTTGCCAGCAAGCTTATGGGTAAAATTTATACCGATGCGGGGTTGGACGTTAAGGTTAGCGAGGTTCACGGTATGAGCCAGCGCGGCGGTAGCGTTGTTACCTACGTTCGCGCAGATAAAAAGGTTTATTCCCCCGTTATAGATATGGGCGAGGCAGATTTGATTATCTCCTTCGAAGCCCTTGAGAGCGCACGTTGGTTGCCTTACCTTAAAAAGGGCGGAACTATTGTTTCCAACACCGCCCAGATAGACCCTATGCCCGTTATTATGGGTAACGCGGTTTATCCCGAAAATATTCTTAATAAAATCACCGATGCGGGTGTAAAGGTTGTTTCGGCAGATGCGCTTTCCCTTGCTGTTCAGGCGGGAAGTGCAAAGGCGGTTAATATCGTTCTTTTGGGTATCGCCGCAAAGGCGTTGGGCTTGGAATATGAGGTTTGCATAAACGCAATCCGTGCCACCGTTCCTGCAAAAACTATTGAAATTAACGAAAAAGCCTTCGATTTAGGCTATAATCTGTAATTTCAGAATTCGCATTTAATACAGAAAGGAATACCACTATGTATATCAAACAGCTTTCGGTTTTTGTTGAAAACAAATCGGGCAGATTGTCGGAAATTACATCTATTATTGCCAAAGCAGGTGTGGACATCCGCGCGATTTCTATTGCGGATACCACCGATTTCGGTATTCTTCGTTTAATCGTAAATAAACCCGACGAGGCAGAAAAGGCGCTTAAAGATGCAGGCCTTACCGTTTCTATAAACAAGGTTATCGCTGTGGGTATCCCCGACAGAACGGGCGGAATTGCCGACACTCTTGCCGCTATCGCCAATAAAGAGGTCGGGGTGGAGTATATGTATGAATACGTTGCCCGCAATTCCGACCACGCATATTTTGTAATGCGCGTTGCCGATAACGAAAAGGCGGTTGCCGCATTAACCGAAATCGGCTTCGAGCTTCTTACACAGGATGCCGTTTCAAAACATTAAGAATCAATAAAAGAACAAAAGCGATGTTTCCGTTTGGAAGCATCGCTTTTTTGTGGGTTTATATTTTTGGGTGGAGTACCGTGTTTAGCGCGGAGAGTAAAAGATATGCTAAAAGACCGAGATAAACACGATGATTTTTGAAGAAAAACGAACGTCGCCCTACAAGCGTAGGGCAGTTGAAGTTTTTCTTCAAAGCCCTTGAAAATACAATAAAATTAATTCCTT
>SVQU01000034.1 GCA_015065165.1 Oscillospiraceae bacterium | reverse complement strand
TCTTGTCTATAAGTGCCTCGCTGCTAAGCATTCTTGAAATTAATTGTTCGGAGGACATTTCCAAAGAGAATACAACAACATTTTTATCGCTTGCTTTTGCAACGTTGGTTGCAACGTTCATACAAAAGCTGGTCTTACCCATACCGGGACGTCCGCCCACAACGATAAGGTCGCCCTTACCCATACCGATAAGCAATTTATCGAGCTTTTGGAAGCGCGTAGGAGTGCCTGCAAGAAGCTGCGGGTTTTGCTCTAAAATTCTAAGCGTTTTAATATAGCCTGCAATAACGTCGCTGATTTTATCAAGACCGTCTTGATACTTATCCTGGGAGATGGAATAGATTTTTTGCTCTGCAAAGTTAACCGCAGAAGCAACCTCACCCTTTTCGCTATATGCCAAGTCGGAGATATCGCGAGATGCATCTATCAGAGAACGCAGCATAGCCTTATCTCTGACTATTTTTGAATATTCCTCGATATTAACGGCATCCGAAGACAAATCGACCAACAGCTTTATATATTTAGCCGCATCACCCTCGGTGTAAGTGCCCAACTGCGTAAGTGTATCAATAAGAGTTACCGGATCGATAACCCTATTGTTATTGAACATCTGACGCATTGCCGAAAAAATATGTCTATGTTGTTCAAGATAAAAATCGGTGTCCTTAAGAGTTGCAACCTCACTGAATTTCTCGGAATCGATAATAATCGTACCAAGAATAGCCTGTTCGGCTTGCAACGAAAACGGCATCGACCTAATGTTATCTAATTCAGCCATTATTATTCCTCAAAATTTAAGCTTCTACAAGAAGTTTCAAATCGGCGACAACACCCTGGAACAATTTAATCTTTATAGTGTATTCACCGGCAGTTTTGATATTATCAGCGAGAACGATATTTCGCTTATCAACGCTTATACCAAGCTCGTTTTGAATCTTTTCGCTGATATCCTTTGTGGTAACAGCGCCGTAAAGTCTGCCGTCTGCGCCGCCAGTTGTTTTATATACCAGCTTTTTATCAGCCAAGAACTTTTTGGTTTCTTCAGCCTTTTGTTTTTCTTGAGCAAAGTGGAAAGCTTCGCTTTCTCTCTTGCTTTCGATTTCTTTGATTGCGCCCGCATCAGCTTCTTTAGCCAACTTACGGGGGAATAAAAAGTTACGGGCATATCCGTCGGAGGTGTTTATTAAATCACCCTTTTTGCCCTGTCCCTTAACGTCTGCAAGTAAAATTACTTTCATAACTATTTACCTTCTTTCATATCATCGCCGATATAATCGTCTATGGCGCGGCGAAGTATATCCATAGCCGTATCAAGATCTCGTATAGGTTCACCAAAAGTGTTACCGTTTTTATATTTTAGCAAAGCGCCTGCAGATTGGAAATGACCGCCTCCACCCAGCATTTTAGCAATATTAATAACGTTAATGGTGCCATCACTGCGCGCCGAAAGGTTAATGCCGTCATCCATCAAGTAAAGCACGAACGAAGCGGAAATACCCTCGATTTCAACAAGGCTGTCAGCAGCCTTTGATGCAGTAACCTTGTTTTCGGGAGTACTGCAATCCATATAACTGGAGATTGCGAAAATTTCGCGGTAGACTTCCATTCTTTGCTCGATTTTCACAACTTCCCTGAATTGCTTCATATTAGACTTGAACAAGGTTTTTGCTTTAACAGCCTCGGCTCCTGCATTTTTGAGATATATGCAGGCAGAATAGGTTCTTGTACCTGTATCTCTGGAGAAAAACTGTGTATCAAGTAGAATGCCCGCAAGCAGAATTTGAGCTTCTTCGGGACGCAACAAGTTGGGATACATTGATAGTTCAAGAATTTCCGTAACCAATTCGGAAGCGCTGGAGGCTGTAGGATCGATATTTGAGGGCTGCAACACCTGTCCGCCCAATGTTTCCTTTATGGCGTGGTGATCGATCACAATAACTTTACTTGCGTTTTCATAAACGCCCCTCGCCGCAAACAACTCCGGGTTGGATGCATCGGTAATGATAACAAGTGTATCGGGTGTTAAAAGTTCCTGAGCATACACCGCATCCACAAAAACATTTTTATATTCGGGAAAATCAGCGATGGATTCGATGATTTTTGAGATGTTTTTGTCATTCTTATCTGCCACGATGCAAAAATCTTTATTCTGCATTTGTACAAGCTTTGAAATGCCTATGTTCGACGCAATAGAGTCAAAATCGGGGCGCATATGTCCCATAATAATTACGTTTGAACATTTGGAAATTTCGCTGAACAGCAAATCCTTGCACAAACGCGAACGAATTTTTGTTTGACGCTGAACCGCCTTGGTTTTTCCTCCATAGCTATCTTCACCGTTTTCGGTACGAACAACAGCCATGGCGCCGCCGCGCTGAAGTGCGGATTTAAGAGCGTTTTGTGCGGCGTCTCGCTTTTCGCTTAACGTACCAAACTGTGTAGAAACACCGATAGAAATCGTAATAGGCACGGAGGATTCATCAAGCGAAGCCTCAACCACCTTATCCAAAATATCAAATTTTGTATCAATCATTTTCTGCAGAAAACGATTCTCAAACTGCATTACGTACTTATCCCTATCGTATTCGGTCAGTATTGCAGAAAAGTTTTTTGCCCATTCAGACAAAAGCATATTTACAGTCGCAGAACCGTAATGGCGGTTTTCTTGAACCTCTTGAGTTACCTCATTCGTATTGTCAATAACGATATAAGCGACTCTTACGGCGCTATCATCCAAATCCTTCTTCAGGCGTTTTTCGTTATCCTTGGAATACCAAACTGTGCCATACATCCTTTGCGAAGAATATTCAAGAGGAAATACCTTTACTTCGAAAAACGAATCCTCGGTTTCCATTGGAATGTAATCGGCATATTCGTTATAAGCAGTTTTGAGATTTGAATAAGAAAGTCTGCCGTTAAAAAGGCTGTTTGCGCCCGAAGTGATATGGTGCTGTGAAACCTCTGTTAGGGATAAAAATTCATCGTTACACCAGATGATTTTATTCTGCTCTGTAACAATCATAAC
The DNA here is from genome assembly GCA_015065165.1 of Oscillospiraceae bacterium. Lineage (GTDB taxonomy): Bacteria > Bacillota > Clostridia > Oscillospirales > CAG-382 > Coliplasma. The sequence continues at coordinate 10,557 of SVQU01000034.1, read as the reverse complement.
AGGAGAATCTATATCCTCTATCATAGATGAAACCAGTTGAGACATTCCTTGAGAATCTATGCCGCTTTGAAAGCTGTTTTTACCGTTTTTACGTAAAATAAACATTACGCAACCGTAAACCGCAGCACCCGCAATAACAATAAGACAAGAAATTTTATCAACAAAGAAAAGCGCAAAAGCAACGGCAGCGAGAGCAATTAAAGCACCGATTTGATATATATTACCTTTGTTAGATCTATTTGTTCTTTTCATGGTTTCACCTCCTGAATTGTTTTATTATATCACTGTTTTTAACTTATGTCAATTAAATTGGCTTATAACAAGGTTTGTTGTGTGATATCCGGATCAGAATCCTCGAAAATCACGCCGGATGCAGGTAATTTACTCTTTCTATAGCGCGATTCCTTTAAGAGCTTTTGCGTTTCGGGATTATAAGGAACGACCGAAACAATTTTCTTGCCCTTCTTCAAGGTAAACACAGCGCTTCCGTAAGAAGTTCTGGTGGATTTTTCTATGATTTGACTTTCTTTTATCAGCAACGCTCTGTCATCGTCAGAACGAACAAGATATTCTGCACTACCCGTAGCGCGAAATACAGCAGCAGCAGGGCTTCCGCCGTAAAACGCGTTGGTAAGCTTCTTTCTGTTCGTCTTGGTCTCGTAAGAATCAAGAGGAATAGAAACAGCCTTGCCGTTTTCGAAGAAAATAATTACTCTGCCAGAATATTCCTTAAGACATATTGCGGAAACAACCTTTTCGTTATCGTTGAATTTAAGCTTACCGGGAACGTATTCACCCAATGCGCTGGCTTTGGAATCTTCAAAATCATCCAAGCGCGATTTATAAACCTGAGCATCGGAGGTAAAGAACAAAACCTCATCGGTGTTATTTGTTTCAAAACGAGTTCTGAGAAAATCGTTTTCTTTAAACTTTTGTACGTCGTTACCCCTAAGTGATGCCAAGGTACATTTTTTAAAATAGCCTTCCATACTCAGGAATGCTTCGCAGGGATATTCGGCAACCGTTTCCACAATATCATCAGTGTTTATATCGTTGCGGTCGATAATGTAGGTTTTACGGGGAATACCGTATTTATCGGCAACCTCACCGAGCTGCTTAATGATTTTCGTTTTAATACGTCTTTCGCTGGAAATAAGCAGTTTTAAATCTTCTATATCCTTTTCCAATTGGGATATTTCTTCAATTCTCTTTAAAATATACTGTTTATTGAGGTTACGAAGTTTAATATCCGCCACGTATTCCGCCTGAATTTCATCAATAGAAAAGCCCTTCATAAGGTTGGGGATTACGTCTTTTTCGTTCTCTGTTCCGCGAATTATGGCTATCGCCTTATCGATATCAAGAAGAATAGAGCGCAAACCGAACAGCAAATGTAATTTATCGGTCTTTTTGCCCAAATCAAAGATATAAGTACGGCGCAGACATTCAATTCTAAATGCACACCATTCTTCGAGAATCTGCTTGATACCCATAGTTTGAGGTACGCCACCAACAAGAATGTTGAAATTACATTTAAAGTCATCCTCAAGCTTTGTCATTTTGAAAAGCTTTTGCATTAATTTTTCAGGGTCGGCACCGCGTTTTAAATCGATTGCCATTTTAAAGCCGTTGATATCGATTTCGTCGCGGACGTCCGAAATATCCTTTATTTTTCCATCTTTTACAAGCTGGATAATACCTTCGCGAATCTTACCCAAGGTTGTAGTATAAGGAATTTGTAAAACCTCAATACGATTTTCGCTTTTATCATAGATATATTTTGCTCTTACCTTCAAAGAGCCTTTACCTGTTTCATACACCTCGCGAATCTTTTCGCGGTCATATATAAGCAAACCGCCCGTTGAAAAATCGGGACCCTTGAGGATTTCCATAATTTCATCGGTTGTTATATTTTCATTGCGGAGATATGCCGAGCAGACCTCACATACCTCCCTTAGGTTAAAGGAACAAATTTCACTTGCCATACCAACGGCAATACCCGCGTTGGGCGAAACCAGCACATTGGGGAAGCTTGTGGGAAGAACTACAGGCTCGGTCATAGTGCCATCATAGTTATCCACAAGGTCAACGGCGTCTCTGTCGATACCGTCGAAAATCTCTTCGCTGATTTTTGCAAGCTTACATTCGGTATAACGGGATGCGGAATAAGCATCGTCGGAATATTGCTTACCAAAGCTTCCCTTTGATTCAATAAATGGGTGCAACAAACTTTCCTTGCCTGTGGTTAAACGAACAAGGGTTTCATATATTGCTGCATCGCCGTGGGGATTTAATGCCATGGTACGGCCCACAACGGTAGCACTTTTCATTTTTCCGCCTGTTAAAAGCCCCATTTTATACATCATATAAAGAAGCTTTCGATGTGCGGGCTTAAAACCGTCGATTTCCGGAATAGCGCGGGAAACAATTACGCTCATAGCATAGGGCATATAGTTTGTTTCCAGAACGCTGGTTATAGGCATATCTATGGGCTCGGAAATTATTTCGGGTTCGATAATTGTGTTTTTCTTTCGTGCCATCTATTACCTCATTAAATATCAGCGAGATTAAGATACTTTGCGCCGTTATTGGCAATAAATTCTTTTCTGCCGTCAATATTATCACCCAAAAGAACGTCAAACATCGCGTAGGTTCTTTCCTCGTCTTCGGGCAGGATTCGTACAAGCTTACGTGTTGCAGGCTTCATAGTGGTAAGGCTCATCATATCAGCATCGTTTTCACCAAGACCCTTAGAGCGTTGTATGGTGTCTTTTTGTCGCCAAGCTTTTGCAATACTTCTATTTTTTCTGCTTCGTTATAGGCAAACATAGTTTCATTACCGCAGGTAATTTCATAAAGAGGCGTTTCGGCAATATAAATTCTTCCCTCTTTAATCAAAGTGGGCAAAAGACGGTAAAACATTGTGAGAATAAGCGTTCTTATCTGATATCCATCTTCGTCTGCATCGGTGCAGATAATAATTTTATCCCAGCGCAACGAGCTTAAATCAAAGGTGGATACACCCTTTGCTTTAAGCTGTTTTGCTTCTACACCGCATCCGATAACCTTGATAAGGTCAAGAATAATATCGCTTTTCATAATTCTGTCGAAAGAGGCTTTAAGGCAGTTCAGAGTTTTACCTCTAACAGGAATTATCGCCTGGAATTCGGCATTTCTTGCCAATTTACAGCTGGTTAGTGCCGAATCACCCTCAACGATATAAAGCTCGCATCGGCTTGGGTCTCTAAGACGGCAACCAACAAACTTTTCTACGGTGTTGTTTATATCTAAAGTTGCCGTAAGCTTCTTTTTAGAAGAAACACGGGCGCTTTCGGCAGATTCTCTTGCGCGTTTGTTAACAAGAATCTGTGTAATAATTTTATCTGCCGCCTGAGGATTTTCCGCAAAGAAAACCTCCAAGGAATGCTTAAAAAAGTCGGTCATCGCATCTGCGATAAAAACGTTATTTATTGCCTTCTTTGTCTGGTTTGCATAAGACGTTTGGGTAGAAAAGGAATTTACAACAAGAACCAAGGAATCTTCAACGTCGTTGAAGGTTATCTTGCTTTCGTTCTTGTTATATTTACCGTTATTTCTTGCATATTGGTCTACTGCCCAGACAAAAGCACTTTTCGTTGCCTTTTCAGGAGAACCGCCATGTTCAAGATAAGAGGAGTTATGATAATATTCAATAAGGTTGACTTCATTAGTAAAGGCGAACGCAAACTGGATTTTAACCTTATATTCATCTCTGTCTGCGGCGTCTCTACCCACACGTTCGCAGGAATAGTTTCCTATAGGCGACAAAGCGCCTTCTTCGCCAACAACCTCCTGAATATAGTCAATAATACCGTTTTCGTAATAATACTGCTCGGTATCAAAGCTTCCGTCGGTCTTTTGCCATTTTAAATTTAAGGTTAAACCGGCATTAACAACGGCTTGTTTTTTCAAAACGTTACTGAAAAATTCACGGGGTATATTTATATCGCTGAAAACCTTTTTATCACTTTTCCAGCGGATTAACGTGCCCGACTTATTTTTGGGAGATTCGGACTTAATAAGCTCGGTAGCGGGTTCACCCTCGCGAAAACCGATTTCATACTTCACACCACGCTGATAGGATGTAACGTTCATAAACTCCGAGGCGTACTGAGTTGCACAGGCACCAAGACCGTTTGTACCCAAGGAATATTCGTAGTTTCCGCCAACCTCGTTATTATATTTGCCGCCTGCATAAAGCTCGCAATAAACAAGCTCCCAATTGTAACGCTGTTCCTTTTCATTCCAATCCAAAGGAACACCGCGTCCGAAGTCTTCGACTTCCATAACCAAATCGTTATATACAGTAACGTTTATACGGTTACCGTAACCCTCGCGGTATTCATCAATAGAGTTAGACAGTATTTCGAAAAAGGAATGTTGACAACCCTCGATACCGTCGGAACCGAAAATTACAGCAGGTTTAAGGCGCACTCTGTCTGCGCCTTTTAGCATTGATATTGATTGATTGCCGTATTCAGCAGGCTTATTTGCCATATATCACTTAATTTCCTTTGCTATTACTTGATAGAATAAAAACCAACCTTACGATAAACTTTTCTTAAGGTTTTTTCAGCTGTATAGGAGGCTTTTTGTGAGCCATCCAAAAGGATTTTGTTTAATTGCTCCTTATCGGATATAAACACGTTATATTTATCCTGAATATCCGCCAACGCATCTGCAACGGTTTCGCCAACGGCAAGTTTAAAGTCGCCATAGCCCTTGCCTGAAAATTCATTTTCTATTTCATCAAAGGTTTTACCCGTAAATGCAGAATAAATTGACATAAGGTTATTTATACCATCTTTGCCTTCGGCATATCTAACTTCCGAACCAGAATCGGTAACGGCGCGCTTAATCTTACGTATTACCGCATCTTTATTATCGAGAAGGAAAATACTGCCGTCGCCCGAATCGGATTTACTCATTTTCGAGGTAGGTTCGGACAAAGACATAATTCTCGTACCGATTTTAGGCATATAAGGTTCAGGGATTTTAAAGGTTTCGGAATAAACGTTATTAAAGCGGTTTGCAATATCACGAGCAAGCTCGATATGCTGTTTTTGGTCGCTGCCAACGGGAACGAGATCGGGCTGGTACAAAAGAATATCTGCCGCCATAAGCACGGGATAAGTAAAGAGCCCCGCGTTGATATTATCAGAATGCTTTGCCGATTTATCCTTAAACTGTGTCATACGGGACAATTCGCCGTACATAGTATAGCAGGACAACACCCAAGAAAGCTCTGCGTGTGCAGGCACGTGGCTTTGCAGGAATAACGCATTTTTATTAGGGTCGATACCTACCGCAAGGTACAACGCGAGAGTTTTCAAGCAATTTTGACGAAGCTCTGCAGGTACCTGACGCACGGTAATGGCGTGAAGGTCAACAACACAGAAATAGCAGTTATAATCATTCTGCATTTTCGCCCAATTTCGAAGTGCGCCGAGATAGTTACCTATTGTAAGCGTGCCCGAGGGTTGTACACCCGATAGTATTGTCTTTTTTATATCCATATTTTCCATAAATAACACTCCGAATTATAAAATACTTGCCAAACGCTTTACACCCTCGATAATCTGCTCGTCCGAAGGAGTAGAATAGTTTAGTCTTATAGAGGGAGAATAACCGCCCTGAATAGGATTGAAGCTTGAACCTGTAACAACGGCAACCTTATTTTCGATTGCGCGTTTTGCTAATTCATCACCGTTTGCACCGTCTACGGTAAGCCATATAAACAAACCGCCCTCGGGACGAGTATAGCGTGCTTTATCGCCCACCTGTTTATCAAGCTCTGAAAGCATAAGGTTACATTTATCACGATACAAACCGCGAATAAAATCTATATGCTCGTCAAGTCCGTACTTATCGATAAATTTCGATGCAACCATTTGGAAGAATTGGTTTGTATGAACGTCGTTAACCTGTTTTACTACAACGATTTTCTGAACTAACTCTTTAGGGCCGCACACAAATCCTATACGCATACCTGCGGAAAGAATTTTGGAGAAAGAGGAACAATATAACACCCTGCCATCGGTATCAAGGCTCTTAATGGTAGGTACGTCTTCCCCTGCAAAACGCAATTCTCCGTAAGGGTTGTCTTCCAAAATCAAAACGTTATATTTCTTTGCAAGGTCGAGAATTGCTTTTCTCTTTTCAAGAGAGGTTGTAATACCCGCTGGATTCTGGAAGGTAGGTATTACATAAATAATTTTGGTGTTAGGGTTTGCTTTCAAAGCATTTTCCAATGCTTCGATATTTATACCGTCATCTTCAAGGTCCACGCCCACCAGATTGGTATTATATGACCTAAAGGCATTAAGCGCGCCGATAAAGCTGGGGTTTTCGCAAATAACGGTATCGCCTTCGTTACAAAGTACCTTTGCACAAAGGTCTATTCCCTGCTGACCACCGGTGGTAATGATTAGTTCGTCATCATCAGTGCCTGTATTAAAACGTTCGCGAAGGCGGGTTTTAATCTGTTCTCTTAAACGGGGATAACCCTCGGTAATGCCATACTGAAATGCAACCGATGCCTGGGTAGCAAATATCTCATCCGCAACGTCCTTCATCTTCTCCACGGGAAAGGAAAGGGGCGAAGGATTGCCCGCCGCAAAAGAAATAACGTTAGGGTCTGAAAGAGACTTAAAAATCTCTCTTATTGCGGAGGGTTTCATATCTTTAACTTTATTAGAAAACATAAATTCCATGGCAGAATTCTCCTATTATCCATTCAATAAAAGATATTATATCATACAATATTTAGCATTTCAATAATTTTTTACCACAATTTTTTGCAAAATAACATATAAAAATCCGCATAAGGGATTTACAAATGAAAAAAAATGATATATAATTGTATGAATTCAAAAAATTGGAAGGTGAAGTATAAGTTGGATAAGAAAATTCTTGTCGAAACCTCGGCTCGTCATGTTCACCTTACCGAAGCAGATATGGAAACGCTTCTCGGTAAAGGCAACACGCTTACCGTTAAAAAAATGCTTTCTCAACCCGGTCAGTTCGCAAGTAACGAACGTATTGCTCTTGTTGGCCCTAAAGGTACAATTAACAACGTTCTTATTTTAGGTCCTATCAGACCTGCAACTCAGGTTGAAATTTCTCTTACCGATGCGAGAGCATTGGGCATTTCTGTTCCTGTTCGCGAATCCGGCGATATCTCCGGCAGCACAGGCTTGAAATTAGTTGGCCCCGCAGGCGAAGTTGAAATTACAGAAGGCGCAATTGCCGCAAAGAGACATATTCACTTGGACCCCGAAACCGCTTTGGAACTTGGTGTTTCGGACAAGCAAATTGTTTCGGCAAAGGTAATCACAGGCGCACGTTCCCTCACTTTTGATGAAGTCGTGGTTCGTGTTAGCGACAAATTCGCTCCCGCGGTTCATATCGATACCGACGAAGCTAACGCAGCAGGTTGCGCGGGCGAAGTTTATGCAGAAATAATCAAATAAATAAAGATACAAAACGAAAGGAATTTTCCAATGTTGCAGTATTCAAAAGAAGTTGAAAACATGTGCGTTGTGGCTAAAGGCCCCAAGCACGGTCCTGCACCTATTCCCGAAGAAGGAAAGTGGGTTCAGGCAAAGGTAATCGAGGACATTTCCGCTTATACCCACGGTGTGGGTTGGTGTGCTCCTCAGCAGGGCGCCTGCAAGCTCTCTCTTAACGTTAAAAACGGTATTATCGAAGAGGCGCTTGTTGAAACCATCGGTTGCTCCGGTATGACACACTCCGCGGCTATGGCTGCTGAGATTCTTCCCGGTAAAACCCTTCTCGAAGCTCTTAACACCGACCTCGTATGCGATGCTATTAACACCGCAATGCGTGAACTCTTCCTCCAGATCGTTTACGGTCGTTCTCAGTCTGCTTTCTCTGAAGGCGGTCTTGTTATCGGCGCTGGTATGGAAGACCTCGGCAAGGGCTCTCGTTCCATGGTTGGTACTATGTACGGTACAAAAGACAAGGGCGTTCGTTATCTCGAAATGACCGAAGGTTATTGTACTCGTATGGCTCTTGATGAAAACAACGAAGTTATCGGTTATGAATTCGTTTCTCTCGGTAAAATGACCGACTTCATCAAGAAAGGTATGGAACCCAACGAAGCATACGCTAAATCCATCGGCACTTACGGCAGATTTGAAGACGCGGTCAAGTATATTGACCCCCGTCATGAATAATTAAGGAGGTAAATACCATGTCATTGTTTGAAGGTTACGAAAGACGCGTTGATAAAATTAACGCTGTTCTTAAAGAATACGGCATTTCCTCCATCGAGGAGTGCAAAGAAATTACCTTGGCTAAAGGTATCGACTGCGACAAAATCGTTCGCGGCACTCAGCCCATCTGCTTCGAAAACGCTATTTGGGCTTACACTGTAGGTTGCGCTATCGCAATTAAGAAGGGCTGCACCAAGGCTGCTGACGCTGCTGCCGCTATCGGTATCGGTCTTCAGGCTTTCTGTATCCCCGGCTCTGTTGCCGAAAACCGTAAGGTTGGTCTCGGCCACGGTAACTTGGGTAAAATGCTTCTTTCCGAAGAAACCGACTGCTTCTGCTTCCTCGCAGGACACGAATCCTTCGCTGCTGCTGAAGGCGCAATTAAGATTGCTCTTAACGCAAACAAGGTTCGTAAGAATCAGCTTCGCGTAATTCTTAACGGTCTCGGTAAGGATGCTGCTTATATCATCTCTCGTATCAATGGCTTCACCTATGTTGAAACCGAATTTGATCACTACACCGAAGAAGTTAAGGTTATTAAGGAAATCCCCTTCTCTAAGGGTCCTCGTGCTGACGTTAAGTGCTATGGCTCTGACGACGTAAACGAAGGCGTTGCTATCATGCGTCTTGAAAAGGTTGGCGTTTCTATTACCGGTAACTCCACCAACCCCACCAGATTCCAGCACCCCGTTGCAGGTACCTACAAGAAGTGGTGTGTTGAAAACGGTAGAGAATACTTCTCTGTTGCTTCCGGCGGCGGTACAGGTAGAACTCTCCACCCCGATAACATGGCTGCAGGTCCTTCCTCTTACGGTATGACTGACACCATGGGTCGTATGCACTCCGATGCACAGTTCGCTGGTTCCTCCTCCGTTCCTGCTCACGTAGAAATGATGGGCTTGATCGGTGCAGGTAACAACCCCATGGTTGGTATGACTGTTGCATGTGCAGTTGCAGTTGAAGAAGCAAGCAAATAAGCCACTTCTTCCCTATTTTCTAACTGAATAAGTTATAAAAACAAATTAGACACATCATTTTGGAGAAATCCATTATGATGTGTCTATTTTTATGTGTTCAGGAAATTATTATTCTTTATGCGAACGATCAACTTTTCAACGCTAAAAAAGCTTAAGAAAAACGTAATTTTCATCCGCGATGGTTGATAAATGTTGCTAACTATGATATAATACTAGCGGACTTTATATAAATTAATTAACGAAATCTGTTTTGTATGCATCAAGGAGATAAAATGCCAAACCTAAAAGATAAAATATCCTCGTTGATCGACGTTTACGATCAACCCGACAAAGAAAACGATAATACGACACCTGAAAACAAAACCTACCGCCAGCAGGCAAGGCTTTCGTTTATACAGTTACTCGGCGCAGTGCCCAACTGTATCATCGTAACATATCTTGTGATATCGACAGGGTCCCTCGTCATGTATGCGGATCTTCTTGACAGTCTTGGAAGCCTTTTGCGCACCAGTCTTTTGCTCATTCTTTCCCTCAAATTGAGAAAAGATCTCCGATATGAATATAACTACGGCATCGGAAAAGTCGAGGCTCTCACATCAATGGGATTTGATATGATATTTATGGTAAGCGTGCTGATTATGCTCGGGGTTGCCTGCGGCGATATAATTTCTCCCCAAGAACCCGAGGCACTTGGTCTCGCCGTCATCTTCAAGATTATCTGTGTGGCTCTTGATGTTTTTGTTTACATAAAACAGCGCAACCTAAGTCGCCGCACAAACAGTCTTGTTTGCAAGGCAGAGCTTTCGGTTCGCCTTAAGAGCCTTGTTTTTGATGCTATATCATTGATTGCGCTGGTGCTCCTCCACTTTTTTGGCGCTTTTAAGCCAATATGGTATCTATCCCCCGCAGTTTGCATATTGCTTTCGCTATATCTAATTGCTAACATCATCACTCGTGTGCGCGATGCCTCCCGTGAGGTGTTGGACAAAACTGCGAACGAAAATGTTCAAATTGCAGTTCTACGTGCGCTAACCTCAAAATATGATAGCTTTGTAACCTTTGAAGGCATCGACACTCGCGTCAGCGGCGGCGTCGTCTACATCGATCTACGCATTGGATTTTCCGATGATACGCTTACGCGAGATATTCGTGGATTCGTAAACGATATTCACGCCGAGATAATGGATCAGGTACCCAATTGCCGTCTCGCTGTCAGCATCGCTTCTTCTCTTCCTTGCACAGAGGAGACAGCAAAAACTTGATTTGAAATTATCTTATACACTTTTTAAACAGCCCATAATAAA
>SVQU01000008.1 GCA_015065165.1 Oscillospiraceae bacterium | reverse complement strand
AAGGGCAAAAACAAGGGAAAATACATTAAATATGAGTATGAAACTGCTGAAAAATCCAGTAAAATCAAGGGTTTTCAGAGAGTTAGTTAGATAAATAAGAATTTAGCTGCCTGAATTTTATTTGCATTTTCCGGAGTAATCTGGCAAACCGTAGCCTCGTATGGTATAGTCGTTTTTTCGGATGTAGCGATATCTGACGGCGTCATTATTGTTGCCCTCGATGACCTTGATATAATTTCCAGAAGTGCCTACCACTATACCTACATGATCTGCCCAGCCTGTGCAGTCGCCGATAGCAGTATCTTTCTGAGCATAATATATCACATCCCCTGGCAGGGGAACATAGGTCTCATCCTCTTGCCAGCATCCTATGCTCTCAAACAGAGCAATTTGGCGCTGACAACTGCACTCCGGAGGAATGATGTCTTCAAGATTGTTCTGGAGCACCACGACAGTGACAAACGTAGCGCACCAGCTATCTTCATATGTAACAAGATAGTTTACGGGAAGTACCTCCTGAGCGTTGTAAAGATCAATGATCTGATGATGCTCAGGCGAGCCCTTGACAGTGCCAAGCCAAGCTTCCGCCGTACTGATCAACTGCTGACGCAGAGCTATCTCGCTTTCCGAAACCTCCCGTGCGTAGCCGTAGTCACGATTTTCGGGAGATGTTTGGTTCAACAGAATTACTGCTAACACAAGTATAAGCATAGCCGCACTGACCGCGACCCAAACAGTAATTTTCTTTTTGATTGAGTTTCCCATAGTTTTTTGTATCATAGCAATATCCTTTTTGTCGTGGCAATAGCCATCGAAATGCATAATAAGCGAAGCGCGAAGATTATGTCGTGCGGTGATTTGCCACCAAATTCTTATTTATCGAACTGATTCAAAAGAACCAGCATCGCATTTGTAAATACAAACGCTTTATTGGGCCATTCCCAAACCCATTTTATTATAACATATCAGTCGATATTATTCAAGTTGTATTCCGACTTCGTCGGAGTGATATTATTGCAAAGCAATAGTGTTATTGAAGCCTATCGGCTTCAGTGTTATTTTATTCGCCTTAAACTGCCGTAGGCAATATAACTATGCGAAGCATAATATCACTGCGTAGCAATATCACTCGCCTAAGGCGAATAAAACTGCGAGACTTCCTTATCAGAAGTCTCGCAAAAGGTTCTGCTTTTTGTTTTATTTGGTTCAATCACAAAGAAAGTATATATTCCTCGGCGCTTTTCAAGCCGTCGATGGCGGCAGAGATGATTCCGCCTGCATAGCCTGCGCCCTCGCCGAGAGGGTATATACCCGCGATATTGCTTTGGCGGTTTTCCCCGCGTTTAATGCGAATTGGCGAGCTTGTTCGGCTTTCCACCGCGGTGATAACGGCATTTGCGCTGTCAAAGCCTTTTATTTTTTTGCCGAAATCCTTTAATGCTTCGCGGAAGGAATCGTTTATTTCACGGTTAAATAAAACCGAAATATCACAATAATTCACACCTCTTGGGTAGGTGGGCGCAATTCTTTCGGAAATAGGGAACTTTGTTCCCAAATATTCACCCACAAACATAGCGGGTGCGGTGAAATCCTTACCGCCCAAATCAAAGGCGCGCTTTTCCAAATCCTCGCGGAAATCAAACCCCGCAAAAATGCCGTCTGCCAAATCCTCGGGCAAAACCTCGCAAAGTATTGCGGCGTTTGCGTTTCTGCCGTCGCGGGCGTGATAGCTCATTCCGTTGGTTACCAACTGTCCTTCCTCTGCCGAAGCGTTAACAACCTCTCCGCCCGGGCACATACAAAAGCTATAAACGGTTCTGCCGTTTTTACAATGGGTAAATAATTTATATTCCGCAGGGGGAAGAAAACGCAAATCGTCGCTTTCGCCGTATTGGGAAATGTCTATCATCCCTTGGGAATGTTCGATTCTAAACCCAACCGAAAAAGGCTTTCTTTCAATCTCTGCGCCCTTTTTGTAAAGCATTTCGGCAACGTTTCTTGCCGATTGCCCCGTGGCGAGAAAAAGTGTGTCGGTGTCTATTCTTTCGCCGTTGGCTATGATAGTCTCTAATTTCCCTTGGTTGGTAATTATATCCTCTAATTTGGTTTCAAAACGAATTTCGCCCCCAAGAGAAATAATTTCCTTGCGTAGGTTTGCTACAACGCCCCTTAAAAGGTCTGTGCCCACGTGGGGCTTTGCCATATAAAGGGTTTCCTCGGGCGCGCCCGCCTTAACAAGCTCTTTAAGAATAAACTGTCCTCTAAAAGCCTTGTCCTTAACCAAGGTGTTAAGCTTCCCGTCGGAAAAAGCGCCTGCGCCCCCTTCGCCAAACTGAATGTTGGAGTTTTCGTTAAATTCGCCGCCGCCGAAAAATGCGTCCACATCCTTTTTGCGTTCTTCGCCGATTTTGCCTCGTTCCAAAACAATAGGCTTAAATCCCGAACGGGCAAGCATCAAAGCGGCAAAAATGCCCGCAGGGCCGAAACCCGCAACAACAGGGCGTTTTTCGGGTGTTTTGTCGGTTTTGGGAAAAGTATATTCGGTTTCAGGGGGTAAAACCGTTCCGCCGATTCTTTTCGCCAATTTTTCTTCGTTGCCCTTTTTTAAAAATAAATCTACGGTATAAACGAATTTTGCCTTACCTCGGCGGGCATCCAAGGATTTTTTGCGGATTTCAAAATCGAAATCCTCATTTCCCACAAGCTTTTTTAAAAATACCAAAAGGGAGGTGTTGTCCTCCCTTGGTAAACGCGAAAAGTTAATGCGTATCATTATTTAATATTCTTTTCAAGCCAAGCCTTATAATCGTTATAAAGCTTAATAGAATCGGGATGTCCGCAATAAGCGATGGTGCCGGGCTTGTTGAACATACCTGTGTACTGATAAATAAGAATTTCATCAACGTAGGGGGAAATACTCTTTATCTGACGGTCGATTCTTTCCATATCTGCGGCATAAAGCGCGCTTCTGTAAACGTCGCCCTCAAATTCGAACACTTCCATATCTGCCCAAAGTGCGCTTCTGCCTGCTTTGTCGTGCGCCTTGCGAAGTGCGGCATAATATGCCTCGGTATCCTCGGGCTTGGATTTGCGAACGCCGATTTCGTCCTGATATGCGATAATGTCGCAATCCAATTCCTTAAGCTGTTCAACGTATTTATCGTCAGCCTTAAGCATATTTGTGCCGTAGGGCGCGATAAGCACCTTAAGGTCCTTGTTAAGGGATTTACCGAAAGCGGAATATGCGTTAACGTATTTTATAAAGTTTTCATCGAAATAGGGGGCAATAGCGGTTTCGTCGGGCAAATACCATCCGTAGAAGGATGTGTAATGACCGTATTTTGTATAAAGCTGTTCCATAGCGCGGAATGCTCTCGCCTGAACCTCGGGGGAAACCATATTGTTTTCGGTTTCAACCCAAGTGCCATAGAAACCGCAGGACATAAATACCTTCATATCGTTGCGTTCTGCCGCGCGCAAGAGTGCATCCATAGGGTCCTTTGCCGCCATTCTTGCTCTGGGAAGAACGTCGGTTTCGAAATATGCCTCGCTCCAATCGTGATAAATAATCGCGCTGGTTAAAAGAACGATGTATTTCATACCGAGGGATGCGATTTCGTCAACCTTCGCTTCCCACTGTTCATCCGAAAATTCACGAACGATAGGGTTCCAATATTTACCCTCTTTGATATTGTGGTGGTGAAATTCAAACCAAGTACCGTTAATAGGCTTTAACATAATTTTTACCTCTCGGGATTATTTTACAGCCGAAGAAAAATCAAATCATTTCGGCTTATTTCAAGAATAACATTTAAAATGCTTTTTTTCAATAGTTTTTTAGAATTCTTTATGCAAAATCGGCGAAACTCGTTTATAAACCAAGGTGGCGAGTATCGAGCAAATAACGCCCTTAAGCAAATTAAAGGGAATGGTAGCAAACAAAACCAAGGTCCAAAGGCTGTCGATTTTGGGATTTACCGCGTTGCCCATATTAACGATAGTCTCCATAGGAACCATAAATTTCGCATAAGCGGGAATCATTACGTAATAATTCATAAGCGAACCGAAGACAACCAAAGAAACCGCCCCCGTAACCATACCTAACAAAGCAAAACCAAAGGTTTTGTGCTTTTTATAAATCAACGCGGCGGGCAAAACAAAGGAAACTCCAATGAAAAAGTTGGAAATTTCACCCACGAATGCGGTTGCCGTGCCGTTAAATATCAGGTTAAGCAGAATTTTGAAAAATTCGGTTAACACCGCCGCCATAGGCCCCATTGCGAAGCCTGCCATAAGCACCACCGATTCGCTTAAATCAAGCTTGTAAAAGGGGGGCGCGAAGGGCAAAGGGAATTCGAGAAGCATAATTATCGCCGCCAATGCAGACAATACGCCGATTTTTGCCATATAGGCAACCTTGTTCTTTTTCATAAATAAAAAACCTCCGAACAAATCGGGGGAAAGAGGAAAAAGCGCGTGAAATCACGCGTGTATTTGTTTCTCCCATCTCGACTTTAACGATCGGTACCGGAATTACACCGGTTCGTGCCGTAGGTTTAACCCTAGGCTCGCGGACTTTACCGCCGGTGGGGAATTTCGCCCCGCCCCGAAACTTTATCATTTTAACTATATTATACACCGCTTTGGCAATATGTCAATATTTTCTTAACCAAAACCAAGGTCAAATCTCTTGAAATTGTGAATGAATTGTGATATAATACCCGATAAACCTTATTATCAAGGAAGTGTTTTAATGAGAATTATAGTTGTGGGATGCGGAAAAATCGGCATCTCCATACTTTCAAGCCTTGTGGGCGAGGGTAACGACGTTGTGGCAATTGACGCCGCCCCGAAGGTTATTGAAGAAATAAGTAATATATACGACGTAATGTGTGTTTGCGGTAGCGGTACCGACTGTGAAACCCTTGCCGAGGCAGGGGCAGACAAGGCGGAACTTTTCGTTGCTGTTACAGGCTCGGACGAGTTTAATATGCTTTCCTGCTTTTTGGCGGCGCGTATGGGCGCAAAGCATACAATTGCCCGTATACGCAACCCCGAATATAATGATAAAAGCCTTGGCTTCCTCCGTCAGCATTTAGGTCTTACGGTTTCTATTAACCCCGAATGGATGGCGGCGAAGGAGCTGTATGATATTTTGAAAATTCCCGCGGCGGCAAGTATCGAAACCTTTTCCCGCGGTAATATCGAAATGGTTGGGCTTGTTCTTAAAGAGGACAGTCCTCTTAACGGCATAAGCCTTATCGAGCTTCGTAAGCAATACAAGGCGAATTTCCTTATTTGTGCAGTTCAGCGTGATGCAAAGGTTTATATCCCCGACGGTAATTTCGTTTTGCAGGCAGGGGATAAAATTGGCTTTACCGCACCTCCCAATGAAATTCCCAAGCTTCTTAAAATGCTGGGCTTGGCGAAGAAATCCGCACGAAACGTTATGCTTTTGGGTGCAAGCCGTATTTCGTATTATCTTGCAAAGCGTCTTATTGCGGGCGGTAATACCGTTAAGATAATCGACAAGGATATAGAGCGTTGCCGTGAGTTTTCCGAGCAATTACCCGAAGCGGTAATTATTTGCGGAGACGGCGCCGAGCAGGAGCTTTTGCTCGAAGAGGGCATTGATTCTATGGATGCTTTTATTGCGTTAACGGGTATGGATGAGCTTAATATCCTTATTTCCAAGTTTGCTCAAACCCAAAACGTTCCAAAGGTTGTTGCCAAGGTCAACCGCAACGAGCTTGGGGATATGGCACAAAAATTGGGATTGGATTCCATAGTTTCGCCCAAAAAGATAGTTTCCAACGTTTTGGCAAGATATGCCAGAGCCTTGGAAAATTCGGTGGGCAGCAATATCGAAACCCTTTATAAGCTTATGGACGGCAGTGTAGAGGCGTTGGAATTTAACGTTAACGCAGATTTCAAGGGCGCGAATATTCCTTTGCGCGACCTTTCGTTAAAGCCCAACACCCTTATTGCGGGTATCATCCGCGGAAGAAAGGCAAACATCCCCTCCGGTAACGACGTTATAATGCCCGGCGATAGGGTTGTGGTTATCGTTTCGGGTCAGAAATTCCTTGATTTATCGGATATTTTGGTGTGATTTAAAAATTACAGCGAGAATTTATTAATTTAAAGGCATAAATTTTATGAACCGTAAATTTGTTTTTTATCTGTTTGGCAGGATTGGTCAAACAGTCGGCGCGCTTTTGCTTTTGCCTATGTTCGTTGCCCTTATATACGGCGAGAGCATCCCCTTTGTTTCCTTTTTAGGGACCTCACTTGGGGCAATCGGCTTGGGCGCGATTATAACTCGTCTTTGCAAAACCTCAAACAACGTAATATATGCCAAAGAGGGCTTTGCCATTGTTGCTCTTGCGTGGCTGGGCACTTCGGCTTTCGGCGCTCTGCCCTTTTGGATAAGCGGCGAAATTCCCTCGTATATAGATGCTTTTTTCGAAACAGTAAGCGGCTTTACCACCACGGGGGCATCAATACTGACCAACGTGGAAGCATTAAGTAAAAGTATGCTGTTTTGGCGCAGCTTTACCCATTGGATCGGCGGTATGGGGGTTTTGGTGTTCGTTATGGCGATAGCCTCTAACATAACCGACCGTTCCATACACATTATGCGCGCAGAAATGCCGGGGCACGTTGTTGGTAAGCTTGTTCCCCGCGCAAAGGATACGGCAAAAATTTTATATCTTATTTATATAGTTATGACGGTAGCCGAAATTATACTTCTTATAGCAGTCGGTATGCCGGTTTTCGACAGCATACTTCACGGCTTCGGCACGGCGGGTACGGGCGGTTTCGGAATAAAGGCGGACAGTATCGGCGGTTATAGCAGCTATTGCCAAATTGTTATAGCAGTGTTTATGCTTTTGTTTGGCGTTAATTTTAATATTTATTATCTGCTTATAATAGGAAAATTGAGAACTCTTTTTAAAAGCACCGAGCTTTGGGCATATCTGGGTATTGCGGCGGCTTCGGTTGCGGTGATAGCAAATAATATTTATTCTATTTACGAAAACGCGGCGGATTCTTTAAGACATTCCCTTTTCCAAGTGTCGTCTATTATGACCACCACAGGATTTTCTACGGCGGATTTCGATTTGTGGCCGGGGTTGTCAAAGGGGATATTAATCGTTTTGATGTGTATCGGCGCCTGTTCGGGTTCTACTGCGGGCGGTATAAAGATTTCACGCATAGTTATACTTTTTAAGCTTATTGCCCGTGAAATAAAACGTCTTATACACCCTCGCTCCGTAAGCTCGGTTAAGTTCGAGGATAAACCCTTGGACGACCAAACCCTTAACAGCGTTGCAACCTATATAGCTATATATCTGTTTTGTCTTGTAACCGTGTTTTTAATAGTTTGCCGCGAGCCTTTCGGCTTTGAAACCAATTTCAGCGCGGTGATTGCCACCTTTAATAACATCGGTCCCGGCTTTGGCAGAGTAGGGGCAACGGGTAGCTTTGCGGCATATTCCGACCTTTCGAAGCTTGTATTTTCGGGTGCGATGCTTCTCGGCAGACTTGAGATTTTCCCATTGATAATCGCGCTTTCTCCCTCCACGTGGAAGAAAACGAGATAATATAAAACAAAACCAAAGGAGAATTGTTATGAAACGCGTTTTATCCTTGCTTATCTGTACAGTTGTTCTTGTTATGTCTGTTCCCTTCGGCGCCTTTGCCGAAACCGAGGAATTGGTTATGAACCGATACGTTCCCGATGTTGAGTTCCCCGACAATTCCGAGCTTTTCGCGGGTTACGTTGAAAATGCATTTTTCCCCGAGCGAGAGTTTTCTTTCTGGGGTGTTTCTGCAAGAGAGCGTCTTTCTTCGGTTGACCAATATTTCTACGATTGGATGAAATCCAATATCGAAAAGGTTGCAAGCGGGGAGCAAACCTCTGCAACGTTTAACGCTTCTTCTACCGAATTGGCAAACTGGACAGGAGTAAAAACCTCTTTTACCTCTGACCCTGTAAATAACTTCTTTGCTCAATTTGACCACCAAGCAATTTTCGAGGCATTGTTAAACGACTGTCCCTATGACCTTTATTGGTTTGATAAAACCCAAGGCTATGGCTTTGGCGCAGGTACGCTTGGTAACAGAATTACCAAAATCGTTGCGGTTATGAGCGTAAGCACGGGTTATCAAGCCACAAACTATAACCCCGACGCCCCCGTGGTTTCTGTAGGACAAACGGTTTCAAAATCGGTTGCCAACGCAAAGGCTATCGTTAATAAATACGCCTCCTACGGCGATTATGACAAATTGGTTGCCTATCGCGATGAAATCTGCGCTCTTACCGATTATAACTTCGAGGTTTTGGAGGAAGCAAATCCTGACTATGGCGACCCTTGGCAGTTAATTCATATTTTCGACGGCGATGCTTCCACCAAGGTTGTTTGCGAGGGATATTCCAAGGGCTTCCAATATCTTTGCGATATGTCGGATTTCCAAAGTGAGGACATCGTTTGCTATTCGGTTGTGGGCACAACCAACGGCGGCGGCCATATGTGGAATATCGTTACAATGGATGACGGTAAAAACTATATGGTGGATACCACCAACAGCGACAGCGGCTCTGTGGGTGAGGACGGCGGTCTTTTCCTCAACGGTCTTACGGGTTCGGTTTCGGCAGGTTATAAGGCTTATCTTTCCACAACTCTTACTTATATTTATGACGACGGAACAAAAATGCTTTGGGGCACCGACAGCGAAAGTATTTTAACTCTTTCCTCTGCCGATTACGTTCCTGCGACTCCCAACGTTGTTCTTGCCACCACCGACAGAGATTATAACGGAATCGCTCTCACCGTTGGCGAATCTAATGCGGACGTTGTTTACACCCTTGAAAACGGCAACGTGAGTGATTATAATTTCACCTCTGTTTGGTATAATGACAACGGCGGCAGTGTGGGCGCAAAGCTTTCTTCTGCCCCTGTAGATGCGGGTACCTATTGGGTAACGGTTACCGCAACCCATAAAACCAAGGGTACCACCTATTCTGCAACCGCAAAAATAACTATCAACTCTGTATTGTTTATCGGCGATATTAACGGTAATGAAGAAATTGATTCTACCGACTATATGCTTCTTAAACGTGCCTATTTCGGTGCTTATGCGCTGTCGGATAATACAATCGGCGACGTTAATAAAAACGATGAGATAGACTCGGTAGACTATGCACTTCTTAAGCGTGTTTATTTCGCAACCTATGTTATTCGGTAATATTCGGCAATAAACCAATAAAAAATGCTTCCCAATTTCGGGAAGCATTTTTTGTGTGTATTAAGTATTTTTGTAAAAACGTTTTTCGAATAAATTAACCAAAACAAGCACCAAAACGGCGGTTCCGATACCTGCAAAAACGTCTAAAATCGAATGTTGCTTGATGAAAACGGTAGAAAGGGAAATAAGGATGCTCATCACCACCGCGCCGATTTTTAAAACGCGCTTGTTCTTTAATCCCTCGCTTTTCAACACGGCGAACATCAACGCCCAAGAAACCGAAACGTGCATAGAGGGCATAACGTTTCTTGGGGGCGAATCGGCATTGTAGATAAACTTCACAAGTTCAATAGCAAAATTATCTCTGCCTAGGGTTGCAAAGTCGGGGCGCATGGCAACATCAATACCGTTGGGAACAAGGGTACAAAAAATCATAGGAAGAAGCATACATCCCGATACAAGCAAATCCGCCCGTATAAATTCCTTTTCGCCCTTGCGAAACGAATAGAAAAGCACCAAGGCGATATATAAATACCAAAACACGTAGGGTATGATAAACCATTCGCAAAAGGGAATCTTGTCGTCCAACGGGCTGTGGATTATCAGAACCGATGATTCGGCATAAGCCACTCGCAAAATTTCGTACCACGAAAAATGTATGGGCCAATATATCAGCAAAAGACGACACTTGTTGTTCTTTATAAAATTAAGAAATTTAGTCATTTTCCACCTGCAAAGTCATAAACCAATAAAAAAGTCGAGACATATTGCGCCCCAACGTTAACAGTATATCATATACCCTCCGGTAAGTCAACAAAATTCTCTGTTTTTATGTATTTAAAGGCACGTTTCTACCCTGTGCACAAAAAAATATAAATAAGTTTGTATATATCGCATATTGCAATAGGGGTATATGTGTGTTAATATATAGACACAGAAAGGGTGAGTCCAATGAAAAAGTAACCTAGCCCCGAAAAACTAAAATGGGGCAAAAACAAAGGTAACAAAAAGCAGGATGGGTGATGATTCAACAGCTGAATGGGCGAGCATTCGGCAAAAGAGAATTGCGAAAACGAGAGAAGCAAAAACAATTGGTTTCCTTTTCTAAGCGGCAAGGTTCGCAAAGTAAGCAAAGCTTCGATGACTGTAACCAAAATTACTCAAGTCTGTCCCACTTACGGGTCCAAGCTATAAATTCGGTAAAGAAAGGTAAAACGCAGTTCGAGGTAATGCACAAAACTAAGAAAGAGAGGTTAAAAGATGTTAGATATTAAGAATTCACATAAATAACCCTTGGTTGTAACAAATAGATTAACAACCAAGGGTTATTTTTTATTTATATTTTCTGTGGGTTTGCCTTGGAGCAAATCTTTTTTTGTTTTTACAATAAAAAATCGGCAAAGATTTCTCCTTGCCGATTAGGGAATTTAAAATTAATAAGCGTTAACTTTCTTCTGGAAGTAAGCCTTGGGATGCTGACAAACGGGGCACATTTCGGGAGCCTTCTTGCCAACGTGGATATGACCGCAGTTGGTGCAGATCCAAACCTGAACTTCTTCAGAAACGAAGATGGTGTCTGTGTTGAGCTTTTCAAGAACAGCGCGATATCTTTCTTCGTGTTCCTTTTCAATCTTGCCTACTGCTTCAAAGAGATATGCGATATGGTCGAAGCCTTCTTCCTTTGCGGTTTTTGCAAATTCAGCGTACATTTCGGTCCATTCATAGTTTTCGCCTGCTGCTGCATCGAGAAGGTTGGTTGCAGTATCGGGCACCTTGCCATCGTGAAGAAGCTTGAACCAGATTTTTGCGTGTTCCTTTTCGTTGCCTGCGGTTTCTTCAAAGATGTCGGCAATAAGGGTATAGCCTGCCTTCTTTGCTTCGCTTGCGTAATAGGTGTATTTGTTACGAGCCTGAGATTCACCTGCAAACGCTGTCATAAGATTCTGTTCTGTCTTGCTGCCTTTAAGTTCCATAATAGGTCTCCTTTTTTATATTGAAATTTAATTTTTTAAATTTGTTTTGCAATTTTTACACAACCCGTAAAAAACGGTTTCGTGCTTAATAATTTTATACCCGCTTTTCTTTTCCGCCATAGTGTCCAAGGCTTCGTCGTATTTAAGGTCGAACCTGTCGCCAAACTCGCCGCATTCCACACAGCAAATGTGGTGGTGAGGGGACATATTGCCATCGAACCTGTCGGGGGAATTGGTAACCGAAATACGGCGTAACTGCCCAAGCTCTGCCATACGGTTAAGATTGCGGTAAACCGTGCCCAGGCTTAACCCCGGCATCTCGCCCGAAATCATTTCATAAACCTGCTCGGCGGTGGGATGTGTGCATACGGAACGCACAGTCTCTAATATTAACATTTTTTGCTTTGTGTTGCGTTCCTTAATCATAAAAATCCTTAATAGTAAAAATTTCTATTAATACCTTATCATAAAACAATCAATTTGTCAAGAAAAAATTTCTTTATCTTTACTTTTTTCTTCGTTGGTGTTAGAATAAAAATCGATGCGGGAAAAAATACCGCAAAAATCCAATCTGCGTTAAGGAGAATTCGCCATGCCTTTTTTACCTATATATGCAAACGAAATAGATTATAAGCCCGATTTTGTAATTGTAACGGGTGATGCCTACGTAGACCACCCCTCCTTTGGTACGGCGATAATTTCCCGCGTGTTGGAGGCAGAGGGTTATTCCGTGGCGATTATACCTCAGCCTGATTATAAAAGCAAAACCGATTTTATGCGGTTTGGCAAGCCCCGTTTGGCTTTTTTGGTGAATTCGGGCAATATCGATTCTATGGTGGCGCATTACACCGTTTCGAAAAAGCGCCGTAACGACGATTATTATTCCCCCGGCGGAAAAATGGGTAACCGCCCCGACAGAGCTGTTATCGTTTATTGCAACCGAATTCGCGAAGCCTATGGCGACGTACCTGTGATAATCGGCGGCTTGGAGGCATCGACCCGCCGTTTCGCCCATTACGATTATTGGACCGATTCGGTGAGAAGAAGTATTCTTGTAGATTCCCGCGCGGATATGCTAACCTACGGTATGGGGGAAAATATTTTGCGCCGTATCGCCTTTTTGCTTGATAAGGGCGTGCCCGTTCGTAAAATTCGGGACGTTTGCGGTACCTGTTTTATGGAAAACCGCGATTTCAAGCCCCATTTCGATTTTGTTTCCTGCGGTGATTATGACGAAATAAAAACCGATAAAAGGGCGTTCGCCAAGGCGTTTAAGATACAATCTGACAACCAAGACCATATCTACGGCAAAGCGATTTTAGAAACCTATGGCGATAAGGTTATGGTTCAAAATCCGCCTATGCCCCCCTTAACGCGAAAAGAGTTAGATGCGGTTTATTCCTTGCCCTATATGCGCACCTACCACCCCTCTTACGAAGCGCAGGGCGGTGTCCCCGCTATCGAGGAGGTTCGGTTTTCAATCACCCATAACCGCGGTTGCTTTGGCGGTTGCAGTTTTTGTTCAATCGCTTTTCATCAGGGCAGAACGGTTACCTCTCGCTCTATAGAATCCTGCGTGGCAGAGGCAAAGCAGATTGCCGAGATGCCCGATTTTAAAGGCTATATCCACGACGTGGGCGGTCCCAGCGCGAATTTTAGAACCAACGGCTGTGAAAAAGCCAAAAAGTTTGGGGTTTGCAAGGGCAAAAACTGCCTTTCTCCAACCCTTTGTAAGAATATGAAGGTGGACCACAGCGAATATATCGAGCTTTTAAAGGCTGTCGAGGCTGTACCCAAGGTGAAAAAGGTTTTCATCCGTTCGGGCTTGCGCTATGATTATATCCTCGGCGATAAAAACCCGAAATTCTTCCGCAAGTTGGTTTCCGACCATATAAGCGGACATCTAAAGGTCGCTCCCGAGCATTGCTGTAACGACGTTTTGGACCTTATGTGCAAACCCAAGATTGAGGAATACGATAAATTCAAGGCGAAGTTCGCCCAACTAACCAAAGAGGTTGGCAAAGAGCAATATATTGTTCCTTATCTTATTTCTTCCCACCCGGGAAGCACTATTAACCACGCCATAGAGCTTGCCTGCTATCTTAAAAAGAACGGCTTGAACCCCGAGCAGGTTCAGGATTTTTATCCCACCCCCGGCACGGCTTCTACCTGTATGTTCTATACGGGTATCGACCCCGCCACGGGCAAAGAGGTTTATATCGCCCGCGATTACGAGGAAAAACAGATGCAACGCGCCTTGCTTCAGTTTGCACGCCCCGCCAACGGCAACATAGTGCGTAAAGCACTTGTAAAGGCGGGTAGGGAGGACCTTATCGGCTTTGATAAGGATTGCCTTGTGCGCCCCGCCCCCGCCAATAACCGTAAGGATGCCCCCCGCGGGAATAAACCTTTGGGCAATAAACCCAAAAATAATAAATCCTCGGCGTCCCCCAACGGGTTTAAAAAGCCTGCAAAATCAAAAAACGGTTTCGATAAATCCAAAACAAAAGGCAAAAGGAGATAATTAATGAACAATATTATAAAAGGTATGGGCGTTCATCATATCGCTCTTAAAAGTACAAATTTTGATAAAACCGTTTCTTTTTATAAATCCCTTGGATTGACCGAAAAGGTGGCTTGGGGCGAGGGTAACGGCCGTGCCGTTATGCTGGATTTCGGCGACGGTAACTGCCTTGAAATTTTCGCCGACGGTGAAAAAAGCGAAACCGTTGATAAACGGTTTTATCATATCGCTTTGCGTGTTGATGATGTGGATAACGCCTTTGACATAGCGGTAAAATCGGGCGCACAGCCCAAAACCGCGCCCGTAACAGTAAGCCCCGAAAACCCAACCGCCCCTTTAACAATGCGAATTGCCTTTGTTTATGGTCCCGACGGCGAGATTGTCGAATTTTTCAAGGAGCTGTAAATTGGTTGAGTACTGTTTATGAAAATGAAAATGAAAATTAAACTAATTTCTTTGTTGCTTGTTGTTGCGTTTTGCTTTATGGTTGCGGGTTGCGGAGAGGTCAAACGCCCCCTTGACCGCCCAAACAGCAAATGGAGTTGCAAAGAGGTGGAAATAAGCTTTTCGGTGTCTTCCGACGGTAAGATTACCAACGGGGTTTTTGTTGATAAAAACCAAAATGAAATTCCCGTTTCGGTGGTGTTCGGCGCGGACGATAAGGTTTCGATAACCAACGTTGACGAAACCGAAACCTATATTTCGGGCGTTGCTATTTTCGAAAAGGATTATTTTGCCATTAACGTTAAGGATATATATAACCCCGATTTTGAAATATCGGGCACAAGACTATATTTTTATCCGTCTAAATAAGCAAACAAAAGACCGAGGGTTTAACCCCTCGGTCTTTTGTTTGGGATGCACTAAAAATTGAAAAGACTGAAAATGAAAAGTCTGTTTTAGTATTTTGATTTTTGAAGGTTTAATTTAAACAAACGTTGTTTTTTAATTACTGTTCAACGTTGAAGGTGTCGAAGTAAGCACGCTTCATAAGTGCGCTGTCAACAGCATCGATTTCGAGGTTGTTGTTAAGGTCGCCCTTGTTGCAATACATATCAGCTTCGTTATAGGTGCCGAAGTAAGCGCGCTTAACGGTGATATAGTCCATTGTGTCGAAGTTGTTGTCAAAGTTAACGTCGCAGGGAACTTCTTCTACTTCCAATGCGGGTTCAAAATACACAAGAACCTAAGGGACAAAATAACAGACGACGTAAAGAACAGAAATTTTTAGGCTTTATTTCAACGTTAATTAACATTTATTAAGTAAGGAGGTAATAACTTGATAGATAAAAATATGCTTGATAATCTAACCGCAAAAGAAATCAAGGCGATGATCAAAGCAAAAGAATTGAATATCCAAGAGCTTAATACCTCCGCCTTGCAAAAGCTGATGAATTATGAAATCGATATGCTTTGTTTTGACGAAGGGGATTTGGATTTGATTCACCAATGCTCGGATTTGTTGGATAAAATCGCCCCCGCCCCTATGTCGGACGAAGAATTTATGGCGATTGTTAAAAAGGCAGAAAAAGAACACGTTGTTATAACCGATAATAAATCGGCAGTCCGCAGGGCTCCAAGGGCGCGTGTTTTGTTAAAGCGTATTGCCGTTATTGCCGCTGTGGTTATAATTCTAACCACCGCAACAGTGGGCGTTGCAAGTGCCTTTGGGGTGAATATTTTAGAAGAGCTTTATAAAATATCTTTGGAAGAAGACGGTGCAAAAAAGGATATCGAGGGTTTTACCTTCTATCACAGCGGTGAAGCTAAATATTATTCTTCCTTAGAAGAAATAATAGAAGAAAAAAACTGGGATATTCTATACCCTACAAAATTCCCCGAAAATGTTAAAATCGACAAAATAATGTTAGATAAAAGTTCACGAGGAAACGATCATATCTATATGATTACCAACGACAAAAATATAAGCATAGGTATAGAGAGAAACGCTCCCAATCAATATCAATGGGAAGACCAAGATGAATTCTATGTAATAAATGAAGTAAAATATCACGTTTACCAAAGGAACAATGCCCTCTATTGTGCAGTTAGTTATTATAATGGGGATTATTATTCTATACAGGCTGGAAATTATGAGGATTTAATTTTAATTATTGATAATTTAAAGGAGATTGAAAAATGAAAAAAGCTTTAAGTATTTTAATTTGCACTTTAATTCTAATGACCACCATTTGTGTTGTTGCATCGGCAGAAAACGCAAGCGGTAACACATATAACTTCGAAACCAAAGATGCACATTACACCGTTACCTTCGAGGGCAACAACCTTTCGGCAGAACAGCAACAGAGAATTGCCGAGAACTTGGTTTTCGGCAAGGATGATTCTGCACAAACCTATGGCTTGGGCTGTATACTTTTCGGACACGATTATTTATATGACACAGCACGCGTTACTACACATAAAGTTTATTCCAGTGCGCCAAGATGCGTAGATGATGTTTATGAAATTAAAACTTGCGAAGATTGTGATTTTCATGAAGAAACTTGGCTTTATTCGGAAGATATTTTCTGCTGCGATTAAAGCATAGAAGTAATACATATCCCCCACCTTTACCCAAGGGTGAATTTAATTGTTTTTAACCTTATTTTATATATGGAATATAATCCCCATATACACCGCCAAGGATTTAAACCCCTTGGCGGTGTTTTTTATTTCTATTAGTTCTGTTATAAAAAAATTTAAAATTTTTTATAAGTTTTTTATAGAGGTTTTGCCACTTTTTAACATTTATATAGTGAAGGGGCAAGAAACCCCAGCAAAAACAAGTTAGGAGGGGTAATATAGAAACCGACATTAATTATATATTGCCCACAAACGGACGAGGGGCAAAATAAAAAACGTCCGAAAAACAACAAAAACAAAGAAACAAAAAAGAAAGGAAATCAAATTATGAAAAAATTGCTTTCATTAATCCTCGTTTTAGGTTTATTGGTTTGCACCTTTGGTGTTAACTCAATCTCGGCAGAGCCTGCAAGCCAAACCGCCAGAATCCTCGCGGCAAACCCCGATTACCGCACAATGGTTATTGCTCCAGGCGAAGAATACATTTTAGATGCAAACAACATGGTTATCAACCAGATTATTGCCAACGTAGACCAAGTTTTGGACGTTGATGCATGCGTTATATGCTGAAGAGAGAGTAGCATACAGCAAGGGCGACGTAACCGGCGACGGTGAAATAACATCTATGGACAAAATGTTTGCACAACGTATTGCAAACGGAACAATGACCGCTACCGCAGACCAGCTTTATGCCGCTGACGTTAACAAAGATAACGTTGTTGACACCACCGACGTGGATATGATTTTGGGCTTCTATTACTCAACCTGCTATTTCCCTCCCATCTAAAAAACATATACAAAATAACATATAAATACTATTTTTAAAATTCATCAAACAAAATATTTAGACATATATTTATATTAGAGAATATATCTAAGAAAGGAATTTAACTATGAAAAAAATGATTGCTTTATTATGCGCGCTTATTATGCTTACGGCTTGCTGTATCACAACTAATGCCGCAACGTTGAAATCTTTAACACCTAACGAAGAAATCGCAAAAGAATATGGTTACGCTATCGAGTACTATCTAAAAGACGGTTGGCGTACTCCTTTATATTATCTTGATGAAAACAGATGCATTCCAAACCAAATATTATTCGTTTCGAATAAAGAGTTAGATATTTCCGAATATAAGGATGGCGAATTGGCAGACTTCCTCGGCGTAGAAATTTTGAATATTAACTGTGCACAAGTTGTATATCCCGAATTATTGAAATACGAACCCAATAAATATGATTACACCATAACAACCGCAAACTTCTATACTCCCGAAGAAGTAAAGGCTTTATTTGCTGAATATGATTTCATAAGCAAAGTAACGCTAAATGCATATATTATGTACGGTGCTTGCCGAAACATTCAGTTCTTTTGCAACCTCCGTTGCCTTTTTGCCCTCGATATAAATTTTGTGATAAACTTCCTGTTCCCGCTTGGTTAGTCTGGCAATAAGCCTTGCGGGGACGTTGTTTTCCAGCCAAACTTCGTACAATGCCGTATCGCAAACGTCAGAATCGTTGCCTTTGTTAACGGCTTCTACCAACGGGACGGTTAACAAATCCTTTCGGTGCTTCGCCATCATCCCCAGGGCAGTGCGTTTTGCCGCAACCAATATCCAAGCGTCCGGGGCGGAATGGGTTTTTAAAATTTCCACCTTTTCGCACAAAAGTAAATAAAGCTCGCTTATGGTATCGTTGGCAAGATAGTGATAGGTGGTTCCCAACGTGCTATAAACAACGTTTTTTATATGCGTTTTGTTTTCTTCTATCAATTTTGCAATAAACAACGCGTCTTCTTTGGTTAAAGACACTTTGTCCACGTCGTTATTCACAGCACGTTACCTCCTTTAAAGTATTTTCTATATATAAATACTGCATCTATATATAAATGTCGAAAAACGGCAAAACCTCTATAAAAAAGTTGAAAAATTTTTTAAAAAATTTTTTTCACAACCAAAAATACCCAAGTTATCGTTATTAACAACTTGGGTATTTTCTTGGTTTTTCAAGGGTTATTGGGTAATTTCCGAGGTTTCGGGGGTTTCGGGGATTAAATTATAATGCTCGGTACAAACGCGGTTGGCAGGTCTTGTGCTGGTGGAAATACCAAACACGTATTTTGTATCGTCATTAAGCATATTGCGATAGAAGGGCACGTCGGGGTCGGTGGGGTATTTGTAACCCGCGGGAACGTCCATATAAACGTATTGCGCGTCGCCGATATAGGCTCTGCCGTCTAAATAACGGTCTTCAAAGCTCATTCGGCGCAAGCCTACGTTTATAATATTTCCATCGGGGCAGGCACAGCCGTCAACACAAACACCGCCTGTTTGCTTATCCCATTTTACCATAACGTGGCTGTCGCAATATTCGGTGGGGACGTTGTTTACGTTAAATGCCCCCGTTGCGATACAGCTTGAACCGCCCTGCATATGGTAAAGGTCTTTTCTGCAGGCTTCCGTGGGGATTTTGCCCGAAACGGTGCAATATTCCACGTCGGTTACCACCGAGGCGGGATAAGAGAAGTTTTGTTTAAACTCAATGCCGTTTTCGCGGTAATAGGTATAGATTTCGTTAAATACAGATTCCCACAATACCGTCGCCGCGTTCCCGTGGGAAACGGTTTTGTTGTTGTCATAGCCATACCAAACGCTTGCCAGCAAATCGGGGGTATAACCGCAGAAATAAACGTCGCGGTTGTCGTTGGTTGTACCCGTTTTTGCCGCAACCTGAACGCCGAAATTATCGTCGATTTTAACGTAATTTCTCGCAGTACCGTTGGGGCCGCTGACAACGTGGGTTAAAAGGTTGGTCATTATCGCCGCGGTGCTTTCGCTGTATTTAACCTCGTGCTGTTCGCGGTTGTCAAGGATAACAACTCCGCGGCTGTCGCGTACTAACGAATAGGTTCTCGCCTTGGAGGTGATACCGCTGTTTGCAAGGGTTGCATAGGCTTGGGTATGCTCGCGGACGGTAACGCCATAGGTAAGACCGCCCAACGCCAAGGGGGATGCGCCCTTATCCGAAACAACCATGCCGTTATCTAGGGTTTTGGATTCTACAAGGGTGGTATATCCGTAGGACCTGAAGTTTTCGAAAACTCTGTCAACACCCAGGGTGTTACAGGTAGAAACCGCAACGGTGTTAAGGGATGCCTGAATTGCATAGTCCAGCGAAACCCTGCCGCGATAGCTTCTGCCCGCGTTGGAGGGCCAATGGTCGCCCGTGGTGGGGTTATATCCCTGAGGGACGTCATCAACCGAATCGCCGCCGTTGTAAAGACCCGATTCTATCGCCAAAGCGTAAACCGAAACAGGCTTTATGGACGAACCGCATTGACGGTAGGCGTGGGTTGCGCGGTTGAATCCGCGGCTTTCCTTCTTTTCGCCCAAGCCGCCCACCAAGGCGAGTATATCACCGCTGGCGGGGTCCATTATGCAAATTGCCGATTGGGCTTGCATACCCTTGTTTTCGGGCCAATAGTTTTTGTCGGTATAAACCTTTTCGGCACATTCCTGAATGACAGGGTCCATACAGGTGATAATCTCCAAGCCGCCGGAATAAAGCATATAGGATGCGGTGGTTTTGTCATAACCGTATTTTTCCATAAGGTCGGCAATAACGTCATCCATAACCGCATCGATATAATAGGAGTGGATGGTTTCGGAATATTCTTCTTCCGTACCGTCAGCCAGCTTAAGAGGGATATCGTATGCTTCGTTAAATTGCTCTTGGGTAATCTTTTCTTGCTCAAGCATAAGCTTTAAAACAAGGTTTCGTCTTTCAAGATTGTTCTGTGGGTTAACGA
This sequence comes from Oscillospiraceae bacterium, assembly GCA_015065165.1. Taxonomy (GTDB): domain Bacteria; phylum Bacillota; class Clostridia; order Oscillospirales; family CAG-382; genus Coliplasma. The sequence goes on along the minus strand of SVQU01000008.1, from coordinate 48,250 downwards.
TAGGGTCATAGTTTATGGGCCATTTACCGATAGATGCAATTGCGGCGCATTCGGTAAGAGTAAGCTCGTCTAACTCCTTGCCGAAATAGGTTTGCGCGGCAACACGTATGCCATAGGAATTGTGGGAAAGGTAAATGGTGTTCAGATACATTTCCAGAATTTCGGATTTTGTATATTTGCTTTCAACGTCGAAGGCGCGGAAAATTTCCTGAACCTTTCGCTGAATAGTGGTTTGGTTATCACCCGAAACGTTTTTAATAAGCTGTTGGGTAATTGTCGAGCCGCCGCCGTAGTTAGAGCTTGTGGGGATAAAGAAGTTATAAATCGCCGATGCGGTTCTTGTTGTATCAACACCGTTGTGGGAAAGAAAACGCTGGTCCTCCACGGCGATATAGGCGTCGATAAGCATCTGGGGAATATCCTCATATTCCGCCCAAAGACGGTTTTCAGAGGATTTTAAAGTGTCCCCCTCTAACATAACCTCTTTGCCTTTGTCGTCTTTGTAATAAATGGTGGTAGATTGGGCAGAGTCGAACTTTAGGTTGCTCAAACCGTCGTAATGAGGGTCTACGTAGTTTTTAATATAAACGATAAAAGCAAGCCCAACGGTACAGCCTGTGATAATGCCCACCAAAAGCAAAGTCAAAACCACGTTGAGGGTATAGGTTAAAATCTTTCTCACCGTGAACAACACGCCCGAGGCGGCGAATTTTGCGGCTCTGGCGGTTTTGGTTTTCTTTTTCTTCGGCTTGGTTTCAAGCTCGGTTTCTTCGGGCTCCACAACGTCGAATTGTTTTGTGGCGCCTTTGTTTTCCTCTTGATTTACCGTGGGGAAATCCATAGTGTTTTCAGAGGGTATATTATTGTTTTCCTGCATCTTCAGCATTCTCCTTTCGGTTTTTGCCAATGTCTATTTAACGGCAATGTTTTCCTTGCCCATAATTTCTTTAAGCTGGCTTATAAGCCTTTCGGAAATCTTCGTTGTTTTTCCCTTGGCTTGTCTAAGCTTTTTTTCTTTTTCGAAATATACCAAAATTCTTGCGTTGCCCTTGGTTTGTGCTGCAAATTCAATTGCATCATCCAAGCGGAACTCGTTTTCATCGGTAACCTTGATATAAAGCGATTGTTCGGCTTCGGCTTTGGGTTCAATAGGCTTACTTTTCGCCGAGAATTCCTTTAAAGCCTCCTCGGGGGTGCAAACCGATTTCACCAAAATCGTAAGGCTGTCCGCCCCTTCTTCGCCGTATGCCTCTTTAATTTCGGGGTTTCCCGTGAAAACGTAAACTCTGTTTTCGTTAATGCTTTCGCCCTTTTGGGCATAAAGAGAGGGGAATATAACCAATTCTGCCTCGCCGTTTTCATCCTCGGCGGTAACAAAAGCCATTATATCATTCTTTTTTGTAGTTTTTGAGCGTTTTTTTGTTAACAACCCGATAAATTTTATTAAAGAATTTTTGTTTAAGCTTCCGTTTTCGAGATTTTCCTTGATTTTTTCGGTATCGATAGCGCCGATTTGTTTCGCGATATCCTCATATCCGTCAAGGGGATGACCTGTAAAATAAAGCCCTGTCATCGACTTTTCGGATGACAGCATTTCGTTTTTGGCAAATTCGGGAAGATTGGATTCGGGAAATTCAAAAATAGCATCTCCCATTCCGCTGTCTCCGCCGAAAAGACTCATTTGTCCCTCGGAATTGCGGTTTCGGTTTGACGAAACCGTTTCCAAAGCGGCGGAAATGCCCGCCATCATACGGCTTCGACTTAGACCAAAGCAATCCATCGCACCTGTCAAAATAAGCGATTCGAACGCCTTAACGCTGCCAAAACCACCGCAACGGGTAAGAAAATCCTCTATGCTTGAAAACCTTTTGCGGGTTCTTTCGTTTATAACTCTTTCGGCGAACAGCAAGCCAACGTTTTTAATTGCCGCAAGACCGAAACGCAGGTTGTTTCCCTCCACCGCAAAGCTGCCGAAGCTGTGGTTAACATCGGGTGGGAGAAGCTTGATGTTCATTTTTGCACAATCGGAAATATATTCGCCCACCTTTTCGTTATAGCTCATAACCGTGTTTAAAAGCGAGCACATATATTCCTTGGGATAATGGCATTTAAGATAAGCCGTGCGGTATGCAACCACCGCATAGGCGGCGGCGTGGCTTTTGTTAAATGCATATTTTGCAAATTCGCTCATTTGGTCGAATATTTTTTCTGCGGTTTCTTTGGCAATGCCGTTTTCGGTAGCACCCGAGATAAAAATATCCTTTTCCTTTTCCATAACCTCGGGCTTTTTCTTCGCCATGGCGCGGCGAACCAAATCCGCCCGCCCGTAGGAATAACCCGCAAGACTTCTGCAAACCTGCATAACCTGCTCTTGATAAAGCATAACACCGCAGGTGGTATCAAGAATATCCTTAAGACGCGGGTCGTCATACTGTATGGTTTCGGGTCTTATTCGGTTTTTCAAAAATGCGTCGATAGAAAGGGCGGGACCGGGACGGTAAAGGGAAATGACCGAAATTATATCCTCTAAATTCCTGGGCTTAAGCTTGGTAAGGAGGCTTCGCATACCCTCGCTTTCCAATTGGAACAAGCCAACGGCGCGTCCCTCAGAAAGTAAATCAAAGGTTTTTTCATCGTCAAAGGGCAATCTTTCCACCGAAAAATCGGGGGTGTGCTCTTTAATGCGCTTTTCTGCTCCTTGAATGATAGAAAGAAAGCGCAAGCCAAGAAAATCTATTTTCAACAAACCCAAATCGGCAACTGTGTTCATTGTAAATTGGGTTACGGTGGTATCGTCGTTAACCGCCAAGGGCAAATAATCGGTGATAGGCTCGTCGGTGATAACCACACCCGTGGCGTGGGTAGAGGAGTTTCTGGGACGTCCCTCCAGCTTCATCGCGCTGTCTATCAATTTTTTGGCGGAGGGGTCGCTGTCGTATCTCTTTTTGAATTCGGGGTTTTCTTTTAAAGCCGATTCAAGGGTAACACCCTTGTATTTGGGCAAAAGCTTGGCAATTTCATCCACAGCGGAATAGCTCATACCCAAGGCTCTGCCCGCATCTCTCACCGCCTGACGGCAGGCAAGCGTACCAAAGGTAATTATCTGCGCCACGTGGGCTTTGCCGTATTTTTCGGTAACGTAATCTATAACCTCGCCTCTGCGTTCATCGCAAAAGTCTATGTCTATATCGGGCATACTAACTCTTTCGGGGTTTAAAAACCTTTCGAAAAGCAAGCCGTATTTAATAGGGTCAACCTGAGTTATGCCCAAAACGTAGGTGCAAAGACTTCCCACCGCACTGCCTCTGCCGGGGCCCACGGGGATTTGCCTTTTTTTGGCATAGTTAACGAAATCCCAGGTGATAAGCATATAATCGTCAAAGCCCATTTTGTGAATTATGGATAATTCATAATCCAAACGGGTTTTGTATTCTTCAAGGTCGGTGCAAAGTAAGCCTAAATCCGAAAGCCTTTGCAACCCCTCGCCGCAAAGCTTTTTCAAATAATTTTCGGAATTGTAGGGCAGGGGAGGACGGTAAGCGGGCAAGTGCATATTCTCGAAATCGAATTGAAATTCGCACATATCCGCAATTTTAACGGTGTTGTCCACTGCCTCGGGGATATCGAAAAACAGATTTCTCATTTCGGCTTCGGATTTTATATAATGCTCGCTGCCCTCCATAGAGAAATTACTGTCCTCTAAGGTGCTTCCCGTGGAAATCGCCGTAAGAAGCTTTTGAATTTCCGCATCCGCCCTTGTGGTATAGTGAACGTCGTTGGTAGCCACCACGGGTACGGACAGCTCGCGGGAGAAGCGCATAAGGGCGCGGTTAACCTCCTCCTGCCCTTCAATGCCGTGGCGCTGAAGCTCAAGATAGAAATTATCCTTGCCGAAGATGTTGTTAAATATAATAATTCTTTCTCTTGCAAGGGACATATCTCCCGATAATATCGCCTTGGGGATAGAACCCGAAATACATCCCGAAAGGGCAATTAACCCCTCGGAATATTTGGTGAGCGTTTCTATATCTGTTCGGGGTTTTTGGTAAAAGCCCACAGTGAATGCCTTTGAAACAATATTTACAAGGTTGCGGTAGCCTATAGAATTCTTCGCCAGCAAAACCAAGTGGGAATAGTCCGAATCCAAAAGCCTGTCCTTTTGCTCCATGCTTCTGGGTGCAACGTAAACCTCACAGCCGATAATAGGCTTAACGCCCTTGCTTTGGCAGGCTCTGAAGAATTCCACCGCGCCGTACATAACGCCGTGGTCGGTGATGGCGCATGCCTGTTGCCCCGCGTTTAAAACCGCTTGGGGTATTTCGCTTATACGGCATTCGCCGTCAAGCAGGCTGTATTCGGTGTGAAGATGAAGATGAACAAAGCCCAAATCGATACCCCTTTCTTTTTTAGTTCCTCGGTTTATAGCTCCTTATAGCTTTCCGCAATTTCGATTAATTTTTTAAATCTGTGATTAAGCCCCGATTTACTAACCGGACTAGTTAGTAAATTTCGCATTTCGGTAAGGCTCATTTCGGGGTTTTCCAGACGTAACTGTGCACATTCTCTCAGCTCAAACGGGAGATTCTGCAATGCCCCGTATTTTTCAATAATTTTTATTGCTTCTCGTTGCTCTGCCGCCGCCCTTGCAATACGGTCTTGGTTGGCGGTTTCTGCGTTGCACAATCGGTTCATATTGTTACGCACGTCGCTTAAAACCTTTTTGCTGAATATATCAAGCGCAGCCTTTGTTGCGCCGATGTAGGAAAGCAGGTCCTCGATGCTTTCGGTGGCTTTATAATAAAGCAAGGGCTTGTTTCGGCGGGTTGAACGCTTTGGAGGTAAATCCGCCGCCTCTAAAATTTCCGTAAGCTTTGTTGCCGATGCCTCGTCGGGCAGTAAAAATGAAAGCATAAAATTTCTTCCGGGGGCGGTTATTCCGCCGTATTTCAAAAATACGCCCCGTAAATACATACCCAAATCCTTGTCGCATTTTCCCTCGAAATCCTCCAAACGAATTCCGCGCTCAATGCTTTCTTTACAGCAACTTTTTTTAGGCTCTGCCTCTGAAATCTGATTCTTTATATCCGATGAAAACGACATTATCTTATCACTCTTATCTCGGGCTCTAAGGTTATGCCCGTTTTATCCAATACTATTTCCTTAACCTTTTCCATAAGGTCAAGCACATCGGTTGCGGTTGCATTATTGCGGTTTATAATAAATCCCGCGTGCTTTTCCGAAACCTGCGCTCCGCCCACCGAAAAGCCCTTTAAGCCGCATTGCTCGATAAGCGCCCCCGCAAAATGCCCTTCGGGGCGTTTAAAGGCACTGCCGCAGCTGGGAAATTCCAAAGGTTGCTTCGCTTTTCGGGTTGCCATAAGCTCATCCATTTTGGCGCGTATTTCCGCTTTATCTCCGCTAATGCCCGAAAAATCTGCCGAAATAAGTATTAAGCCTTCCTTTTCAAGCCTGCTTTTGCGATAACCGAAATCAAGCTCTTGGGCAGAAAGGGTTACTTTCTCGAGCCTTTCGTTAAGAAAAGTGCCTTTTATAAATCTGTCTGAAAGTTCACCGCCGTATGCCCCCGCGTTCATATAAATACCGCCGCCCACAGTGCCGGGGATACCGTAGCAAAACTCCAAACCGCTTAAGGAATTTTCGCAGGCGAACCTTGCCAAGGTAGAGAGGGTTTCTCCGCAATATGCGGTGATAATTCCGTCATTTATAGAAATTCCGCGCATAGACGTGGTAATTATAACTGCGCCGTCATATCCCTCGTCGGGGAATATCAAATTAGAGCAATTGCCCACAACAATATATTTTTCACCTTTTGCACAAAAACTGCCCATAGCCTCTAAAAGCTCGGCTTCGTTTTTCGGCAAAACGAGATATTTTGCGTTTCCGCCCACCTTCATCGAGCAATAGGGGGCAAGGGGTGCGTTTTCGTAAAGGGAAAAACTCATATATGCGCTCCTTCAAAAAAGTCAATATTTACTCATTATCATTATACTACATATTTTTGGAAATTACAATAAAATATATGAAATTTACCGCGGACTATTGACCTTTTCTCTTTGTTTTGTTAAAATTAGTATAAGCATAACTGTATGCAAATTCACTTCGAAAGGTTTTCAATATGAAAAAGCTTTTGGCAATCCTCCTGGCGTTGCTTGTGGTTGCACCCCTGTTCGTTGTGGCAACCGCTACCGTTACGGATGATACAAAGACCTTTTCGGTATGCACCGAAAACACCTCTGATTATTATAACTCTAACAGTGAAATCAATCTTGTTCTCGCTCTGCGCGACGTTAATTTCGGCGAGGGCGACGGCATTTCCGCTTTGGAATTCGAGCTTTATTACGACAAAGAGATGCTTTCACCTCTTGTTACCGCTTCCGAGGATTCGGATGGCGATGCAGGTGATTTCGGAAGCCTTATGACAGCCAACCCCGGCGATTGGGAGGGCTTTGGTGTTTTGGATTCCAACGAAGGCTTTTACAGCCTTGCTTTTTCGGATATTATGGGCGAAGCAACGGTTGTAAACGATGATGAATTGGTTATCACCATTCCCTTTATGGTTAACAAAGATGCAAAGCTGACCGACCTTGTATTCAGCTTCGATAACGTTATTGCCTATAACACCGGCTTGGAAACAATGGCTGAAATAGAGCTTGAAAGCGTTGTTATAAAATATTCGGTACAGCCTGCGATGCCCGAAAGCTTTCCCGATGATGTAATCAGACTGACAACTGCGGGTTATCTCGACGATATAAGTAACCTTGTTTATTATGCAAAAGAAGATATCACGGTGGGCGAATTTGTAAATAAATTTTGCACCCCTACCGAGAATCAAGATAAAATGAGTGGTTTTGCCATTCTTGTTGCCGATTTGAACGGTATTATTTCTTACGTTGACCTTGACGTTTCCGTCGAAAGCGATAAATCCGCTGTTGTTATCCCTGCCGAATCCTATATCATCGGTGTTTCTTGTGATAACGAAGCGGACTATGATAAATTTGCCGACGAAGCAAAGGTTGGCAAAAGGGTTACGATTTACAACGTAAATATCGAAGCAACGGGTAATTTTGACAGCGCGATTACACTTACCAATGCAGGCTTTGAAATTACCGATGCGTTAGATTGCGCGCCTCCCTTTGTTGGCGGTGATGAACCCCTTACACCTGCGCCTGCTCCCGCTTTGGTGGGCGACGTTAACAACAACGGCGTTATCGACGCTTTGGACTATTTCGTTATCAAGCGCGCATATTTCGGCAAGTACATAATAAGAGATATCAGGGTTGCCGACGTTAACTTCAACGGCGTTATAGATTCTATGGACTATATCACCCTAAAGCGCGTTTATTTCGGAAATCAAACGATTTAAAGGAAAAATTCTATGTTATACTACATTTACACCTTCCTCTGGAGTATGGTTCCTGTTTTCGAGCTTAGGTTCGGTATTCCTTACGGTATATTAAAGTTAGGCGTTACATCCATAATGCAAAGCGAGGCTTGGCTTTGTTATCTTGTTTCCGTGTTGGGCAATATTTTGCCGGTTCCGTTTTTAATTCTTTTCGGTGGCAAGATTCTGCATTGGCTTGCAGGCTTTGATAAAATCGGCTGGCCCTTTAGAAAAATCATTGAAATGGGCGAAACCAAGGTTGCAAAGATAAAAAGCAAAACTATTTTTGCCGCATTGCTTGCCTTTGTTGCTATTCCTCTCCCCGGTACAGGCGCTTGGACGGGCGCTTTGGTTGCCATCACCTTGGGCTTGAATTTGAAAAAGAGCTTTTTGCCTATTGCGCTGGGTGTGCTTATTGCAGGCATTATCGTTCTTCTTGCCGCCACCGGCGCGGTTGCTGTTTTTGATATATTCCTTTAATTCAGGAGTTGTAAAATGAAAAAAATCGGATTTATTGATTATTTTCTTGACGAATGGCATGCTAATAACTATCCCAAATTTATCGCCGACGAATGTGGTTCGGAATTTATGGTTGCCTATGCCTATGGTGAAATCGACAAACCGAACGGCTTGACCACCGACCAATGGTGCGAAAAGTTTGGTGTTCAGCGTTGTAAAACTATTGCCGAGGTTGTGGAAAAGAGCGATTGTATAATCGTTTTGTCCCCCGATAATCCCGAAAGACATCTTGACCTTTGCCGCGAGCCCTTGGCAAGCGGAAAGCCTGTTTACGTTGATAAAACCTTTGCACCCACAAAGGCGATTGCAAAGGAAATTGTTAAAAACGGCGAGGACAACAAAACTCCATTTTGGTCCTCCTCGGCTTTGCGTTTTTCGGATGAGCTTAAGACGGTTTGTAAAGAGGGTATCGTTGAAATCATCTCCCGCGGTCCCGGACATTTCGACACCTATTCCATCCATCAAATTGAGCCTATTGTAACGCTTATGGGAAGCGACGTTGAAACAGTAAAGGCGCTGGGTGATAACCGCGAGGGCATCGAAATGAACTTTGCGGGGGGCAGAAAAGCCACTATGGAGCACGGCTTCGACGATTTTCAGATGACGGTTAAATATAAAGACGGAACCGCCTTGGAGGTTCCGCAAATGAACAATTATTTCCCCAATTTCATCAAATCCTTGTGTCAGTTTTTTAAAGACGGTGAAATTTTTGCCCAACACGACGAAACCGTTGCGGTTATGGGTATAATAGAAGCGGGCAATAAAGCGTTGCAATCGCCCGACAGTATAACGGAGGTATAAGTTTATGAAATTCTCAAAGGTTCTGGCTTTGGTTCTTGCCGTTGTTTTAATTTCTTCGGCGTTTTCCGCTACCGCATCGGCAAAGGTTGTCGATTTCAAACCCGTTGTAGAATCGGGCAGACTTTGCGGCATAGGTCTTAATACACCTCAAACCGTTCTTCGCGATATTTTTTCATCTTACGACGTGAAAATTTACAACAAAAATCAACAAGAGGTTGCCGCAGATGCCGACGTTAATATCGGTACAGGCTTTAAAATTCGCCTTAATAACAACCTGTTCTATAACTTGGTTGTTATGGGAGATGTTGACGGCGACGGAAACTTGGGCTCTATGGATTACCTTGCAGTAAAGCGCGCGGTTTTAGGTCAGTACAATCTAACGGCTACCGCGATGCGTGCGGCAGAGGTTATGGAGGGCGATGATATCCGCGCTATGAACTATATCAAGGTTAAACGCGCTTACTTCGGCACTTACGACATTAACAAGGCCTATAAATGCGACCCTTACGAATCCTCTAATCCTCCTGTGGGCGACGGCTGGTCCGACGGCTGGGTATAAACGAAAATCAATAATAAAAATCCTTGGTTCGCTTCGGCGAACCAAGGATTTTGTTTTGTATTTATCAAATGTATTAAATATATTCCAATAAAACGCGGTGCTTAAGCGAGCATAATATTTCGTAATTTATAGTGCCCATGGCGTCTGCCAAAAGCTGTATTTCTTCGGCATTTTCGAAAATAATCGCTTCGTCCCCAACCTTACAGGGGAAATCTGCGCCCAAATCAACCATACACATATCCATACAAATTTTGCCCACGGTGGCAAATTTTTTGCCGTTGATTTTAATTAATTCCTTGCCCGAATAAACCCGCGAGAATCCGTCGGCATAACCAATGGAAATAACCGCAACCTTGGTATCTCTTTCGGCTGTGTAGGTGCATCCGTAGCTAACGCAATCGCCCTTGTTAAGCTTGTGCACGGCGCAAACCCTTGCCGAAAACTTCATAGCGGGAATAATGTTTTCGTTTTCGCAATATTCCGACGGCGCAAGACCGTAAAGAATAATCCCCGCGCGCACCATATCCAAATGCATTTCGGGATAATTAAGCGTTGCCGCGCTGTTACAGCAATGCTTAGTTCCCGCGTTGATGTTGCGCCTTGCCAATTCCTCAAGAAGCGCCTTGAACACCGAAAATTGCTTTTCGGTAAAGCTTCTGTCGTTGCTGTCGCTGTCTGCAAAATGGGTGAAAATTCCGTCTATGGATATGTTTTCCAGCTTGGAAATCTTCTCTATTTCGTCGGCGGCGTTTGAAACATCATCCAAGGAATGGCAATATATCCCAATTCGGGACATACCCGTATCAACCTTGATATGCACCTTTATTTTTCCGTGCTCCGCAAGGGTTTTTGAATATTCAAAGCTGTCTGTTGCCTGAATAAAATCACCCTTTGTAATAATCGAAACCATCGATTCGTCGGTGGGTGCGAGAATAAGAATATTGCCCTTAACTCCACATTCTCTTAGGTGCTCAGCCTCGCTAAGGCAGGCAACGGCAAAATCCGTACAACCCAATTGGGAAAGCTCCTTTGCAACCCGTTCTGCGCCGTGGCCGTAGGCATCTGCCTTTACAACCGCCATAACTCTGCCCTTGGTGAGCGATTTTATGTAATTGTAATTGCGCTTTATGGTGTCTAAATTAACCTGCGCTGTCGCTCTGTATCTCATAGGCTTCAAGCTTGGCGATGTCAAATGCAAACCGCCTGCCGTTTTCCTCCGTTTCAATGCCGATTATGTTTTTATTATCTTCATCATAGTATACCATTATCGTCATTTTGTCAATAGTATACCGCGTTTGGTTGCCTTCTTCGGTTTTGGTTACATTCCCCGATGAAATGCCTCGGAATGCCTCCAAAAGCGCCTTTTGAGCAGGGAAAATGTCCAAATCCACCTCTCTTGAAAAATCTCCCACAGTCGCCCTTCCGCCCGAGGAATCAAACCTAAGCTCGGTACCGTACAAGGGGTGGTTCTCGTCAAATCCGATAATACATTCGTCTTCGGTAATGATTACGTTAAATTCAGAGCTTGTTCCCTTTAAATTCGCGGTAAAGCGTAGGGGCAGAGAAATGCTTTTTCGGTGCGGCGCAGTGCTCGCGCAGGCAACCGCAAACAAAAGTATTAACACCATTAAAAGGGCAAGTGATTTTTTCATTTGTTTTCATCCTCTCCGAGAGAGTCGAGTGTATACGTCGGACCGACCGTGAATGTTTCTCGAATTTCGCTCTCTCTTGAAAACATTTATATTCTTTTTTAAAAAATTTATGCCGTTGTCATAAAAACGGCTTGACAAATCAAAATACCCACCGCCTTTCAATGGGTATTTTATTGCTTGATATACAATTTTCAACCCTTGGGAAGCGTTAATATGCCCGAATATATTTTTACAATCCGATTGTATATATAATTTTGCCCGAAAAGTCCGTATATTTCGCCGTTAACGTCAATAAGCATTCTCAAGGTGTGGCTTCTGTCCAAAATACCGCTTTGGGCGTTTCCGTTGTCATAAACCGAAACGGTACGCAGATTACCGCAAAGGGTAGACAAGGCAAAAATCCCGCTTTGAAGATAAATAAAATCGGTTAAAATTTCATTGCCGTCGGTTTTGCAAAGCTGTTCTATAAGCGTTCCGTTTGTGTCGAAAAGATAAGCGCCCTTGGGAAATACCCCTACGATATAGGTTTCGTTTCCGATTTGGGTCAGAGATGCATCCGTAAGCTCCGAAAAAGGCTCGCTTGCCAATCCGCAATCCCACGTGCATAACATACTGCAATTATTGTTACAACTGCCTCCGCCGTTACATACGCCGCAACCATTGTTACAACCGCAATCATTGTTACAACCGCAATCATTGTTACAACCGCAATCATTGTTACAACTGCAACCATTGTTACAACCACAACCATTGTTACAACCGCAGCTCGAACCGCCCCCGTTGCTGCAACCGTTACCGCAACCGTTGTTACAACCGCAATTACCCGAGTTATAATATCCGCCAAAGCTTCTGCAATTCAGCAGGCTTCTTGTATCCAACCTCACTGCGCCTGTTTCGGTCAAATTCTCGTCCAAAAAATACAAGGTTTTGTCGTTGCAACAGCCCAAAGCCGTAAATCTACAGCCAAAGCCATAGCTTCTTAACCGCCTTAAAGGTCTCAACGTTGCTTGACATCCGATGCTTCTGCCACAAGTGTCGATTTGGTGTATAATACAGTTTCTGCCGTCGGTGGCAAGGGTGTGGCTTTCCAAAGGGGTTGCCGAAATTGCCGCAAGAGAGTTGTCGAGCGTAAAATTTCTGTATATATTTGCTTTCATAGTTATCACTCCCTATAATAATTATATTAACACCCCTTGATTTTTGATAAAGTATAAAATATAATAAAAAATAAGAACAACCTACAGAATTCCAAAAAATTCTGCAAGCATATGAAACGGAGGAACATAATGGGCAAAAAAATTATCGCATTTATCCTTGCCGCCGCATTTTTCTGCGGTGTTCTTCCGCTTTGCGCTTTTGCCGAGGGTGAAGATATTAACCTTGCGTTGGGGCTTGAATATACTGTTGAAACGGGAGAACCTATCTCCAAAACCTACGGCGATTTAATTGTGGAAGGCTTTGAGTTTAACCGCGATACGGGCGCGCTGACCGATTCTAAAACCGCCCAACCTACAAAAATTTCGGACCTTTGGTTTCGCGCTTATAGCGGCAAAAGCCGTATAATCACCTTTGATTTGGAGAAAATCAGCGCGGTTTCGGGTATAGAAGCAGGCTTTTTAGAAGACCCCGCAAACGATATTTTTGCGCCTCGTTATATTAAAATACACCTTTCCGCCGATGGCGAAAATTACGAAACGGTTAAGGAATATAACCGAGAATATACTTCTTCAACAGACGGTAAAAGCGCAAGACGAAGCGTGAAAATCCCCTTGGACAGCAATTACGCCGCCCGATACGTGCGTGTGGAATATTCCTGCGAGGGCTTTGCCTATTGCGACGAAATTCGTGTTAAGGGTAAAAAAGAACTTTCGGGCAACGAAAGAAAACCGAGGGTTACCGTTTCCAATACCTCGGGCGGATATACGGGTGATATTAATAAATATAGCGATATCGTCAAGCTGTATAACGGTTATTGGGCAAAGGACCCGTCGGTCGGCGTTCTTACCGAGGCGGAATTATTGCCCTATGTGGCGTATATAAACAAAAACGGCGAAATTTCGGGCAGAATGTTCGACAGCGCAATTTTGTTGCCCTGCAACGGGGTTTACCCTTCGGGCGGAAGACTTTACAAAACCGACGATGCCCCCGCCGTAATGAGCGATTTTCAGCTTTATTTGGAGCACACCTTTACCGCAGGTCAGGATTTAAGCGCTCTTAACAAGGTTGTGGGCAAGGTAAATGCCACCCTTGACAGCAACGAAAAATTCGGTGTTTTGCTTTCGGTGCCCTATCCCGTTCTGTCCGACACCCCCTTTGGCGATGTAAACGGCGACGGTATCGTTGATTATTGCGCCACCTTGGATGATAGATTGGCGATAATAAAATGGTATGTGAATGAATGTATAACCCAATTCAGAATTAACGATTATAAAAATCTTGAGCTTTGCGGTTTCTATTGGCCGGAGGATGAGGTGGATTTTTACTATTCCGACCACGAAGCGCAGCTTTTAATTCAAGCAAACCGATATATCAATGGCAAAGGCTATAAAACCCTTTGCTCCTTTGGTTATCTTTCCGCAGGCTTCCACCAATGGAGAGATTTCGGATTTTCGGTTGCGGTTATGAAGGGCGAGCTTTCCCCCAAGGGCTTTCTCCCCGAAATGCTTCCCGAATACAGCCGCAGTATTTATAATAACCGAATGAGCGCCGAAATCGAAACGGGGGCGCTTCTGGATTATCTCCAAGGCGACGAGGATTATCTGACAGCGGGACACAACTACGAAAGCTATATGTTCTACGGCAGAAAATACGGCTATTCCGCGGCTTTGAATATTTACGAGCAGGATATGGCTCCGGGCACTCTTTATGAATTTTGCTATGCCGATAAAAGCACCCCAAAGGGAAATTATCTAAGACGTCTTTATGACCTTACCTACAACCATATAAATAACAACTATATAAATATGCCTCCCACTGTCGAGGTGGAAACCGAGGCGGAAATTATTTTCGGTGATACCCAAATTAATTTTGATTTCGAAATTAAGGATATCGATTCCTATGCCGAAAATATAACCATTGAGTTTCCCATCCGCCCCGAGCACGGAAACGTTGTTGCGGCGGCAAGTAAAAACAAGTTGATTTACAGCGTCGACAACGGTTTCGAGGGTACCGACAGCTTTACGGTTTGCGTTAACGACGGATTTAACCGTACCGAGCCGATAATGATTTCGGTTTCGGTTACCAAACCGCAAGAGCCCGAGGAAAACCGCCGTCCCGTTGTTTCTGCCGAGCCTTTGCCCCTGGGTGTGGATTCCGAGATACCTCCGTGGCTTTTGGTTGTATTAATCGGTCTTGCCCTTGCTATGGTGGGCGTAGCGGCGGCTGTTATAGTTAAACCCAAAAAAACCGAATAATAGACCAAAAACAGGTTTATGTGCCTTAAAAATGATATAAAAACAAAACTGCGCTTCGTTAGAAACGCAGTTTTTTGTATATCGTTATAAACGGGTTTAGGTTCGGGGGTATATTCCAAAGCTTATGCCGATAGCGCTGTCTACCTGTTGCATAGTTTTGTCGTCGAGCTTGCCCATACGCTCCTTTAACCTGCGCTTATCAAGGGTTCTAATCTGCTCAAGAAGAATTACCGAGTTTTTGGCAAGCCCGCAATCGTTAATCCCCACCATACTTTCGGTGGGAGAAACCTCGATGTGAGTGGGCAATTTCGTTTTGCCGGTTTTACTGGTTATGGCGGCGGCAATAACCGTTGGGCTATATCTGTTTCCCATATCGTTCTGCACAATTAATACAGGCCTTATTCCGCCTTGCTCCGAGCCTACAACAGGGCTGAGATCGGCATAATATATGTCCCCTCGGCGGATGCTTTCTTCGCCGTTTTGCGATTTCATTTGTTTACACTCCTCTTTTTAATTCCATAATATGTCTTTTCGGTCTACAATGTTATTTTTGCCAAAGAGAAGCGGTTTATTCAAAAGTGTAAAAGTTGGGATAAAATAAAAAACAAACCCCGCCGAAGCCACATATGCTTAGCGGGGTGAGGTTTACATAATTATTTAAATTGAAAATCCCATTTTGCAAAACGGTTAAACCGGTTCGAGGTGGAAATCGGGACGTGATAAACGGTGAAAACGCATTGTCCCATAGGGCGGTTTTTGTCAACGGTTGCAGAACGTTTCACCCAAGGGCTGATACCGCTTTTATAAATAATTTTGCCGTAGTTTATATTAGCGTTATCCAGAACCTCGGTATATTGCTTAACCTTTTCTGCCATTTTGTTTGCGGTCTGAACACCGCCCAGATTTATCTCGAAAACAATTCTGCCGTAAAGACCGTTTCTTTCTGCTGAGATAACCTGTTTTCCGTTTTCCCTATATATTTCATCAAAGCTTACCGAGAACGTGTCGTCGGGAAAACGTTTGCGCAAAACCTCTGTAATTTCAAGAACATACGGCTGTGCAAGGTTCTTTTGAACGATAGATTTCAGGCTGTCGTTTACTGTTTCGCCGTTTGCCGAAACAGTGCCGATTTCGGTGGGGCTGTCGCTTCCGTAGCCTTGCTTTTCAAAGGCTTTTGTGTTGTAATTATAATAGGTTTTTGTGAAAATATATTCGGTGGATTCGCTGTTTTCGGCGGTTGGATAATTGCTTTCGATATAACCGTTTAAAACACGGTTCGCCTTGATTGCCGAAAGAGGATTTCCCACAAAAACAAAGCTCAAAGCGATGCATAAAGCAAAGCATACCGCCATAACGCAAACGCCGACCGCCCTGCGCTTGCTTATAACCCTTGCGGATAATTGAAAGAGCAAACAGCCAAGTAGACATAATGCGGTAAAGGTTAATGAAACCCTTGTGTCTGTGTTCTCAACAGTGTTCAAAGCGAAAACAGTAACGCCGAAAACCGCAAGTTTAATTTTTGGGTTTACGTTTATAAACGCGCTTACGGCGCAAAGAGCAAAAGCGATGGGGAAGGTTGCCAAAACACCCGCCGACCGCCTAAAGAAAACCGCGGCGATAAATGCCAGAAGAACCACCGAAATTGTCTTAAGAGCGTTTATATAATGTGCCTTGTCTTTGATAAATTTCGTTTTCAAAAAGGTCATTTATATTCCTCCGCAAAATAGGGGTTGGTGAGCTTTATCAAAAGCGAGGTGTCGTCGTCGGATTGCATCTTGTTGTTTCTTTCCGCGCCGCAAACAGTACATTTGTGTGTGATTACGAACCCCTTTTTGGGGTGTGAAGTAACCGCCGCGGGGCGCATAAGACCGCCGCAATCCGAGGCTCTGTCCCCGGGGTTTATATCAAGATGACGGGAATAAAGACAAAAGGGACAATGATTTCGAGAGCTGTATCCCAAAGGCGGAACCTCTCTTTTGCAGTTCCCGCAGATAAATCCGCTGTCGTTTTTTGTAAAGGTTTTGCTTTCCATAACCGATAATTTCCAAAACAAATGTAAAAAATTTTAAAATAGGGTTTTATTTTTAAATCGAATATAGTATAATACATCTTTAGAAGAAAATCAACATTTTTTAAAGGAGCGCAAATATGAGCAATAAAGAACAAACCCAAAGCTGCCGTTTGGGCAGTGTGGGCGGTCAAGCGATCATCGAAGGCGTTATGATGCGAAGCAAAAAGCATTCCGCTATTGCTGTCAGACGTATGGACAATCATAAGATTGCCGTTTCGAGAAAGGTAAATACATCCGTTTCGGATAAATTCAAGTTTTTAAAGTGGCCCTTAATCCGCGGTGTGGTTAATTTTGTGGAATCTCTGATTCAATCCTTTGCAACTTTAACTCAGGGCACTGAAATGCTGGGCATCGATTACGAGGCGGAAACCTCCTCGAAATTCGATAAATGGTTAGAGGAACATTGCGGAAAATGGCTTGTGGGCATTATTTCTGCAATTTCTATGGTTTTGGGCGTGCTTTTGGCATTGGTGTTGTTTATATGGCTTCCCACTGCTGTTACAAATTTGTTTTTCGGCAGATATGCCGTTGGATTCGGCGCAGGTGTGTTAAGAAGTGCGCTGGAGGGTGTATTAAAGGTTGTAATTTTCATCGCCTACATTTGGTTAACCGCTTTTATCCCCGATATGAAGCGCGTTTATATGTACCACGGCGCGGAGCATAAAAGTATTTTCTGTTATGAAAAGGGCTTGGAGCTTACCGTTGAAAACGTTAAGGCGCAATCCCGTTTCCATCCCCGTTGCGGAACTTCCTTTATGTTTGCTATGATTTTGCTTTCTATTTTCGTTGGTATCGCGTTCCTTTGGGCGGTTGAAGCTGTTTGGCTTCGTACCGTTTTAAAGCTTGCTTTGCTTCCTCTTACCGTTGGTGTGGGTTACGAATTTATCCGTTATGCAGGTAAGCACGACAGCAAGGCAGTGCAAATCCTTTCCAAGCCCGGCTTGTGGATGCAAAATCTTACCACCCGCGAACCCGATGACGAAATTATCGAGGTTGGCATAACCGCGCTTAAATGCGCTCTTCCCGATGAATTCGAAGGCTTTTACGAGGAATGCCTTGCGGCGCTTGAGGCTGACGAAAAGGCAGAAAACGACGGCGCGGAGGAAACCGCAAACACCGAAAATTCCGAGGAATCTGCCGAAACCACTACCCCTGCGGAGGACAGTTTTGAAGCTTAAGGATTACAGAAATAAACTTAAAGAAATGCTTTTGTCCATCTCTCCCGAGGAGGGCGACGTTATCGCGGATATGCTGCTTTGCGAGGCACTCGGGGTGGAAAGAGGACATCTTCTTGCCCATTTGGATGACGAAACTCCCAAAGAAATCGACGCTTTTGTTAGCGGTGCGGTTTTCGAGCTTTCCTTGGGCAAGCCCTTGCAATACGTGTTGGGTAAATGCAATTTTTACGGATATGAAATTAAGGTCGGCAACGGGGTGTTTATCCCCAGAAGCGATACCGAAATCGGCGTAAAGGCGGCTTTGGGATTGCTTAAGGATGGCGATATTTTCGCAGATATCTGCAGCGGAAGCGGTTGTATTTCCAAAGCAATTTCTGCCGAAATGCCTACTGTCAGCGGTTATGCTTTAGAGCTTTCTCTTAAAGCTCTGCCCTATACCGAAATGAATCTTTCGGGGCAAAAAAACGTTTCGGTAAAACGCTTTGATGCTTTGGATGAGGACGATTATATCGAGCTTTCCCGTATAATCGAGCGTCCCTTGGATTTGGTAATATGCAATCCTCCTTACATCCCCACCGACGATATACAAACCCTCTCGCCTCAGGTTGGCTTCGAGCCCGACACCGCTTTGGACGGCGGCGAGGACGGACTTCGTTATTACCGCACGGTTACCGCGTTGGTGCCTCATATTCTAAAAAAAGACGGCATTTTAATTTACGAAATAGGCATAAATCAATGCGATGACGTTTCGAAAATTATGCAGGACAGCGGTTTTCAGGTGGCGGTTATCAAGGATTACGGCGGTATAGACAGAATCCTTGTGGGTAAACGTTGCTTTGATTAACCCGAAAATTAGTGTAAAACTTTAATTAAATATTCAAGAATAATATTGACAACAGAAAAAATCCGTACTATTATTATATTATTATATAGTACGGACTTTTTTGTTTTTACTGTATTTACTTTGAAGATAGATTTTGGTTTAACGATGAAGCGTATAGAATCACGTAACAATCCCATAATTAAATCGGTGGTTGCTTTGCGTAACCGCAAAGAAAGGGAAACACTCGGGCTTTTCTGCTTCGAGGGGGTTCATCTTTTGGAAGAATTCGTCCGTTCGGGGAAAAAGCTTAAACAGCTTTTCGTCCGCGAGGACGTCGCCCAAAAATATTCAAGCCTTATAAATTCCGCGGGCGGCGAGGTTTTCGAGGTTACTTCTTCGGTTTACGAGAAGATTACCGAGGAAAAAGCGCCCCAAGGTCTTTTTTCGGTTTCGGAATATTTAGATAACGTTTGTAGCTTTGATGAAAAGCAGGCAAAATTAATTTCGGGCAACAGTATTCTTCTTTCGGATTTGCAGGATACGGGCAACGTAGGTACGGTTATACGTACTGCCGCCGCCTTGGGATGTAACGTTATTCTTTGCGGTAACTGTGCAGATATCTATTCTCCCAAAACCGTCAGGGCGACAATGGGTGCCGTTTTTACAAGCGATGTTTATATCGCCGAAAGTACCGAAACGGCTGTGGATTTGTTGCGTAAGGCAGGTAAAAGGGTTATAGCCACCGCCCTTACGGACAAAGCCGAAACCTTGGGTAAATTTGAAATCCGCCCCGACGATTGCTTTGTTATAGGCAACGAGGGCAGGGGATTAACGCAGGAAGTGATATCAAAATGCGATTTCACGGCGATAATACCTATGACAGGTAAAACCGAAAGCCTTAATGCCGCCAACGCCTCGGCGATAATTATGTGGGAAGTTGCGCGGGGCAGATGATGAAAGAAAACATACTTTATCTTTGGTTTCAACTTGCTTTAGGGGTTTGCAACCGCTTGGCAGGTGAAATATTTTCCAAATTCGGCAATATAACTGATATATACAACTGTGATGATTTTTCCTTTCTCGGCAAGGAGAAGGAAAAATATATAAAACGCCTTGAAAATAAAGATACGGCACAAGCCTTTGAAATTTTAAAGCGCTGTGAGCAAATGGGTGTTGGTATGGTTGGCTATTACGGCGAGCTTTATCCCAAATCCCTGCGAAGTATAAAAACGCCTCCCGCAGTGCTTTATTACATCGGTGAGCTTCGCAATCTTAACGATACCCCTTGTGTGGGAATTGTGGGCTCGCGGAATATGACCGATTACGGCAAATCGATTACCGAGCATTTTGCTTATAATCTCGCCCAAAGCGGAGTATGTATAGTAAGCGGCCTTGCCAAAGGTATAGATACCGCCGCCCACCGCGGCGCAATTAAGGCGGGCGGATATACCGTCGCCGTGCTGGGCAACCCTATCGGTGATATTTATCCCAAAGAAAACCTTAAAGCCTTTGAAACCTTATATGAGCGCGGCTTGGTTTTAAGCGAGATGTACCCCGGCTGTCCCCGTACAAGGGCGGATTTCCCAAACCGAAACCGTATAATAAGCGGATTGAGCGACGTTATTTTGGTTTCCGAGGCAGGAGAAAACAGCGGTGCGTTAATTACGGTGCGCCACGGGGTAGAGCAAGGAAAGCTTATTTTTGCCGTTCCCGGAAGTATCGGCGCCGAGAATGCGGGTACAAACCAATTGATAAAAACGGGCACGCCCGTTGCCACCGACCCGCAAGACGTTTTGGCACCGTTGTTAACCCGATATCCAGAAATGTCCCGTGTTTACGTTCCGTCTGCAACGGCAAAGCTCAGGGCGTACGGAAACGCAAAGACGAAAATTGATAAAGAAATTAAAAACAGCAAAAGCACGAAAAACGAAGGTATAGAAAAACCGACAATCGCCGAAGCCTCACCAAGAGTTGAAATTTTGGAAGAACCCAAGGTGAAAATCAAAAATCTTAAAAACGCGGTTGACGAAATCCGTTTATCGGGGGACGTTGCCGAAACCATACTTTCGGTTTTAAATGACGATAAACCTATGACAGCCGATGAAATCGTTACCAAAACGGGGCTTGCCGTTTCGGAGGTTATGACAGAACTGACCTTTATGGAAATAGACGGTTCTGTTACGGTTTCGGTGGGCGGAAGATATACAGCAAGAAAATTCTAAGGAGCATTCAGTTTTAATGAACACATTGGTAATTGTGGAATCACCCCATAAGGCGAATACGATTAAAGGCTTTCTCGGTAAGGGATATAAGGTTAAATCCTCCAAGGGCCACGTACGTGATTTGCCTAAAAGCAAGTTGGGAATTGATATAGAAAACGATTTCGAACCCCAATATATCAACATCCGCGGTAAAGGCGAGCTTATAAACGAATTACGCAAGGAGGCAAAATCTGCCGACCGCGTTTTCCTCGCAGCCGACCCTGACCGCGAGGGCGAGGCGATAAGCTGGCATTTGGCAAAGGTTTTAAATTTGGACCCTTCCAAAACCAAGCGTATCACCTTTAACGAAATCACAAAGAACACGGTTAAAGAGGCTATAAAGCACCCCAGAGATATCGATATGAACCTTGTAAACAGCCAACAGACAAGGCGTATTTTGGATAGACTTGTGGGTTATAAAATTTCTCCTTTTCTTTGGAAGCATATTAAAAACGGTCTTTCGGCGGGCAGAGTTCAATCTGTAGCAACGAGAATCGTAGTTGAAAGAGAACAGGAAATAAGCGAATTCAAGCCCGAGGAATATTGGGTTATTCCCGCCCTGTTTGCCAACGAAAAGGGCGAGGAATTTAAGGCGAAGTTCTTTGGCAGAGACGGCAAGAAAACCGACATTTCCTGCCGCGAGGAGGTTGATGCCGTTCTTTCGGCAATCGATAAGGACAATTTCCGAGTATCTGCGGTTAAGCGCGCTTTAAAACAGCGCCGTCCCGCGCCTCCCTTTATCACTTCTACTCTTCAGCAGGACGCAAACCGTAAGCTTTCCTTCCAATCCCAAAAGACAATGCTTATCGCTCAGGAATTGTACGAGGGTGTTAATATCGGAGATAAAAGCGCCCACGGTCTTATAACCTATATGCGTACCGACTCTTTGCGTATTTCCGACGAAGCGCGCGAGGCGGCAAAGGCGGTTATCATTTCTAACTACGGCGAGGAATATTACCCCAAAACTCCCAACAACTACAAGCTTAAAAAGAATGCTCAGGATGCCCACGAGGCAATCCGTCCTACCGACCCTGCCATCACCCCCGATATGCTCAAGGGTAAAATAAGCAACGACCAATATAAGCTCTACAAGCTCATTTGGGAAAGATTTATTGCTTCTCAGATGTCTGCCGAGCTTTTAGATACTGTAAGTGCAGATATCGAATCCGGCGGATGTGTTTTCCGCGCTAACGGACATACCGTTAAATTCCGCGGATTTGCTGCAGTTTACGGCGATATTGCCGACGATAATGCCGATGAAGAAAGCGGCGCAATGCTTCCCGAGCTTTCCGAGGGCGAAAGAGTTACCGTTAAGGATATCGCGCCCGAGCAGAAGTTCACCCAGCCCCCTGCAAGATTTACCGAAGGTTCTCTTGTTAAGGTGTTGGAGGATAAGGGTATCGGCAGACCTTCTACCTTTACCGCTACCATAACCACCATAATTTCCCGCGGATATATCCGCCGCGAGGGTAAATTCTTAATGCCTACCGAATTGGGCGTGGTTACCACCGATACAATGAAAAAAGCCTTTTCTCATATAGTCGATTATAATTTCACCGCCGAAATGGAAGAGGATTTGGATAGAATCGAAGAAGGCACCGCGGATTATATCACCGTTCTTAAGGATTTTTACGGTCCCTTCCAATCTCAGCTCGAAGATGCCGAAATAACTCTCGGCAGCGAAAGGGTTGAAATCCCCAAGGTTGAAACCGGTATGGTTTGCGAAAAATGCGGTGCAATAATGGTGGAAAAATCCGGCAGATACGGCAAATTCGCAGCTTGTCCCAATTATCCCCGTTGTAAGAACACCAAGCGTCTTGATGAACAGCCCGAGGAAAAAACCGAGGAAACGGCAGATAAGAAAACCGCCGAGGTGCTTGCCGACGAAAAATGTCCCAATTGCGGTAACGATATGCTGCTTCGCAAGGGCCCTCACGGTTACTTCTTCGCCTGCCGTAACTATCCCGAATGTAAAACTGCCATCCCTTACCGTCGCGACAGCGGTATTGCTTGTCCCGATTGCGGAAAAAGGGTTATGATAAAGCAAACCAAGAGCCGCAAGACCTATTACGCTTGCGAGGATTATCCCAACTGCAGCTTTTCCTCTTGGGATATTCCCACCGAACGCCGTTGTCCCGATTGCGGCGAGCCGGTGCTTAAAAAGAAAAACCGCGAATTCTATTACTGCAAAAACAATTGCGGTTGGATCGAGGGTAAATAAATCTCAAGGAGATAACTATGAAAATAACCGTTGCGGTTGATATAATGGGGGGCGACAATCCTCCTTCCGAGCTTGCTCAAGGTGCGGTTAACGCCGCCAAGGAATTTGCGGGCGAGGGTTTAGAGCTTATTTTGGTTTGTACAGAGGATGCGGCTTCTCAATTACCTCAGTTGCCCAAAAACGTAACGTTGGAATTAGCAAACAGCGTTGTTGAAATGACAGACGACCCCTCGGTGGTTATGAAAGAGAAAAAGGATTCTTCCTTGGTAACTGCCGTAACCCTTTGTAAAGAGGGCAGGGCGGATGCCGTTGTCAGCGCAGGCAATACGGGCGCGCTGTTCACCGCAAGCTCGCTTATAATCCGCAGAATAAAAGGCGTGCGTCGTGCGGCGTTGGGTTCGATAATTCCCGTTGAAAAACCCTTTATTTTGCTTGACTGCGGTGCAAATTTAGATGCAACCCCCGAAATTCTTCAGCTTTATGCAAGGATGGGTTCTATCTATGCACAGGTTGTGCTTGGCATAGAAAACCCCCGTGTAGGGTTGTTAAATAACGGCACAGAGCCTCACAAGGGCATTGCCCTTTATCAAGAAACCTATAAGCTTTTGTCCGCTGACGAAACAATAAACTTCGTGGGCAACTGCGAGGGCAAATCACTGCCCTTTGATGCTTGCGACGTTTTGGTGTGCGACGGATTCACAGGCAATATCGCTCTTAAAATTATCGAGGGTATGGCAAAGTTTATGGGCCACTGCATCAAGGGTATTTTCCACGCAGGTCCCTTGGCTATGCTGGGCGGTGCGCTTACCTTAAAGCAAACCAAAGCCTTGAAAGAACAGGTTGACCCTTCGGAATACGGCGGAGCGCCCTTTTTGGGTCTGGCGAAGCCTGTGGTTAAGGCTCACGGAAGCAGTGATGCTTATTCATTCCGTTCGGCAATAAAGCAGGTGCTTAAATATTGCAAGGGCGGTACTATCGAAAAAATTACCGCAAGTATGGCTAACAAGAATTCTTCCGTAAATATCGAGGAATAATTTGGAAATGTACGAAGAAAAAAACTTTTCGGAATTAGAAAATAAAATAAAATACACCTTTAAAAACAAAACCTATCTTCAGCTTGCGCTGACACATTCCTCCTTTTGTAACGAAAACCGCAAAAGGGGTTTTAACGAAAGCAACGAAAGAAGCGAATTTTTGGGCGATTCGGTTTTGTCGCTTATAACGGCGGAATATCTTTTTCACCATTTTCCCAACGTTGACGAGGGCATTTTAACCCGTAACCGCGCGGCTGTGGTATGCGAAGATGCATTAGCGGCGTTTGCTAACGAATTGGACCTTGGAGATTATATGCTGTTTGGAAAGGGCGAGGCTGTTTCCACAGGCGGACGCCACAGAAAAAGCACCCTTTCGGACGCTTTCGAGGCGGTTATTGCCGCTATATATTTAGACGGCGGTATGGAGGAAGCAAAAAAGTTCGTTTTGCCCTTTATAACCGAAATGCTTGAAACGGTTATAAAAACAGGCAGTGAGGATTATAAATCCCGCTTGCAGAGAATCGTTCAGCAAACTCCCGAGGAGGTACTTACCTATAACTGGGTTGGCGAGGAAGGTCCTCCCCACGACAGAACCTTTGAATATGAGGTTTATTTGAATTCTAACCTGCTTGGCAAGGGCAAGGGAAGAAGTAAGCGCGAGGCAGAACAGGCGGCGGCGAGAGAAGCGCTGATATTGCTTGGTGAATTGGATGAAACAGCACCGTAATTTGCCCTTCTTCGTGCCCCACGCGGGTTGCCCCCATTGTTGTGTTTTTTGCTCGCAGGTGAAAATAACGGGGCACTGCGCAGAAAAGGATTCAAAAACCGAAATTTCGGAATTGAGAGATATGCTTGATTCTGCGACAGGGGATTTTAAGGAAAGCCAAATCGGCTTTTTCGGCGGAAGCTTTACGGCGATAGAAAAGGACCGTATGGTGTCTTTGCTGGAAACCGCTAATGAATATATCAAAAAGGGCACTGCTACGGATATACGAATTTCCACCCGTCCCGATTGTATCAACGATGAAATTCTCAATCTGTTGGCAAAATATAACGTAAAAAATATCGAGCTTGGTATACAAAGCACGGATAATTTAGTGCTTGAGGCTTGCGAAAGAGGACATACGGCGGACCAATCATTTACCGCGGCGAAATTAGTTGTTGAAAAAGGCTTTGTTTTCGGCGGACAGATGATGATAGGGTTGCCAAAATCCACCCTTGAAAGCGAAATTCAAACCGCTAAGGATATTGTGGCGATGGGCGCAAAAGAGGCGCGTATTTATCCCACGGTGGTGTTTGAGGGCACAAAGCTTTACGATATGGCACAAAAAGGGGAATATACCCCCTTGGATTTGGAGGACGCGGTTAACCGTACCGCCAAATGCTATAAAATATTTTTGGATGCAGGGGTGAAGGTGCTTCGCATAGGGCTTCACGCATCCGAAAATTTAGCAAAGGCGCCTATGGGCGCAAACCATCCCTCTATGGGTGAGCTTGTAAAAAGTTATGTTTATACCGATATTATCGCCGAAATGGCAGGTAATTGTCGGGATAAGATTTTAACAGTGAAAATCAGAAAAGAAGATATATCAAAATTACGCGGATACAATTCCGCGGCTATAAACCGATTAAAGGCTTTAACGAGGGCAACGGATATCGAAATTATCCCCTGTGTGTTGCCCGAATTTCAGCCGTTAATCGAAGTAAGGAGTTTTTAAAATATGCGCCTTAAAGCCATAGAAATGCAGGGGTTTAAATCCTTCCCCGATAAAACAAGAATAAGCTTTGACAGCGGCGTTACCGCCATTATCGGCCCTAACGGCAGCGGTAAATCCAACATTTCGGATGCTATCCGTTGGGTTTTGGGCGAAATGAGCGCAAAATCTCTGCGCGGCAGTAAGATGGAGGACGTTATCTTTAACGGTACAGCCAGCCGAAGTGCCGCAAATTCCGCATCGGTTTCGCTTATAATCGACACCGAGGAGGAATATAACCGCGCCAACGCTATCACTATAGAAGTAGAGGAAAACAGCGAGGATAATAACCAAAATGCAGGTTACCGTCTTTCCGATAACGTGGAGGTTACTGTTACCCGTAAGCTCTACCGCAGCGGTGAAAGTGAATATTACATAAACAAAAAACAGGTTCGTCTTAAGGATATTTACGAGCTGTTTTACGATACGGGTATCGGCAGAGAGGGCTATTCGGTTATCGGTCAGGGTAAAATCGCCGAGGTTCTTTCTCAAAAGGACGATGAACGCCGCAGTATTTTCGAGGAGGCGGCGGGTATCTCCAAAATCCGTTATAAAAAGTTAGAGGCAGAGCGTAAGCTTAGAGATACCGAGAACAATTTGGTTCGCGTTAACGATATTCTTTCTGAAATTTCTTCCCGCATCGGTCCCTTGGAAAAAGAGGCTGAAAACGCAAAGCAATATCTTGTATTAAGCGAGGAGAAGAAGGGTATAGAAATCACCCTTTGGCTTGACAGATTGGATTATCTCCGCGCCCGCCGTGTTGAATGTGAGGAAGAGTTTAATTCGGCAAAAACCGCGTTTGCGGCGGCGGAAAAGGCTGTTTCGGAATGTGATGCCGCCACCGACAGAATTCTTAACGAAAGCTATGAATTTTCCCGCGTGATGAGCGAATGTGAGCACGAAAAAACCGATGCGGTTACCAAAAAAGGCGAGGCAGAGGGCAGAAAGGCGGTTTGCGCCAACGATATTGCCCACGCCGAGGAATCTGTGGCGGAATCTAAGGGCTCTATTTCCGCATCCGTTTCCGAAAAGGAAATTGCTATCGAGCAAACCAAAAATTGCGAAAAGGCAAAGGCAGAATTTCAGGAAAAGCTTGCTCTTGCAGAAACTAATACAAGCGAAGCCGAAAAGGCATATGAAAGCGCAAGAAACGCATATAACGAAACCGACAAGCAAAGCTTGGGCAATCAGGCGGCTTTGGAATTGCTTTTGGCAGAGCAAAGCGCCCTTAACGCAAGGGCGGCGGCTTGTAACGCATCGTTGGATGCGGAAAAACGTACCGCCGATGAAAACTCGGGCAGACTTAACGATGCTAAGGACCGTATGAGCCTTTTGCAAACCGAAATGGCAGAGGTAGAAGCAAAGCTTCTTGAGGTTGCAAAGCTTATAAACGACACCGAAAATAATATTGTTTCCTTGGATTACGAAAGAGCAAGCCTTTTGCAAGCCCTTCGTAAAACCAACGAGGAAATCACCGAAGAAAAAATCGCTATGTCCGGCGAGGAGCAAAAGCGCGAGCAGTTAACCCGCCTTGAAAATCTTTTGGAGGGCTATTCCGAAAGCGTAAAGCGTGTTATAAACGATTGCACCTCGGGTAAAATCAAAAATAACGGTGCGGATATTCAGCTTCACGGCACCGTATCTAATATAATTTCTTCCGAAAGCGAATATGTTATCGCTTTGGAGACCGCCCTTGCCGCATCGGTTCAGTTTATCGTTGTGGAAAAGGAATCGGATGCAAAGGCGTGCATACGTTATCTTAAAGAAAATAAACTGGGTAGAGCAACCTTCCTTCCCATCGAAAGCGTTACGGGCAGACTTGCCGACGTTTCGGCGATTAAGGATATGGATGGTTATATCGGTATAGCAAGCGAGCTTGCCAAGTTCGATAAGAAGTTCCAAGGGGTTGTAGATGACCTTTTGGGCAGAACGGTTATCGCCGATAATATCGATTCTGCCTCGGCAATCGCAAGAAAAAGCGGTTTCCGTATAAAAATCGTTACACTTGACGGTCAGATTATCAATGCGGGCGGTAGCTATACCGGCGGTTCTTCCGCTGTTAAGGTTGGCGTGTTCACCCGCGCTATGGATATCGAGCGTCTGGGCGAACAGATTAAAGAGCGTGAAAAGAAAATCGCATCTCTGGAAGAACGCTGTGAAAAGCTTAATTCCGATTGCAGCGAAGCCGATGAGAAACTTGAAAATTTACGTATAACCCTTTCCCGTTGCAATAACGAAAAGGCGGGACATACCGCCACCAAGGAATCCTTAACGGTTCGTATAAACGAGGAACAGGAAAGAATCGATTCTCTTTCCTCGGGCAGAGAGCTTCTTTCTAAATTGGAAAGCGAATTGGCAACGATTAAGTCCGAATCCGAAAATCTTGCCGATGCGATTCTTAAGGCTACAACCTCCCGCGATGAGCTTCGCCTTAAGGCAGACAGCCTTAAATCCGAGGAAGAAAAGGCATTCGCTTTGGTTAACGATGCGAGAATGGCGCTGTTCACCGCTAAAAACGAGCTTGCTGTTGCAGGCGAACGTCTTGAATTGGCAAAGCGCAGAGAAATCGAGCTTGATGCCCGTATAACTCTCGGTAATACCTCCCTTGAAAAGGCAAAGGCAATTATCGACGAGCGTATGGCAGAAACCGAAAAGCTTAACCTTGTTTGCGCTGAATGTGATAAAATTATCGCGAATTGTGATAAAAAGCTTGCCGAGCTTATGGCAGGCAGAGACGCAAAAGAAAAAGAACTTGTGGAAATGCGTAATAAACAAAAAACGGTTGCAGGCGAAAAGGAAGATGCCTTCCGCCGTGTAACCGAGGCAGAAATGAAATCCACAAGCGTAAATAACGAATTTGACAGCGTAACGGGCAAGCTTTGGGATGAATACGAGCTTACCTATTCGGATGCGGAAAGCTTCCGTCTGCCCAAGGAAAAAATGGATAAAGCGCCCTCTCGCTTGGCTTCGCTTAAATCCAAAATCCGCGCTATGGGCGTTATCAACGTAAACGCGGTTGAGGATTACAGAGTTACCAAGGAACGCTTTGATTTCCTTACCGCCCAAACCGACGACCTTAACAAAACCCGCGCAAGTCTTGACAGAACCATCGCAAAGCTTGCATCGGGTATGAAGGAAACCTTCCTTGAATGCTTCGAAAAGATTAATACCGAGTTTAACGCGGTATTTACCGAGCTTTTCGGCGGCGGCAGCGCAAGATGTGAGCTTACCGACCCGTTACTTCCCTTGGAATGCGGTATTGATATCGTTCTTAAGGTTCCGGGAAAGAGCGTTCGCAGTATTTCGCTTCTTTCGGGCGGTGAACAATCCTTTGCGGCAATTTCCCTTTATTTGGCGTTGCAAAAGGTAAATCCTTCACCCTTCTGTGTGTTCGACGAAATCGAATCGGCATTGGACGACGTTAACATAGTTAAGCTTGCATCCTACGTGCGCCGTAACAGTGATAAGACACAGTATATCCTTATCACCCACCGCCGCGGTACGATGGAAAGAGCCGACACTATCTATGGTATCACCATGCGCCAGAGAGGTATTTCGGAATATATGAAGCTTAATATGGCTAAGCTTGATGATATCATCAAAGAATATGCGGAATAGTTCCGCAAAACGGAGTATATATAAATGGGATTTTTTGATAAACTTAAGCAGGGTTTAAAAAAGACAAAGGATGCGCTTTTAAAACCGGTAAACGATTTGTTCGCATCCTACGATAAGGTGGATGAGGATTTTTACGAAGAGCTTTGCGATTTGCTTATTATGGCAGACGTGGGCGTTGAAACCTCGGATTATCTGGTTGACCAATTGCGCCAGCGTTTAAAGGAAAAGAAAATTAAAGAAACGAGCGAGGCAAGAGAAGAATTTAAAGCCATTCTTGTAGAGGCTGTGGGAGAGGGCGGAAGCCTTAACCTTGGCGATGACCTTTCGGTAATTCTCGTTATCGGCGTTAACGGCGTGGGCAAAACCACCTCTATCGGCAAAATAACCCATTATCTCACCGAGCAAAACAAAAAGGTTATGCTTGCGGCGGCGGACACCTTCCGTGCCGCGGCGGCAGAACAGCTTTGTATTTGGGCAGAAAGAAATAACGTGCCCATAATCCGCCAAAACGAGGGCGCAGACCCTGCCGCAGTTGTTTTCGATGCGGTTGCGGCGGCAAAGAAGTCTAATTGCGATACCCTTATCGTTGACACGGCGGGCAGACTGCATAACAAAAAGAATCTTATAGATGAGCTTGCAAAGATAAACCGCGTTATCGACAGAGAAGCGCCCAACGCCACCCGCGAAACCTTGCTTGTGTTGGATGCATCCACAGGTCAAAACGCGTTGATTCAGGCAAAGGAATTCGGCAAGGCGGCGAATATTACCGGCCTTGTTCTTACCAAGCTTGACGGCACCGCAAAGGGCGGTATCATTCTTGCAATCAAGCGCGAATTGGGCATACCCGTTAAATTCATCGGCGTGGGTGAGGGTATTGATGACCTTCGTCCCTTCGAGCCTTCCGAATTTATAAGCGCGTTTTTCGAGGATTCCAATGATTAAAATTGTTTTGGCAACCAACAATGCCCATAAAGTTTCGGAATTTAAAGGCTGTTTCAACCAAAAGGGCATCGATATAGAAATAGTTACACTTAAGGAAATCGGCTTTTGCGGTGATATTATCGAGGATGCCGACAGCTTCGAGGGTAACGCATATATAAAGGCAAAGGCTATTTGCGATTATACAGGCGAAATTGCCGTTGCCGATGACAGCGGCTTGGTTGTAGATGCCTTAAACGGCGCGCCGGGTGTTTATTCGGCTCGTTACGCAGGTGAAAACAGCAGTGATTCGGATAATATCGAAAAGCTGTTAAATGAGCTTGACAAATTAGGTGAGGTTCCCCGCACGGCAAAATTCGTTTGCTGTATATGTGCTGTCCGTCCCGATGGTGAAAAGCTGTTTGTAAGGGGCGAAAGTGCAGGGGAGATTTTAAAGGAATTAAAGGGAGAGGGCGGTTTCGGTTACGACCCCGTGTTCTTCTGTCCCGATTTTGGCAAAACCTTTGCCCAATTAACCTCCGAAGAAAAAAACAGCATAAGCCACCGCGGCAGAGCTATCGAAAAGCTTGCCGAAAATTTGGATTTTTTTAAAGCATAAAAGTGCTTTCAGTAAATTAAAAGAACTTTAGGATAGGGGATAAAGTTATGAGCGCAATTCTCGATTATTTGGAATATGTGGGCAATCAGCTTGCGGAAATAAGAATCGTAGACGTTATAGATATTCTTCTCGTCGCGTTCTTATTCTATTGGATGTTCAAATTTGTTTGGGGACGCCGCGCAGGTAAATTGCTTGTGGGTATAGTGTTCCTGCTTGCGTTGCTGGGATTAAGCATTTTGCTTGATATGCGTGCGCTTAACTTTATATTAAAAACAATTTTCTCGGTTGGTATTGTGGCTATCGTTATAGTGTTCCAGCCCGAGCTTCGCAGTGCTCTTGAAAAGGTGGGTATCGAATCTCTGAACCTTAAGAACCTAAAGGGTAAAATCGATACCGACGTAAACTCTAACCTTCGTAAATCTATAAGCGAAATTTGTAATGCCGCCGAGGATTTATCAAAAAACAAAACCGGCGCGCTTATCGTTTTCGAACGCACAACCCGCTTGGGCGACGTTATACGTACGGGCACAACGATAGATGCCTTGGCATCTTCCTTCCTTGTGGGCAACATATTTTTCCCCAATTCGCCTATGCACGACGGTGCTGTTATAATCCGTAAGGGCCGTGTTCACGCGGCAGGCTGTTTTCTCCCCCTTTCCGAAAACAGCGAAATAGGTAAACAGCTTGGTACACGCCACCGCGCCGCGGTTGGTATGAGTGAAAACAGCGATGCTTTGGTTTTGGTGGTTTCCGAAGAAAACGGTATTATTTCGGTTGCTCAGGATGGCGAGCTTAAGCGTAATTTCAACCGCAAAAAGCTTGAACAATATCTTTGCTCCTATTTGATACAAGAAGAAAAACGTCAAAGAACCAGATTTTTCAAAGGAAAAAACAACGAGGAGGACAACAATGATAACGCCTAAAAACAATCACGAAGACGGCAAACGTCAGGCGGGTATGTCCCGTTCTGCAAAGGCGGCGGCTTTCGTTTGTTCTCTTTTGGGTGCTATGCTTCTGTGGATTTATGCCATAGGATATGACAGCACACTTTTCGACCGCACGTTTTCGGGTGTGGAGGTTGAAATCCGCGGTGAGGATGCATTGTCCTTGGATAAAGGCTATACCCTTGCTGAAAAACAAAGCTTTTCCTCTATCACAATTGTGGCTAAAGGCAAACGCTCGGAGCTTAACGAGCTTACCTCCGAGGATTTCAAGGCGGTTGTGGACGTTTCCAAGGCAACAAAGGCAGGGGATCAGGATTTGCCCATAACTGTTATTTCTCCCAACGGTATCGAGGTTGTTTCTCAATCCTCATCTACCGTTGTGGTTTTCGTGGATGAATTCACCCAAAGAAACGATTTGCTGTCGGTTCAGGTTGATACAGGGGATAACTATGTTATGGCCGAGGGCGTTACCTTTGTCAGCGCAGTGTCGAACCCCTTGTCGGTTACCGTTTCGGGGGCGAAATCTGTCCTCGATAAGGTGGCAGGCGCCTACGTTAACTTTAATCTTGACGGTTATGAAATTTCGGAAAGCATTTCGGGTTACGGCAAAATCGAGCTTCGCGATAAAGACGGCAAGGTTATTGATAACCCTTATATAACAATTTCGGACAGTACGGCGTACGTTTCGGTTTCGGTTAAAAAGCAAAAGGTTATCCCTGTGCGCGTTGCCTTTGTGGGCGGTGTATACGATATTAAAGATATCGCAACCACCGTTTCTGCCCAAACGGTTACGGTTTCGGGCTCTCCCGAAGCATTGGCGGCTATCAACGAATTGGTTTTGGAAATTGACGAAACCGAGGTTGACGGAACCCAAGTGTTCGAATTTTCTATCGGCGCGGCTTTACCATCGGGCGTTACAAACGAAAGCGGCGTTTCGAAAATTTCGGTTACGGTTAAAATGCCCGAGCTTTCGGTTAGAAGCTATACAATCAGTAAAGAAAATATTTTTGTTAAGAACCTTCCCGATGGATATACCTTCGAGGTTAAAAACGACCTTTCGGTAACCCTTATAGGTCCTCGCGATGCTTTTGAAAACTTTGACCACAAGCTTATGGCAGCTGTTTTAAATTACGATAGAGTTACCGTAGAAGAGGACGGCAGCTATACAGCCGAAGCAGAAATTGATTTTGGCGGCGATTATCCCGGCATTTACGTTCAAAGCAAGAATTATAACGTAAAATTCTCGGTGGTTGCTCCCTCGCTTCCGCCCGTAGACCCTAACGAATCCTCAGACTCTAACGGGGTTATAGATACCATCGACCCCAACGAGGTTATGGATAACGAGAATTTATAAATTTTAATTTTAAGGAGGTGAAGTAATGAATAACCGAGTATGGCAGATATGCGAAACAGACAAACAAATATGCGATAAAATTATGGCGGAAAACGGGGTTATGCCCATAACCGCAAAGCTTTTGGCAAACAGGGGATTAATTGAAAAAGCGGATATAGAAAACTTTTTCAACCGCGACGGTATGCCTCTGCACGACCCGTTTTTGCTTAAGGATATGGATAAAGCCGTGGCAAGGATAGAAAAAGCCATTGCCGAAAAGCAAACCGTTTGTATCTACGGCGACTATGACGTAGACGGTGTTACCAGCACGGTTATGCTTTATCTTTACCTTTGCTCCCGCGGGTTGAAGTGTGAATATTTCATCCCCGAGCGTATTTCCGAGGGCTATGGCTTAAGTCTGCCTGTTATCGAAAAGATGAAGGGCAGGGTTGACCTTATTATCACCGTAGATACGGGGGTAACAGCCGTTGCCGAAGCGGAATATGCTCGAAGTGTGGGCATAGATATGGTTATTACCGACCACCATTCCTGCCGCGAAACTCTTCCCGACGTTTGCGCGGTTGTGAACCCTCACAGAGAGGATAGCCTTTACCCCTTCCGTAATTTGGCGGGTGTTGGGGTTGTGTTTAAGCTTTTGTGCGCCTTGGAGGGTGATACAAAGCGTATTTTAGACCTTTATTCGGATATTATCGCGGTGGGTACGGTTGCGGACGTTATGCCTATAATCGATGAAAACCGCAGAATAACCTGTATAGGCTTGCAAAAGCTTGCAAAAACCGAAAACGTAGGGCTTCTTGCCCTTATGAATAAAGCGGGAATAATCAAGGCGGGTAAAAAATCAAAGAAGATTACCTCTGCCACCGTTGGTTACGTCCTCGCACCCAGAATTAACGCCGCGGGCAGAATTGCTTGTGCCTCCCGCGCGGTAGAGCTTTTGTTGACCAATGATGTCAACGAGGCGGATATAATTGCCGAGGAGCTTTGCGAAATTAATAAATTGCGCCAAGCAACCGAGCAAAAGATTTACGAGCAGGCTGTGGAAATGATAAACCAATCCGGCGCAAACGATAAATTTATCGTTCTTGCATACGACGGTTGGCACCAGGGTGTTATCGGGGTTGTCGCCTCGAAAATCGCCGAAAGATATTCCCGCCCCTGCATACTTTTCTCACTTGATGGCGATACCGCCAAGGGCTCGGGCAGAAGCATAAAGGGCTTTTCCCTTATGGATGCCCTTTCGGCTTGCGGAGATTTGCTTATCGAATACGGCGGACACGAGCTTGCCGCAGGTCTTTCTATCGAAAGAGGACAAATTGAAAGCTTCCGTAATAAAATTAACGAATATTCCGAAAATATTTTGGGTGAATGCGAAACCGCTTGTCCCTTGGAAATCGAATGCGAGGTTAAGTTTGGCGATTTAACCGAAAAGGCTATCGACGAAATGCTCAAGTTAGAGCCCTTCGGTCTGTCTAACCCTCAACCTGTTTTCGTTCTGAAAAACATACAGCTAAAGGATATTGTGCCCCTTTCTTTCGGTAAACACGTGAGGTTTAGGGTTTGCGGTGTCGAAAACGGGCGCAATTGCTCGTTGAACGCTGTGTCCTTCGGTATGGCTTACGATAGCTTCGGGTTTAAAGAGGGGGATATTTGCGACGTTGCATTCACCGCTGATTTAAACGAATATATGGGTATGAGAACACCTCAATTGTTTGTAAAGGCGGTTCGCTATGCCGAAAGCGAGGCTTCGGAAATGACAAAATGCAACAATTGCTTTGAAATGCTGTGCAATGGCAAAAAATATGAAAATGCCGAAAAGGATATCCCCGACCTTGCAGATTTCCGTTCGGTGTTCAGATATATACGCAGAGAAGCAGTGGGTGGCGGTTCTGCCCTTTCGCTGATATCTGCGGTCAGAACTCTTGATGAAGAATTTGATATACACGTAACCTTGTGTAAATTCAAAATCATTCTTGAGGTTCTTAACGAGCAAAAATTAATCCAATTATCCTACCGCCCCGACGGCAACACGGTTTTTGTGAAAATGTTGCCCTCTTTGGGGAAAATTAATATTGATGAATCGCCTTTGTTACGCACAATACGTGCCGCAAAGGCTTGATAAGGAAAGTTTTTATGCTTAAACAGGCAGAATTGCTGTTTGCCCGAATTAAAGAGGCAGGCGTTTACGATTACGATAAAATATACAAAGCATACGAATATGCAGACCGTCTGCACGAGGGTCAAAAGCGCATTTCGGGTGAGGATTATATCGTCCACCCCCTTTCGGTTGCTGAGGAGGTTTTAAACCTCCAATTGGATACCGATTCGATTTGTGCCGCATTTTTGCACGATACCGTTGAGGATTGCTCCGAAAAGGTAGATTTGCAGACACTTCGTAAGGAGTTCGGCGCGGACGTTGCCGAAATTGTTGACGGTGTTACAAAGCTCGTTCACATTCCCTTTGAAACCAAGCAGGATGAAAGCATAGAAAATCTGCGTAAAATGTTCCTTGCAATGAGCAAGGATTTGCGCGTTATATTTATCAAGCTTTGCGACAGGCTTCACAATATGCGTACCCTTGACGTTCGTTCTCCCGAAAAGCAAAGGTCGATAGCATTGGAAACAATGCACGTTTACGCGCCCCTTGCTCACCGCTTGGGTATGCAGAAGATAAAGCAGGAGCTTGAAACCCTTGCTTTGTTTTATCTCGACCCTATCGGATATAACGAGGTTTCGGAGGATATCCAGAAGCGCTACGGCGAAAATAAGGATTTTCTTGATTTCGCAACCCAAAAGGTTGCCGAAAGTCTGGATTCCTATAACGTAAAATATACCCTTTCGGGCAGAGTTAAGACCATTTACAGCATTTATAAAAAAATGTATAACCAAAGCAAAAAGTTCGATGAAATCTACGATTTCTACGCTTTGCGTATTATCGTTGATACCGAGCTTGATTGCTATACCGCTTTGGGTATAATCCACGAGCAATTCAACTCTATGCCCGGCAGATTCAAGGATTATATCTCCACCCCCAAGCCTAATATGTACCGTTCCCTTCATACAACGGTTATCGGCTCGAGGGGCATTCCCTTCGAGGTGCAGATAAGAACCTGGGATATGCACCGTATTGCGGAATACGGTCTTGCCGCCCACTGGAAATATAAATCCGGCGAGCAGGCAAAAGAAAATATCGACAGTAAGCTTCAATGGATTCGCACCCTTTTGGAAACCGAAAAGGATGCCGATGACCCCGAGGAATTCTTCCGTCCCTTGAAGGTAGACCTGTTCGAGGACGAAATTTTCGTATTTACCCCCAAGGGCGACGTAATTAACCTTCCCAATAACAGTACACCTATCGATTTTGCCTATGCAATTCACTCGGCGGTGGGTAACAAAATGGTGGGCGCAAAGGTAAACGGTAATATCGTGCCCATAAATACCATTTTGGAAACGGGACAGATTGTAGAGGTTCTCACCAGCGCTTCTTCAAAGGGTCCCTCCCGCGATTGGCTTAAAATCGTTCGTTCGGGCGAGGCGCGAAATAAGATTAAGCAGTTCTTCAAAAAGGAACGCCGCGCAGAAAATATCGCGGTCGGTAAGCTTGAGCTGGAACGTGAAATTAAACGCTACGGCAGGTCTTATACCGAAGCGCAAAAGACCGAAATTATGCGCAATTTGGCAAACCGTCTTTCGCTTCCCGACGTGGAGGATTTGTATAACAATATCGGTTACGGCGGTCTTGCAATTTCTAAAATCGCGGTAAAACTTCGCGATGAATTTATGCGCGTGGTTGCGCCCCAGACCGAGGTGGCTCAACCTGTCATACCCACACAGACAAAACCCTCGAGATACGAGCGCAGTGCCCGCGATAATGCCGAAAGCGTTATCGTTGACAGCGTAGAGGGATGCACCGTTAAGTTTGCCAAATGCTGTAACCCTCTGCCCGGTGATAACATTATCGGTTATATCACCCGCGGTTACGGTGTGTCTATTCATAAATACGATTGCCCCAACGCTCAGGCAGGTCTTTCACGCCCCGAGGATAAGGACAGATGGGTGGTTGCATCCTGGTCTGAAAAATTGGGCGTTCGTAACTTCGGCAGCTTCGAGGCGGTGCTTAGCATTTTTGCAACCTATTCGCCTCATATAATCGCAGATATCACTCTTGCATTAAACGATATGAAGGTGGCTGTAACCTCAATTCAAACCCGCGAAAACGAGGGCGAAATGGTTATAACCGTTGGTATTAAGTGCAGCGGTGTTGAGCATTTGCGTAACATTATCAGCGGCTTGCACCGTATTAAGGGTGTGAGAGATGTTTCCAGAGGAGCAATATGAGAGCAGTAGTTCAAAGAGTTCACAGCGCTTGCTGTGTTGTGGACGGAGAAACGGTTTCTAAAATAGATAAAGGTCTTATCGCTTTTATCGGTGTTTTCGATGACGATACCGATGAGGATATAGCCAAAATGGCAAACAAGATTTCGGGCTTGCGTGTGTTTAAGGACGAAAACGATAAGCTTTCTCTAAACGCATCTGCCGTTGGCGGCAGTGTTATGCTTATTTCCAACTTCGTTCTTGCGGGCAGGGTAACAAGGGGATTCCGCCCCGATTGTACTCACGCCGCCAAATACGAGGAGGGCAAACGCGCCTTTGATATGCTTGCTGCGGAAATTAACAAGGTTTTGCCCACGGTAACCGGCGTTTTCGGCGCGCATATGGACATTTCGGTGCATAACGACGGACCCATTAATGTAATAATAGACACTAAGGAATTGCGTAAATGAAGCTTGTTGTTGATAACCGCACGGGTTATTTAAACGATTATTATTTTCAAATGATGTGCCTTTTGTATTTCCCCGGCGAAAAATTCCGCGCAGGGGACACGGGTGAGAATTATGCATCATTTTATCTTGCGGAAACCGAAAAGCATATTTTCGAAGCCAGAGTAACCTTGGGTTGCGGTGATAAAAGCGCCAAAGCGGAATTTGTGGGCGGTTATACCCCCGCTATTCCTATGGATGACGATTTTTATGCTATGAACGCTGTGGGTAAAGCCTTTTTAGAGGCAGGCAGACGGCTTTTCGGCTTCGAGCTTCCCTGGGGTTATATAATAGGCTTGCGCCCCGTAAAGCGCGCCAAATTCTATTTGGATAGAGGCTATTCTTCCCAAGAGGTTATAAATCTTTTTCACCGTGATTATGAGGTTTCACAGGAAAAATCCCTTCTTTCGGTGGAAACCGCGGCATTACAGCAAAAAATGCTTGCGGATATAAAGCCCAATGACTGCGGCTTTTACGTTTCAATCCCTTTTTGCCCAACCCGTTGCGATTATTGCTCTTTCGTTTCTTACAGCAACCAAAGACTTTTTTCGCTTATACCCCAATATCTTGAAAAATTAATGCAGGATATAAAAGAAACGGGAGATATTATTAAAAGGTTGGGTATGAACGTTCGCTCGATTTATATCGGCGGAGGTACACCTTCGATTTTAGAGCCCCACCAGATAAATCGCTTGCTTGGCTGTATAAGCGAAAACGTGGATATAAATTCCCAAACCGAATATACCTTCGAGGCGGGCAGACCCGACACCGTTACCAAAGAAAAGCTTTTGGCAGTAAAAGAAAACGGCGTGGGCAGAATAAGCATAAACCCCCAAACAACCAACGATAAGGTTCTTGAAAATATCGGCAGAAAGCATACGGCAAAGCAATTCTTCGATGCTGCCGAAACCGCACTTTCGGTTGGGTTTGACGTTTTGAATTCCGACCTTATAGCGGGCTTGCCGGGGGATACCGAGGAAAGCTTTAACAAAAGCTTAGAGGACGTTATAGGTCTTGGATTTTCCAATATAACCGTTCATACACTTTCAATAAAAAACGCGGCGGCAATGCGCTTTATGGGGGACGGCTTTTATGACCCTCAGGGCGAATTTGCCAGAAACTGCGTTTCCTATGCCAACAACCGTTTAAAGCAGGGCGGTTATATGCCCTATTACCTTTACAGACAGAAAAATACGGTTGGTAATGCTGAAAATACGGGATATACCTTGGCGGGTAAGGAAAATCTTTATAACGTGCTTATGATGGAGGAGCATTCAACCGTGTTCGCCTGCGGCGCGGGGGCAATAACAAAGCTTGTAAGCCCCGAAAGAGATGAGATTTTAAGACATCCTTTCCCCAAATATCCCTTTGAATATCTTGATGATAATAAACCCTTGAAATTTGACGAGGCGGATGCCTTTTTTAAACAGTTTCGAAAGGAAGATTTTAATTGAATCAAAGCATAATTGAACAAATACGCAAGGACGAAGAAAGCTATGAAACCGCTTTGCAATCGATTGCCGATAAAATTTGTAACAACCGCGATTATAAAATAATTCTTATTGCGGGGGGGTCTTGCGCGGGTAAAACTACCACAACGCGCAAGCTTTCTCAGCTTATTCGCGACGGCGGAAGAAATTGCCATATGGTTTCCTTGGACGATTACTATCGCAATATGGACGAAAGCGTTTATTTGCCCGACGGCACAAGAGATATCGAATCTATAAACAGCCTTCGCGTGGATTTGATTAAAAAATCTATGACAAGCCTTCTTGCGGGTAAGGAAACTCCTATACCTATGTTCGATTTTAAA
The DNA here is from genome assembly GCA_015065165.1 of Oscillospiraceae bacterium. GTDB lineage: Bacteria > Bacillota > Clostridia > Oscillospirales > CAG-382 > Coliplasma. The sequence continues at coordinate 8,479 of SVQU01000008.1, read as the reverse complement.
ACTGCTTTCCGTACCGACGGTTATCGCACAATTACTCTGGGCGAAAAGGACGTGGTTATTATCGAGGGGTTGCACGCTTTGAACCTTTCGCTTTTCGAAACCGAACCCGATAAAAAGCAGGTATTCGGCATTTATCTTTTTGCCGATGCGGGGGACGACGTGGATTGCCGCTTTGTGCGCCGCTTGGTTAGAGATTCAAGACACCGCAATTCGGATGCGGAGGATTTGTTCGCCCTTTGGAAAAATATCAAGGCGAACGAGGTGGAGTCTATCGAGCCCTTCGAAAAATATGCGGATATTGCTATAAATACCTTCTTCCCTTACGAAAGAAGTATTTTAAACGACGATGCGATTTTCCAATTGGGAAAGGTTATGCCCGACAGTCCTAATTATAAAATCGCCCGCCGTTTTATCGAAGTGTTAAAGCCTGTACCTCAATTGACAGACGATTATATCCCGGAAAATTCACTTATGTACGAGTTTATATAAAATGAGTAACGAAATTAAAGAATCTGCGGCAAAAAACGGAAAAAGCTTTCTCCGTGAGGCGGTTGTTCTTACAATCGCCAATTTTGCCGTTAAAATTATAGGGGTTGTGTTTAAGATACCTCTTACGAATATTTTGGGCGACAGTATCGGTGTTTTCACCGCCGCCTATTCTATCTATGCAATGCTGTTTATGCTTAGCACAAGCGGTCTGCCCGTTGCGGTGAGCAAGCTTGTTGCGGCTAGCAACGAAAAGGGCAGGGGTAACGAGGCAAAGCGTATAACCCTGCTTGCAACCATTATTTTCGGTATATTGGGGTTATTGTTTACGGTGGCGCTTATAATTTTCGCCCCCGATATTGCCCGTCTTACAAACCATACCGAAAGCGCGTTGGCAATGCGCGTTATCGCTCCTTCGTTGTTTTTCATTTGCGTTTGCTCGGCAATAAGAGGCCATTTCCAAGGGCTTCGCAATATGAACCCCACCGCTGTTTCCCAGTTTATCGAGGCATTTTTTAAGTTTGCCGTTGGGTTGGGCGCGGTTATTTACGCAAAGAACCACGGGGCGGATATACCCCTTCAGGCGGCTTGCGCCATAAGCGGTGTTACGGTCGGCTCGGTTTTGGGCACGTTGTTTACACTTTTGTATCTTAAGTTTTCTAAAAAAACCGTGCTTAACGATACCGATAAGGGCGTGGAAAGGGACAAAAAGCTTCTAAAGCTTATTATGGTGGTTGCGCTTCCCGTTACCTTTACAGCGGCAACTCTTTATTTTTCACAGTTCCTTGATACACTTATAATAGTAAACTGCCTTGTGGATTCGGGCGAGAGCGTTGAGGTTGCCCAAACACTGTTTTCGGCATATACGGGGCTTTCCGTGCCCATTTACGATTTGTTCCCCTCTACCTTGGTTTTCCCCATAGGCATAAGTATTTTGCCCGCCGTTTCGGGTGCGCTTGCCGTTAAAAAGCTTCGCACTGCGGGTAATCTTACCACTCAGGCAATCCGTATTTCGGCAATTATTGCCATTCCCTGCGGAATATTTCTGTTTGTTGCGGGCCGTTCCTGCATTTCGCTTATTTACGGTGTTAAAAACTGGTCCGAAGCGCTTAATATGGCAAACGGAACCCAGCTTTTGCCTATAGATGCCGCGGCAAATTCCTTGGCTGTTCTTGCCTTTGCGGTGTTCTTTATTTCTGCCGTGTCTATCTGCAACGCGTTGCTTAACGCTTACGGCAAGGCGCATTTGCCCTTTATTGCCGTTTTGGTGGGTATTGCTGTTCTCGTTGTTTCCGAGGTTTTGCTGTTGAGAAGTCCTATTGGTATCTACGGCGCGCCCGCCAGCTCGCTTATCTGCTATTTTGCGGTAATGCTTTTGGACGTGTGGTTTATCCGTAAATATTGCGGTGTAAAATTGAAAATTCAGGGGCTGTTCGGCAGACCTTTGCTTGGCGGCGCAGTTTCGGGTATAATTACATACTTCGTGTATAAGGGCTGTGTTTCCGCATGGCAGACGTTTTTTGCATCCTCTTGGGATTCTCGCTTGGCATCCTTTGTTATATTGCTTGTAACGGGCGTGGCTATGGTGGTTTCCTATGCCGCCGCACTGCTTGTGTTCCGCGGTATTAAGGAGGACGAGGTAAGATTGTTGCCCTTTGGCAATTGGCTTGCCGCAAGACTTTTGCGCCTTGGCTGGATAAAACCCGCAGAGGAAGTTACAGAGGATTGAAATGATTAAATTAAAAGAAGAATTACTTTCGAAAAAGGAATACGATTTCGAGGACCTTGTTAAAATAATGACAATACTTCGCTCTCCCGAGGGATGCCCTTGGGACAGAGAGCAAACCCACCAAACCATCCGCCGTGATTTGCTTGAGGAAACCTACGAGCTTATCGAGGGTATCGATAAAAACGACCCCGAAATTCTCCGCGAGGAATTGGGGGACGTGCTTTTGCAGGTGGTTTTCCATTCCAATATTGCCAAGGATAACGGACATTTCTCGGTTTCGGACGTTTGTAATGACGTTTGCCAAAAGCTTATCGTTCGCCATCCTCACGTGTTTGGCGACGTTAAGGTTAAGGATAGCGAAAACGTCCTTGCCAATTGGGATGCCATAAAAAAAGAAACCAAAAAACAACAAAGTGATACCGAGGTTTTGCGCTCTATAACCCAATCACTCCCGTCGCTTATGCGCGCCGAAAAAATCGGCAAAAAAGCGCGTAAGGTGGGGTTCGATTTTGATGATGCTCCCGAAGCAATGCTAAAGGTTGCCGAGGAGGTCAAAGAGGTAAACGAGGCTATTGCAAAGGGCAATAAGGCGGAAATTGAGGAAGAATTCGGCGATTTGTTCCTTGCGGTGGTAAATGCGGCAAGGCTTGCGGGGGTGGATTCCGAGCAGGCACTTTTCAATGCAAACGAGAAGTTTTTGGCGCGTTTCGAAAGGGTAGAAGAGCTTTGTAAGGCTTCGGGCAGAAGCGTTTCGGATACTCCCCGTGATGAAAAAGAGCATTTTTGGCTTATAGCAAAGGAAAAATAATAGTCAAAATCCCCAAAAAATCGCAAAAAAAGGTAAAAAATGCAAAAAACCCTTGCCAATGACGTAAAATGATGTTATAATGTCATCATTAAATATTAATTTTTGAAAGGATTATAATTATGAACAAGTCTACTCTTATCGAATTTGTTGCAGCTAATGCAAACCTCAAAACCAAGAAAGAAGCTGAAGCAGCTGTTAACGCTGTATTCAAAGCAATCGAAACCGAACTCGCTACCGGCGGCAAGGTTCAGATCGCTGGCTTCGGTTCCTTCAAGGTAAAGGAAAGAGCTGAAAGAGTTGGCCGCAACCCCAAGACCAAGGAAACCATCACCATCCCCGCTTCCAAGGCTCCCGCATTCGTTGCAGGTAAAGACCTTAAAGACGCAGTTAACAAATAATTGATTTTTACGATAAAGGCGGGGTTTTCCCCGCCTTGTCTGACCTTTAGAGTATATGAGATTAGATAAATATCTTAAAGTATCCCGTATTATTAAAAGACGTACCGTTGCCAACGAGGCGTGCGGTGAAAATTTGGTTTCGGTTAACGGAAAAGCCGTTAAGCCCTCCTATGACGTTAAAATCGGCGATATTATCGAGGTTCATTACGGCTCTCGCGTTACCAAATTTCGCGTGGTTGCCATAAACGAAACCACCAAAAAAGCAGAAGCAAGCGAAATGTACGAGGTTTTGGAATGAAAACGGAATAAATATAAATCCTCCGTCATATTGATTAATAAACGGAGGGTTAAATATGAATTCCAAAAAACATTCCCTTTCACTTGAATCGAGAACAATTTTGAATATCACCGCGGTGGATGACGTTTTAAGCTTTGATGAAAGCTTGGTCAGTCTTTCCGTGGGGGATTGCGTTTTGAATATCAGCGGCGAGAATCTTTCGGTGAAAAATCTTTCGCTGGATTGCGGCGATATATCGGTTAGCGGTCTTATCACCGCTATGGTATATTTTGATAACCGCGCCCCTAAAAAGCGTTTTTCGCTTTTCGGCAATAAATAAGCCGTGGGGGATAGCACTTTTGTCCAAACCTCTCTTGCCTTGTGGGCGTTTGTTGCGGGATTGTTTCTTTGCGCCGTGTATGATGTTTTCCGCGTTTTGCGTTTAAGACGTAAGGTAAACGGTCTTGTGCTTTTTCTTGCGGATTTCGCCTTTTGCCTTGTTTGTACCGCGGTTATGCTGGTTTTGTTTTTCAATCTGTCCTTTGGCAAGGTCAGGGTGTATGCCTTCGTATTTGCGGTTTTGGGCTTTTTCCTTTGGCGAAAAACGGTTGGTCTGCTTTTCGTAACACTGGTGGGAAAGGTTATCGATTTTATCAACGGCGTTGCCTTGGCGGTAAGGACGTGTCTAAAGCGGATGCTCCTAAATGCAAGCCGATATTTAAAAACAAAAATTTATTGCCGTAGGGTTGTTAAAAAATCCAAGCACGGCTTTGGAATGTTAAAAAACAGGAATTATAAACAGAAAGGAATAAAAAATGAACAAGAAACCTATACGAGCTAATTTTGTGGTGAGAATTGCGTTCACTTTAATTTTCATATTTCTTTTTGTTTCGGTTATTAATCTTCAGGTAGAGATGAACGAGCTTCGCAAGCTTCGTGATGAAAAGGTGGCGCAGGTTGCCGAATTGCAGGACGACGTTGACGAGCTCGAGCTTCGTATTGCCGAACCTATTAACGACAGTTATATCGAACGCGTCGCCCGCGAACAGCTCGGATTTCGTAAGCCTCACGAAATTATTTTCGTGAACGGTATCGCAGACTGAGTTATTAAGGGGTTGGATATATTGGCATATTCTGTTGGGGAATCGGTTTCGGGCGTGGTGTGCGGTGTTACCGATTACGGCGCGTTTGTCCGTTTGGAGGACGGCACTAACGGGATGATTCATATTTCCAAGCTTTCTTTGGATTTTATTTCGGATATACGTTCCTTTATTAAAAAAGGCGATGCCGTTACCGCAACGGTAATTTCCTCTGCGGAGGGAAAATTGGCACTTTCTTTAATCGGCGATAAACCGAATTTAGACGTTCCGAAGTTTTCTCGGAAAAACGCCGAAGACTTGGATTTCGAAAGTATGCTTTCCTCCTTTAAAAGTATAAGCGACGAAAAATTGGCAAAAATCAATTCACGAAATAAGAAAAAACGTAGATAATAACTTGATATAACGCGGCATACAATCGAAAGGCTTGTCCGCACGGTGTATTAAGAGAATTCAATAACAAAACGGCAGAGTTAACCTCTGCCGTTTTTTGCGTTACATAAACTTTTACGTTTTTTAATCAAGGAATAATATCCGGTTCTTCCGAGCCTTGGGATTCTTCAAAATCGTAATACTTATAAGATTCGGGGAAATATGCCGCCTCCATAGCCTCGGGAAGGAGGATTTTAAGGGATACGTCGGCTTTGCTTAAATCCGAAGAAACCTTGCATACCATTTTTTCGGTATCATAGGTAACGTCAATGCCGTTAACGTAGTTTTCCAAAAGGGAAACGGGGATTAGATAATCCTCTTCTTCGTAAAGAATAGGGGCGGAGATACGTATGGGGTTGTTGTTTATAACCACCAACGAGGAATTTTTTGTGCATTTAATGCGGTTGTCGGTGCCGATTATAAACAGAGTAACGTCGTCGCCCTCGCCTGCAAGACCGAAGTTGCCGATTTCGGAAAGGTACTCAAAAGGGATATACAAGCCATAGTCGTTGTTTGCCTCGTCAGAATCCATATTGTGAAGCACCTGTTCGTCATAAATCACGCTTAAAGAAAAAATATCTTCATTTTTCGGGTTGCTGTAAAAGGAGTAAAGCAAAATTCCGCTGCCCAAAAGAATAAACAGCAAATAAAGCGCCGAAAATACTATAAACACGGCGACGGCAGTACCAAAAGCGCCCCTTCTTCTGCGCTTTTTCGCGGCAGAACGCATTTGCTTTTGCGTAAGCTTTTGGGGAGTCTTCTCTTGTTCTTCCATATTTTACCTCCTTTTTAGAAACCTTTTTTCAATTATAACATATTTCGGCAAAAAAATAAAGGGGGATAAATAACCTTTTTTTATTTTTTACATATTCTGTTCTTGCGGACAGTTATATCCGAAAAGAGTTAGGCGATTTTCGGCTATGAAAGGAGATTTTTCTTTGAGCGACATTACAAAACGTTTTTCCGACGGCGCAAAACGAATTATAACCGCCGCCCTTGTTTCGGCAAAGGAAATGGGACACACCTACGTGGGCAGCGAGCATATATTGTTGGGAATACTGCGGGAAACCGAATCTACCCCCGCCAAACTTCTTGACGAACGAGGTTTAAGTTGCGATTTGGTTCGAAAGCGTATAATCGGCTTGGTGGGTATGGGCTGCAAAACCATATTAACTGCCGACGATATGACACCTGTGAGCAGGCGGATAATTCTGCGCGCCTCTATTTTGGCAGGGGCGTCCGAATCGTCGGAGATACGTATAGAGCATATACTTATGTCTATGCTGGGAGAGGAATGCGTTGCCGTAAGAATAATGGAGGAATCGGGGATAGATACCGATGAAATATACGCCATTTTGGAAGAGGTATATTTGAGCGCGGAGGATTCTTATGAACATCGCGAGGGTACGGGACTTGCCTTGGCTTCGGGCTATAAGAAAAGCACCTATCCCACACCGTTGCTTGATGCTAATGCCACCGACCTAACCGAAAAGGCGCGATTGGGCAAGGTGGACCCCGTTGTGGGCAGAGAGAAAGAGGAAGAAAGATTAATTGCGGTTTTGCTTCGCCGTTCCAAAAACAACCCCTGCCTTGTGGGCGAGGCAGGGGTGGGTAAAACCGCAATTGTAGAATCCCTTGCATCACGTATAATTTGGGGCAACGTCCCTGACGAGCTGAAAAACAAGCGTATAATGAGTTTGGAGCTTTCGATGGTGGTTGCGGGTACGAAATACCGCGGCGAGTTCGAGGAAAAAATTAAAAATATCCTTGCGGAGGTTCGCGGTGCGGGGGATATAATTTTGTTTATAGACGAATTGCATACCATTGTGGGCGCGGGCGGTGCGGAGGGCGCGATAGATGCCTCGAATATTTTAAAACCCGCCTTGGCAAGGGGCGAAATAAGGCTTATCGGCGCAACTACCCTTTCGGAATTCCGCGGAAGTATCGAGAAGGATAAAGCCTTGGAACGCCGTTTTCAACCTATAAACGTGCCCGAGCCTGACGAAACACAATGTCTTTTAATGCTTTCGGGTTTAAAAAATCGTTACGAGACATACCACAACGTTGTTATAACAGACGAAGCGTTGCAGACAGCAGTAACCCTTTCGAAACGCTATATAAACGACAGATATCTCCCCGATAAGGCTATCGACCTTATCGACGAAGCGGCGGCAATGCTGAAAATCAACGTAAAATCAGAAAATTCCTTGGTTATAGGGGAAAGGGAAATCGCCCTTGCCGCCGAAATCCGAACGGGTATTCCCGTTAAGGAGTTAACCGAAAGCGAAACGAAAAAACTTCTTTTTCTTGATGAGGAATTGAAAAAAAGCATTATCGGTCAGGACGAGGCGGTGGAAAAGCTTTGCGGTGCGGTAAGACGCGCCCGTTTGGGTGTGAACTGCGGAACACGTCCCAATGCTTCGTTTTTATTTATGGGCAGGGCGGGGGTAGGCAAAACCGAATGTGCAAAAATTCTGGCGAAAGCCTTGTTTAACAGCGAAAAAGCGTTTATACGATTGGATATGTCCGAATTTTCCGAGCCCCACAGCGTTTCCAAAATAATCGGCGCGCCCCCCGGATACGTGGGATATAACGAGGGCGGGGCGCTGACCGAAAAGGTAAGGCGCACCCCTTATTCCTTGGTGCTTTTCGACGAGGTGGAAAAGGCGCATCCCGATGTTTTGGGGCTGTTGTTGCAGATTCTCGATGAAGGTAAATTAACCGATTCGGCAGGGCTGACGGTGGATTTCCGTAACTGTATTGTTATAATGACCGCCAACGGAAGCAAAAACGGAAGCGCCATTGGCTTTGGAGAAGCAGATAGCAAAAAAGGCTATACAGAGGCGGCAAAGCTGTTAACACCCGAACTTGCCGACCGCGTGGACGAGATAATTATTTTCGGACCGCTGAACAAAAAACAGCTTTGCGATATAGTAAAAACCCGCCTTGAGGAGTTTTGCAGCCGTATGGCGGATAGGGGCATTTCGATTTCGCTGTCTGATGAATTTGTGGCGGGGGCGGTAGAGTGCGCCGACAATACGGGGGCGCGTTCGGTTTTGCGAAAAGCCTTGCGTTTGGCGGAAGAAGCGGTTTCGGATATGCTTTTAAGGGACGGAACGGGAAACCACGCAACTCTTTTTATAGAAAAAGGCAGAGGAATTGCGAAAATAAAGCAAAACACCTATTGACAAGAGGGAAAATATAGTGTATAATCAGCACCTGTAAAGCGAATTTCTTACAGGTGCTTTTATA
>SVQU01000033.1 GCA_015065165.1 Oscillospiraceae bacterium | reverse complement strand
AACCGCCTGTTTTCTCGATAATTGTTTGGACATGATCAGCGAAAAACCCAGTGTTTATGCGGCTTTATAGCTCTTGGTGTTATTATACCTCATTCATCTATTCGGCGCACAATCCCTGTTGCGGTGCCCGATTTTTGTTCGGCTTCACTTATCGTTCCGCCGCAAAAATCGACCGCTGCCACTCACTCGCCTCGCTGAATCTGCCACAGGCAGCGCTCGGTTCGTTCCCCTGTTGCTTTCATATATAAATTTTTCCTTGTTTTTACATTTGTGGTGTTATTATTAGTAAAAAGGTGGAGAGTTATACTTTGAATTTTTTTTACACTTTATTGGTTTACTTTTAGATAGCATAATGATATAATTCAAAAAAGGAGGCGAGAAGATGCCAGCAAAACCCGAAAAGTATATAACAATATCAAACAAATTCAAGGTGTATTTTTATCCTATTGTTTTTACTGTTGTAATTGTACTTCTGTTCATAGCATCCATTATATTTCTACCGAATGGTTTGGGTAGTATTATGGTCGGGCTATATATTTTGATATTCGTTCTTGGCGTTGTCATTCCTGCATATTGTATATACTACGCCAAAAGAGTCTTAACTAAAGAAAAACACGGTTTCACCTTTACATTTTACAATTCCACAATTATAACACTTTCGTATGTTTTGCCGTTTCTCTCTGATATCACCGATAGATATCTATACTGTTTGATTCTTTTTGGTTGGTGTGAATTATGGACATTGATTCCTTGGCTGAAATGCAAAAAACACACCAATAATTCAAACAAGGAAATTTAATAGGCAAGCGGGGTGAAATCACCTCGCTTGTTCTTTATATATTTCCACCACACTATGTATCGCAATGCAAAACCTTTCGAAAGGTGTCAATGCTGTATGTAAAGTGCCCCATTCTGCTTTGTTAATTTTCGATTTGATTTTTGGCAAATTTATGGTATAATATTTTGAAATCGCAGAGATTTAGAAAGTGGATATAATGTACAAAATAGAAACACACCTACACACGCGCCCGGTGAGCTTTTGCGCCTATTTACCGCCGGAGGAAATGGTTGAGCTTCACCACAAGAATGGGTACTACACGATTTTTGTTTCCGACCATTTTGCAATAAACCATTTTAGCCGTCTTGGCGACGTTAGTTGGCAAGAAAAAACGCAAATGCTTTACGATTCCTATCTTCGTGCCAAAAAGCGCGGCGATGAGCTTAGAATGACCGTTTTATTTTCGCCCGAGCTTACACTAAAAAATAACCATTATCTTTTATACAATGTCGACCTCGATTTTTTGAACTCCCGCGAGGATTTCTTTTCCCTTACGATAGAGGAGTTTCATCGTTATGCAACGGAATGGGGAATTTCGATAATTCAAGCCCATCCGTTACGCGACGGAAAGTGCACACCATGCCCCGAATTCGTTATTGGGTACGAGGTTATTAACAGCAACCCGCGGCACGAGAACTTTAACGACAACGTTATCGCGCTCGCGAATGAGCACGGTTTATTGATTACCGCCGGTTCAGATGCGCATCGGGTTGAAGACGTTAACGGAGCCGCCGTGCTTTCTCCATTTGAGATAAAAAGCGCCGACGATTATCTTGCTCTTTTAAGAAGCGGCGAAGCGAAATTGCTTCTTCACGGCGAAATTATTGTTTAAACACAAAGCGGAGTGATTTCACTCCGCTTGTTCTTTATATTCCAATACAACACCCGAAGAAAGGTACGCATATATACCGAAAGGCGATTTTTACGCCCATTAAATATATTTAATCAATTTCCGCGCCCCGTTAGCGTTTTTATACACTCCGCAAGACACAAGGCCATACAAGCGGAAAATATCCTATGGATTTTCTTTTGGAGTTATGGTATAATTCCTTTATCTTAATCGGGAGTGATTATCTATGCTAAACGAGCTATACACCGCCCAAGGGGAGTCGCTTAACGGCACACCTTGGGAGATATATCCAAGACCGCAAATGAAGCGGAACAGTTATATCAATCTTAACGGTATTTGGGAGCTGACCGTTGAGGAGTGGGCAGAAACCTTTTCTATACGTGTCCCCTTCTGTCCCGAGAGCCCTCTTTCTGAAGTAAGCCGACATTTCCCCGAGGGAAGCGTACTTTCTTATAAACGCAATTTTTCCTTGCCCGAGGGATTTAATAAAGGCAGGGTGCTTTTGCACGTGGGAGCCGCCGACCAGATTGCAGAGGTATTCGTAAACCGAAAACCCGTAGGACGCCACGAAGGCGGATATACCGCATTTACGTTGGATATCACCGACGCGCTGGAAGATGATAACCTGCTGGAGGTTCGCTGTACAGACGATTTGCGAGACCTTTCTATGCCCTACGGAAAGCAAACAATGCGCCGCGGCGGAATGTGGTACACCCCCGTTTCGGGTATTTGGCAGAGCGTGTGGCTTGAAAGCGTACCCACGCGCTATATTGAGAATCTGCGTATTGAAAACCGAGGCTACGGCGTTCATATTTCAACCTATCCCGCAATGAACGGCAGAGTATTGGTGGAGAACTTGGGAGAATATCCGTTAGAGGACGGCAAGGTGATGATAAAACCTCAAAATCCCCATCTTTGGACTCCCGACGACCCCTATCTCTATTCTTTCCGCATAATTACGGAAGAGGACGAGGTGGAATCCTATTTCGCAATCCGCACCATTGAAACCAAGGTAATAAACGGTATTCCGCGGCTTTGCCTTAACGGAAAGCCCTATTTCTTCCACGGTCTTCTCGACCAAGGCTATTGGCCCGACGGTATTTATACCCCCGCCGCCCCCGAATGTTATGCGCAGGATATTCTTGCTATGAAAAAGCTTGGCTTCAACACTCTGCGCAAGCACATAAAGATAGAGGCGGAGGAGTTCTACTATCAATGCGACAGACTTGGTATGATTGTATTTCAGGATATGGTAAACAACGGCAACTATAGTTTTATTCGGGATACCGCCATACCCACGGTGAGAATTCAAAAGCTGTCCGACAAGCATATGCACAGAGACACCAAAGCTCGGGAAAGTTTTTTGAAAGCTATGGAGCAAACCGTGGCACAGCTGGGCAACCACCCTTGTATACTTTATTGGACAATTTTTAACGAGGGTTGGGGGCAGTTTGACAGCGACAACGTCTATCAAAAGCTACGCGCACTGGACGATACCCGAATTATCGACACAACCTCCGGTTGGTTTCGGCGCAAAAACAGCGACGTAGAAAGCCTGCATATTTATTTCGGACCTTGGAATCAGATACGCCCCTGCAAAAAGCCTTTGATTTTAAGCGAATTCGGCGGTTATGCCTATTTGGTAAAGGAGCATATTTTCAACCCGAACAATGCCTACGGATATAAAACCTGCAAAAGTCAAGAGGAATTCCAAAGCCAAATATTAGCTCTATACCAAAACAAGGTGATTCCTGCTGTTAAAAAGGGACTTTGCGGTGCAATCTGCACACAGGTTAGCGACGTCGAGGACGAAATAAACGGATTTTTGACCTATGACCGAAAGGTCTGCAAGGCAGATGAAAAGGCTATGACAGAGCTCTCTGCCCAACTTCAGGCAGAGCTTACGAGGGCTTGTTTATAGCGATATAGTTAGGAGATTTTTATGAGCAAAAAGGTTGTTTCTCTTTCACTTTTCGTATTTCAGCAACAATTTGGTGATTTACGCGCAATTGAAATCGCAAAAGAAATCGGTTTAAAGGCGGTCGATTTCTCTACCGATTTGGCACGATTTGATTATCGAAACCCCGATTCTGTATACAGCAAGGGCGACGATGCGGTGATTGAATATTTTTTGGCAATAAAAGCGCTTGCAGATGAAAACAACATTAAAATATGTATGACACACGGCAGAGGCGCAGGGTTTAAAAACATACCCGTGGAAGACGAGGCTTTAATTGAAAATGCTCGTTTGGACTGTCTTGCGGCAAGTGTGTTAGGTGCACCCGTTTGCGTTATTCACGCGGTTACCACAATTTTTATGGGGCCCGATTGTCCGCCCGAGTTAATGCACAGGTTGAATTTTAATATGTTTTCCCGTATTATTCCTTTTGCGAAACAATATGGCATTAAAATCGCCACCGAAACCTTTGGCGATGCGGTTTTATACAACTGTTGCGACTTTTTCGGGAATATTCACGAATTTATAAAAAGCTATAACGATATTTGCGGTTTTGAGGATTTCGGAAGCTATTTTAAAATTTGTGTAGATACGGGACATTCCAACAAGGCAAGTCGGTTTAATAACAACCCCGAACCTGCAGAGGTTATACGTAGGCTCGGCTCTGACGTTATATGCCTGCATCTTAACGACAACGACAAAATGACCGACCAACACAAAATTCCTATGACAGGTTGTATCAATTGGGATGACGTATTTGATTCTCTTGACGAAATCGGTTACGACGGATATTACAATATGGAGTTGAATTTAGGATACTTCGGCAAGGAATATGTGGTTGAAACCGCTGAATTTGCCGTAAAAATGATGCAAAACTATTTAGATAGGAGATATCGCCAAATATGAACCTGTATTGCTTAATGCGGTCCGTCGAGGACGCCGGGCCCTACGAAATACAGATTCACAAAGGAAATTTTAAACAAAACCATCACTATATAAAGCAAAAAAGCAGAGTGAAGTTCGCTCTGCTTTTATTTTTTTAGAATAACCTTGCAAAAGGCGAAGAAATATGCGATAATAAAGAAAACATTTACAAGCAAGGAGCAAGTTATGAGCAAAAACGTTATTATTTTCGGCGACAGTTATTCTACCTTTAAGGGGATTATTCCCGAGGGGTACGAGCCCTATTATTACCCCGGCGGATATTCCAACGGCGTTGAAAAGAACGACGTTGAAACTCCCGAGGATACATGGTGGGGACAGTTGATTCCCGAAATAGGCGGCAACCTTTTATTAAACAACAGCTGGTCGGGTTCTACCGTTGGTTACACGGGATATAACAACGTTGACTGCTCGGAAAGTTCATCGTTTATATACAGATTCAAGCAATTACGCGATGCCGGCTTCTTTAAAGAAAACAAAATCGACACGGTTTTCGTTTTTGGCGGAACCAACGATTGTTGGTGCGGCGCTCCTATGGGCGAGCTTAAATACGAAGGCTGGACCAAAGAAGATTTATATTCGGTTTTGCCTGCATTTTCATACTTTTTAAAGATTTTAACCGACGAGCTTAAGGATTGTAAAATTGTCGCTATTGTGAACTCGGAGCTTGGCGAGCCTTTCACCCAAAGCGCAAAGACCGCTATCGAACATTACGGCATTACCCCCGTTATGCTTGAAGATATCGATAAGCTTACGGGGCACCCCACTCTTAAGGGTATGACAAGCATTAAAGAGCAGATTTTAAAGGCTTTATAATAGGTCTATATAGAAAAGACGACAAAACATATGGCATTGTTTAAATTCTTTCACGCAACTAAAATTTCGGAAGAAGATGCACAAAAAGAAAAGGAAAGCATTTCAAGAATAAAAAAAGCAATTACCCAAAAAAGAGGAATAGATAATTTTATCGATTATAACGATTGTACAGTCGCTTTTGCAGGTTCCAAAGATAACATGGAATTGATGCTTGAAATCTACACTCAAAAGTGCAACGGCAAAAAATATTTGTACGCTTCTATTGATGATGAAGTTTCATGGCAAGAATGGGATTTTAATACTGTTGATGAGTTTGAAAATAGCATTATAGAATATTTATCAAGCAGAGTTAACCGAACGATTAAAACTGTCGTACAAAAAGAAAAATATAAAAGCTTTATGGTGTCGGTATATTTCCTTGATACAAGCATAAATGAATGGATTTTAATAGAGAATAACAAGACCGATAACAAATTCATTTGTCGTTTTGCCGCAAGAAAAACCGAAACAACCGAAGCAATAAAAACATACAAATTAGAATCGTGAATGTTCAGCGGAGTAAAACAACTCCGCTGTTTTTCGTTTTCAAACGGGCGATTCGTGAATCGCCCTACGGGTTCGTTTCAGGTCTTGAGGGGTATTTTGTCGTGTAGTTCTATTTGTTATGTAACGGGCGGTCGAGGACGCCCGCCCCTACGATATACGGTGTTACGTTGCGACAAATAATCAGAGGCATTTCTATGCTGTTTTGCGGGCGATTCGTGAATCGCCCCTACGGTATTCAAAAGGGGCTGAATATAGCAAAAAGGTGGTTCGATGAACCACCTTTTTATTTTGGAATTTATATTAGAATTCGCAAACAACGGTATGGGTTGTACCCTCGGGGAAGATGGGGGCGATACAGCCGTCCATAGTTTCGCCGTCAACGATAAGCTTATAGCTGCCTGTACGCTTAAAGCTTATGTTATAGGTAGCGCCGCGGTAAACGCGGGAAACGGTCGCTTCGTTCCAAACAGAAGGAATGCAGGGTTTAATTTTAAGACCTGTAAATTCACCGCTTACACCCAAAATAAATTCGGTTACACCGCGGTAAATCCAACCTGCTGTACCGGTTATCCAGGAATAATAGGAGAAGCCGGGACGGTAGGGGTCCTGCGGACCGAGGTACATATTGGTAACAACGTAGGGTTCAACACCCGAATCGTCATTAGCGGGGTTATCATAGCTTATAAGCTTAAGGGTGTCAAAAGCAGTATCTGCCTTGCCCAACATACAGTCGGCAACAATCTTAAAGGCAACGCCGTGGTTATAAACCGAGCCGTTTTCATAACCGCCGGGGATGAAATATGCCATACGGCCGATATGTTCATCCTTTTTGGTATATGCGGGAGCGCACTGAACGTAACCGAAAGCACATTTAAGCTTTTCTTCGACAGTGTTCATAACGGTGTTAAGACCTTCTTCGTCAAGCATATTTGCAAGAACTGCCCAGGTTTGGGTGTTAAGATAGGTCTGGCCCTCTACGTTTTCTTTAGAGCCAACCTTTTCGTCCCAGTCGGTGATACCGTAGATAAATTGGTCGCCCTCGAAAGCGTTTTCGAGAATTGCGGCTTTAAGAACAGCCTGTTCTTCTTTAGTTTTGGCAATAAGATCTTCCTTACCGCCCATAATTTCGCAAATACGGCAGAATTCGGTAAGCGCCTTTACGGTTGCGATACTTAACCAAGCACTTTCGCCCTTTTGCTGATAGCCTGTGTTATTGATAGAGTCGTTCCAGTCGCCGCCGCCCCAAAGAACCATATTTCTTGCGCCTCTGTTATCAAGCAAGAAACGAAGACCTCTATACATATGGTCGAAAACGGTGCCGCTTTCATCACATTCGAAATAGGGACAAACCTCATCTAAAACAGAAAGGTCGCCTGTTTCGTTAAGATATGCGAGAATTGTTGCGGGAATCCAAGCCGCGCCGTCGTAATAAGGTGTGCGAGCAATGGGGTCGAAGGCACGCATGGGATTGCCGTTAGGTCTCTGATGAGCAAGGCAAAGGAGGATTTTTTCTCTTGCCATCTTACCGTCGAATGCAGCAAGACCTGCGGTATCCTGCATAATATCGCGGAAGCCCTTAGAGCAAACTCTGCCCCATGTCTTACCCAAGGAAATCTGGCGCTTAAGCCAGGTGTTAACCATTGTGTTGATGTATTCATCGGGAGTATTGGCAATATAGAGGTTGTCCATATCGTCTGCTTCGCGTTTTACTGCGGCAATTGTAGATTCGAAAACGCCTTCCTGAAGGTATTTTGCGGAAAGCTCGATAGCGTTATCCAATCCGGTGGAGATACCAACAACAACGTAAATTACCTTTTCTTCACCGGGGTTGAGCTCAAGAGCAAACTGCAAAGCACCGCAATAGGAATCGTCAAAGGAAGTGCCCTTGTTGGAAAGCTTATCGTTGCTTAATCCCTGAGGGTTTGCCCAAGTGTTATAAGTGCCCTTAAAGTTAATGTTGCTGAGATCGTAAGAATCGGGAGATATAGATGCTTTAATATAAATACCGCTGTAATCGTGGTCAACGGCAAATGCATCGTGATAGTAATACAAGCCGTCTAAGGATTCTTCATATCTTGCATGACCGTAAGCCAAGTGGGTGGTTACGTTTGCCGCAGGACGGCAGTAGGATATAAGGTCGATCTTCTTTACGGTGTCGGAGGTGTTCTTTGCAGTCAACTTCCAAAGCTCGGCATGGCCGTTGGTGGGAACGGTAACAGTAAAGGTAGTTTCGATACCCTTATATTCGTTCACCAATTGCTGATATCCGATACCTACGTGGCATTCGTATTTATCGAACTGCTTATTTTGATAGTTACGGTTAATATCGTAAAACTCTCCCGTTTCGCGGTCCTTTACATAAACCATACGGGATGCTTCACCGCCGTAAATAAGTCCGCGTCTTTCCTCGGGGCTTATACGAAGCCAGCTTTCGCCAAAACCGAAGTTATCTATCTCCATTAAGAAAAGCTCGTTCCAAAGATAGTTACTTAACGGTCTGCGGGGACGCATATTTGTAATAACGTATTCTTTTTTCGAATCGTCAAAATAACCGATTTTTGCCATTTTAATACTCCTGTGTCTTTTCCCTCTAACGGGGTTTTGAAAATCTTGATTTAATTATACTTATTAAGTTTGAATTGTCAATGAATATTAGTTATTATAATAAGTTTCTATTACGTAATCCGCAAATTCGCGTACAGCACCTCTGCCGCCGTCCCTTTTGCAAACGTAATTTACCTTATCCAATACCTCGTCCAACGCATCGGCAGGGCAAGCGGTGAGACCGCAATATTCCATACAATCCAAATCGTTAACGTCGTCTCCGATATACGCGATTTCTTCGGGAGTAACGTTATATTTATCTGCGATTTCCTTTAATTTTGTCAGCTTGTCCGAAATACCTTGATAAACCTCGTTTATTTTAAGTTCTTTCGAACGGCGGGCAACTATTTCCGAGGATTTGCCCGTAATTATTACGGGAATTATGCCGTAAACGGGGAAAATATGAGCTATTGCATATCCGTCCCTAACGTGGAAGGCCTTGAACATTTCGCCGTTATCGCCGAAATAGATATGTCCGTCGGTCAATGTATCGTCAACGTCCATAACGAAAAGCTTTATGCTCATTTTACAATACCCGCCTTATAAATATCCTGCATAAGTATTGTGCCCACAACCTTTTCTTCGGAATTAAGAACAGGCATACCCGTTATACGCATATCCGTCATTCTCTGCAATGCGTTAACAGCCATTTCCCTCTCGTCTATCCATTTGGGCGGCTTTGTCATAACGTTATCTACAGTTTCGTTATAAACGTCTATACCGCGCTCTAACATTCTTCTTAGGTCGCCGTCGGTAACGATACCCTTAAGGCGGTTTTCACCGTCAACGATAATAACCATGCTTAAGCCCTTTGCGCTCATTTCCACAATTGCTTGCTTTAGCGAGCTGCCCTCGGGAACGATGGCATTTTCGTTGCCGCTGTGCATTATATTGCTAACTCTAACAAGAAGCTTTTTGCCAAGCGCCCCTGCGGGGTGGTGCAAGCCAAAATCCTCTTTTGTGTAATTCTTAACGCGGGAAGCCACCAAAGCCAAAGCATCGCCAAGAACCAAAAGGGCGGTTGTACTGCTTGTGGGGGCAAGGTGCATATAGCAGGCTTCTTCAAATTCGGGGAAGAAAACGTGATAATTACATTCTCTTGCAAGGGTGGATTTAGGCTTACCCGTTATGGCAACGGTGGCGCATCCGATTTCGTGAAGCGTAGGCATAAGCCTTGTAACCTCATCGCTTTCGCCGCTATAACTCATTATGATAACAACGTCCTTTTTCTCTACCATACCCAAATCGCCGTGCAATGCTTCGCCGGGGTGCATAAAGAAGGAGGGTGTGCCAAGGCTTGCCAAGGTAGCTGCAATTTTTGTGCCGATATGTCCCGGCTTGCCCATACCCGTAAGGACAACCTTACCCTGACATTCCACAATAAGCTTCACAAGGGTTTCGAAATCTTCACCCAAAGAATCCCTAACCTTTAAAAGGGCGTCTATTTCTTTATCAAATATATTTTTTGCTTCGTTAACAATATTGAATTGCTGTTCCATAGAGGTTTACTCCTGTACTGCATTATAAACACGCTGAAGTTTAATAAGAAGCGATTTCATTTCGGAAAGAGGAACCATATTAGGTCCGTCGGATTTGGCATTATCGGGGTCGGGATGGGTTTCCATAAACAAGCCGTCCGCGCCAACGGCGATTGCCGCCTTTGCGAGATATTCCACGTATTGGCGGTTGCCCCCGGTGGAGGTTCCGTTTCCGCCCGGCTTTTGAACGCTATGGGTCGCATCGAAAATTACAGGCACACCCATATCCTTCATTACTCTGAGTCCCGTCATATCAACGACCAAGGTATTATAGCCGAAGCTTGTACCTCTTTCGCAAAGCATAACGTTGTTATTTCCGCTTTCGGTAACCTTGTTAAGACAGTTTTTCATATCCCACGGGGCTAAAAACTGCGCTTTTTTAATGTTTATACACCTACCTGTTTTTGCGGCGGCAACCAAAAGGTCGGTCTGGCGGCAAAGAAAGGCGGGAATCTGCAAAATATCCGCAACCTCGGCGGCGATGGGTGCTTGCCAAGCCTCGTGAATATCCGTGCAAATAGGCAAACCCAATTCGTCCTTAACTCTTTTAAGAATACGCATACCCTCTTCAATTCCGGGACCGCGAAAACCGTTTATAGAGGTGCGGTTTGCCTTATCAAAGGATGCCTTAAAGGTATAAGGAATTCCCAATTGGGAGGTGATTTCTTTTAATTCCCTTGCGATTGACATTATCTGTTCTTCGGATTCAATAACGCAAGGACCGGCAATGAGTTGAAACATATTTTAACTCCTTTACGGCATTATTCTGCCATATTGTGTTCTATCATAAATTGCTCTACGGCAACTCTATCCTTGGGGGTGTCAACCGAAAGGGTTTTACAGTGTGCATTGATATAGTAGCAATCCTTACGGTTTTCGATGAAACGGAAAGAATCGTTTTCTTCAATCTTTTCAACAGGTCCGCGGGGTGTTTCGTGGTAATATTCCAACGCGATTTTGGTAAACGCGCCAACGCCAACAAACTTTTGGTAAGCATAATTCATATCTCCCTTAGGGAAAGGAATAGGCGCACGGGAGATGAACAGACATATACCGTCTTTATTGGTAACGATTTTAAGGTTTGTGGGGTCTACAACCTCTACGGGGTTGGAAAAGTCTGTCATAAGGTTAGAAACGTAGAAGCCGTCCTCGGGGATAGATTCGGGGATACATTTAACGATATCATCGGCAAGAACCAAAGGCTCGTCGCCGTTTACCATAACGTACAAATCGGCTTCTACCTTGTTGGAAACCTCCCAAAGACGTTCGGTTGCGGTTTCGCAATCCTTACTTGTCATAATTACCTTTGCGCCGAAGCCTTCGGCGATTTCTTTAATTTCATCGCTATCGGTGGCAACGTAAACCTCATCAAAGCGAGAAACCTCTTTTGAATGCTTCCAAACCCAATATACCATAGGCTTGCCGCAAATAAGCGCGCAGGGTTTGTTGTTAAAACGTGTGGATCCGCCACGGGCGGGAATCATACCGATAATTTTCATTTTTTATACCTTCTTTTACTTATTGTTATTAATCATTTTAGAAACAATCTTCGTGTTAGCAAATTTGTTTAAAATAAGTCCTTTTTCTTCCTTATTAAGAACCAAGCACCACATAACGACCGCATATACTAATGCGAAAATCATTATTCCTGCAATCATATGTGCAAAATTATAAAAATCGATAAATTTATACAATATCAAGGTTATAACGCTCATAACTGCAGGAATCAAGAAGCAAGGAAATATCGATTTCCAAAAACGCGGTATATCAAGCTTAACCTTCTTCCAGTAATACCAGTTCATAATCAACCCTTGACCGATTATATATGAAATACCGGTGGGTATTGCTGCACCGATTATTCCGAATTTTCCAACCAACAAAATAGTACCTATTATATTTGCAATCGCAATAAATAAATACGTTATCGAACGGAATCGATGCATATTTTTTGCTTGCAAAATACTATGAGCAACACTTTGCACCAAGGGGATGCAGTTTGGAATCATTATGATAACAGCAACCCAATAAGCTTCTTCATAGCCTGAACCTACATACCATTGAATAAAAGGCCGCCCGAATGATATAAAACCAAAGGTAATTAAAGAAACCACATAGGCTTGCAAGCGCCCTACTCTGATTACCATATCGGTTAAACTTTTATCATCAGCGCCGTTAAATACCATTTTTGTAACCCTTGGCGTAAAAAATCCGGGAACTATTTGCGCAGCACTGAAAACCATACTGGGAAAAGTATATCCTATGCTGTAAACCGCCGCACCTATTGTGGCTAATTTGGGTATCATACCGATTATGACAGTATCCGTCGACGTGTAAATTTGACTTACGATAGTTGACACGAATATCCAAAAGGAAAAGGAAAATACATCCTTTAGGATATTGGTGGGCATTGACTTATATCGTGGTTTTATGTTCATATTATATCTTACATAAAGCACATAGATAATTCTGGATGCGATAGTAAGAATTAACGACATAGATGCCATCCCCAAGGAACCATAACCTAAATATAATGCTACGATATTAAATATTGGCAATGCAACCGTTAATAGCACGTTAACTAATTGGATAAAAACAAACCGTTCGTGTGCACTGACCACAGAATTATATGCAGTTGCCGAGAAATTGACAGCGGTGTTTACAACCATCAACACGACAATAATTTGCATTCTTACAAGTTCGTCATCGCTTAGAGAATCACTATAAAAAAGCGGCAACACAAAAACGATAATACCGCCTACCACAAGCGTAGCAACAGAAATAATTTTGAAAATAACGTCGAATAAACCGAGTGTTTTCTCTTCCGAATCTTGTCCGCCCTCTACGTTTGCTTTGATTAAAAACCTACTTACGGCAGAACCCAATCCAAAATTCATTATAGTAAGATATGCGGTTGTGCTAGCGGCGATCTTATACAGCCCGTATTCGCTTTGACCCAAAAGTTCAAGCATAATCGGTGTATAAAACAAGGGGATAAGATTGCCAATTATTAAATTCGCATAGCTTAACACCATGCCGATTCTAATTTGATTTGCTTTTAATTTCATATAAGGCTACCCTTTAATTCTCCTTTTCACAACGCGCATTTATAGCGATATCACTATAATCATCTAACGTTTTTTAAATATTCTCCTAATTGATCAAAATGCCCTTTGGCGTTTTTTATATAATCGGTGATATCCGAAATATCCCTTTCTTTTTCGAAAATTTCTTTGGGAGAGATATTTTCAAGCTTATCGATACCGCAATAAAGTTTACTGTTTAGATCCCTAAGCATATTATCGATTTTCATATCGTAAGAAAGAGCAAAAAATCTTTTCTTAAACAGCAACGCCAAAACAACCGCGTGAAATCTTGATGCAAGCACAAAATCGCAATCGGCAATTCTTTGCAAAGCTTTTTCCATATCGCCGTCGTAAAAATAGGTTTTCGTTCCATTTGCGAATTCGCCCATTTTTGTTTGTATTCGCGCTATTGCAGCTTCGTCCCCTTCTGCCTTACAAAAGGACATTAAAACCGGAGTTTTTCCTATATCAACTATATATTTGCAAAATTCCGAAACGAAATTTTCATAGCTTTCAGCATATTTTTCGATACCGTATTTTGTAGATAAATCTATCACAGAAACGAGAATTTCGCCTGTATTTTCCCTGCCCTTAGGGATATTTTCAAGAGAAAAAACCAAATCGGGAGAGTAATTAATGTTGGGCAAATGGGAAAACATATCATACGATGCTTTATCCCTAAAGGAAACGCCCGCGCATTTTTTAAAATGCTCTGCGAAGGAGGTTTTGAAATATTCGGTGAAATGCGCACCGAAATTTGCGCCCATCGCAAACAAAGGACCATAGTTAAGATAGCTGTTGTTTCTGTGCATACATGCACGAACCTGTGCCTCGCTCAAAGCTCCTCTTTGCATAAAAATCGAACCGCCGATTAAGACCGAGCAAAAACGGTTGCCTTGGATTTTCTTAATCTGTTTTTCAACAAAACTTCCTTCGGGATTTTTTAAAAGCTTGTCTATCCATTTGCCGAGTTTCTGATATTTCTCTTTATAAAATCCCGCATCTCCAAAATTTTTGTTCTTTAACAAAAATGGATTTTTGATTTCCCTTTCAGTATAAAACCTGAATTTCGGGAACCTTTTCACCAAAAGGTCAACCATAAGGTCGTCGCCGAGATTTTGAGCGAAATATGCATAAACGTTGATATATTTTTTCATAGACTTAGCTTGGTATATTTATTTGCGGTTTTCAATCTGCTCCAACGCTTCCTCAAAGGTTACTCTGTCGAACGCGTTAAGCTTAGTTTGGCGGGAAGCGTTATATATCCTTACGTCGGTTGTATCCACAAAGCGTCTTACATCCATATACGCTCTCGTGGTATT
>SVQU01000032.1 GCA_015065165.1 Oscillospiraceae bacterium | reverse complement strand
GGTTTCTTGGTGTTTTTATACCTCATTCTATACCTTTTTCGAAAAAGTCAAAAAGCCCCAAAAACCCTGTAAAATAAAGGATTTTTAAAACTCTTGGTGAATACTTGACACGTGGAGACGACCTTGGTCGTGTAGTAATCCCCAAAGAAATACGCCGAACAATGCGAATCCGTGAGGGAGACCCATTGGAAATATACACAGAAGGGGACGGAAGCGTGGTATTCCGCAAATATTCCCCCGTGGGCGAATTAAGCCGAGTTTCCACGGAATATGCCGAGGCAATAAACCGTTCCAGCGGGATTCCTATTGCCATTTGCGACAGAGACAGCGTTATCGCAGTGGCAGGTGTTTCCCGCAAGGAATATCTTGAAAAGCCTATTTCCACCGAACTGTCGGGGTTGTTAACAAGCCACCGACCTTATTCTGCAGATAACAAAAACAACGACGTAACGGTTACCGAAAACGGAAGCGCGGTTAGTTATCTTTCGCCCATTTTAAGCGAAGGCAGTGTTATCGGCGCGGTAATGTCCTTAAAGCAGGATGGCAAAACTCCCGACGGTACAGAGAAAAAGCTTATCGATACGGGTGCGTATTTTATGTCCTCACAAACAGAAATATAAATATAGCACAAAAAACAATGCTTCCCAAAACGCAAAAGGGAGGCATTGTTGATTTTTTGTTAAATATTTTCTAACTGTTAAAATCCACTTGCCAAATGCCTTTCTGTATGATAAAATTATGCGGTATCTTAGAAAGGAGTAATAAAATGTCAAAATACAGTCCCGAAGAAACCTATGAAACCCGCGAAAGCTATGCAAAACCCAAGCTGACAATAGCAAAATGGTTCGAAAATATCTGGTATCACTATAAATGGGCGATAATCCTTGGTGGTGCTATGGTGATTTTTCTTGTGATTTCCTTGGTTCAGCTTGTTAAAAACGAAGAACCCGATATTTTCATTATGCACGTTGGTCCTATGTATATCTCTCCCGAGGCTTCGGAGAAAATCGAAGGAACGGTTGGCGAAATGGGTTACGATTGTAACGGCGACGATAAGGTTAACGTTAACGTTCTGGATATAACCATAAATAAATTCAGTAACGAAGCAGGGGACGTTGTGGTTAACTACGATGCCAATAACGAGGGTTATTCCCGTTTCCAAACCGAAATTCGCATTGGCGATTCTATAATTTATCTTTTGGATGAGCCTTATTTTAACGATTGCGTGAAAGAAAATATTTTAGCGCCTATAGATGAAATCGTTGACGATGCCTATATGCCCGACAATATCATTTCGGGTTGCGGGGTTAAGATTTCCGACCTTAAGGCATATTCCTTGCCCGGTCTTTCCAGTGTTCCCGAAAATGCAATTCTTTGCTTAAGAAAATCCCCCAAAGAGGACGAAATTTCTTATGGCAGAACCCAAGAATCCTGGGAATGTAACAAAGCCGCATTTGTAAATATTATAAAATACGGAAACTAATTCCAAATTGATAATTTAAGTATTGCAAAATGGATATCTTTGTGGTACAATAAACTAATCGTAAACTAATCCGGAGGATTTTTAAAGATGAAAAACACTGTAAAAGCCAAGCAGAAACGCACGATAATTATATGTATCGTTCTCAGCGTGCTTCTTCTTGCAGGCTCTCTTTTCGTTATTGTGGATAGCCTTATCCATATGAATGACCCTTATAAGCAGTTCGAGGACGTTAACTTCGCCCGCGCGTATGCTGCTGCATTGGGTAAAGACACCGTTCGCGACCTTACCGAAGAAGACCTTCTCAAAGTAGAAGCGCTCATCTATTCCGTAAACGTCGGCCACGATGAACAAACGGGTTCTCTCTACGTTTACCCCGTTGTTATGGTTGGCTTTAAGGAAATGGCGGACGATATCGTTAATAACGTTTCCACCGAAGATTCCGAATCTGCCGCTACCGACAATTCGAACTATCTTACTTTCTATCATGCAATCACCGAAGCAGACGACTTGGCATTGTTCGAAAACCTTCGTGTTCTTCGTACCTTCGACCTCACCGAGGTTTCGGGTATGCAGGAAGCTTGCAGCCAGACAATGAATAACTATTATTATTCTATGTACGGTATGACCTCCGTTAAATATCAAGATTATATGAATTTCGAAACCTTGATGTCCAACGCTGCTCTTACCAGCCTTAAGAGCCTTTCTCAGCTTGAAAAGCTCACTAAGCTTCAGCATCTTTCTATCGAATACACCGGCATCAAGAACTTGGCAGGTATCGAAAAGTTTGAAAACCTTGTTAAGCTTGACGTCGGCTATACTTCCGTAAGCGACCTTGCTCCTATCGCAAACTCCACCAAACTCGAACAGCTTTGTGTTGTTGCTATGGGTGATAATGAACCTAAGAAGCAAGAAACCACCGAATCCGAAGAATCCGAAGAATCCGAAGAATCCAAGGAAGAAGAGCACACTCACGAAGGTATTACCGATATCTCTGTTCTTTCCGGTCTCACCAACCTTAAATACATCAACGCCGCAGGTAACGCTATTACCAGCATCGATGCGTTGAAGAATATGAACGCTCTTGAAAGCGTGGTTCTTAACAGCAACTGCATCGAAAATTTGGATGCTATGGCAGGTAAAACCGAGCTTAAGGAACTTTACGTTTCCAATAACCACCTTAAGGATATCAAGGGTATTTCCGATTGTACCGCTTTGGAAAGACTCGGCTTGAACACCAACGAAATTACCGACCTTTCCGCTGTTGCAAAGTGTGAAAAGCTTGAAAACATCGAGGCTTACGCTAACAAGATTGAAACCCTCGGCGATTTCACCAAGCTTACTGCTCTTAAAACCATCAGCATCTACGAAAACAATCTTACCGATATCAAGACTCTCGGCAACTGTACTGCCCTTGAAAGCATCTCCGCTTACAAGAACAAGATTGCTAAAATCGAAGGCCTTGATAAGCTCGATTCTTTGACAACTATCTCTGTTTACGATAACGAAATTACCGATATTAACGGTCTTAACGGCTGTGAAAAGCTTGAAACCATCACCGCTTACAACAACAAGATTGCTGTTGACGTTGACGTTACCAAGTGTCCCGCGCTTAAGACTTTGGACTTCTACGTTGTAGAGGTTTCCGACGATAAAGAAACCGAAGAGGTTGAAACCACCGTTAAGGGTACCGTTCAGAAGCTTAACATCAAGGGTCTTAAGAACCTTACCTCTGTTACCGTATACAACAACGGTCTTGTTGAAGCACCCGATATCACCGGTTGTGAAAAGCTCACCACTCTTGACCTTCACAACAACGAAATTACTGATATCACAGGTATAACCAACGCGGTTAAGACCGACGGCGAAGGCGATGATGCGGTTCCTGTTTATGCTCTTACCAACCTTAACATTTCGGGCAACAAGCTTGAAAACCTCGGCGATTTGGGCAAGGTAATCACTCTTACCTCTCTCGATGCTTCCAATAACAAGCTTACCGATATCACCGCTGTTGAAACTCTTACTAAGCTTACAACCCTTAACCTTTCCAAGAACGCAGACCTTAAGAACCTTGATCCTATCAAGAAGTTCCCCGAATCCTCCACTCTTACTCTTAACGTGGTTGATACCAAGGCGGCTGAAGATGCAGAATATATCAAGACTCTTCAGGATAAATACGCTACTATGAAGATCACCTACGTAGAAGAAAAGAAGGATGAAGACAAGGACGATTCCTCTGCTGACACAAGCTCTGATAGCTCTGATGTAAGCGAAGACAGCTCCTCCGTAAGCGAAGACAGCTCTGACGTAAGTGATGACAGCTCCTCCGCAAGCGAAGACAGCTCTGAAGTGAGCGCAGATGCAAGCGCAGAGGCAAGCGCCTCTGAAGACGCTTCCGAATCCAGCGCCGCTTAATTAATCAACAAAAAAGCCGTTTGGGGCTGCTGCAATACCCGCGGCAGTCCCTTTCATATTATTAATAATAATCAGGGGGATATGGCTATGCCCGATATGCTCGTTAAACTTTACGATTTGCCCGATAGCTCCAAGCTCTATAAAAAGCTTGATGATGCAGGAATAAAAATCATCCGTCCTATGACACCTAACAAGACAAAGGTTGTGGAGTGGGTGCGCGAAATCTTTTCCGATGGCTGGGCAGACGAAATTTCCATGGCTTTCACTCATTTTCCCATTAGCTGCTTTATTGCATATGATGAGAACGAGAAGAAAATTCTCGGCTTTGCGGGTTACGATTGTACCTACCGCAACTTCTTCGGCCCCACGGGTGTAGACCCTGTAGCAAGGGGTAAAGGTATCGGCGGCGCGTTGTTCCTTCGCTGTATGGAGGCGATGCGCGATGAAGGCTACGGCTATGCTATCGTCGGCGGTGCAGGTCCCGTTGATTTTTACAAAAAACTGGCTAACGCTATTGTTATAGAAGACAGCGTTCCCGGTGTTTATAAAGAATTGTTAGACTGATTATCGAATTTATTGAAAAAACCGAAAGAAGGTATACATAAAATGGCAAAACTCCGTGCAGGTATCGTAGGCGCCACAGGTATGGTTGGCCAACGCTTTATCACACTTATCGAAAACCACCCTTATTTTGAAATCACCGCCCTTGCCGCAAGTCCCTCCTCTGCAGGTAAGGCATACGGCGAGGCTGTAAAGGGAAGATGGATGATGAAAACTCCTCTTTCCGAAAATATTGCTAATATGACAGTATTCAACGCAGAGGATATCGAAAGCATTAAGCCCCACGTGGATTTTGTGTTCTGTGCAGTTAATTTGTCCAAGGACGCAACCCGTGAAATGGAAGAGGCTTATGCAAAGGCGGAAATTCCCGTTGTTTCCAACAACTCGGCACACCGCGGAACTCCCGACGTACCTATGCTTATTCCCGAAATTAACTTTGCACACACCGCAGTTATCGAATCCCAGAAAAAGCGTTTGGGCACCAAAAAAGGCTTTATTTCCGTAAAACCCAACTGCTCTATCCAAAGCTACGTTCCTGCCCTTGAGCCTTTGCGTAAATACGGTATTAAGGAAGTTAACGTTACTACCTTCCAGGCAATCTCCGGCGCAGGTAAAACCTTTGAAACCTGGCCCGAAATTTTGGATAACGTTATTCCTTACATCGGCGGCGAAGAAGAAAAGAGCGAAAAAGAACCTCTTAAGGTTTGGGGTAAGGTAGAAGGCGACGTTATCGTAAACGCAACAAGTCCCGTTATTTCCGCGCAGTGTATCCGCGTTCCCGCTTCCGACGGACACCTTGCCGCGGTTTCGGTTAAGTTTGAAAACAAACCCTCTATCGAGGAAATCAAGGCGGCTTGGGCAGAATATATTGGCGAAGCACAGCGTTTAGAGCTTCCTCACGCTCCCGAAAAGTTCCTTACTTATTTCGAAGAGGAAAACCGTCCCCAGACAGGTCTTGACCGCGACCTTTACGGCGGTATGGGTATTTCTATCGGCAGACTTCGTGAGGACAGTATTTTCGACTATAAGTTCATCTGCCTTTCTCATAACACCCTCCGCGGTGCGGCAGGCGGTGCTGTTTTGGGCGCGGAATTGCTTTATAAACAGGGTTATTTGTATTAATAATAATCAAAATTCAAGCCTTCGGTTTTATAATCGAAGGCTTGTTTTGTTATGTGTAAATAACTGTTCATTTTTTGTTGACAATTGTAGAATTGTATGATATAATAATCAAATAGAAAAGTAATTTTGTTTATTTTTCCTAAAATGTTAAAAGGGAGATAAAGTATGGATTTCCTTTTCAAAAACAGCAGAGCAAAACGTCCGATATTGTTTATGTTCGATGTTCTGTCCTTTCTTGCGCTGAATATAATATATTATGCATCTACGGTGTATTTTGACACCTCGCCGGAGTATATATATTCGGTTTATTTGTGGAATACGCTTATATTGTTCGTTTCTATGTTCGCCTTGCGTTATTTCCTCGACGTCTATTCAAACGTTTGGCGTTACACCAGCTCGAAGGCGTATTTTAACCTTATCGTTGCCGATATGGGCGGTGCGGCTATTTCGGTTATTCTTTCACGCGCCTTCAATTTGTACGAGGGCGTTTGGCATTTCGCGGTGATTGCGGCTTTTTCTGCATTGTTTGCTATATTCAGCCGTTTGTGCTACCGTTTGCTTTATAAACGCCGCCAAATTATAGCGTCTAACGAAACCGGCCCCGTTATTAACGTTGCGATAGTAGGGGCAGGGCAGTTGGGTGTGCTTTTGGCAACCGACCTTGTAAACAACCGTAAGTCTATTTATAAACCCATTTTCTTTATCGATAACGACCAGGCAAAGGTTGGCGCCCGCGTTTACGGCTTGCCTGTTTATTACGAAAACGCCTCGGTTTTGGAACAAATTAAAAGAGACGGCATAAGCGAGATTTTCATCGCTATTTCCAATATGGATGGCGATGAAGCAACCCGCTTGTACGATTTTTACAGCCTTACGGGTTGTAAAATTAAGATTTATGACCTGCCTGTGCGGGAAGCAAAACAATCCGGCGCCGCAAAACCCACCATACGTGAATTCCAGATAGAGGACCTTTTGTTCCGCGATCCTCTTACAATCAACGATAAAGACGAATTTAAGTATTATAATAATAAAACCATTCTTGTTACGGGCGGCGGTTCTATCGGTAGCGAGCTTTGCCGTCAAATAGCACAGTGTCAGCCAAAACGTCTTGTTATTTTCGATATTTACGAAAATAACGCCTACGATATACAGCAGGAGCTTTCCTATAACCATCCCGAGCTTGATTTGTGCGTTGAAATCGGCTCGGTGAGAGATAGGGTTAGGTTGGATTGTATTTTTGCCAATTACCGTCCCGATGTAGTTTTCCACGCGGCGGCGCATAAACACGTTCCTCTTATGGAGCAAAGCGGTTGCGAAGCAGTTAAAAATAACATTCTCGGCACCTATAATGCTGCAGATATGGCTGAAAAATACGGCGTGGACAAGTTTATTCTCATTTCCACCGATAAAGCGGTTAATCCCACGAACATTATGGGCGCCTCCAAGCGTATGTGCGAAATGGTGATTCAATGCCGTACCGACAGCAAAACCTCCTTTGCGGCTGTCCGCTTCGGTAACGTGCTTGGTTCCAACGGCTCGGTAATTCCGTTGTTTAAGCGTCAAATTGCCCACGGCGGTCCCGTTACCATAACCGACAAGCGTATCATTCGTTACTTTATGACCATTCCCGAGGCTTCCCAATTGGTGATGGAGGCGGGTGCAATGGCTAAAAAGGGCGAACTGTTCGTTTTGGATATGGGCAAGCCTGTTCGTATTTACGACCTTGCGAAGAATATGATACGTCTCTCCGGCTTCGAGCCCGATGTGGATATTAAAATTGAAGAAGTAGGGCTTCGTCCCGGGGAAAAACTGTACGAAGAACTGCTTATGAAAAACGAAACCCTTGATAAGACCGAGAATAATATGATATTCATCGAAAGAGATGCCCCTCTTACCCGCGAGGATGTACAATCTCGTTTGGATATACTTATTTCCGCAGTGGAGGAATCGAAGGATTCTCTTGGCTCTGCCAAGGTGAAAGCGGCGATAGCCAAGGTTGTTCCCACCTTCCGTGAGCCTAACGAGATTAATAAAACCGCCGATCAATCTTCGGAGATGCAAGCGGTAAAATAATTTAATACCAATCTTTGTAAAACCGCCGTTGGGTATTTTAACGGCGGTTTTATATGTTTTGCCGTAAAAAACGGGCGCAAAATGTTCATATTTCGTTAACAAATGCGCTTTGAAATGAAAATAAAAGGTAAAAAATAACAAATTACACAAAAAAGAGCGATTTTATTTGTTGTATTTCTTCAAAAACTCTTGCAATTAATTAAAAAATGATATAAAATTACAATGTATACAGTTTTGGTTATTTTCAATAAAAGATAAAATTCGAAAAGGAGCAGCAAAATGAGCAATAAGCTTTTTCAAGGATTAATTTATCAAATGCGCGAGGCAGTAGATCGCGAAATAGGTATTATCGATGATAAGGGTGTGGTTATCGCTTGTAGCCAGCTTTCTAAAATCGGTAGCGTTCACAAAGAAATTCTCGATGAAATCTCCTATAACTATGAAACTCTCGTTATCGGAGAT
This sequence comes from Oscillospiraceae bacterium, assembly GCA_015065165.1. Taxonomy (GTDB): domain Bacteria; phylum Bacillota; class Clostridia; order Oscillospirales; family CAG-382; genus Coliplasma. The sequence continues at coordinate 7,379 of SVQU01000032.1, read as the reverse complement.
TATACCTACCGCCCCATCGGTTCCCATGCAAGAATCGAATATATCGTTTTCGTCGAGGGTGGAGACAACAGCGCAAAGAGCGTGTCTGCGCTTTTGTCGGTGTCTTTCTCTAACATAAAGACCTTGTACGACGAAAAGTATGACAAAACCAACTTTATTAAAAACATTATCCTTGATAACATTCTCCCCGGCGATATTTATATTAAATCCAAAGAACTTCGTTTTGATAACGAGGTTAACCGTGTTGTTATTCTTATCCGCTTCTCCAACACAGGTGATATCATTCCCTATGACGTTATTCAGAATATGTTCCCCGATAAAGCGCACGATTACGTTATAAACGTGGGCGAATCGGATATTGTTCTTGTAAAAGAGGTTAAATCGGCTAACGATCCCCGCGCGGTTGAGCTTATCGCAAAGAGTATTGTTGATACCGTTCAGTCCGAATTCTTCCTTAAGGTTCATATCGGTATCGGCTCTATCGTTGCCAACGTTAAAGAGCTTGCCCGTTCTTATAAGGACGCTCAGGTTGCTCTCGAGGTTGGTAAGGTTTTCGACACCGAAAAGAACGTTATTAACTACGAAAGTCTCGGTATAGGCAGACTTATTTATCAGTTGCCTACCACCCTTTGCGAAATGTTCCTTCAGGAGGTTTTCAAGCGCGGCTCTCTCGAAAGCTTGGATAGAGAAACTCTCCAGACCATTCACGCATTCTTCGATAATAACCTTAACGTTTCCGAAACATCAAGAAAGCTGTTTGTTCACAGAAACACCTTGGTTTACAGACTTGAAAAGATTAAAAAGCTTACAGGTCTTGATCTTCGTGAATTTGAACATGCAATTACCTTTAAGGTTGCGTTGATGGTTAAGAAATATCTTATCAGCAAGCCCTCTATTTATTAATTTTGGTATAAACAATGATTAAATTTGAAAACGTATCAATGATATACAGCAACGGCACCCCTGCGTTAAACGACGTGTCGTTGCAGATTAACGACGGCGAATTTGTGTTCATCGTCGGACATTCCGGTGCGGGTAAAACCACCCTTACCAGACTGTTAATATGCGAAGAACGTGTTTCTGCAGGCAGGCTTGAGGTAAACGGCTTCCACCTTGAAAAGATACGTTCCTGGCGAATCCCCAAATTGCGCCGTACCATGGGCGTGGTTTTTCAGGATTTTAAGCTTTTCGATAAAATGACGGTTTATGAAAACGTGGCTTTTGCTATGCGTGTTGTGGGCGCAAAGCCCAAGCTTATCAAAAAGCGCGTTCCCTTCTTCCTTGATATCGTTGGTCTAAGCCATAAGAGCGATTCTTTTCCCACCGAGCTTTCGGGCGGTGAAAAACAGCGCGTGGCATTTGCAAGGGCGCTTGTAAACAACCCCGATACCGTTATTGCCGATGAACCCACGGGTAACGTGGATATCCAGATGTCCGAGGGCATTATGGAACTTCTTATGAAGATTAATAAATTAGGCAAAACCGTTATCGTTGTAACCCACGATATGTCTCTTATTCAGGCATATAAAAAGCGTGTTGTTCAAATCGAAAACGGCAAAATCGTTGCAGATACTAACGGTGCGGATTTTGATATCAAATCTATGATGACATCCACCGAGAACGGCGCTTTCGACGGAGGCGAAATACGTTAATGAAACCAAGCACATTTTTCTATAATATCGGTCAGGGCTTTAAGGGCGTTTTCCGAAACAGGGTAATGACAACGGCATCTATTTTGGTGCTTATGGCATGTATGGTGCTTGTGGGAACCTTTTATCTTGTTATCGACACCATAAACCTTAACTTCCAAAAAATACAAAACCTTAACGTTATCGAGGTAATGCTTCAAAAGGATTACGATACCGAAAAGGTTAAATATATCGGCGAGCAATTGGCAGAAATCTGCGATGAATCTCACATTATCGATTGGTCTATGAATATGTGGGACAGAGAGACAGAGCAGGTTCCCAAACACGAAAATTTCAAATATATTTCCTCGGACGAGCATTTGGAAATAATGCTTGAAACCTACAACGAGGATTGGATAAAGGAAATTTTTTCTCATAACGAATTCCACGGCAACCACGAGGGCGAAAATGACGGCGTAGGCAACGCTGTTTATGATAACCCCCTTCGCGCAAGCTATCGTATGACATTTATCAACCTTTCGGATTTTGATGAGGTTACCCGTGTTAAAAACCGTATCGACGAAATTGCTTTCGTTGACGAATCGGGTGTTAAAACCGACGCAATACTTACCGAGGATATCAAGGATAATATCGAGCTTTACGGCAACGTAATGAGCATTAAAAACACCCTTTACGTGGTGGGCTTGTGGCTTATGGCGATATTCCTTCTTATTTCCTTGTTCGTTATAATGAACACCATTAAATTAGGTCTTTCTGCCCGTGAAAACGAAATTAAGTTTATGCGTCTTTGCGGTGCAACCAAGCATTTTATACGTATGCCCTTTGTAGTAGAGGGTGTAATTATCGGCGTTTTCTCCGCCGCGGCTTCCTTTGGCATAGAGTTCTACGTTTATGATTACTTGCTTAAGGATATCATTTCTTCCGCTACCGGTACAACCGGCGCTTTGGGCATAGAGGCGGCAGAATTCGTTACTTATGCACCTTTGCTTGCAATTGCCTTTTTGGCGATAGGTCTTTTCGCGGGTGTTATTGCCTCGGGTATTTCTATGAAGAAATTCCTTAAAACCTGATTTAGGAGGCTCACTGTGAAAAATACCATAAAAAAACTGTTGGCGTTTTTGCTTTGTATGGTGTTGATTTGCGGCGTAACCACCGTTAGCGTCCCTTATGAACCCGTAAAAGCAAGAACAATAAGCGACGTTGAAAAAGAGCTTGAGGAATGTAAAGCGCTTCTTAAGACTCTCCAAAACGAACTCGCTTCTATACAAAGTAACATCAATAAGATTCAAAGCGAAACAGGCGAGCAAATGGCTCTTATCGAGCAATATCAAGCCGAAATCGACGGCTTGGATGCCGAAATATTGGTTAATACCTCTATTAAAGAATCCTATGATGTTAAGCGCGCACAGGTTGTGTCCGAAATCGCTTTGGCTAAAGAGGACTACGATTACCGTGTTTCTATGTATCTTAAGCTTATGCAGTTTATTTACGAAAACGGAAACACCAATTCCTTCGAGCTTTTGTTTTCCTCCGAAAACATTTCGGAATATCTCACACGCCGTGATAATTTCAACGATATTATGAACGCGGCAAATAATTTGATTAAGGAAATAGAAATTTCTATTGCCGATTTAGAGGCGTTAGATGCCGATTTGGCTAAAACTCAGGCGGAATACGACAGCTACGTTAGCAACCTTGAATTTTCCAAGCTTGAAAAGGACAAAAAGGTTAAGGAATTCGAAACCTTAATCAGCAGCTTGAATCTGGATAAAGATGCCATAAGCTCTCAATATGCCGATAAAAATGCGGCAATAAAAGAGGTAAAGGCTAAAATCTCCAAGCTGGAGGAAGAACGTAAGGAAATGTTCGAATCCAGCGCGGAATTTATCTGGCCCGTGCAAAGCTATTCTATGGTAACCAGCGGTTACGGCTACCGCCGCGACCCCATAAACGGTTCTACCGCCTTCCATAACGGCATTGATATCGCCGCAAAGCGCGGTACACCCATTTATGCTGCAAAAAGCGGTGTGGTTACCCGTGCAGATTGGTATAGCGGATACGGTAACTGCGTAATTATATATCACGGCGGCGGTGTTTCTACCCTTTACGGCCACTGCGATAACGGAAACAACTCACGTCCTACCTTCGAGGTTTCGGTTGGCGATACCGTAAAGGCGGGACAGGTTATTGCCTACATAGGCACAACCGGCAGATCTACCGGCTACCATTTGCATTTCAGTGTAATGTCAAACGCGTCGTCTTCCACCGGTGCGGGTAATTATGTAAACCCCGACCAATATTTGCCTGACGGCTATTACACTAAAAATTACAAATAAAGAAATCAAGTGAAATAATGTTCAAAAAAAGAATTACACCCTTTGCCTGCATTGTTATTTCGGTGTTGGTTTGTATCGTAACCTGCGTTGGCTCTGCGGCTATATTAAATAACCGCCACAGCGCTGAGAACAATCAACTTCGTCAACAAACCGCAGGTATCAGCGGCTATATCGAGCTGATTAATTCCATGGGCGATTCTGCCGATAAATATGCCAAGCTTTCGGTTTTAATCGATAAGCTCGAGCAACATTATGTAAACGGTTATGACGAATCTAACCTTTGGGACAACATTTATAAAACGCTCGTGATGTCCATCGGTGATGACTACTCCAGATATTTCACCGCCGAGGAATATAACGCTATGAAAAGCGAAGATTCCGGCAGTTTTGTGGGGATAGGCGTGCACGCTACCTTCGACGTAGATGCAAAGGGTATTTATATCTTCGGTGTTATGCCAAACTCGCCTGCCGAAAAGGGCGGTTTGCTTAAAGGGGATATAATCGTTTCGGCAGACGGCGTGGATGCCACCGAATCGAATTACTATACGATGTTAGATCTTATAGGCGGTGAAGCGGGCACGGAGGTTTCCTTGACAGTCCTCCGCGGAGAAGAAAAAATAGATTTTACCCTAATCCGCAGCAACATTGCCAGCGAAAACGTTATTTACGAGAAATTGGATGATAACGTGGCGTATATCCGAATTTTAAGCTTCTCGGATGAAACTCTTACCGCCCAGTTTACAACCGCAATTTCCAAAGCGCAAAATGACGGCTGCAGCAGGTTTATTTTCGATTTGCGTAACAATGCCGGCGGTTTCTTAGAGGAAATATGCAAAACCTTGGATATTCTTCTTCCCGAAGGACCGATTATTAACATCGTTGATAAAGCAGGAAATATAACCACTCGCGATTCTGATGCGAATTGTATCAAAGCCGAAAAGATGGTTGTTTTGTGTAACCAATCCACCGCCTCTGCGGCAGAGCTGTTCACGGCGGCGCTTAGAGATTATGATTTGGCGGAAATCGTGGGTGTTAAAACCTTCGGTAAGGGCACAATGCAAACAACCTATACCCTTGAGGACGGCAGTGCAATAAAAATGTCCACCGCATTTTATAACCCGCCCTCCAACGAAAGTTATGACGGTGTGGGTATAATTCCCGATTACGAGGTTAAACTTGACGAAAAGTGGGAATCCCGTTTTTACAAAATGCCCAAAGAAGAAGATGCACAATTGCAAAAAGCAATCGAGCTTGTAACTTCGACAGATTAATCAATAAAAAAGTTATAAAATATTTTCACATATATAAAAGAGGAGTAATTAGAAATGGCAAAGCAGATTATCGTTTCTCAGGAAGGTCTTAAAAAACTTCAGCAGGAGCTTGAACATCTCAAAACAGTAAAACGTAAAGAGGTTGCTCTCGCTATCCAAAAGGCAAGAGCATACGGCGACCTTTCGGAAAACAGCGAATATGATGAAGCTAAAAACGAACAGGCTGAAATCGAAGGTAAAATAGCGCATTTGGAGGAAACTCTCGAAAACGCTATCGTCCTTGACGACTCCGAGCTTGGCACCGATAAAGTAAACGTTGGTAACAAGGTTATGGTTCATAATATCGATACCGATGAGGATTGCGAATATAAAATCGTTTCCACCACCGAGGCAGACCCTATTCAGTTTATGATAAGCGACGACAGCCCCTTGGGCAAGGCGCTTTTGGGTCAGCGTAAGGGCGACAGCATCAACGTTGAAACTCCTATGGGTGTGGTTAAGTACACCATCACCAATATTTCTAAATAAACTAAGGGATTTATAAAATGAGTCAGGAAATTAATAATAATTCTCCCCAAGGGGAGGTTAATTTAGGCGACCTTCTTGCGGTGCGCCGTCAGAAGCTTGCAGATTTGCAGGCAGAGGGTAAGGACCCTTTTGTTATAACAAAGTTTGATACAACCCACCACAGTGCAGATATTAAAGAAAATTATGCAGAATTAGAGGGCAAAGAGGTTGTTATTGCCGGTAGACTTATGTCTAAACGCGTTATGGGTAAGGCATCCTTCTGTAACGTTCAGGATTTAAAGGGTACAATCCAATGCTACGTTGCCCGCGATGACGTGGGTGTTGAAGAATATCAAGGCTTTAAAAAGTTCGATATCGGCGATATCGTTGGTATTAAGGGTACTGTTTTCACCACCAAAACCGGTGAAATCTCTATCCACGCTACCGAAATCACTTTGCTTACAAAGAGCTTGCAGATTCTTCCCGAAAAATATCACGGCTTGACCAATACAGATATGCGCTACCGTCAACGCTACGTTGACCTTATTATGAACGCGGATGTAAAGGATACCTTTATCAAGCGTTCCAAAATTATCAGCGCAATCCGTCGCTTCCTTGATGCACAAGGCTTCTTGGAGGTTGAAACCCCCATGTTGGTTTCCAACGCGGGCGGCGCGGCGGCAAGACCTTTTGAAACCCATTTCAATGCCCTTAACGAGGATTTGAAGCTTCGTATTTCCTTGGAGCTTTATCTTAAACGCCTTATCGTCGGCGGTCTTGAAAAGGTTTATGAAATCGGCAGAGTTTTCCGTAACGAAGGTCTTGATACCCGTCATAACCCCGAATTTACCCTTATGGAGCTTTATCAGGCATATACCGATTATCACGGTATGATGGACTTGACCGAAAATATGTATCGCCACGTTGCAAACGAGGTTTTGGGTACTACCAAAATCGTTTATAACGGTATCGAGATGGATTTGGGTAAGCCCTTCGAGCGTATCACAATGGTAGATGCGGTTAAGAAATATTCCGGCGTAGATTTTAACGAAATTAACACTCTCGAAGAAGCTCGCGCAATCGCAAAGGAAAAGGGCGTTCAGTTTGAAACCCGTCATAAAAAGGGCGATATACTTAACCTCTTCTTCGAAGAATTTGTTGAAGAGCATCTTGTTCAGCCGACCTTTGTTATGGACCATCCCGTTGAAATTTCTCCTCTTACAAAGCGTAAACCCGACAACCCCGATTATGTTGAACGCTTCGAGTTCTTTATGAACGGTTGGGAAATGGCAAACGCATATTCCGAGCTTAACGATCCTATCGACCAGCGCGAACGCTTTAAGGCTCAGGAAGAACAGCTTGCCCAAGGCGATGCCGAGGCAAACACCACCGATGAAGACTTCCTTAACGCTCTCGAAATCGGTATGCCCCCCACAGGCGGTATCGGTTACGGTATCGATAGAATGTGTATGCTTCTCACCGATTCCCAAGCAATCCGCGACGTCTTGTTATTCCCAACAATGAAACCTTTAGACTGATTAAGTCTGTATAAGGGTATATAACTCAAGTTAGCGTAACTTATCGAGTGAATTTAAGCCAACGCTTAAACCAATTTA
>SVQU01000042.1 GCA_015065165.1 Oscillospiraceae bacterium | reverse complement strand
CGGGCAGAATTTCGAGTGATTTTTGGTGCGGAAGAATCCGTCAGGCTAACGCCTACGGGTGATGACAAACCGAAAAGTGCCGAAAGAATGCCGTTTTAGGCAGGTTCGGATTATTCGTGTTTGCTTACCTTTAAGTTTATCATGTTTGTTGGGCTTTTTCAATGCTTTTTGGTAAGGCGTACCGATTTGGATATCATTTTTAAAATCAAATAAAAAAACAATGTTATTAAAAAAGTCGAAAAACGCTTTCTTTTGTCAAAAAATTGTGGTATAATATTTAAATGCTGTGAAAAAAACATATTAACTTACAGGAGAGTAATGGAATATGACAGATAAATCTTGTTACAATTTAAGTCTCACGCAAGACGTGGCATATATGCAATGCCAGTACAGTTTATATAAAAGAGTAATCAACATCCTTTCCTCCATCACCATTGATGAGGAAGTGGATTTTGAGATTATGGAACAGGCCTTTAGGCTTTTGGTTGAACGAAACGACTGCCTCAGAATCAGGTTCTTCAGAAAGAACGGAAAACTGATGCAGTATTTTAGTGATTGTGTAAAGAACAGCAAAAAGGTGCCCGTTTTGTCCTTTGAAACCAAAGAACAACAAGACGCCTTTCTCGATAAGGTTAGAAAAAAGACCATTGACTATATGCACGGCGTTGTTATCGAGCCTTATTTTATTCGCACCTATGACAATCGTTATATGGTATTCTTCAAGGTTTGTCATCTGGTTGTTGACCTTTATGGAATCAACGTTTTGTATACGGATCTTTTAAACGTGTATAATGCTTTAAAGAAGGGCGAAGCGTTGCCGCATGCCCCCGAAAGTTTTGAGGAGATTATCAAAACGGATATTGAAAAGGCCAAGTGCGGAAATTCGCAAGAGAAACACTTGAAGTACTTCACCGACCTGCTCACCGATAATCCCGAGCCATTTTATGCAGGTGTTCACGGCCCAAATAATCCCATTTGGCAGAAGCAACTCAAAAAACACCATCGCAGTATGCCTATTTTTCTTGTACATAACAACACTCAGACCTATCGTCACAAAATTGACAAGGATTTGGTAGAAAAACTGATGACCTATTGTCAGGATAATCGATGCTCACCTGCGAATGTGCTTTTCTACGCAAGCTCTGTAGCCTTGGCTAAACTAAACGGAAATCTTAAAAACATAATGCCCATAGGTCTTTATAATTGCCGCAATTCCACACAGGAAAAGCACTGTGCAGGCGCTAAGGTGCAAAGCGCAGCTTGTTATACCAAGATTGATTACGACCTCTCCTTTGAGGATAATCTAAAGGCATTCTCACTTGCGCAGATTGGTCTTTATAGACACGTTAAGTTTAAAGACAGAGATTTTGAGGCTTTAATGCACAACATCTACCGTTCTTCACCGCTTCTGATATACTATTCGATTGCCTACTCATTCTTACCCGTCGATATGCCCGAGGGCGTGGAGTTTAATTTGTATACCAACGGCAACAGCGCTCTTCCTGCCTATGTTATTCAGGTTTTAGATGCCAAGACCAAAGAGGTTGATATGGCTTACGATGTGCAGACCAAGATCACCAGCGAAGAGGATGTCAGAAACTTCCATACATACTATCTTAACGTGTTAAAACAGGTACTGGACAATCCCGATATCAAGGTTGCGGATATTCAGCTTTCACTATAATTACATATTTTAAAAAACACCTATATATAAACAACACCCCAAAAGCGTTTAGTGGGGTGTTGTTCGTTTTATAAAATCTTTTTTCTGGTTAATTTTTGCGTTATTTTATTAAAATTGGTAATGATTACGTCACCCGTTAAGCGCAGGCGGCTATCTTTGTTTTGGTTAAGTAAATCTATATTACGGTAAATTTGTTCGAGATTATCGTAGCCATCACTAAAATACTGTTTTAAAATGTTTTTTGTTCTTTCATAACCATCTTCTAACATATTATCAATGCTGTCTTGCTGAAATACAAATGATTGTCTTAATGAAGTTTCGCCCTGGAAGGTTATTTTAACAATTTTATTGTCAAAATCTGTGTTTTCAAATTTATAGCAAACATCATCAAAATATATACAGATGATATAATCAATCTCACGATCTAAAAGCGGAAGAACAGGAATATTGTCAACCGTTGCGCCATCATAATAACCCGAACCGTCAACCTGAACTGCACGATTACAAACAGGCAACGCAACAGATGCCTTCAAATATAGCGGTATTTTATCTTTTTCTACCTTAGATAAATCTTTATATACGATATTCATGGCGCTTAACTCAAGCAACGAACAATAAAATTCAGAAGGTAGTGAATCGTTAGGATCATAAAGACCTATAATAGATTGTTGCAAAATTTCGCTTTTAAGAAATTGGTATAAACCCATTTTGCCATTGCTGCAAAGCCCGCTCCACATTTTCTTTGCCTGTTCAAGCTTGTTTGTCATATAGGCATAACCGTTTAGAGTACCTACCGAAGCGCAACATACGTATTTAATTTCTTCAAGCGGTATAAATTCGCTTAATGCATATAAAGCGCCAAGCTGAAGCGCGCCTTTAGCCATTCCCCCGGATAATACAAGTCCTATATTCATCTGAACACTCCATCAAACAAAAATCATACAACATTTCCATTATAACAGATACGTTTAAAATAACAAGCATTTTTTCATTACCATTTTCATCTTCGGTAATCTTTGCGTAGAAAAGTTTGTCGAGACCGATAGTTGCCATAGGTCATTCCTCCATTTCATAGTTTTTAGCCACATCCACAACATAGTGGAAGTA